>NZ_FQVJ01000024.1 GCF_900129125.1 Acidocella aminolytica 101 = DSM 11237 | reverse complement strand
GCGACGAAACTCGCGGTGCGAGCCTCGACCGCCTCGGCCGCGTGCAGGCGCGGCATCCAGAGGGTGAGGGCACCGTCCGCTGTTTCATCGCGATAGACGTTGGAGGAGATCACGCGGCTGAATACCTGATCGCGCGATTGCCCCGGCGGTGTCACGCCTTCATTGAGCACGAACGCGCGAGCGCGAGGCTTGAAGCCCAATGCGCCGAGCGTGGCGGCCGGGGTTAAATCCTCGGGATGCGGGCCGGCGAGGTAGAACATCACCATGGCCAGGCCCGCCTCCTCAATCATTGCATCGAAGCCGGGCATTTCTGCGGCTATGGTGCGCAGGATCGTATCTCCACCCCCCAGATCGATGACGGCGGTTTGCTTTTCCTTGATGGCATATTCCATGAAGTCTTGCAGCCAGTCGCGGACAGCGGTCTGGTTGAATGTATCTGGTCTGGAAACATCCTCGAAAAAAGTCGAGAAGGTTGCATTGGTTGGATCGATATCGGCCAAAAGTGGGGCTTTATTTTCCATAGTTGCCATCTCGACGATCCAGCGCAGGAAGGTGGTTTTGCCGGTTTTGCCCCGGCCAGCCGTCAGGATGATCTTGGGCCGATCGGCAAGATCCAGGCCCTGAGCCACGGGTTTGGAACGGGTTTGCTCGCTGGTCAGCAGTGGCTTGATTTCTGCCGGCTTGAGCCCGGCGGTCGAGCTACCGGGGCGGAATACGGGGGTTGCGGGTTTTTGCGTGCCGGTGGGCTTCTTTTTTGATGAGGGGGCCTCAGTCATCAAATTCTCCTATCGGGATTTGTCGCCTCTCCATTTCGGATCGTCAGGATCGGCCGGAGCAGTTGGATCGCCGAGGGCGCGGCGTTCCGCAGCGGAAACGCCGCGCCCTCCGTTTCGTAATCTGACAGGCTTAAATCTAGGTTCTGGTTTGACCTCTGGATCAGCCGGTGCGGTGGGATCGCCGAGGGCCTGGCGTTCTGCTGCGGAAACACCCCGGCCCTCATTTCTCATCCATGATGGTTGAAATTTAGGTGCTGCCGGTGCCGCCGGCTCTGTTGGCGCGGCGGGGCCGCCGAGGGCCTGACATTCGTCTGTGGTGGCTGGTTGATCGTGTTCCCTGGCTCGTCGCTGGGCGATGAGTTTCCGCGCCCGCCCCCAATAGGACCGCACGGTTCTTGGGGTCAGAGGTTGCCCGCCGGCACCGGCATAACCGTTTTCTGAGAAAAAAGCGGCGATCCGGTTCCAATTGACGCCCTGCCGGTCGAGGAGGGCGGCGAACTCGTCGTGGTGCTCGCACATCCAGATCACGAGCGGCGCGCGGGTTCGGCCTCCTGTAGAGGCGGCTTGAGCGAGGGCGTCAAGGTCGATGTCCGGGAGCATGACGAGGCGATTCTACCGATCCTGCCAATTGAACGTCAATGTTCTGGCATGAAATGCGACGATATTTCGACAATAATCAGACATATTAGCGTCTATAATTCGCTATGATTTCGTCATTATTCCGTCATGACTCGCGTTATGTATCCGCCAATGAACCGTCATGAATGCACCAGGTGGCAGGAGAGGAAGGAGTTACAGACCATTGCACCTATGGAGCTTGCGACGCAAGGGGCAATGGCGCTAGGTTGGTGGGCAGGAGTTCCGCCCGATGCCCGAGCCCGAAACCGCCCCGATGCCCCCGAAAGATGACCGCCTCGATGCCGTCATCCAGGCGCTGCGGCTGATGATCGAGACGCAGAACACGCACAGCCAAATGCTGGCGCGGTTGATCGAGTTGGCGACCCCTTCGGAGGAAAGCCCGCTTGAGGAATCCCTGGCGGAGATTGCCGGGGCGCTGCGCGATCAGACCACCGCGCTCCTGCAAATCGGCACGACGCTGGACCGGCTGGGGACCGAGGTTGAGGCCGGGGTGATGCGCGGCCTGGCCACGGCGCTAGAGTCAGGCGACGACGGATCGCAGTCCGAGGCGGGCGGAGAGACGTGCTGACGTTCCGCGCCGGTGCGGCCTCAAGCTCATCCGGTGCCGCCGGGAAGATGGCGGACCACCTGATGACCATGACGCTGCCGGGCTTCGAGCAGGACATGGCGGCGTATTATCAGCGCGGCATGACGGCCGAGGGCGGCCTTTGGCAGCCGGGCACCGAGGCGGCGGAAGATAACGCGGCGGCCACCGCCACGGACGCGGCTCGCCCTGGCACCATTCCCGAGCCCCGGCGCGACATGCACCCGGCCGTTGCTGCCGCGCTGGGGATCGACACCTCGCGCCCGCTGACCCGTGACGAGATTGCCGAGCTGCTGGCGGGCAATCGGGCGGATGGCGAGAAGATCGCGGGCAAACAGTATCAGCGCGCGGTGACGCCGCTTGCCGAGGTGTTCGGGCTTGATCCGATGCGGTTGCCGACCCGCGCGGAGCTGGAAAACCTGCTTGCCGGCAAACGGGCTGATGGGTCCGATCTGCCGGCCGCGCCCGTGGAGGCGCCGCCTTCAACCCGTGCGCAGGACGCGGCGCCGGTGGCGCCCGAGATGGTCGAGGCGGAGGACCGCGACGCAGCCCTTGCCGCCGAAGCGGCGGCGCTTGGCGAGCTGGGGCACGCACCAGACGGCCCGCCGCCCTGGCCGGATGATTTTGCACCGCCCCCGATGGAAGAAGCGGGTGGGGATGATCGCGATGCGGAATTGTCGGCCGACTGGCAGGCGGATGTTGCGCGGGGCGGTGAACCTGCGGCGCCGCCGCGTGGCCCGGCGGCCGAGGAGAGGCCAGCGGAACCGCGCGCGATCGATGTTGCGGCGGCGCTTGATGCTGCCGGTGTGCCCTACCGGACAAGTGGCGGCCGGTTGCGGCTGCAAGCGACCTGGCGCGGAGGGGAAAACTGGACGGTTTCGGTCAACGCCACCACCGGCCAATGGACCGACTTTGCCGCCAGTGAAGGCGGGCGGTTCGAGAGCCTGGTGCGGCGGCTGGGGGTCAAAGCCGAGGCGGTTGAGCTGGACCCCGAGGCGGCCAGGGCGGCGCGCGCGGCCGAGGTGCGGCGTAATGCTCTCCGCAAGAGCATCGCCGGGAAACTCTGGGATGAGGCGATTCCGGGCGCGGGCGAATTGCGCGAGCCGAATTTGCGCGGGTCGGTGGGGCGGAAATTGCGGCAGCGGGCGGCGCATGAGGCGCGCGTGGAAGAGGCCGAAGGCATGCGGGCGTCAGCCCGTGCGTATCTCAGCGGGCGCGGCCTCGATGCTGATTGGCTGATGAGCCATGTGCGGCTGGTCCGGCCGCATCCGAACTATGATTCGGCGGAAGTGGCGGCCGGGGCGGCGGTGGTGATGCTGACGCCGATGTTTGGCCAGGATGAGGACGGCCGGGTGCGGCTGACCGGCGTGCAGCGCACTTATCTGACCGAGGGCGGAGCAAAAATCGGCCGCCGGATGCTGGGGGCCTCGGGCGCCTGGCTGTTGCATCCGCCGGCTGGCGCGGCGGTGCCGATTGGTGGTCATGAGCAGGCGCGCGTTGCCGGTGAGGGGTTCGAGACCGTCGCCAGTGTGGTGCAGGCAACGCGGCAGGCTGGTGTTGTCGGGTACAATGCCGGCGGCCTGGTGGCCTGGGCCGGGCAGTTCAGCGGCTCGACGCCGGTTGCGCTGCTGGCCGATCGCGACAATGCCCGCCTCCATAATGGCCGTGATGTTGGCGAGGCCGGGCAGAAGGCGGCTGCCAAGGCCGCGGCCTTGATCGAGGCCAATGGTGGCGAGGCGGTCTATCTTGAGCCGCCGGCTGATGTCGCGGGCGAAGCAAAGGGCGCCGATTGGGCCGATGCCTTGCGCGCGGGCGGAGCCGCCGGTTTGCGGCAGGCGCTGGCGGTGGCCGAGGCGTCGAGTGCGGCCGACCGGGCGCGGATCGAGGCGAAGCTGGCGCCCGCCTCTCCCAGCGCGGCGCCGGATGGTCCGCCAGCCCAAGAGGCCGAACAGAACCAGCCTGCCCCCCATCCCGAGCTTGTGCGGCTCTACAAGGCGCTAGGGGCCAAGGACGGAAACGGCCTTTCCGAGACCGAGCGGGCCAACATCCTTGATGGCAAGCGGGCGGATGGCGCGGCGCTGGATGCGGCCGATTGGCGGAACGCGGTGAACCGCTCGAAAACCCCGATCGGCTACGTTGATTTTACCTTCTCGGCCGACAAGACGATTTCGTTGGCGTGGGCCTTCGCGCCGACCGAGGCGGAGCGCAATCAGCTTGCCCAGGCGCACAAGGATGCGGTGGCCGCGACCATGGCTGAGATCGAGCAGGTCATTGGCCAGGCGCGAAAGGGCAAAGGCGGCAAGGAAGGCACTGAGCAGGGCCGCATCGGGTGGATCACCTTTGATCACTACACCGCCCGCCCCACAATCGAAATCGCCCGCGAGACAGCGGACGGCCGCACGGAAACCGAGATCGTCTCCGTGAAGGTGGCCGGTGATCCGCAGCTTCATACGCATGTCGCGGTGCCGAATGTCATCGTCACCGAGAGCGGCCGTGTGGTGTCGCTGAACACGATGCAGATGCACGGCCGCATTCATGAATGGGGGGCGATCTACCAGGCTCATCTCGCCCAGAATCTCCGGCGGGCGGGGGCCAGTATAGAATTGGACCGAACCACCGGCGCGGCGCGGCTCAGCGCCGTGCCGGAGGAGATCCGGGCGGCGTTCAGTAAGCGGACCCGCGATGCCCTTTCCGACGCGAAAGCCTATGCCGCCTCGGTGGGTGCGGAGTGGGACCGCATGACCGGCGACGAACGGATCAAGCTGCTGAAAGGCGGCGCCTTTGCCAGCCGCAGTGCCAAGGCCGACGACATGAGCGACTTCGCGAGCTGGCGGCGCCAGGCGGAGGAACGCGGCTACCAGCATAAGAGCGTTCTGCAGGACGCGGCACTGGCGGAGAACCTGACCGAAGCGGCCCGGCTTGACCGGGCCTATGAGGCCGCTTCGCGGGTGCTGGGCGAGCAGTTTGCCCGGCGGGCGGTCATCAAGGACGAGGACGAGCGGGTTGCCGCAGCGCGTGGCCTGGTGGCGGCCGGCATCAAGGATGGCGGCGATGTGGACCGGGTGATTGCGCGGTTGCGGGCGCGCGGGGTTGTCGAGACGGGCGGTGCTGGCGGCAACGGTGAGCCCGCGCGCACCCAGATCATCGCGGTCGAGACCGTGCGGGATGACCCGGACAACCCGGATGTGAAGATCACCACAACCAGGCTGACGACGCGCACCCATGTCGAGCAGGAGAGCGCGCTGGTCGAGCTGGCGGCACAGGCGGGCCGGGACCGGCGCGGCACGCTCAACCCGGCCCAGATCAAGCGCGGGATCGCGGCGAGCGGGTTAAGTTTCACCGGCGAACATGGCGTGGCGCAGCGCCGGATGATCGACCATCTCGGCATGGGCGGCCGGTTCGCGGTGGGGATCGGTGCGGCCGGGGCTGGCAAGACCACGCTGTTGAAGCCGCTGGTGGCGGCGTGGCGTGACCAGGGCGCGGATATTCACGGCATCAGCCTCGGCTGGCGCCAGGCGCGCGAGTTGCGCGAGGCCGGGCTGAAGACCGAGGCCGAGACCGGCGGGCGTGACACGATCGCGGCCGTGTCGGTGTTCATCAACCGGGTGGAGAGCGGCCGGCTGGATTTGTCCAGCCGCAGCGTCGTGGTGATCGATGAGCTGGGCACGATCGGCACGCGCCAGATGCTCGATCTGTTGCGGCTTCAGGAGCGGCACGGGTTCCGCATGGTGGCGATCGGTGATCCGAAGCAATGCCAGTCGATCGAGGCGGGCCAGGTGATCGGCCTTCTCGAAAAAGGGCTGGGCGAGGTGCCCTCAATCGAAAGCAGCGTGCGGCAGACCAATGAACGCGCGCGCGAAATCGCGGGCTTGCTGCGCAAAGGCGGCGCCGAAGCCGTTGGCAAGGCGCTGGACATGAAGCGGCAGGACGGCACGGCCGGGATCGTCGCCGGCGGTCATAGCGAGGTGATCGCGCGGGCCGCCGCGCTCTGGGATGAGCGTAGGGCCGCGAACGCTGACCGGCCGCGCTTTACGCTTTCGATCAGCACACCGACCAATCAGGACGCGCGCGCGATTGGCGAGGCGATCCGGCAACGGCTGCTGGCCTCTGGCGAGCTGGGGCAGAGCCGCATGACGCTGGCGGCGATCGACAAGAATACCGGCGAGCACTACGCCATGCCGATCGCCACTGGCGAAAAAATCCGGCTATTCGCCCGAACCAACGCCGCGATGCTGGATGGCGGCAAGGGCGCGATCGGGGATAACGGCTCGATCCTCGAAATCACCAGCATCCGTGACGAGGGGCTGGTGCTGCGGAACGACCATGGCCGCGAGGGCTTTGTGAAATGGGACACGCTGGCCGACAAGGAAACCGGCCGGATGCGGCTGGCCTACGGCTATGCCATGACCACCAACACCGCCCAGGGCATCACCACGACCGAGCATATCTTTGTGACACCGGGCGGCTCGCAGACCACGGACGGCTTCAAGACCTATGTATCCGGGTCGAGGCACCGGGAGCGGGATTACTGGCTGACCTCGGAAGGCGCCGAGCGTCAGGAGATCGCGGGGCGGCGGCCGTTGGGTGATCCGCGTCCGATCCGCGAGCACGATATCTGGACGAACTGGACGCGGAACATCGCGCGCCAGCCGGAAAAGACCAATGCGCTCGATTTGGTGAAGATCGGCGAGGAGGCCCGCCGCAATGCCGCCCGCGCCTTCCTCAAAGGGCTGGCCGCTGATGAGAAACGCGAGGCCGCCGGCTTGCCCTCTGACCTGTCCCAGCGCTTTGCGCGCACCCAGGCCCGTGCTGGCGCGCAAGGAAGCTTGACTGAAACCATGGCTCGCGCTGCCGAGGATAAGGGTCAGGCGCTGGCCCGCATCGAGCGGGCGGCCCCTGCCGTGCGGGCAGCCGTGGCGGCGGGCTGGGAACGGGCGCGGCCGTTGATCGAGGCCGCGCACCGGAGCGCCCGGGCGCGGCTACAGAGCGCGCTGGAGGGGCATCGCCGGCGTCAAGCGCAGCGGCAAACCGAGGCGCGCCCTAAAGCCAGGAGACGTGGCTAGTCACTTATAGTAGCGGTCTGGAAGATACTTGACGACGCGCATTTTGCGGGACCGCGGGGACGTCCAGGCCGATGTTGAAAAGTCAGGGTGACTTCCCTCAAGCGTGCAGTGCGCGAGTTTTGAGCAGATCTGGCATGAAAGGCAATGGCTGACTAGGAATCAAAAATTGCCTGAATCTCCGAAGATGGACTATTCAAGCGTGGAGACTGTAACTGCGTGGTTCGCTTGGTCCGCTTGGTCCGCACGGTGGGCGCGCCACATCATCGCGGCACCGACCACGATCATCGGTAGTGAGAGGATTTGGCCCATGGTCAGGCCGAACGCGAAATAGCCGAGAAACCAGTCCGGCTGGCGAAAATTCTCCGCAATTGAGCGCATGACGCCATAGCCCATCACGAACATACCAGCTAGAAAGCCTGGTTGCCGCCGCAGCCGCTCGGAACGTGAGGCGACCAGCAGAACCACGAATAGCACAACACCTTCAAGAAAGGCTTCGAAGAGTTCAGATGGATAGCGAGGCACATCGGAACCTGACTCCGGGTAGATCATCCGGAATGGGAACCAGGAAGGTGCGGGGCGTCCCCAAAGTTCACCGTTGATGAAGTTCGCAATTCTCCCGAGGAATAGGCCGATCGGCACCGGTACTGCGACCCGGTCAGCAAAGCGCCACGGATCGATGCCGCGGCGATAGCAGAAGATTAGGATCGCGACGGCGACGCCAATGAAACCGCCATGGAAGCTCATCCCGCCATCCCATACAGCGTAGATCTGGTTTGGATGATGAAAATAGAAAATCGGCCGATAGAAGAGGATATACCCGATCCTGCCACCAAGGACGACTCCGAGCGTCGCCCAAGCGAGGAAATCGTCGATTTGCTCGCCGGTCGCCACCGGGGGATGTGCCCGCGCGAGCCTTCGTAATAGCCGCCAGCCGATGATCAGAGCTATGATATATGCAAGGGCGTAGTAGTGGATTTCCAGCGGCCCGAACCGAACGAGGATTGGGTTAAAATGTGGCCAAACGACAACAAAATCCAAAATGGGAACTCCACTTGAGCAGAAAGTTGTAGGCAAAATCTATGATTTGTTTCGAGTCTCAAAGCGCGCATAGATTTTGTTTGTCAAAATTAACAAGGTAGCTCCACGACCAGACACGGCGCTCGGGCACCCAGAGAGATCACATGACCGAGAAGAAAGAACATCACGGCGACGTTTGAGCCATGGCAGTTACATAGCCTCCTTGATTCCTGCGCGGACGAGAAACCAGTTCATTGGGTAAGTGGTTGCGAAGCCGATAATCATGCCGATCTGCATCATGAACCAATAGACCGGGCTATCGGGGTGCAGATGTGGTCCAAAAAACACGAAACGCATCAGCGCCATCCAGCCGAACAACCCGACTTCAAAGGCGGTAAGCGACAGAAAATCCGCCTTGACCGCAGCGATGATGCCATCCTTCAGGCCGAGACCGCGCATCGGTGCGATTGAAAAATATTGGAACGCCACACCCAGGGTGAAGGCAAAGACATAGTCCAGCACGAGTTCGGTGCCGAAGGTCGAGCCGACAAAGGCGGCGCCGGTGAAGAAGACTAGAAACTCCGCGATGATGTCGCCGAGCGTGCAACCGGCGCCGCAATGGGTCGAGCCGATGAAAGTGGAGATCCAGAAGGGCTGATCCGATCCATCGTGATGGTGATGGCCGTTATGTCCTGACATTTCGGCTGATTGCGGCTTCGCGGCCCGTCCGAGCGCATAATAGGCCCAGAGGCCGATCGGCCCGAAATAAAGCGCTGTAATCGGCCAGACCGGGTTCATCACGGCCATCGGCTGAGGCCGTTTTCGGAGATCAATAATGATCAGCGCCGCGGATGAAAACGCGGCGATCAGTGAGAGTATTGAGACGATCGTAAGCCATAGTGGTATCACGCGCGCAATCCTTTTTGAGATGCGTATCTGCCGTGTGTGCCCTGGTGGGCACGAATGCCCGGGCCGCGCGTTGGCGCCGTGAGCCCTACGGCTAGATCGTCCATGATTGGGCAATCCGGCCGGTGATCACCGCGGCAATGTTCAGCGAGATGCTCGACGGCTTGAAGCATCGCCTCCATCTCGGTGATTTTGTGACGTAGGGAGTTGGCGTGATCGAGCGCTATGCGCTTCACATCGGCACTGGCGCGATGCTGATCGCGCCAGAGCGACAGTAAGTGTTTGATATTCGAGATCGAGTAACCGAGGTCACGTGCCCGTCGGACGAAACGCAGTGTATGAATATCGCTTTCACTATAGGTCCGATAGTTGTTTTCGGTACGGTCAACCTGCGGTAAAAGCCCAATGCTCTCATAGTAGCGGATCATTTTTGCGGAGACGCCTGATCGTTTTGCAGCGTCGCTGATGATGGTCGGCATAATGGCCTCTCTCTTGTGGAGAATGCAGAAAATTTCACGCGGCTTTCCGGATTGTTGGGCTGGTTCCCGCATATTGAACGCGGGGTCCTGGCGCAGCGATCGCAACATCACGTTCTGCCGGCTTCCAGCGGCGCAGCAACAGTGCGTTGGAAACGACACTGACGCTGGAGAAGGCCATGGCCGCGCCGGCGATCACCGGGCTGAGATAGCCGAAAGCCGCAAGGGGAATACCCACCACGTTATAGATGAACGCCCAGAACAAACCCTGGCGGATTTTGGCGAAGGTGCGGCGGGAGATGTCGATCGCGTCGCTCACAAGGGCGGGATCGCCACGCATCAGTGTCATCCCAGCAGTATGCATGGCGACGTCGGACCCGGTCGACAGGGCGATGCCAAGATCGGCCTCGGCAAGCGCCGGCGCGTCGTTCACACCGTCGCCGACCATGGCAACGATGCGCCCGCCATGCCGTAGCGCCTTGATCGCTTCGGCCTTGTGCGCGGGCAGGATCTCGGCCTGAACATCGTCGATTCCTAGCGCCTGGGCGGCGACCCCGGCGCTGCCCGGATTGTCACCGGTCAGCATCGTTACCCGCAACCCTTGACGGTGCAGCGATGCTACCGCCTGCTGCGCGGTGGATTTCAACGCATCGCCGAACCCGATCAAGCCGATAACCCGCGGATTTGGACCTGTCTCGATCAGCCAGGACACGGTGCGTCCTTCGGTCTCGAGTGCGGTGGCGCGGCCCCCCAGCACACCGGCATCGAGACCGTTTTCCTTGATCAGGCGGCTTGAACCGATCACCAGTTCATGCCCATCGACGGTTGCTTTCATGCCGCGCCCCGGCAGCGTCCGTGCATCCGTCGCCTGAGGTGGACGGATACCATCGGCTTTTGCCCGCTCGCGTACGGCCTTGGCGAGTGGGTGCTCGCTAGCCTGTTGTACTCCAGATGCAAGGCGCAGCAGTTCCTCGGCCTGGACGCCATCCGTTGTGTCGATCGCGACAATCGACGGATTACCTTCGGTCAGTGTACCGGTCTTGTCGAAGGCCACGGTGTCGATCCGGTGGGCGATTTCCAGGGTCTCGGCATCCTTGATCAGAATACCATATCTTGCCGCGACGCCGGTTCCCGCCATCACCGCGGTTGGCGTGGCGAGGCCGAGCGAGCACGGGCAGGCGATGACCAGCACCGCGACGGCAGCCAGGATCGCGTGCTCGACATGTCCGGTCGTGAGCCACCAGGCCAGGAACGTCACCGCGGCGATGCCGAGCACCACGGGCACGAACACCGCTGCGACCCGATCGACCAGCTTCTGGATTGGTGCTTTCGCCGCCTGTGCATTCTCGACCAGGCGCACGATGCGCGCGAGCGCCGATTCCGCGCCGACCGCGCTGGTTTCGACGACGAGCAGTCCTTCGCCGTTGATGGCGCCGCCGATCACCTTGTCACCCGGCGTCTTCGGCACCGGCAGGCTCTCGCCGGTCAGCATGGATTCGTCGGCAGCGCTTTCGCCTTCGTGGATCACACCGTCTACCGGGATGCGCTCGCCAGGCCTGATGACCACGATATCACCTACCGAGACTTGGTTGACCGCGATTTCGCGTTCCTTGCCGTCGGCTTCACGTAGGCGTGCCCGCTCCGGGCGCAGTGCCGTGAGCGCGCGCAATGCCTCGCCGGTCTGGCGCTTACCACGCGCCTCTAGCCATTTTCCGAACAGGATCAGGGTGATCACGATCGTCGAGGAATCGAAATAGAGCGGTGCGGGTGTTGTTCCAGTCGCCCAAGCGCGGATGAGTAGCCAGAGGCTGAGCCCATAGGCAGCAGAGGTGCCAAGGGCGACAAGCAGGTCCATGTTGCCGGCGCCCGCTCGTACCGCCTTCCATCCGGCGCGATAGAAGCGCCCGCCGAGCCAGAACTGCACTGGCGTGGCGAGGGCGAGTTCCGCCCAACCGGGCAACTCAAGCGGGCTGCCGGCAAGATGCAGGATCATGACGATGAACAGCGGTGTGGTCAGCAGGGCGGCGATACCGACATGAGCCAGCGCTGCGCGTGACTCTCGCTGTTTTGTGTCGTCTTCCGAGATGCCCTGTCCGGCCAGGCGGGCACCGTAGCCAGCGCGCTCCGCCGCAGCAATCAGTGTCGCATCGTCCAAGCCGATTCCGCTGACACGCGCCGTTTCATTCGCCAGATTGACTTCGACCGAGGTAACTCCGCGTACTTTGCCCAGCGCGCGCTCCACGCGCCCGACGCAAGACGCACAGGTCATGCCCTCAATCACCAGTTCAATCTCACGGCTTGCCACGGCATACCCGGCTTTTTCAACGGCGGTAGCGACAGCGTCAATGTCGGCTTCGGTGCTCGCGAACGTGACTTGCGCATGTTCGGAGCTGAGATTGACGGCAACTGCCGCCACGCCAGGTGTGTGCTGTATTGCCCGCTCGACCCGCGAGACACAGGACGCGCAGGTCATCCCCTCGATACCAAGATCGATCCGAATGGAGTTATCGACTGGCGGAGTCTTGGAGGTCGGCCTGGTGATCTGGTCTCTAGCATCCATCATAATCTCCCTTGTCGAGCGTCTGCCGAACAACAGCTCTTTCGATATGGTGATTCCCATGATGGTAAGGTCAAGATGTTTTAAGCGAGCACCATACGGGTATTGACCTTCCCATGGTGGTAGAGCCTATCTCAGTCTCGTGCGTGAACCCAATTTCTAAGAACATGACGCTCGAATGAAACGGAGTTTAGTGATGCTCGAATTTAAAGTCGCCGGCATGACATGTGGCCACTGTGTCCGGGCCGTGACTCAAGCCGTTCAGAAAATTGTTCCCGGCGCGAATGTCGCGGTCGATCTCGATCAGGGCATTGTCAAAATCGGTGGCGATACGGAGACAATCCCAACTGAGGCCGTGATCAAGGCCATCGAGGACGAAGGTTACAAAATCCATTGATCGAATGATCTAAGGGATAGCTGATCGCCTCTGCGGCGGCAGAACCGAACGTATGGTTCGCCCCATATGCAAGCTGTTTTGGCATGTCTGTCATCGAGAAATCTGCGTAAATTACGAGCAAGGATGAAAAAATGACGATAGTCTATCGTCGTGATCTTATCGCTGGTGGCCTGACACTGGGTGCGATTAGCGCGGTTGGTGCCCATGCCGCTACAGCCATCCAGCCTAGGCGCCGGCTGATCGCGGACACACGCAGCCTGGAGGTGAACGGTCGCGTGGCGAAGGTGTTTCGTTTATCCGATGGGGCTGGGCGCCCTGGCCTTACTTTAGCGCCAGGCGAGCGGTTCCAGGTCGAGCTCGCTAATCAGACCGCCGATCACACGATCATCCATTGGCACGGTCAGCTCCCGCCATGGACCCAGGACGGCTTTCCCTGGCCACAGACTCCACCGCTCGCCCCGGCGGCTACACGCGCTTACAACTACGCGCCAATCCCAGGGACCTATTGGATGCATTCACATCAAGGCCTGCAAGAACAAAGCCTGATGACGGCGCCGCTGATCGTACGCGATGCGATCGAACTCCGCGAGGATCGCCAGGAGATCGTGCTCATGCTGCATGATTTCAGCTTTACGGCTCCTGACGAGCTGCTGGCCGGCCTGACCGGCCAAACACTTTCCCAAATACACGTTTTGGCCACTACGAGCGAAAACGTCTCCGCATCTTCATCACCACAGGTATCGGGCGAAAATGCGATGGGCATGATGCAAGGCATGCAGAGTATGGGCACCATGCCGAAGAAAAACGGGATGGGATCCATGGGTGGCATGAAGATGGACCTGAACGACATCGACTATGACGCTTTTCTGGCGAACGATCGCACTTTGCGCGACCCCGAAATTGTTCGGGTGGAAAAATCGGGGCGCGTCCGGCTCAGAATTATCAATGGGGCTTCATCTAGCCAGTTCTGGGTCGATTTAGGCGCGTTGGCCGGTCATGTGGTGGCGGTTGACGGTCACCCGGTGTACCCGGTGGCGGGCCGGCGCTTTCCTCTGGCAATCGCGCAGCGGCTCGACATCCTGGTTGACCTGCCAAATGCTGGCTCGTTCCCGATTCTGGCGCGGCTGGAAGGTACACGGCGGCGCACCGGAATCGTGCTGGCAACACCTGGGGCATCGATTCCTCGCATCGAGGAAACTGGGCTCGACAAGATGCAACCGATCGACAATTCTCTGGAGACGCGGTTGATCGCACGCGCGCCGCTTCCGCCCCGCAAGCCCGATCTTGTGCACCGGATGGTCCTTGCGGGCGGTATGAAGCCCTATTCCTGGTCACTGAATGGGGAATACTGGCCTCATATCACGCCGTTGATGCTCCAGAAGGGCCAGCGCGTGGAAATCGAGATGGTCAACCATTCGACGATGGCGCACCCGATGCACCTACACGGTCACACGTTCCAGGTCATCGCGGTGAATGGTCGGCCGATCCATGGGGCTGTGCGAGACACCGTGCTGGTTACGCCGATGATGGGCAGCGTGCGGATTGCCTTCGATGCCAACAACCCTGGACGTTGGCCGCTCCATTGCCACAATCTCTACCACATGATGACGGGTATGATGACCGAGGTCCGCTATGACAGCATCAGGGTCTAGGAACAGGCTGATATGCCGACATCAGCCATCGGTCTTCCTGGTGAACTCGCGCTGGCCTTTCTGGCTGGCGCTCTGCTCAATCTAACGCCCTGCGTCCTGCCGGTTATTCCGTTAAAAATACGCACGATCATCCATCATGCCGGCGCTGCGCCCCGGCATCGGCTGGAAGCGGCTATTGCTTTCCTCTCGGGAACCTTGCTGTTCTTCCTCGCGATCGGTTCTGCCAGCGCTCTGATGCACTGGACCTGGGGCGCCCTGTTCCAGTCGCCGGCGGTCATCGCGTTCCTCGTCGCGCTGATGGCCGGATTCGCGGCGATGATCTTCTTCGATATCGACATGCCGGTTCCGACCTTCGCCTATCGCCTCGGCGGCGGGCGGCATATGGAACCGCTGATATCCGGAATCTTGGCCGCCATTCTATCCACGCCTTGCACCGGCCCCTTTCTCGGCGGGGTTCTGGCCTTCGCCATCACACAGGCGCCGGCGGTTCTGGTCGCGGTATTTCTATGCGTCGGCCTCGGGCTCGCCTTTCCGTATGTCGTGATTCTTCTGCGCCCATCTCTGCTCGACCACCTGCCCAAAGCCGGCGAATGGTCCCGCCGGCTTCGTCAGGCCCTCGCGTTTCTGCTCCTTGCCGGCGCGGTTTTCTTCACACAGAGTCTGCTTTCCCCGGAAATAACCCTGTGGCTATGGTGGGCCTGGGCTCTCGGCCTCGTACTCTGGGCGGGAATCGCCATCGTGCGGCGCGGCGGCTGGGCGGTTCGGGTTGTCGCGGTCAGCACCGTGATTCTGGGCTTGTCGACCGCCTTTGCCGGCGGCCTGCTCATGCCGACGCAAGGCGGCCCGCTGCATTGGCAGCCCTTCACGGAAGCGCGGCTTGTGGCGGCGCGGCGTGCGCATCGCCCCGCGCTGGTGGAGTTCACCGCCGCGTGGTGCATCAACTGCAAGATCCTGGAAAAAACCGTCTATGTCGACGCCGCCGTGGTGCAGGCGGCTCGACGGCGGCATCTCGTCGCTCTGCGGGTCGATCTGACCCGGCCGAACCAGGCTTTCGAGAGGCTTCTGGTAAAGGATGGCGGCGACGGCCTGCCATTTGCTGAAATCCGCGATCCGGAAGGTAAAATCACACGGATATTCCGGGGCCTGTTCACCGCCGCCACCTTGGTCAGAGCCATCGATCGCAGCACCCATGATCGCGCGGGTATCAGCGGATGACACGAAAACATTGGTATTTGGTTACGACGATCGTCGCCGTCTTCGCCATCGTCGCGGGAGGCAGATACGCCTCGCGTGCGCGTTCCGGCGAAGCCCGAACGCAACCCGGCGCTGTGGGCGCCGCACCAAAATCCAGCGACAGGAACGGTGGCTTTCACATGCCGAGCAGTGCCGACAAAGTCCGCATCACCGCGCGGATCGAACCGGCCGGCGGGCAGGCGGCGTCTTCTGCCGTGATGGTTCGCCTCGACATCCGGAAAGGCTGGCATGTGAACGCCAACCCGGCCTCCTTACCCTTTCTGATCCCAACCGTTGAGAAGGTGTCGATCGCGGGAAAGCCGGTAGCGCTCGACATCGCTTACCCGCGCGGGCGGAACAGCCATATCGTCCTGCAAGGCACGGCGATCCGCGTCTACGATGACGGCACCGTCCTGAAAGCGCTGCTTTCACGACAAGCGCAGGATCGGTTCAAGGCAGCCGGACGCCTTATCTTGGCGGTAACGGTGCAGTCGTGCAGCGACAAGGGCATCTGCCTGCCGCCGGCCACGCTGACATCGAATCTGCCCCATCATTCCTAGTTCGTTCCTTTGGCAAATCAGGGAGTATGCTGTGAAAAAATCGTTCTTAGCCTTGGCGGTCCTGTTGCCGCTGGCGGCCGGCCTCACGAAACCGGCAGCGGCAGCGACGCCCCCCGCGGTGCAGGATGCGCTCGTGAAGGCGATCCAAGGTCCGCAGCGGACGCCCGCTTTCGTCAAGCGCGACCGCTATCGCCATCCTTTGAAAACCCTCGAATTTTTCGGCATCCGTCCCGACATGCGGGTGGTCGAGGTTCTGCCGGGCGCGGGATGGTACACTGAGATCCTCGCCCCCTTCCTGCGCGATCACGGCACCCTGATCGAAGCGACACCAGCAGCCAGCAGCCCCAACCCCTTCATGCGGAAGGGAGCGATCGCCTACCAGCGGAAGCTGGCGTCGGATCCGGCAGTCTACGGCCGCATCAGGCTCGAGCCCTTCGAACCACCGTCCTACATGGCGCTTGGCGCACCGGACTCCGCCAATATGATCCTGACGTTCCTTAACATGCACGATTTCATGTACGAGAACGTGCATGGTGACGTAACGGATGTGATCATTGACCGCTTCTTCCGCAACGCGTTTCAGACGTTGAAACCCGGTGGCATTCTCGGTGTGGTCGCGCATCGGGCACCGAATTCGATGCCGATTACCCAGAGCTTCAAGCTCGCCAGGCTGCCGCAGGCATTCGTCATCCGGCAGGCCGAACGTGCCGGTTTTCGGCTCGTGGCCACCTCGGAGATCAGCGCCAATCCTAAAGACCCGCGTAATATTCCTGTCTTCAACTTGCCGCCCATGCTGATGAAAGGCGCCAAGGATCGTTCCAAATACGAGGCGATCGGCCCCGCCGACGACATGACGCTGAAATTCGTCAAGCCGGCCGAGGCTGGCAACAAATAGCATGCCGCCCGTCATAAGCCTCGGAGGCCTGCTGATCCAGACTCCGCGCCTCGCCCTGCTGGTCTTCGCGGTGCTGATGGTCTGGCTGACTAACCGTTTAGGCCGGCGCTGGGGTGGCGGCGATACTGCACTCGGCGGGCAGGTGGAGCGGATGTTCGTGGCGGGTGTCGTCGGCGCCCGCTTCGTCTATGTCGGCGAGCATTTTTCCGCTTATCGCCCGCATTTTCTCAATGCGTTCTATTTCTGGCAGACTGGCTATACCATATGGGGCGGCTTCGTCTTCGCGATTCTCTATCTCGGATGGGCGATATGGCGAGGTGGGCTTTCGCCGCAGCAGGTGCGTCTGATCAGCGCCATCGGCGTACCGCTGTCGGCTCTATACATCGCGTCGCTGGCAATGATCGGCCAATTCGGCCCGGCCGATCAGCTCCGGGTAGGGAGCCGCTTGCCGCATTCCGGTTTCGTCACCGTTGGCGGGCGACAGGTCAACCTTGCGGAATTGCGGGGCGGCCCGGCGGTCATCAATATCTGGGCGACCTGGTGCCTGCCCTGTCGCGAGGAAATGCCTCTCCTCAGCCGCACTTACGCCCGCGAAGGACATGGTAAATTCGCGCTGGTCGGCGTGGATCTCGCCGAGCCCGCATCGCGGGTTCAGGCATTTCTCGGGCAGACACCGGTCAGCTACCCCATCTGGGTAGATCCCACCGATGCCGCGGGCAATCAGGCAAAATCGCCATCGACAGCGCTTTTCGCCCGCACAGGCGGCTTCGCCGTTCCAACCACGATTTTCGTTGGCCGCCGTGGCATCATCAAGGCGATCTATGTCGGCAAGCTGACAGCGGCGACGCTGGCTGTGAATTTGCAGAAAATCCACACGCGATGACGGCCGATTTCGGCTATCCCGTTGCAGCGAGATACCGAATCAACGCCGCAGCCTGCGGTGAGTTCCATTGTGCGACCCCTGGCACATACCCGGCTATCTGTCCGCGCGGGTCAATGAAATAGGTGACAGGAAGCGCATAGAGCGGGAACATTCCGTGGCCGGGATTCTTCTCGTAGAAGAAACCGATCTGCTGGTCGGGATCGACGTAGACGCCGAGATGGGTGAGGCCGAGCCGATGATAGAACGCCTCCACCACCGGCCTTCCGCCATCGGCGACCGCAATAGGTAGCACGACCAGATCTGTGTTACCGCTCGATGCCAGCCGGTCCAGCGACGGCATTTCATAGACGCAGGGTGCGCACCAGGTCGCCCAGAAATTGACGAGAACGACCTTACCCCGGTAGCTCGCGAAATCGATCAGGCTGCCGCCCCTGGTCTCGATCGGCCGTGAGGGAGCAGATGGTTCCGGACGGAGCTGAATGTATTGTCCGGCACTGCTATGGAGGATGGGCGGCAGCAGCGAGGCCCTGGCGAATCGACTACGCGACAGAAACATACCGCACGTCGCGACCATAGCAGTCTGCACACCGCGCCTTGATATAGTCTTCATTGATCGTCCGCGGTTATCGCCGCTATTCACGCCAACCGCATTGCGGAGCGCGCCGGCTGGTCGGTCAGCAGCGTCGAGATGAAGATGCCGTGCGGCGAGCGGCCGACCGAGATGCGGTCAATCCGCTCGGTCTTGGGATCGTATATGCCGACATGGGAGGAAAACCGCAGAGAAATCCACAGCTTGCCGTCGGGCGCGAAGCAGATATCGTCCGGCCCGCCCGGCATCTGGATGTGTTTCACCACACCGAGGCTTTTCGCATCGAGCACCGAGAGCGAGCCGGCGACGCGGTTGGTGACGTAGATATGCTTGCGATCCGGCGTGAGGAATAAATTGTGCGCCCCCTTGTCGGTGACGACACGGCGGAGCAGCCTGCCGTTGGCGGGGTCGACTACCGCGACGTTGTCGCTACCCATGATGCCGACCAGCACGACGCCATCATGCCAGAACACGCCGGCCGGCGTCTTGCCGACCTTGGCGTGCCAGCGTTCGGTCATCGTCGCGAGGTCGATGGCGACGAGGGTGCCGGAATCCTGCATCGAACAGAACACCGTGTGGGAATCCGGCGTGTAGCTGAGATGGCTGGGCATCGAGCCAACGCGGAAGCGCTTCGCCAGCGTCAGCTTGTCGGCGTGGTAGATATCCACATGGTTGAGCCGGAGGCAATTGATGGTCAGAAATTTGCCATCCGGGCTGAACCAGAGCTGGTAGGGGTCGGGGATCAGCTTGTGGCCGAGTTCCTTGCCCGTGACGGGGTCGAGGAAGAACAGTGCGTTGCCCGAGGCATCGGCGATCAGGAGCTTCTTGCGGTCGGGCGTCAGTGCCCAGTGGCTCGGCTCGCGGAAGGTAGGTTCCTCGCGCAGGACGCGCCGTGTTGCCATGTCGATGATGGAAACCGTCGCGCCACCGGAGTTCAGCACGATGCAGATCGGGATATCTATGGCTGTCGTTTGCGAGGTTGCGCGCGCGAACTGGGGAAGCGCCGCGAACAGCGCGGGGGCAGTTAACAAAGCGCGGCGATTCAGACTGTGATGGCCGGTCATGTTTATCATCCCTCTTCTGGATGGCCAGCTACCATCTCGAAGTCATGTAGCATGAAAACCCGCATGATCGTGCTGATTTCACTTAAGATTGCGGTTGGGAGCGTTGGTCCGCAGACGCGGCGTTGCCGGGGCCTCCGCCACTTCGGCGTCGGGTGTTCGGCCCGCGATGGTCGTTTGTGGTGTCCGATCGTAAATGAATCCATAGGTCGGATAAGTTAGACCAAAACTGTCGCCACCGGTGGACTGCCTTACCTCGCTCCAGGTATTGTCCGGCGAAACGTCAATCACCGGCACGTTGCGGGTCACGGTATCCGGCACCCAGTTTGCCTCGTTGACGAGAACCTCCCGACTATCGATCACCTTGACCACCACGGCGAGGTGACCAAGTGGCATGCGCGGTATGGACCGGAACGCGAGTAGCGAACCGACTCGAGGGTGATTTCCGCGAGCATACCGGCCATCGGCTTCGGCCCACCAGAGGAACGCGTCACCGTGCAGGGCGATGTGGGAAAGTTTGCGCGCATATGGAACGCACCAGAGGTAGCTGACACGATCAAAATCGGTTGCGATCCGTCGATACCGATGATTGATGGCAGACCTTGCGCGCGCCGCCCGACCAGCCACACTGTGGGCCATAGCCTGTCTGATCGCGGACAGGCTAATGGTCATAAAAATGACAGGAACAATCCAGAGAAACGCTCTTTGCGTCATGTCGCCACACCAACTCCCAGACGAAGAAACCACCACGAATTTTCTCATAGACACCAGGCACTTCATGGGCAGCTCCTACCTTGAGGGAGTAGCCAACGAAGTTACCGCCCGGCGCAGCGTTGCTCGGAGGCTCTCTCGAGCCGCGATCAAGCGTGGACGGTGATTTTGGGAGGAGGTGACTCTTGATCTGGCGTGATACCGGACAGTTTTGTGCCGTCCGCACGCCAGGCCGAGGCCAGACACTTAACCAACGGCAACGGCAAGAGAGCGGAAACGGGGCCGATATTCTGTGTTTCGCAAGCTGTGTTCAGGCACTGTGAGGCACTATGTGCCGTCGTTCCACGAAAAT
This sequence comes from Acidocella aminolytica 101 = DSM 11237, assembly GCF_900129125.1. Classification (GTDB taxonomy): domain Bacteria; phylum Pseudomonadota; class Alphaproteobacteria; order Acetobacterales; family Acetobacteraceae; genus Acidocella; species Acidocella aminolytica. Next base: position 42,276 of record NZ_FQVJ01000024.1, on the reverse strand, counting down.
TACCGGTTTCTCGAGGTGTTGCACTTTGCCTGTAGATGTTCTGAACCAGACGTTCTGAAGTATGCATGTCTGAATGGGCGAACGCTGTCACGCTGCCGAACAGCAGCACCGCCGAGAGCAACAGATGAACAAAACTTCGCATTATCTCAGTTTCTTAGCCAACCTCTCAGCCCGAGACAACCGCTGTCTGCACATGATTGGATGATCATAGCGCAATCATGTCTGTCTAGAGCGGCCCGACTCAAAGGTCGGTGAACCGCATGTGGTCTCGTTGTCGGCGTGGACTGATCTGCTTCCCGAAAACTGGACCATTTGGAATTGGAGTTTTCCGGGTATTTTCCCTGAGGCTGGGAGGAACGGAAGACGATGAAGGCATCGAAAATCCCCCATCCTCTATTCAGCCGCCTTCACCGGCTTGCTGGCAAATCGATTCTTGCCCACCCGTGCGGCCATCTCAGGCCGCCGGAAGTAGATTGCCCGGCCGCAGCGCAGCGGCCGGCCGGATTTCGGGAAGATGATCTGCTCATCGTCCCGCATGTCGTGCATGATTTCCTCGGCGCGGATGAGTTGGCGTTTCAGCTCATGATAGGTTTTGGTCTGGCCGGTCGAGCGCGTGCCCGCTTCCAGGCCCTTTGCCGAGTTGCCGGTGTTCGAGCCTTCCGACCAGGCCAGCACGCCATATTCACCGATCGCCGCAGCCAGATCCTCGGCGACGGCCTTGGTTTTGACGCCGGCGAAGCCATACCAGCTGACTGATTCAAACCACTTGGCCGGGCCGTCCTGGCCGAACAGCTCACGAAGCTGGCCTATCGACTGATAGAACGGAAACAGCGTGATCTTGTATTTGCGGGCGCAGTCGCGGGCGGTTTCGAGGATTTTCATGGGGCCGAGGCGGGCGGCCTCATCGAGCAGGAACAACACGCGGCCTTCGATCGCGCCATCCGCCTCATAGGCCGCGTTCAGCAGGGCGCCCGTGATGACGCGGGCGACGGCCGGTGTAGCATCAAGCGCTTTGAGCGGAATGTTGATGAAAACCGTGGCCTTGCCGAGCGTCAGCTCAGCGCACCGGAACGTGTTGCCGGAGACGAGATCCGCATAAGCGGCGGTTGAAAGCCAGGCCGTGTCTTGGGTGGCGTTTTTGTAGATGCCGCTAAAGGTCTCATCCACAATGTCCTTCAAGCCGCCGGCCAGATCACGGGCCAGACGGCTTTGCGAGTTCTTGTGAATATGGGCCAGGACGTTCCGCAGCTCTTTTTCAGGGGTGACGACGGCCGCGCGGACAACGCGCAAGGTCTTTTCGTGCGGTTCCAGGCGTTCATCCCAGAGCATGTGCGCGAGCAGCGCCGTCACCAGCTCCTTGCCGCTGTTCTTGAAGAAGGAGGCGTTTTCGTCACCGCCTTGCTTGGTATCGCCGCAAACCCACTCAACCACGGCCTGCACGTCGATTTCCGCGAGTGGGGAGGACACATCGATCCAATCCAGCACGTTAAATCCGACTTCGCGGGCCGTGCGGGGATCAAGCATATAGACCTTGTGGCCCATGGCCTCGCGCGCCTGGCGCAACATCGGCCCCAGCTCCACCGAGGGGTCAAGGACAATGGCCGCGCCTGTCCATGTCAGCAGCGTGGAAATGGCCGTTGTCGTCTTATAGCCGCCCGATCCGGCGAACATCATGCAATGTGTTGAGCCAATCTCGCATGGATCGATAAGCAGAGGCGCCTTGCCCCCCTGCCCCCAGGTTGCACGATCCTTCGGCCGGAACGGCAGGCTGGCAACGCTATCGCGGTGAACCTCATACGCCTCGCCCACGACAAGCCCGCCATATTCTGGGGCAGGCCCCGGAAACCGGGCGCGGGCCTCCTCCATCGTCATCCAGCGGGCATGCCCGTGGTTGTCGGTAGGGGCACGGATCGGCGCATCGACGGGCTTTGTCGGGGCGTGATCGCGGCGGAGTGACCAGCCGGTGACGCGCCGGCCGCGCACAAGCTGAATGACCCCGGCGAGGAAAGGGATCGCGAAGGCCGGCACGCCGCTGATGACCAGCCAGACACGTACGATCGGGTCTCCACTGGCCTCGAAAAGATAGAGCCACCATTGCCAGAACGGATGCCGGAAATGCCAGAAAAGCCCGGTCCCGATGAGGAAGATCATCGTGGCGAGGACGGTGAAGAACACCAGGCCGAGCACCAACCCGACGAGGAGCCGCATCACGCCGCGCCAGGTCATCAGGCGGCCCGCAAGAGGGCGGCGGCTGTTTCACCGCGCCTGGCCGCGTCAGGGCCAAACCAGACCTTGCCGATCCGGTAGGTGCTGCCGGAAGTCTCGAAGGGGATGATGAGATCGACAGCCGCCGCGAGCAGATCGCAAAGCGTGGCGTCATCAAAGCCAGCCCCCTTGGGGGAGCCCTTGATGAGCGAAAACAGCTTCTTGAACGCCTGGGCCGGATTGGCCCCGTGAATGGTGGTGATCGAGCCCGGATGCCCGGAAACCACCTCGTTTACATAGGTCCATGCTGCATCGTCGCGCAGCTCTTGCAGGAGCACCCGATCCGGCCGCATGCGGAGGCTGGCCTGCAACAGCGCCTCGGCGTCGATTTTCGCGGTGGAGAGGCCGTCTTTCGAGTAGAGCAGCCGGACATGATTCGGCTGTGGGATCACCAGCTCCGCCGTGTCCTCGATCGTGATGATCCGCTCCGCCATGGGGATCGCCGAGATCAGCGTTTTGCTCATCGTGGTTTTGCCGGAGCCGGTGGCACCACAGAGCAGGATGGTCATTCGGCAGCGCACGGCCGCCGCAAGGAAGCCCTCAAGATCGCCGGAATCGTAGTATTCCAGGGCTTCCGCGAAATTCCGGGTTTCCCGGTTTTGTGCCCAGCTGTTCCACCCTTCCGACTGATACCGGGAGGTGACGGACGACAGCGGCGCCACCGTCGATCCAGGCCGGCGGATCGTCAGGCTGACCGTGCCCGTGGGCACGGCCGGCGGCAGACAGACTTGCAGCCGTTCGCCGCCTGGCAGTTCGGTGGAGCAAAGCGGCGACGTGGGGCCAACATCCTGACGGCGCAGCGCGCCGGCGAGCACGGCAATATCTTCCAGCGCTGACCGATCGAGCGGCATCTTGTATCGCTCGAAAACGCCGTGCTGGCGCACCCAGCACTCGCCCGGCCGGTTGATGCACAGCTCCTCAGTCGCCCCATCGTTCAGCCAGGGTTGCAGCGGGGCGAGCAGGAAGCGCAGCAGAGGCGCGGCCGGGCTTTCCGCAACGAGATCATCGGAAAATTCGGTGTCGTTCATGGTTCCCCCCGCTTTTTGGCCCTGATGACCATGGCCGTGTGCCAGATTTTCAGAGCCAGGAAGATCAGGCCGAGGCCGGCCGAGCTATGGATGACCGCGGCCGATTGATGGCCCAGCAGTTCCAAGACGATCAGGACGAGCCACAGCCCCAGAAGCGTGCTGTAGAGCCAGCCTTGCCGGAGAAATTTCTGCCGCCGGTGCGCGTGGCGACGATTTTGCCATTGAATGTATTTGTCGGCGGCCTTTTCGATCTTCTGGTTGAGCCGCTGCCCTGCTTGCGCCAGGCGGTCCAGGCGGGTGCGCCAGCTCTCCCTCATGGCGAGACAACCGACAGCTTATAGACCTTCGAGAAATTCAGATCGCGGGCCACGAAGATCGAGACATTCTCGCCCTGGTGCTTGGTCAGCGTGGGCGGAATGTCGATCGTGTGTTGCAGCGTGGTGTTGGCGATCTGGTTTGTGCTTGAGTTCATATATTCCAGATACGTGTTGCCGGCGCTGTTCTGGGCGGCGTTCGCCGCCACCTGCATCGAGCCGCCGATGATTGTCATCATGATCGCCGCGCCGAACCGTTCGAGGAAATGGTTGTTGACCGCACCCGAGACGCCAGCCCGGCCGAGGGGATCGGCCGCCGGCGAGGCGAGTTGAATGGCGACATTCTGCGGCGTCACCGCGCGGTCCCAGAGGATGAAAAGCCGATCCTGGCCTTGCACCAGGCCCTCGCGAACCTCGCCGAGCACTTGCGTTCCCTTGTCCAGCAACGTCACCGTGCCGGTCATCGAGCGCACGGGCTGCGGCAATACGCATTTGACGAAGCCCGGCAGGGTCGAGTTGATCGCGGTTTGCAGCGTGCAGGGAATGATGGTGCCGGCCGCGATCGTGAAATTCGGATGCGCGATCGTCGTGGCATCGGCCGCGCTGAACTGATCCGCGTTGAGCTTGCTCGCGAAAGCCGTGGGTTTCACAGGCCCAGCGGCGGGAGCGCCGTTCTGGCCCACGGTATTGCTGGCAGGTTGCGCGGATGCTCCACCGCCAGTTTGGTTGAACGCCATGATCGGTGCCTTGAGCGCCTTCATGGCAGGGGATTCCTGCTGATTATTCAGGAACGGATTGTGAAACCCCGTGTTCTGCTTGGACGGCAGGGGCAGCGCGGCAGGTTTGGAGGCAGGCGCCGTGCCGCCGCTCGCATTATTGACGAACGGCCGGCCTTCGGTCCCGCCGGTCACGGCGGCCTGCTTGGCAGGCTTTGGCTCATGATGGGCGGTGAACTGCGTCACCACGAGCACGACGCCAGCGCCGAGGGCGCAGGCCAGGGCAATGCCGCCGATTTGGCGCCCGGTCAGGCGCTGCCGGCTGGCAACCGCCGATTGTTCCTGTTCGACCGGCGACGGCGCCGCATTGTCGTGGCTTATCGGCCCATAAGGGCGGTCCCGCTTGTCCTCATTTGGCATCGTTGAACGTCCTCATCTCGCGCTCGACATCCGGGCTGATCGTGTGTGTGCCTGGCGTGGCGCCGGTCGGGTTGTATTTGAGATCGTAAATATCGAGGACCGTATGCCCATCGCGCAGCCGCCATTCTGGCGCGGTGCCCGGCACAACGACCGTATCCCCGTTGACCGAATAATTGGCCGTCGCTTCCTTGCCATCCGGCTGAACATAGAAAATGGCCGGGATGCGCTGCATGGCCGGGAAGGTGAACACGGTTGAATCGCCGTTGTCCCAGACCTCAGCGGGGGCGAGTTGATGATCGCCACGGGCGATATACTCGTAATTGCGCGGACCCTGATATTGATCGACCGTGGCCGCGTTCATGACCGCGCGCGCTTCATCAAGCCGGTTTTTGGCTTCTTGCTGGACGGCCTTTGCCTCGGCCGCCTTTCGCTTGGCAAGCTGGCGCTCATAAGCCTGGTGCGGATAGGTGAACACCACGGCGTAATCGACATTCTCGCCGGCGCCGAGCTGCTTGTTCACGGTCTCGAACTGGAAAAAATAATGCCGGAGCTTGCCGTCTGCCGTTTTGCAAAGAACCGCGATCGGCTGTGCCGGCAGAATGCCAGTTGGCTTGATGAAAAGGTAATTCTGGACCGGGACGACCTTGAGATAGGCGCTATCGCTTTCCGCGACTGAGACGACCTTTTCATCCGTTCCAAACTGGACCGTCAGCGCCGCACCCGGCGCAGTCCAGATGTCAGTGACGTTGCCCGACTGATAGGGCACGTAGCGAACGCGGGCATCTTCAAGCCCCGGCTGGGGATACTGCACAGCAAAGGCCGTCCCCATCATGCCGAGCCAAATGAGCCCGCCCGTCGCGAGCTTGCGCGAGCACTTCATGGCGAATCCTTTAGGGCCTGGTAGTTGGTCACAATGAGCCCGCTGGGATCAGCAAGGCGGGCGGAAACCGGCAGCGTTGCGACATTTTCAAAACCGACCGTCGCGGTCCATGTCGAAGTCTGCGGATCAGAGCCGTACATCGTCACGGTACGGCGGAAGCGCACGAGTGCGACGTTCGGCCGCACCATGGACAGGCTCACCATCTCGACGCTGATTTGTCCCTTTTTGCCGACCGTCACCTGCGGGCTGGTGCTGCCAGGCCCTTTGTCGAGGAACCAGCTTTGATAGGTGCCTTGCACCGTGGGGTTCGACATAAGAGAGGCAACATCATAGCGATATTGCGCGTCGGCGAAGTCATAGCTTTCGCGTGCGCGGACATATTGCCAGATCGCCGCCCTGGTCATCGCCGCCTTCTCATTGCTGGGAAGGCTGTTGAAATTCATTGTGGTGCTGGTGGTGCCGTCAGATTTTACCGTGATGAACGCAGGTACGAGCTTTTCGAGCGGCAGGATCATCACGATCGCCCCGGCCAGTGTGACGTTGACCGCCAGGGACACGCCGGCCACCACCCAGCCCACACGGCCCCAGCGGCGGGCGGTGCGCTTTTCCGAGGCTTGGAAGGATTCAACATCTTGGAAATAGGCGGCCAGCCGTTCGTTATCGATCGGCAGCGCCGTGCTTTTCATGTCCGCATTCATGAGTGTGGCACCTGCGGCGGTTGCGCCAACTGCGCCGAGCTTGGCGACCAATGACCGGGATTGAGGGCGAACATCGGCCCGTGAGCCTTTGCCAGCGGGTCACTGGCGGCGCAGCCCGCCAGCAGGCCGGCCGCGCACATGAGGATGATCAGTCGAGACAACATGCGGGAGCCCTTCATTATTTGAACCAGTTGGCCGGGTTCACAATCCCGGAAATATTGAAGTCCACACCGCCGCCGATGTAGGCGGCGATGCCGGGGAGCATGATCGTGATGAAGGCCGTGATGGCGGTATAGGCGGCGACTTGGCCGAGGATGATGATTTCAGTCTGCATCGGATCGGCGGCGTACTTCGCCGAGACCTTGGTGTTCAGAAAATCAGTCATGCCGCCGGTGAACAGCGACAGAAGCGCCGTGATCAGGAGCAACAGGATCGCGAGGCCGATCAGCTTGCCGAGCCAGCGTTCGGGAATCCCCTTCGTCGCTTCAAAGAGGTATCCGATCAGCAGGAAGGGACCGATGGCGACGAGGAGACCTGTCAGTGTTGTCGCGATGAGATACACCGCGAACACGACGGAAAGAGCGATGAAAAAGACGACAAGAACCAGCTCGATTTCAATGCCAAGCACATAGGGTTCGAGCACGCATGTCATGCAGTTTGCTTTGTGGTAGATGATTTGGCCGGCAACCCAAAAATTATTGAAGGTGTGATCGAGACTCTGCGGGATGTTGCTCGTCTTTCCAGATGAAAAGGTGCTGGCGATAAAGCTCGGCAGCGACTTCATAAAAAGAGTCTGGACGTAGGAATCATAAAGCGACGTAGAAGCGATAATGCCCACCACGATCGCCATCGTTGAAACCTTTGAGATGCCGTAACGTATATCCAGGCTGCCGGTCATCATGAGATAGCCGAGGATGATGACCCAGATGACCAGGGCAGCGGAGAGAGGCGGTAAAGCCGCCGACAGTGCAGAGCCGACATCGCTATTCAGCGATTGCAGGAACCCCGTGCTGTACTGGTTATACATAAACTCAAAGAGATTGATGGTCGTGTTGGGGACGCTCATTAGTTTGAGGTCTTTCCGTCGAGATAAGGTTTGCAAGCGGGCACGGCGTCTTTGCCCGCAGCCAAACAACTGGCCCTGATGCCGGCGTCGATTTGAGCGTTTGTCTCACGGCCGCTATTCGGCAGAGGAACGAGGCTATTCTGCACCGATGGCGGTGCAATGACGTACACGTAGAAGGCTCCGCCGCCCGCGACCACGCCGGCGCCAATCAAGGCGGCGATGATGAGTTTCATTGTCCCTGACATGCCGATGGCTCCCCGCCGAGAGTTTGAGCGTCGCTGCAAAGCGTTGAGAGTGTTTGTTCTTCGCCTTTTGCGTTTTCTTGGGCGGCGGCCTCCTGACCGGCGCGGTTCTCCTCGAACGCCAATAGTTGCAGGTTTTGCGCTTGGGCTTGCTGGGCCTGGACATAGTTCTGTTCGGCGGAGAGGCGGGCCTGGATCGAGGCGACTTGCTGGATCGTCTTGGCGCTGTTCAGCTGGCTTTGAATCTGCGGCAGTTCTTGCTCGCGGGCTTCCAGAGATTGCAGGTTTTGCGTGGCGATCGCCTCGAAATTCGCAGTCTCATTCGCGCCCTGTTGGATCTGCGTTGAACCGAAATCCGAGCCGGTCGGGATATAGACCTTGTTCATGTTGTAATATTGTTGCGCGAGAGAGCCGACATTGCCGCTCAACGAGGAGGGCGGGCTGATACCGTCGAGCATGTCCGGCAAGATGCTGGTGTTGGGCACCGTGTCCTGCATGGCCGATTGATCGAGCTGTTGCGCCCATTGGTTCGGGTTCACGTCCTGCGAGAGCGCGTTGTAGGTCGATTTTAGCTCATCATATTGGCTGACGAGTTCCGAATATTGCTGCTTCGCTTCATTTAGCTGGTTCACCATTTGTGCCAACGAGGCACTATCGATCACCGGCACTTGCGCCAGGGCGGGTGAAGCAAAGCCGAGGGTGGCGATCGCGCAGGCCATTCCGAGCCGGCGAGAGGGCTTGAGCATATGATCCTCCTATTCAACTTCCTCGTGGAACCGGGTCATGAACTCCGGCAGCCAGGCCGCTGGATCGTCGCCATGGATGGCGCGCAGCCGTTCCACAAACCCAACCGAGGATTTGCGGCTCGACAGGATCGCGACGAACTCAGGCAGAGCGGAAAGGTCGAAATCTATGATCGCGGAGCCGCCATGCCGCTTGATGAGCAGTTGTCGGGAGTTGGGCAGCATGTCCTCGGCGATGGCGCGGAACTCCCCGGCCGTGAAGTTGAGGCGCTTGCGGTAGAGGTTTTCCTCGGCGCCAGGCGTCGGGCAGAACACGAGAGTTTGGCACTGCCGCAAGATGCTATCGCCCTGCGGTGAATCGAGCACCGGCGCGGGCTCTTGCGTTGCCAGCAGCACAACGGCGTTGCTCTTGCGGACGGTGAGCATGAAATCCGCCCAGATTTTGGCGAACAACGGATTCAGAAGATAGAAATTGAACTCATCGCAGCTCAGGACAAAGCGGCGGCCATCGAGGGCCTGGCTGATGCGATAGAGCAGGTAATTCGCGGCCGGGGCGCAGACGGTCCCATTGTCGAGGATAGCCGTCAGGTCAAAGCCGACCGTGGTTGAATCAAGGGACACGTCATCATGTTCGCCATCGAAGGCCCAGCCGAGCGACCCGCCCTTGCACCAGCGTTCGAGGCGTGCGCCTGCCCCCATCGGATTGCGCCAGTCGAGGAACTGACGCAGCCCGGCGAGCGAGCGCATTTCCGGGGCCAGGCGCAGCAGGGCTTGAACACCTCGGGTCAGGCGGGCGTCATCCTCGGGCGGGAGTGGGCCGTGCCCGTCTTGCTGGATCAGGGCGGTTAGCCACTGAACGAGGAAGGCGACCGATTCAGGGGTGTTGTCGAGCGCCTTGAGGGGCGCCAGGCCGCTATCGCGCCCTGCCCTCACCACCAGATAACGGCCGCCGACAGCGCGGCACAGCAGCTCGCCGCCCCGGTCCTTATCGAAGAACACCACGGCACCGTTGCGGGCCGCGAAATATTGCGGGAACAGCGCCAGCAGGAACAGCATGAACGTGGTTTTGCCCTGGCCGATCTTTCCGAAGATCGCCGTCATGCCGACATCCTCGACATGGGGCACGTAATCATAGGCCGTGCCCGCCGTGGTGCGGAAGCGCGCCATGGCCGACCCCCACTTGCCAGCACGTTGGCCGCGCGGAAAAGCCTCGAAGCCGGAGAAGGCCGCGAAATTGCGCGTGGTGATGGTGCCCGGCCGGGTGCGCCATTTTCTGTTGCCCGGCAGTTGCGCGAAATAGGCGGCTTCCAGCCCGGCGCTCTCTTGCGCGACGACGCCGCCACTATTGGCAATGACCGTGCGGGTTAAGCCGGATAGCCGATCCAGCTCCTCGATCGTGTCCGCATAGACCGTCAGCGAGAAGTGATGCTCGCCCATGGCGATCTTGCCCGAGGCGAGATGATCTTGTGCATCTGCCAGATCATTGATCTGCGATTTGGCTTTGTCGTTCGCGGCCGTCATCTGAGCGGATTTCAGGCCGAGCCGCTTTTCAGAGGTATGTCGTGCGTGAAAGTCGAAGGTGTGGACCATCACCACCGGGCACGGCAGGGAAAAGACCCCATCATACATGCCGGCATAGGTTTCGGACGGATACTCACGATAGCCAAAGATCGCCCCGAACCGGGAAACGCCCGGCCCGCGCAGCTCAAAGGCGCGGCGGCCGAAGATCGCACGATCGGTATAGAGGGCGGCACCGAGCGGGCCGCTGACCAGGGGCACCGGCGCCGCAGTGCCCGTCAGGATCAGGCGCAGCGCCTCGGCGATCTCACTGAAATAGAACTGGCCATTGGCGGCAGGCCGCAAGCCCAGCCGACGAACATCGTAGGGAGCTAGGGTTTGGCTGATGGTTTGCCAAATCTCCTCTAGCTGGCGGATGCCTTCGGCGGTTGCGTGGGGCTTCTGGCGTTCGCGTTTGCCACCGAACAAGGAGCCGGTGGCGCCGCCTGCCTTGCCTCCCAGCGGATTGCGGGGGGAGACAATCACCGTCAGATACCAAGTGTTTTGGTAGAGGCGGCCCGTGAGGACGCGCTCGCGATAGGCGCGATCGAGCGAAGCCGCGAACTCATTGGGCATAACCGCGTGTGCGAGTTGCCCAGCCCCAGGCCCACGCACGAAGGCTGAGTGCAGCGTCACATTGTCATCGGCGACGTTCTTGCAGAGCGCATTGACCGTGACCAGGCTCGCGGCGCGATCCGCATCAGCGGCCAGCTCATAGGGAGCGCCGGGGATTTCGGCCATGGCGAGAACGCTGCCGTCATCCATGAGCAGGATGTGCGGCCGAACATGTCCGAGATACGGCAAATAGCGTTCGGCGCTGCGTTCCGCCCTGATTCGATTACTCGGCATCGCGCATCCCCCTGCCCTTCTGGACCTTCATCGGGAATGGCGCGGGAGACGCCCCGCCCCAAGCCTGATTTTCTCCGGCGCCGGTGGCCTTGGTGCGGAACCACAGCCAGGCCACACGGGGCGCGTTGTAGTCGTAGCGAACGAGCCAGCGCGCCCCGAACCAGAGCGGCAGCACCAGCGTCAGATAAAAGGGGTTGTGCCCAAAGATGACGATCATCGCGCCGATCATGATGATTGCCACGGCCATCTCGATCGGCAGCCCGAGAAACAGCGCGGGCCGTGTCGCGGCGACAAATAGAGGATCGCGCTGCCTCTCGCTCATGGCTCAGCCACCGCCCACGAAGGTTGTCACGAGGTAGGAGCTGCCGAACACCAGAACCAGGCCGGCCGCGAGCCAGCCGATCGCGTGGAAGCCCATGCGGCCGGTCCAGCACATGAAGCCGACTGCGGCCACGGCGAGCACGGCAACGCCCTCGCCGAACGGGCCGAGGATGAATGTCGCGATGTTGTCGATGATGGTTGTGGGGCTGGTGCCGCCAGAAACCACCTGGGCATGTGCGACGGCGGGAAGAAGGAGACCGGCCGCCACAATAACGGCAGGCTGTAACCATGAGCCCCGGCCCATCTTGCTCGCCGTCCCAGCCGCGAAATTTGCCACGCCAACGCGCAGCTTAGTGAGCCTTTGATTCACTGTGAGTTTCCTGTTTTGAGGGTTGAGCCGGGCCGCTGGGGCCAGAAGCGCGGGACGCTTGAAGCGTCACCGCATGCGCCGCCGCGAAGCCAGCCGGGCCGATCGAGTTCGGGAACACATCCCAGGATGGCGAGCGCGGAGGAGATGAGGCTGATGACGGGCTGGCCTGACGGGCGGCGCTGCCCTTGGGGGCTTGCACGCTATCGGCGGGGTCGATTTCGGGCACAACATATTTGGCGGTTGAGACCACGCGGTTGACGTAGCCGTTCTGGAATCCCTGCCAGGCTGAACCCGTGTTGTAGCGCGAGAGCGCTGCCAGGAGCGCCGTCTGACGCCCCTGCCCGTCCGGCCGCTTGTAGTCCTGCGCCAGCAGCTTGCCGCCTGCCCGCACCGATGCACAGGCATCAAAGGCCGTGGTGACCGTCAGCCCCAAGCGAGTGAGGTTCGCGCTATCGATCTGCATGAGGCCGAGATCAACCGAATGCCCGGCGGCAATCAGCCGTTTGGCAACGGCAATCGCGCCGGGCGCATCCAGGGGCCGCATGCTCTGGCGCGTGGTGTTGTCGTGAATCGCCAAAGTGTTGAACCCCGACTCGGTGCTGGCAACAGCCGCCAGCGTGCCCGGTGCGACCTCGGGGGCGCAGCGATTCGCGAGAGCGAGGAAAAGGGCCGGGGCGATCAGCATCTTTCGCCCTTCCCGCTAAGGCTGGCCACCAGGCTGTAATTTTTCATGAATTGCATATTGCCGAATCGCACCATAGCAGTCAATAAAGCATATTGAATATCGTATAAAGGGTATGTTTTTGCAGGAATCGGCGCGGCTTACTTACAATCGGCGTATGGGACGTCGGAAAATGGATGCGCGGGCGATCAATGTTTTGCTGCCAACGGTTGCGTTGGCGGCTATCCCGGACTTGCTCCGAGAGCGAGAAGATCGATCGGAGTTTTTGCGGGAAGCAGTCGAGCTTGAGATCGCGATCCGTTCGTTGGACGTGTATCCCGAACTTCTCGGGTATCTGACGGCGAATGAATCGTTGGCTGAGTTTTGCGCGCGGGCAGTACGCCAAGCTGCGCAGCGGCGTATCAAAATGCTTAAGGAGAATATCGCCGAGGATGAGCCGGAATCCCCTGGCCAGGCGTCCGGGCCTGGCGGGGCATCGAGATAGGAGCCGCTTTAAAAATGAGGAGGCGGTTACATCTTGGTCATGTTTCTTGTTGGATTTTCCCCCGGCTTTGCCACACAGCGCAAAATGGCCGGGAGGGTAATTCATTCGTCCTTAGATCGTCGCCGTCCTTTAGCGGGAGCCGTAAGCTGATTAGCCGTATGTGTTTGCGAAGCCTCAAATCGTATGTTTTTATAACCCGATGCAAATTCGGGTTGCAAGAGTTCATGGAGATGCACGTTAAAGAGAGCGGCGATCGAGGACATGCGATCAATGGAGACATTGATTTTTCCATGTTCAACTTTGCCGATATAGGCGCGATCCGCCTCGATGAGACGCGCCATATCGGTCAGCGACAGACCGAGCGCGTTTCGGCCGGCTCTCACATTTTCTCCGAACACGGATCGCTCAGGGGCTTTCAACAAGCGGCCATCGACGGCCGACAGTTCACCAGTTCTCTTTTTGGGGCTCTGTATCGGCATCTTTGCCGACTTCTCCAACTTGCCCATGCACATCCGATCCTTATGCCTGACACCTGCTGTTCGCAGCGGTTTTCCCGATGCGCGCACATGACTCGACCAACGTCCTGCGATTCAAAAAGGTGGGAAAACTTGTCTCATCGCATTGGACGCTTCCTCGAAACCCAAGCTTACCGCGCGATGACGTTGCTCTATTCAAGCACGGCGGCCATCATCGCAGGTGCCCGGATTAGCCCGCGCGAGTCGCAGGCTATGAGCTACTTTGACACAGGAGGAATGACCGCGAAACACACCTAGAAAAGCAAAATCCCGCCCAAAGAGGACGGGACCTGCAAACGACATAGGCTTTTGGCTGTATCCGTGTCCATCAGCGGCAAACTGGTGGTCACAAAACTCAATCTGCACAGCCAAAATGCCTCAGAGCCCTCGAAAATGCAAGCCCTAGCTTGCAAGGGGGAGTCGCGTGCCGGTTTTAGCCCCTACCGGGCGGGTTTCACCCAAACCCGTAGGAGTTTCCATGCAACTGCCCCACCAGGCAGAGCGGGGACATGTGCCCCCTCCCCTGCCTTCACGTCCGACCGGCTTGCGCCGTTTAACCCCCGCCATGCTGCCCACAGCCCGCCTTGCTGATGGATTTGCTGGGGGTGACATCACCCCCGGCCAGGCTCTGGCCGCGTTCAAGGCTGCCGCGCCGTTTCTCGGAATCGGGCCGCGTGTCGCTCAGGCGATTGACTGGCTTTTCCGGTTCACGCAGCCGCAGGATTGGCAGCCAGGTGCAAGGCCCATTGTTTGGCCGAGTGCGGCGATGATGGCGGCCGAGCTGGGGATCACTGAGACGCAGACAAAGCGCCTCAACCGCCATTTGGCGGAGCTCAGATTGATTGTTATGCGAGACAGCCCCAACGGCAAACGCTACGGCCATAGAGATCGGTCTGGGCGGATTATCGAGGCGTATGGCTTTGACCTCTCCCCTATCGCACAGCGTATCGAGGAGTTTCGCGCTTTGGCAGAAGCCGGCCGCGAGGAACGCGCCGTTGTAGCCAAGTTGCGCCGGCGCGCTTCGATCGCCCGTGCAAGCTTGCGGCAGACGTGGGAGACATTTCGGGAGCAGGAAATTGATCTGCCCGCGCCCCTCAGAACGGCCGCTCAGGCCGCAAGCCGTGGACTCAAAGCTTTGGATAGCAGCCAGAGGCTCAAGCCTGCCGTGGAGGCTCTGGAAGCGATCGCGGTTGATGCGCGCCGGGCGCTAGAGACGGCGCTTGCTGGCGCTTCTCTGGAGCAAACAAGCATTTCTGAATCTGTGGAAATGTGCCCCAAGGGGCACGCTGATGTGCCCCACATTACAACTACAAACCAACGCCTTAATCCTAATAAGGATACTGTAATCGCATTGAAGGAGTGTAGTCGCGGCGACCTGCCGGGTAGAACGGCACAGACGAAGCCGCCTGCTAGGCCGGAAAGGCAGGATCGGGGCACTTCACTGAAATTGACCCCAGACGAGTTGGTCCGCTTGGCGCCCAGATTGGTGCCGTATCTGCGACAGCCCTCCCCTAGCTGGCCGGAAATCGTGGATGCGGCAGATTGGTTGCGGCATGACCTTGGCGTGTCTAAGCCCCTTTGGGGCGAGGCGTGTCTGGCCATGGGCCGAGAACAAGCGGCTATCGCTCTTGCCCTGGTGTCAGCCAAACCAGAGGGATATTTCAGGTCGAGTCCTGGCGGATATTTTCATGGGATGGTCGAGCGTGCCCGCGACGGCGGCTTACATTTGGATCGTACTATCTGGGGGCTACGTGGCGCCAGTGCCCATAAAAACTAGGCTTTTCCAGCATTTTTCATAGGTATATAATTGCATGTTTACATGTAATCGTGTTTACGTTTTGGGGCTGTGAGCGTGTGTCACCTCACGCCGCTTCCATCACACGCAACTCAACATGCAAACCAGCTGCGACCGCCATGTTGACCAAGGTATCCAGGCCAAAGAGGTTAATCTTGCCGCGCAGCAGATCGGAAATTCGAGGTTGCGTGACGCCGAAAAGCTTCGCGGCTTGGCTCTGGCTCAATCCTTCACGGGTGATCCGCTCTTTGAGCGCCATAATCAACGCTGAACGAAGCTTCATATTTTCGGCTTCGGCCGGGGTGTCCTCGATCGCGTCCCATACGCTTGTAAATCGTTCGTTGCTCATGAGTTTAGCTCCTTCACTAGATCCCGATATCGCTTTGTCGCTAATTCTAAGTTCGGTTTACTGGTTGCCTGGGTTTTCTTTTGAAAGCAGTGCAGGACGTAAATCGTGTCTGCGAACTTGGCGACATAAATCACACGGAATGCACCTGCCTCATCCCGAATCCTAATTTCTCGAACGCCTTGCCCGATCGTTCGCATTGGCTTCCAGTCGTCAGGATCACGACCTTGTTGCACTTGATCCAGTTGGTGCCCGGCTTCGCGGCGGGCGGATATCGGAAAGTCTCGTAGATCATCGAGGGCGGCGCCCCTGAACTCGATTAGCTTTGAACGCTCGGGCATAGGAGAGTTATACAAAAAGTTGTATATTTCTGCAACATGCTCAATGGCGGTGTGTACCGCGTTGCCTTACATAAAATCATAATGACATGTAAACATGTTAATAGTATTCCATGTCATCATGAAATAATGCTTGCATGTCAAGTGATCGTATGGGAATAAAGAAATGCCTGCATGCTTAGATATCAGCGTGAAAGCAGGCTTTCATGAAAGGGTGTAAACATGATTGCAGTTGCTTTCTGCACCCAAAAGGGCGGCACCGGAAAAACGACGATTGCCACCGCTCTTGCGGTTGCTGCGCATCGGGCCGGGAAAAAGGCTGCCTTGCTGGACCTCGACCCGCAGACCAACGCCGTCGATTGGTTTGATCGCCGTGAGGGAGACGGGCCGGATGTGGCCTCGATCCAGCCGGGCGCGATCCGCCGATCCCTCGACGCCTATCGCAAACTTGGGATGGAATGGGTGTTTATCGATACGCCAGGGAAAATGGACAGCGCCTCTACTGAGGCCGCCAAGCACGCTGACATTGTGCTGATACCGACCCAGGCCCAGATTTTCGCGATCGATACCTTAGAGCCGTTGAAGCGCTTGCTCGACATGGCGGGGAGTCCGCCGGCTTTTGTGGTGCTCAATCTAGTTCATCCGAACGCGGCCGGCCGAGCTAGTGAGGACGCCGCAGCTATTGCCGATCGTTTCAAGGTGCCAGTTGCGCCGGTCCACATGTCGCGCCTGAAAGCTTATGAGGATGCGCCAGCATTAGGGCAGTCACCCCAAGAATATGAGCCCAAGGGAAGGGCAGCCCGCGAAATTTCCGAATTATTTGAGTTCCTTACAGCTCAAGGAAACATGGTTACAGATAAGCGTGAAAGCATGAAAGCATGAGTCGGAAGCCCTCACTTCTTGCATCTGCCCTCAAGACCAGCGAGCCGGAAACCACCGTGCCGGTGGGCAAGGCACCAACGGAACCGAAGGCCGCGGCCGTTACGGCCCCTCGGGAACAGCGTGCAGAACACCAAAGCGGGGCTTATGTGCCGCCATCACGGGCCAATAAGACCGCGAAGACCCACCATTTGCCCCCGGCCTATTGGGAAACTCTGGAAGAAATCAGCTTTCGGACGCGCGACGAGAAGGGCAAGCGCGTGCCACAGGAGCGATTGGTTGCCGAAGCCCTCAACCTGCTTTTCGTGAAATATAATTATCCGCAAGTTCGTGATGAGTAGTGCAATCATACTTACACGTCACCATGTAAACATGGCAGCATGATTGTTTTTCTGGTCGAGCTGGTGAGTGGCATGGTGGCGACCGGCGCGGCAGCGGCTGCGATCATCACGCACCCCGGCGACGAAGCCACAGAGACCCATGCACAGCGCGCTGGTGCGGCCGGGGAGAAGCGTGTCGCGCGAGCGTTGGAGCGGGCAGGGGTGCCCGCGATCCACGACATCACCTTGCAGGATCAGCGCGGCACGCATCAGATCGATCATGTCGCGGCGGCCGGCGATTGCCTCTATTGCCTCGAAACAAAGACCTGGCGCGGTGAGTTGATGGGGCACGCCGATGCCCATCATTGGACTCTGAAAAAGCCGGATGGCGCCGCGCAGAGTGTCTATAACCCGCTTTTGCAGAACGAGACCCACCGCGACGTGATCCGCCGGGTGGCACAAGTGCCCGTCCGGCCGCTGGTCATCCTGGCCGGGCATGTGCGGCTTGCCGGCGGGCCAGTGCCGGGCATGATTCCGCTCACGAGTGCGATCATGGAGATGATGAGGGCAGGGGCGGCCTCTGGCCGCGCCCTGGCGGCGTTGGAGACCCTGGCGAGGTTCCGGGGGCAATCGCGGCAGGCAGCCCTGTCCGCCGCGCACAGCCGACGCATGAGGCGACGGAAGCCAACCCGCACACGCCAGCTTTGGACTCTGGCCGTAGGGGCGGCGCTGGTGTTTCTTGTTCTGGCGGTCGAGCGGGCAATTTTCTTGTGAATAACCTTGCTATTCGTAAGATATCAAGATATTCAAAAATAGATATTTGGATATCAAGAGGCGCCCATGCCGCTTTACATCCGCGATGATGCGACCGCCGAGCTTGTCGCCAAGCTGGCGAAAGAGCGCGGCCTAACCAAACAGGATGCCGTGCGGATCGCCGTGCAGGCCGAGCTTGACCGGACCCGCGAAGCAAAGCCCTTGCGCGAGCGCCTGCGCGAGTGGCGCGAGGCCAATCCGCTGCCGCCGCCTACAGGCTTGAAGGCAGACAAGGCATTTTTCGATGAACTGTCTGGGGAGGGGGAATGATCTTCATCGATGCCTCTGCCCTGATCGCCATGATCGCCGGCGAGGAGGATGCGGATATGTTGGCGGATCTTCTGGCCCAGGAACGCACCCGTCTCGTCTCACCGGTTGCCATGTGGGAGGCCACAGCCGGGCTCTGCCGCAGCTTCGGGCTTTCGATGGACGGCGCCCGGCAAAAGGTGAAGAGCTTTATGAGTGCCCTCGGCATCGAGGTCATTTCTCTCGGTGAGCGTGAGTATGATCTGGCGATCCAGGCTTATGCCGATTTCGGGAAGGGGCGGCATCCGGCCGCCTTGAACATGGGCGATTGCTTTGCCTATGGCGCCGCCAAATCCTACCGCGCGGCGCTGCTGTTCAAAGGCGATGATTTTACCAAGACGGATATTCGCAAAGCCGGGATGAATAGTTGAAATCTCTTGAATTTTACTGCATTTTTCCTTAATTCTTAACTTCGGTGGAGAAAGGACGCGGCGCGATGGATCAGCTTGTCAGCAGGATTTCGGAAGCTGAAATGACGCGGCGCCGGCATGCGATTGAGCAGGCTCGCGCGGCGAATATCCGCCAGGGCTATGTTCATGATCCAGTGCTTGAGGCTGCAAACGAGCGGTTTATCCGGGGCGAGATCGACATGGCCGAGCTGGATCGCTTGATGATCGCCGCGATCGAGGCCGGGCGCTAAGGCGCCCGGTTTGGTTGGCGGGCATGGCGGAAGATCGAGAGCCGCACGGCTACACCTATCCGAATACGTCAGACGATCCCGATCAGATCGATGTTCTTCGCAACAGATTTGGCTTGCGAAGCCACGTAGCCCTGGCGCGGGCCTATTGGCAGCACGCGGCCGAGAGCGAGGCCGCGACCCGGCAATTCGAGCGCTAGGGCACGCCGGGGAAGGGCAGGGGGCCAGCGAAGGGCCGGCCTTTCGCGCCGGGCGATACAGAGCACGTTGAGGAGGAGGAGAGCGATGAAACCGAAGAAACCAATCATCTCGCGCGATCTGGCCGATCTGATGCGGCCGGGCTTCATGGTCGAGATCGATCCGGCCGATGTCGATCGGCTGGGGCTGGTCGAGGAAACCGCACTCGATGAAGCCGACGCCTGGGAGTCCAATGCGGACGTGGAGAACACGAACGAGGCGACCGATGGCCGGTGATTATGCCCAGACGGTTGCCGCCTCGATCGTCAAGCAGTTGGAGGATGGCACCGCGCCCTGGGTGAAACCGTGGGAGCCCAGCGGCCTCCGGTTCATTCCCTACAACGCGACCACCGGCAAGGATTACCAGGGCGGCAACGCAATCTGGCTGATGACGGTGGCTGAGGCGAAGGGCTACAGCGATCCGCGTTGGACCACCTACAAGCAGGCACAGAGCCTCGATGCCCAGGTGATGAAGGGCGAAAAGGGCACGCTGATCCAGTATTTCAAGAAGTTTGACCGGGTGCCGGTGAAGGACGAGCAAGGCCGGCCGGTGAAGGATGCCGAGGGCAACCAGATTTATCGCAGCGTCGAGCTGGAACGCCCGCGCGTGTTTTCGGCCGTGGTGTTCAATGCCGAGCAGATCGCTGGCATGCCGAAGATCGAGGCCCGGCCCGCTTTGGCGGAGTGGGAACGGCACGCGGCGGCCGAGCAGATCATGACCCATTCCGGGGTGCCAATCATCTACCGGCCCGGCGACCGGGCCTTTTACACCGTGGCACAGGATCGGGTCACGATGCCGGAGCGCGAGCAGTTCAAGACGGCGGATCGGTTTTACAGCACGGCCCTGCATGAGCTGGGGCACGCGACAGGCCACCCCTCGCGGCTGAACCGGCCTGACCTTGGCACACCGTTCGGATCAGAAGCCTATGCGCGGGAGGAGTTAAGGGCGGAGATTGCCTCGCTGATGATCGCGGACAAGCTGGGGATCGGCCATGATCCGGGCCAGCATGCGGCGTATGTCGGAAGCTGGATCAAAGCCTTGCAGCAAGAGCCGCGCGAGATATTCCGGGCGGCTGCGGATGCCGAGAAGATTTCCGGGTATCTGATGGCGCTGCGTGCCGAGCAGAAGGCAGGGCAGATCACCGGCCGGGCTGACAGCCAGGCGGGCGACCAAGCGCGCGGCTACTGGCAGCGTGCGGCCGAGAGCGGCGCGGAAATCCGGCGGGCGGAACGAGCCGACCAGCCCGAGCAGGAGCGGCAGGCACGACGTGCGACGGCGGGACGGTAAATATAAAAAATATTATTTCGCGACGTAAGGAAAGGGGCGATTTGCGACCATAACCCATTGTCGAGTGTCGATTGTCACTATACAATTTTGAATAGAGATTCGATGCAAGACGAAGGCGATGCACCCAGGAACGATGGTCCGACAAGATTGCCTTGAAAAGAACGGGCTGAGCGTCACTGACGCCGCCCGTATTCTTGGTGTGGATCGGCAGACCCTTAGCAATCTGCTGAACGCCCGGTCTGGTATTTCGCCCGAGATGGCCGTCCGTCTGGAAAAGGCGTTCGGCACGCCAGCTCGCGAATGGCTGATCCGGCAACTCGACCACGAACTGGCCGAGGTCATGCGGCGAGCGGACGAGATCGAAGTCGAGCCTTTCCACGCCGTCGCAGGTGAAGAGAGCGGCGAGTCATGAACGCGGTTGAGATTGAGGAAGCCGTGAGCGAGCTTGCGGAAAGGCCCTTCGACCCAGCCGAGTTTCCGTATCAGTTCCTGGCCGCGTTCGGGAACAAGGACACTACGATCAAACGGCTGCGCACCGGATCGACCAACGCATCCGATCTGCCGGGCGGCGTCCTCCAGCGGAGCAACATCCATATCGCTGTCGCCGCACACGGCGCGGTAACGCAGACCCTTGCCGGGCTTCGTACTAGTCCCGCCACGGCGAAGGCCAAGCCGAGATTTATCCTCGCCACCGATGGCGACGGTTTCGAGGCCGAGGAGTTGGAGTCCGGCGAGACGGTTGCCTGCGCCTATGCCGACTTCCCCAACCGTTTCGGCTTCTTCCTGCCGCTGGCCGGGATCACCACCGTCAAGCAGGTGCGCGAAAGCTCGTTCGATATTCGCGCCACCAGCCGCCTGAACCGACTGTATGTGGAGTTGTTGAAGGATAACCCCGACTGGGGCACGGCCGACCGCCGCCCCGACATGAACCATTTCATGGCCCGGCTGATCTTCTGCTTCTTCGCGGAGGACACCGACATCTTCAACGGTGAGGGTCTGTTCACTGCCACCATCGAGCAGATGAGCGCGCGGGACTCGTCCAACACCCATGAGGTGATTGGCGAACTGTTCCGCGCCATGAACACGCCCATCGCCCAGCGGGCGATCGCGAAGCTGCCGCGCTGGGCGGATGTGTTCCCTTATGTGAACGGCGGCCTGTTCTCCGGTAGCCCAGCTGTGCCGCGCTTCAGTAGGATCGCGCGCTCCTACCTTCTCCATATAGGCGGCCTCGACTGGAGGAAGATCAACCCCGACATTTTCGGCTCGATGATCCAGGCCGTGGCAGACGATGATGAGCGCGGCGCGCTGGGAATGCACTACACCAGCGTTCCAAACATCCTCAAAGTCCTGAACCCACTGTTCCTCGACGACCTGCGCGCACGGCTTGAGGAAGCCGGCGACAACAGCCGGATGCTGCTGAACCTGCGGCGGCGCATGGCGCGGA
The DNA here is from genome assembly GCF_900129125.1 of Acidocella aminolytica 101 = DSM 11237. GTDB lineage: Bacteria > Pseudomonadota > Alphaproteobacteria > Acetobacterales > Acetobacteraceae > Acidocella > Acidocella aminolytica. The sequence continues at coordinate 20,723 of NZ_FQVJ01000024.1, read as the reverse complement.
TCAGGGTGTTCGATCCTGCATGCGGCAGCGGCAATTTCCTCGTCATCGCCTACAAGGAAATGCGGGCTATCGAGGCCGAGATCAACAAACGGCGCGGGGAAGCCGACCGCGCATCCGAGATCCCGCTGACCAATTTTCGCGGCATCGAACTGCGCGACTTCCCCGCCGAGGTCGCGCGGCTGGCGCTCATCATCGCCGAGTACCAAGCGGACGTGCTGTATCGCGGGCAGAAGCTGGCGCTGGCCGAGTTCCTGCCGCTCAACAAAGAAAACTGGATCACCTGCGGCAACGCGCTTCGACTTGACTGGCTGAGCATCTGTCCGCCGACCGGGACCGGCGTGAAGCACCATGCCGATGACCTGTTTCACACCCCGCTCGATCAGCCCCAGATCGACTTCGAGAATGAGGGTGGGGAAACGTATATCTGCGGGAATCCACCTTATTTGGGTAACACTTGGCAGACTGTCGAGCAGAAGGCCGATATTCGCAGCGTGGTAAATGGCCGTACCAGTTCGGCGGGCTTTTTGGATTATGTAGCAGGCTGGTTCATCAAAGCGGCTGACTACATAGCCAATGCGGGTGGTGCCGCGAGTTTTGTCAGTACCAACTCCATTTGCCAAGGACAGTCAGTGCCGATCCTATGGCCTATCTTGTACAGCGCGGGCTGCGACATTCTTTTCGCCTACACTTCGTTTAAGTGGGCGAACTTGGCCAGCTACAACGCGGGTGTCACGGTGGCCGTGGTCGGCATTGGTGCCCCAAGAAATGCGCTGCGGCGGCTGTATGAACATCGGGAGGACGGCCACGTTGTTCTGCGCGAAGGCGCGTCAATTACGCCTTACTTGACCGTTGGCGCGCGCGTAATTGTTGAGAAGAGTAACAATCCCATTTCAGCTCTCGGTATCATGGAGTTTGGCAACAAGCCGAGCGATGGCGGCCACTTGTTGTTGAGCAGAGACGAGCTCAATGCGATTGGCTTGACCAATGCGCAGAGGGACAGATTTATTCGTTGTATCTATGGATCACAGGATTTTATCAATGGCGGATTACGATTTTGCATCTGGATAGAAGACAAGAATCTTGATGAGGCGCAACAGATTCCGGCCTTACATGAGCGTATTGAAGCGGTCCGGGCACTACGGTTGGCAAGCCCTGATAAGGGCGCACGAACTATTCTCGCCAAGCGTCCCCATCAGCTCAAATTGATGCGCATCGGAAGTTCCCACGCAATCGTCGTGCCTAGCGTTTCGTCCGAGCGTCGCCCGTATTTGCCCGCTGGAATCGTTGATGCGCATACCACTCTAACGAACCTGGCATTCGCCTTATACGACGCCCCCCTTTGGAATCTCGCGCTGATTGCCTCGCGGCTACATCTTGTTTGGATCACCACCGTCTGCGGGCAGCTTGAGACACGCATCCGTTATTCCAACACGCTTGGCTGGAACACCTTTCCCGTTCCCACGCTGACCGAGAAGAACAAGGCCGACCTAACCCGTTGCGCCGAGGACATCCTGTTGGCGCGCGAGGCGCATTTCCCGGCGACCATCGCCGACCTTTACGACCCAGACGACATGCCCGCCGATCTGCGCGACGCCCATGAGCGCAACGACGAAGTGTTGGAGCGCATCTATATCGGCCGTCACTTCCGCAACGACACCGAGCGACTGGAAAAGCTATTCGAGCTATATACGAAGATGACCGCCGGGGCAGGCTCAGCGAAGAAACGAAAGGTGGGAGCGGCATGAGCAGCCTCACCGACATCGAAAAACGCTATTTTGAGAGATTGCTCGGGATGCAAAGCGGCTATGTCCTGGACTATTCCGATGCGGCCTTCGGCGAATTTTTCAATCGCCACCGGGTCAACATTCACAGCCAGAAGTATCAGACTTACGGAACATCCAAGGCCAAGAAAATGCGGGCTTTCTGGGAACAGGAGCCTGATGTTCTGGTCGGGAAAGTGCTGGGGGAGATGCTGGATGCCTATGAGGCCGACTGCACCCTGAACAATCGGGACACCGAGGCGTCCGTTCTCGAAAAGTCGCGCGGCATCATCGCGCGTCTTTCAGGGGTGCGCGCGCCTGCAAAACCGACCCAGACCGTTGACGATTTTCTGCATAGCGAATTTTCGATTCCCAACATCCAGAAACTGCCGATTGAGGCGATGGCCGTGCCGATCATCGAGAGCCGCCTAAACGAAGCGCGGGCGGCGATGGGCGCGGGCGCGTATCTCTCCACCATCTTCCTGTGCGGCAGCGTTCTCGAAGCCGTCCTTCTCGGGGCGGCGCAGAAGGAACCAGCGCACTTCAATCGGGCTTCGGCCAGTCCGAAGGCCGTTGACGGCAGCGTGAAGCGTTTTCACGAATGGAGCCTCGCGCAATTCATAGATGTCGCGTGCGAGGCTGGGTTGCTGAAGCCGGACGTGAAGAAGTTCAGTCACGGCCTTCGGGACTTTCGCAACTACATCCATCCATACGAACAAATGGTATCCGGCTTCACACCGGACGAGCACACGGCGAAAGTCTGCTTCCAGGTGCTAAAGGCGGCGCTTGCCAGCGTTGCGGGGGAAAGAAAATGAAGCCAGAAGCCAAATCCGTTCCCTCCGTCTCCGTTTCCTATGCCCGGAACGGCAGCTCCACCAAGGCCAATGCCCTCGGGATGCGCCCGATGCAGGAGCGCGCCTATGAAAAGCGTGGCGAACAATATCTTCTCATCAAATCGCCGCCCGCATCTGGCAAGAGCCGCGCGCTCATGTTCATTGCGCTCGACAAGCTCGCCAATCAAGGGGTGAAACAGGCGATCATCGTCGTGCCGGAGAGGAGTATCGGCGCGAGCTTCCATGACGAGCTGTTAAGCCAGTTCGGCTTTTGGGCCGACTGGCATGTCGAACCGAAATGGAACCTCTGCGACGCCCCCGGCGCGGACAATGGCGGCAAGGTCAATTCGGTCGAAGCGTTCCTGCAAAGCGATGACAAGGTGCTGGTCTGCACCCATGCCACCTTCCGCTTCGCCGTGGACAAGTTCGGTGTCGAGGCGTTCGACAACCGCCTGATCGCGGTGGACGAGTTCCACCACGTTTCCGTCAACCCCGACAACAAGCTGGGGCTGCACCTTGGGGCCTTCGTCGCTCGCGACAAGGTGCATATCGTCGCCATGACCGGCAGCTACTTCCGGGGCGACGCCGATGCCGTGCTGGCCCCGCAGGACGAGGCCAAGTTCGATACCGTGACCTATACCTATTATGAGCAGTTGAACGGCTATCAGTATCTCAAGCAGCTCGACATCGGCTATTTCTTCTATTCCGGCTCCTACGCCGACGACATTCTCAGCGTTCTGGACCCCGCCGAGAAGACCATCATCCACATTCCCAGCGTCAACTCCCGCGAAAGCACGAAGGACAAGATCAGGGAGGTGGAGCATATCCTGTCGGCGCTGGGCGATTGGCAGGGCGCCGACGACGCCACCGGCTTCCAGTTGGTCAAGACGCCCGAAGGCAAGGTGCTGCGGATCGCCGACCTTGTGGACGACGATGGAGCCAGGCGCGACCGGGTTTCCGCCGCATTGAAAGACCCGGCGCAGAAGAACAACCGCGATCATGTGGACATCATCATCGCGCTCGGCATGGCGAAAGAAGGCTTCGACTGGATTTGGTGCGAGCATGCGCTGACCGTCGGCTATCGTTCCAGCCTGACTGAAATCGTGCAGATCATCGGCCGCGCCACGCGCGACGCCCCGGGCAAGACCCGCGCCCGCTTCACCAACCTGATCGCCGAACCGGACGCTTCCGAGGAAGCCGTGACCGAGGCGGTGAATGACACGTTGAAGGCCATCGCCGCAAGCTTGCTCATGGAGCAGGTGCTTGCGCCCCGGTTCGAGTTTAAGCCCAAGAACCCGGCTAGCGGGCCAGTGGAGGGCTTTGATTACGGCGAGGGCGGCTATCAGACGGACAGGTGTAATGTCGGCTTCAATGAGGAGCGCGGCACCTTCCAGATCGAGATAAAGGGGCTGACCGAACCCAAGAGCGAGGAAGCGACCCGCATCTGTCAGCAGGACTTGAACGAGGTAATCGCCGCTTTCGTGCAGGACAAAACCACCATCGAGCGCGGCCTGTTCGACCAGGAGCTTGTGCCCGAGGAGCTGACCCAGCTGCGTATGGGCAAGATCATCAAGGACAAATACCCGGAGCTGGACGAGGAGGATCAGGAGGCTGTGCGCCAGCACGCCGTCGCCGCCCTGAACCTGACGCAGAAGGCCAAGGAAGCCGCATTGGGTGGGGAGGAAATTGACGGCGAGAAAAGCGCGAACACCGCGTTTATCGAAGGCGTCCGCAGGTTCGCGATGGACGTGCGCGAGCTGGACATCGACCTGATCGACCGCATCAATCCGTTCGGCGAAGCCTACGCCATTCTGTCCAAAGCGATGACCGAGGATAGCTTGAAGCAGGTTGCCGCCGTGATTGGGGCCAAGCGTGTCAACTTGACCGCGGAGGAAGCGCGCGAGTTGGCGAAGCGGGCGTTGAAGTTCAAGCAGGAGCGCGGACGCCTGCCATCCATCACATCACCCGACGCCTGGGAAAAGCGCATGGCTGAAGGCGTCGCCTTCCTCGCCCGCATGAAAGCGGAGGCCGCGCGTGTCTAAGTTTACCGACGAAGACGATGCGTTGCTGACTGAACTTGGCGTCGAGGTGGAGGCTAAGAAAGACACCGCCCGGACGCCGCGTGAGGAGCGGATCATCGCCGGCTTCGAGGAGATTCAGCGTTTTGTTGCAGCCCATGGCCGCGCACCGCAGCACGGCGAGGAGCACGATATCTTCGAAAGGCTTTATGCCGTACGTCTTGACCGGCTGCGTGTGCAAGCGGATTGCCGATCCTTGCTTGCGCCGTTTGACCATCAGGGACTTTTGGCGAGCGCGACACCCGCCCCAGATGACGCGGCCGATGACATCAGCGACGACGAATTGCTGGCCCAGCTAGGTGTGGAGTCTGGCACCTCGAAGGACATCACTGAATTGCGGTATGTCCGTTCTGCCGCCGACAAACGCGCGGCCGAGGAAATCGCTACCCGAGAACGGTGTGAGGACTTCGATCGCTTTAAGCCGATCTTCAACGCTGTGCAGAGCGACCTCGATAGGGGCATACGCATCACCCAGCCCATTCGGAAGGAAGCAGGCTTCCTGAAAACTGATATCAAGGCCGGGGAGTTTTTCATACTTGGCGGTCAGATCGCCTACGTCGCCGAAGTAGGAGAAACCTTCAAAGCGCCCAATGGTGAAAGTGACGCCCGCCTTCGTGTCATCTATTCCAATGGCACTGAGAGCAATCTATTGCTCCGCTCTCTTCAACGTGCCCTCTATAAGGATGAGGTGAGCCGCCGCGTGTCGGAGCCGAGCGCCGGGCCATTGTTCGCCAGCGAAAGTGAGGTAGACGACCTGGGCAGCGGCACCATTTATGTCCTACGCAGCAAGTCGGATAACCCCATCGTCGCCGCCAATCGCAACCTCGTTCACAAGATCGGCGTCACCGGCGGCGATGTCGCAAAGCGCATCGCCAACGCCAAGCTGGACCCGACCTTCTTATTGGCGGACGTGGAGATTGTGGCGACCTACAAGCTCTACAATCTAGGTCGCACAAAGCTGGAAAGCCTGATCCATCGCATCTTCGATCCGGCCAGGCTCGATATCGAGATCAAGGACAGGTTCGGCAATCCCGTTATCCCGCGTGAATGGTTCTTGGTGCCGCTGTTTGTGATCGACGATGCAGTGGAGAAGATCAAGGACAGCACTATCAGCGGCTATGTCTATGACCCGAAGAGTGCCGCTCTCGTGGAGCGTAGAGGGGAGGTTACGCGCGGTTGATGGTCTGTCGGCTGACGCGGTAAGTGCGGGCGAGGGACGAGATCGAGGCGCCCGCGTCCCGTGCAGTGCGGATTTCCGCTTTTTGCTCTTCTGTCAGTGAGGCTGGCCGACCGATCGACCTGCCGTTTGCTTTGGCCCGGACTAACCCGGCTTGTGTGCGTTCGACCAACAAGTCTCGCTCGAACTCTGCCACGGCCGCGATCACCTGCATCGTCATCCGGCCGGCCGAGCTGGTAAGATCGACACCACCGAGCGCTAGGCAATGGAGTTTTACCCCGATCCCGGCGAGGGCATCGACCGTCGAGCGGATATCGAGAGCATTTCGGCCAAGGCGATCAAGCTTTGTTACGACAAGCACGTCTCCTTCTTCGAGCCGATCGAGAAGGCGGCTAAACTCGGGCCGTTGCCGGGCGGCGACGCTTCCCGAGATCGTTTCCGTGATGATCCGATTCGGCCGGATGGCGAAACCGGCGGCCCTGACCTCAGTGATCTGATTCTCGGCGGTCTGCTCGATCGTCGAGACGCGGGCATATAGGAAAACGCGCGACGTCATGGGGCTGATACTGTCCAAAACCTATGCCCATTATGTGGGCATGTCCTGAAAGCCGTCAAGCAAGGTTTTGGACACCCCTTGCCTCATATGCCCGAAACCGACCAGTTTTGGTCATGGTCGCGTTGATCGAAGTTGTATAGTGACGCGCGACGCGCTACACTGAGTTATGATTTTGAGTTTCCGACATAAGGGTCTGGAGGCATTTTACCGCACGGGCTCCATGCGCGGGATTCAAGCCGCACAGGCTGGCAAGTTGAAGCGCATTCTTGGCCTTTTGGATGTGGCGCAGACGCCGCAGGATATGAACATCCCGGCGTTTAAGCTGCACCCACTGAAAGGTGACCTTGCCGGACACTGGTCCGTTTGGGTTAACGGGAATTGGAGAGTGACGTTTTGGTTCGTTGAGGCGGGCGTTGAGTTGGTGAATTATCAAGACTACCACTAGGAGAAGCCAGAATGATGCACAATCCACCACACCCTGGCGAACTGCTCAGAGAGGATGTCATAAGCGATCTGGGGCTTTCCGTTACTGAGGCGGCCCAGAGGCTGGCTATGTCCCGCGCTGCGTTGTCGCGTGTGTTGAACGCCAAGGCGGCCATTAGCCCTGATCTGGCGATCCGGCTTGAACAGGCTGGCGTGAGCACTGCGCAGGCATGGCTTGGAATGCAGGTAAACTATGACCTTTGGCTTGCGCGACAACACAAGCAGCCATCAGTGCGCCGCTTTCAGGAAAATGCGGCCTGAACGATCAAGTTCAGGCGGAGATGACTATATTTTTGGATTTGTAGTCGCCGAATGGCACAAATGGTGAAGGCTTTCGGATGCTTGTTGACATACGAAAATCGGCCAAGCACGATCCCGATGTCATAGTTTTGTTTGTTTAAGTATTCACGTGGATTATCGCCAGCCCTCGGTGGCTGGGACTTTTATTACAAGCCGCCCGCCCCCAAAACCATGCGCGCCGGATAGGCTCAATGCGCTTTCATAACTACAGGCTGCATCATCGCAGGGCAGACAAAAGCGTGAAGCCCGGAGCCCTCTTGACTCCGTACTATGGTACGGAGCGGATAAATCTTCGCGAAAGGTTTTGTCATGCGCATCCGCACTATAGCGGCCGCCGCCCGTGCCGCCGAAGTCAATGTCGAAACGATCCGCTTCTATGAACGACGCGGGCTGATCGCGCATCCCGCCCGTCCCGGACATGGCCCACGACATTACCCTGAAGAGACCATCGCGCGGCTGCGCTTCATCCGTGAAGCGCAATCGCTGGGCTTCACCCTCGCGGAGATTGCCGAACTGCTCGACCTTCGCGCAGATCCGTCGGCCGATTGCGCGGACGTCCGCAGCCGCGCCGTCGCCCGTCGCGAGGATGTGCGGATCAAGATCGCGCGGCTTGAGCGGATCGGCGCGGCGCTCGACGCTCTGATCGCTACTTGCCCCAGCCGGGGCTCGCTCGGCGCCTGCACGATCCTCGATGCCATCGAACATCCGATTGCGCGGGAGGCAGCTCCATCGCCAGCTGATCCGACTGAGCAACGCCAACCGGAAGGAGTATCCACCATGAAAACAACGACTTTCGCGATAGACGGCATGCACTGTGAAGGCTGCGCCGAAACCGTGCGCGGACTTCTCGAGCATGAAGCCGGCGTGAAGGCGGTCCAGGTCGGGCATGCTCCGGGTAGCGCACGGGTGCTGTTCGATCCCGCGATCATTGATGAGAACCGTCTCACAGCGACGATCGAGCGGCCCGGTTACCGGGTGACTGCGGTGAAGTAGACCGAGATGTTCGCCGAGACGGTTCTGCTGCCCATTGAACTTGGCCTGCTTGGCTTCATCGAGCCTTGCACGCTGGGCAGCACATTGATCTTCCTCAAGTTCCTCGAAGACAAAAGCGCCGCCCGGAAACTCGCCGAGACCCTTGGCTTCATGCTGATGCGCGCCCTGGTGATCGGGCTGCTTGGCGCTCTCGCCGCGCAGCTCGGCACCTTGTTTCTCGGCGCTCAGAAGGCTCTCTGGATCGCGCTCGGTGCCCTCTATGGCGGGCTTGGCGTACTTTATCTCACCGGGGGCATCGCACCGCTGATGATCCGGCTGGGTCCTAGCCTGTCCTGGCTTGCCGGGATGCGCGGTTCGCTCGGCCTCGGTGTATTGTTCGGCCTCAATATCCCCGCCTGCGCCGCACCGCTCGTATTGGCTCTTCTCGCGACAGCCGCGGCGCATGGTGCGACCGGTGGAACGGTTATGGCGGGATTTTTCTCGCTCGTCCTGTTTGGCGCCGCCTTGTCGCTACCGCTGATTGTGGCGGTTCTTTTCACGCCGGCCCGCGGTGTCATCGATTGGCTCGGCCGACTGTCCCGGCGAATGCCGATCATTATCGGGCTGGTTCTCATCGTCTTTGGTCTTTGGTCGATCCGGGATGGCCTCTTTGTGTCCATCCGCGCACCGATGCCGGGGATGGCAATGCCGACGATGGCCGGCATGAAAGGATAAGCGATGATCGCCACAGCATCCACGGAACGTTTCTGGACCGAGGAACCCGGCAGCCGGCCCGGCCGGCGAAAAATCCGCACCCGGATCGGCGGGCTGCACTGCTCGCTCTGTACCGGCACGATCGAACAGGCGCTCGGCCGACTGCCGGGGGTCGAAAAGGTCGCGGTCAGCCTTACCCATGAGCAGGCGCTGGTCGAGTTCGATCCTGATCGCGCCGATCCAGCGCGCCTGATCCAGACGCTGCGAGATATCGGCTACACGATTTCTGATCCGACCAGGCTGCGCAGCTTCGAGGAGGAGGAACGTGATCTCGTGCGCGAGGCGCGCCGCTTTGTGGCCGCGGTTTGCCTCAGCCTCGCATCACTGGCTCTGATCGCAAGGACCGGCTCGGCCTGGGGTCTGGCGCTCGCCGCCCTGATGTTCGCAACCTTGACCGGCTTCGTCTTCATCGTGCTCCGCCCCAGCGGGCGCCTGATCGCTTCGGCGGTTGCTGCTGGCCTTGGTATCCTGACGATGATCCTGTTCGGTCTGCACGCTACCGGCGCGCTTGGCAGCATCACGCCCTGGATCACGGCCCTGTTCGCCATCATCCTGGTGTTCGCCGTCGCCCGGCATATTCAGGTCATGGCGTTCCAGGCGCTTCGGCGCGGTATTCTCAACCAGCATGTGCTGCTCGAAATCGGCGCCTTCGCTGGGCTGGCAGGCGGCGCGATCGGGCTGGCGATCAATCAACCCGGCTATCCAACCGCATCCTTCTTCGCGGTCGCGACCATGGTCTGCACCTATCATATCTTCTCGGAGTGGCTGTCGCTGATCGTGAAGACCCGCAGTTCCCAGGCGGTCAAGCGGCTGCTCGACCTGCAACCGGAACTTGCCCGCGTGGTTCGCGACGGCGCCGAAATCGAGATACCGGCCAGTGATGTCGTGATCGGCGATCTGGCACGCATCCGCCCCGGCGAGCGGATCCCCGTCGATGGAACGGTGATTGATGGGCGTTCCGCGATCGATCAGGCTCTGGTCACCGGCGAACCCCTGCCCGTCGAGAAAGCCGTCGGTGACGCGGTAGTCGGCGGCGCGATCAACGGCACCGGCACGTTGCTCGTTCGGGTCACGGCGATCGGCGAGGAGAGCTTTTTGCGCCGGGTGATCCGGCAGGTCGAGGATGCGCGGGCGCTGAAGCCGGGCGTGCTGCATCTCGTCGATCGCCTCCTGCGCGTCTACACGCCCATCGTGCTCGCGATCGCGACGGGAGCATTGATCCTCTGGCTCCTCGTCCCCACGCTCGTTATCGGCCATCCGTTGGTCGATCGCGCGGTGTTCGCCGCGCTCACGGTGCTGGTCATGGGCTATCCTTGCGCGGTCGGCATCTCGGCGCCGCTGTCGATCGTCCGTGGTGCCGGCGAGGCCGCGGATCGGGGGATCCTGATGCGTACCGGCGAGGCGTTCCAGACTTTCCGTCAGGTCAGCCACGTTGTGCTGGACAAGACCGGCACGCTGACCGAGGGCAAGCCCGTTCTCCAGGCGATCCGGGCCGTCGGCCGCCTCGACGAGGCAAGTCTGCTCGGGCTGGTGGCAGCGGTCGAGGCCGGCTCAGAGCATCCGCTGGCCAGGGCAATCGTCGGTGCTGCCTTCGAACGCGAGCTTGATCTGCCCGCGGTTGCGGAGTTTCAGGCCACGCCCGGCAAGGGCATCTCGGCTCGGCACCACGGCGCGGAAGTGCTGGTCGGCAGCCCAACCTTCCTCCGCGAGAGCGGGATCGATCTCTCACCCGTCGAGGCCGATATCCGCACCGAGCAGGAAGCCGGACGGACCGTCATCGTCGCCGCGGAAAACGGGACGCTCACCGGCCTGCTGGCCCTCGGCGACCGCCTCAAGCCGGACGCCGCGGACGCCATCAACACTCTGCGCGCCGCAGGTCTGAACGTCATCATGCTCACCGGTGACAATGCATCCGCCGCAAAAAAGATCGCTGCCTCGGCCGGAATCGAAACGGTGATCGCTGAGGTTCTGCCGCAGGACAAGGCAGCGGCGATCCGTGACCTGCAACGCAACGGCAAGGTCGCCATGGTTGGCGACGGTATCAACGACGCCCCGGCGCTGATGCAGGCAGATGTCGGCATCGCCATGGGCAGCGGCACCGACATCGCGATCGAAGCCGCCGATATCGTGATCATGCGGCCAGAACTCGCCCTCTTGCCGCAGGCCCGGGTGATCAGCGTCCGCAGTTACCGCAAGATGGTGCAGAACGTGGCGCTCGCTTTCTGCTTCAACGGCGTCGGTATTCCGCTCGCCGCGACCGGCCTGATCAACCCGGTCTGGGCGATGATCGCCATGGCTGCCAGCGTAACCCTGATCTTCATCAACTCCCTGCATGGCCGCGCCAGCCTCTTCCTCGGCGCCGTTGGTGGAGTTGGCGCCGCACCGGCCATGCCGATTTAGAGTACCGTGATAATCGTCGGGATGATCTCGCCGGCATGGTCCCACGACCCGTATACGCCGTCGTCCCTATGTGGCAAATGAGCTGCAAACCGCTGAAATTGGACGAAGTTCATGGGTGGGCAGGCTGTATTTTCTTCGATCAGCCGGTTTTGCGCATCATGCCCCGCATCATCGCTGGCATACCTTCTTTCGCGAAGCGGTCGAGTTCGCGGGCATGCGCATAGATCACTTTGACCATCTCGGGATCGTCAGAGATTTCTGTCACCTGGATGCCGGTCGGCAATAGCTTATAGCTACGCTGGTATTGCGCGCTGTTGGCAAACATGGCCGGAACGCTATTGCTCATCGGATACGGAAACGGGCGGTTGTCTGCGAGGCGAGCATACATTTCGATTACGTGGGCTTGGATCAGTCTGGCGGTTTTCGGGTTATTCGACACCGTGGTGTCGATGATGCCGTTTGGCAGATAATCAGTCGCACGGGTGATTTCCGCATGCCGCTCGAACAGTTCCATACCGAGCCGCATTGGCCCCATCATGTTGTCGCGAGACATCATCCCGTGCATGTCCATGTGGGACATGCTTTGCCCCATCATCCCATTCATCATGCCCTCCGAAGAAGGCGGATCAACGGCAATCCGAGCGATGGCTGATTTCTGACCGAACCCGAGAAGCGTCAAAAAGCCGGTAAAGAGACTGCCGGCGATGGCCATTATGTTGCGCCGGCTAGGCATAGTGGCTTCCTGTCATGTTTGTGTTGTCTCTTGGTCGCCCAGAGAAGGCCTTAACGGTTCAGCAGGCGCAATAAAGTGCGCGGCGTGCGTTGGCGTAAAGCCCCCAGGCCATGAAGATAATTGCGATCGCGTAGAGCCAGGTTTCATGCGTGGCGATGAAACCCTGTATCGGCAGGCCCAATGTTCCTGCCGCCGGCAGTACGGAGGCGATTGTCGCAATTACAAGAGGCAGAATTGGCGAGCAGCATAGAAGTGTTGGCACGATCGCGACGATCGCGCCCAGGATCGTCTTGCCGGATGTAACGTGTGCACCCTGTTTCAACCCGTAGATCCCGAGCGCGGTGGTCAGGCCGAGCAGGGCCGCCATGATGAGTGCCAGGCCAGCCTCACCCACGGTAAGAAAGCGCAGAGAGACCAGTCCGATCGCTCCACCGGTATCGGTTGCGGGCAGCACCAGAAGATAGAAGCCAAGGCCGATCAGGAAGGTCGCTGCGCCCCAGATCCGCGTGCGCCGATCCCCCAGCGCAAGCCGGATCGCGACCGGCATCTGGATGATATTCTGGATCGTTGTCGCGATCATGATTTTGGTTCCGACGCGATGAAAGCCTTGATCTTGCCGAACGTTGCCGAAGGTGTGGACGAGACGGCCTGGATCTTGTTGTCGGTGCCGATCAGATCGTAGACATCGACATAGTGATGTGGATTGTAGAGCGCATAAAGTGCTTTGGTATCGTCTCCGAAGACGAAATGGGCATCACGCATCAGACTCGGGGCGGTCTGCTCGGCGAATTTCTTGATGCCGATGCCCGGATAGCCGCCATTCTTGTAGTCGCGCAGGACGATGACCCGAATATCCGACTTGTCGATCAGTGCCTTCTCATGAGCGAAGGTGCGCAGTCCAGCCCGACAACTGCCGCACCAAGTTGCAACCTGCCAGAGCATGACAGGGTGGCCTTTGAATGCCTCCAGTTCCACGGTCTTGCCATTGCTGATGAACGATGCGGGCGGCGCGGCTTGATCAGCCGGACTCGGCGCGTTCTTCGGTCCCATCACGCCGGAGGGCGAGCCGAGCGCCATTGCTGGCAGTGCTAGAAGTCCGGCGAGAAGCGTCATTCGATGCGGGAGGAGATGTTTTGACATCAGACGTTTGACCATGGGGATTATCCTTGTTTTGTATGATGATTAACCGGCGCAGCAGGAGAGCTGGGATACGTCCTTGCTGAAAGTCTGGGCGGCAAGTTTGATGCCCTCCGCCATCACCAGATACGGGAACAGCGTGTCGCCGAGTTCTTGCACGGTCATCCGGTGCCGGATGGCGAGTGCAGCGGTCTGGATCATCTCGCCGGCATTGTGCGCGAGAATTTGCGCGCCGATCAGTCGGCCGGTGCGGGCTTCGGCGACCAGCTTGACGAATCCTCTTGTGTCGAAATTGGCGAGCGCGCGTGGGACATTTTCCAGGTCCAGACGGCGCGATATGGTCTCGATTCCGGCCGTTCTCGCCTGCCCCTCGTCCAGTCCGACGATCGCGACCGATGGGTCGGTGAAGACCACCGCGGGAACCACCGAGAGGTCGAGACTGGCGTCGCCACCCGTCATGTTGATGGCCGCCCGCGTGCCGGCAGCCGCGGCGACATAGACCAGCTGCGGCATCGTGCTGCAATCGCCCGCTGCGTAGATATTCGCAGCCGATGTCCGCAGGTGGTCGTCGACGATGATCGCGCCATTGCGGTCGGTCGTCACGCCGGCCTTGTCGAGAGCAAGCCCTTCGGTGTTGGGTTGACGTCCGGTCGCCACCAGCAGTCGCTCCGCCTCGACCGGCCCGGCACCGAAGGCCACGGTGAAGCGACCGGCATCATAGCTGATCCGTTCGGCCTGCGTTTCATTGAGCACGCGGATGCCTTCGGCTTCGAATGCCTGCTGCAGTGCCGCACCGAGTTCGGGGTCGTCGCGCGTGAGCAGTGTGTTGCGTGCCAGCAGTGTCACCTCAACGCCAAGGCGGTGATACGCCTGGGCCAGTTCGAGGGCCACAAAAGACGAACCGATCACCACCAGCCGTGCGGGCAGTTCTTCGGCGAAGAGGGCATCCGTTGAGGTCCAGTAGGGCGTGTCAGCCAGACCCGGCACCGGCGGAATCATCGGTGACGCGCCGGTCGCGACAAGGATACGGTCGGGCGTCAACTGTGTAACCTGGCCGGCTTGGTCGGTGATCGTCAGCGTCCGTGCATCCGCGAAGCGTGCTTCGCCGTGCAGCAACGTGATCTTCGGATTGTTGGCGATGATTGTCTCATACTTGGCGCCGCGCAATGCCTCTACGCGATCGCGCATCTGGTTGAGCAACGGCTTCCGATCCACAGGTTCCTGACTGCGGGCGATCCCGTCGAACGGGTGATGTCCGCGCTCATGGCGGATTTCCGCGGCCCGTAGGGTGATCTTCGAGGGGACGCAGCCGACATTGACGCAGGTGCCGCCAATGATCTCGCCCCGCTCGATCATGGTTACCCGCGCGCCAGCCTCGGTGGCACGGATCGCGGCCGCGAACGCCGCACCGCCGCTGCCGATGATCGCAACATGCATACTGCCCTCAACATCACCATCATGGCCTGGAGATGCTGACAGGGGCTCCAGCCCGTAGCCGCTCGGTCTTACAGCCGCCCTCAAAGCCTCGATCTCAATACCCGCCTCACTTCTGATCTCGGCGATAGTGCTGTCGTAGGAGACAGAGGCATCGATGCCGGGCATCCGGTTCAGGGCTGCCTCGGCGGTCCGCGCGCAGTGCTCGCAGGTCATCCCGGTAACCCGTAGCGATAGCGTCTCCATGCATCTTTCCTTCCAGATATAGGCTTGGTGGATCACCGACCCACGGCACGGGCACGGCATTGGCCCGATCGGGCATACCGGGGTATAGATCCTGGAGTAACTACAGGAGCAAGGGGTATTTCGATGATCGCGGGAGAAAAGAACTCGCCGGGTTCCAGACCAACCGCGGCACTGGTTGGTCTGGAAGTCCCGATTGGTACGGCCGCAGGGCGAAGCGGGTGTGGCATTGAGACCATCAGATTCTATGAGAAGGCCGGCGTGCTACCGCGAGCTCGACGCAGCGAAAGCGGTCGGCGGGTCTATGACGATCGCGATGTCGCGCGGATTACATTTATCCGCCGGGCCCGCGAACTCGGCTTTACACTGGATGAGGTCCGTAACCTGCTGAGGCTTGCTGATACGCGCGGCATACCCTGTTCCGAGGTCCAGGGCATGGCGATTGAGCATCGTGAAGATATCGAGGCAAAAATCGCCGATCTGCGAAGGATGCAGGAGGTTCTCGATATCTTGATCGCCCAGTGTCAGGTTGGTGATCAGCCAGGGTGTCCGCTTATTGACGCACTCTTTAGTCAAACAGGCTCAATCTGACTGCCCGATCACTTTCGTGTTGTCGCTTTCGCATGTGAGTAACCTTATGTGCGACAGGACGAATATATAGGGCAACCAAACCAAGGGATTGATCGATGCTCAAGAAGCTATTGTTCATGGCTACCATTGCCTGCACTGCCGCCCCTGCGGCGTATGCTGGAACTGGCCCGCTCGTTCTCGGTGCGTCTGCAAATCCGCCGAAAGGTCCGGGACCTGGAAAGGTGTTTATGGTGAACCCCTCGTCGCGGACAGCTAGAGCTGCCAGTTTCGCCAAGGCTGGAACGCCCGGCGGGAACAGCTTCTATGCTGGATATGACGCGGCCACGCAGACGGTCTTCGTTCCGTCTCCCATCGGTCGCATCACCATGCTGAACGCCAATACCGGCAGGCGGATGGGTGCATTCCCCACCATAAGAGGAGCGCGCGTTGCCCGCGTGCTGCCGCAGGAGCATCTCCTCCTCGTGCTCTCGGCCAAGACACTCGCGGCGTATTCCCTTGCCAGCCACAAGCCGGCCTTTACCATTGCCGTCGGCGGCAACGCGCTTGCCGCCAACTCGAAGGAGACAAAACTTTACGTCGGAGGCAACATGGATCAGCAGATCACGGTTGTGTCTCTTCCTTCCGGCCAAGTTATAAAGTCCTATCCGGTCGCCCGCTCCGGCGATCTTGTCATGGCCGACGGCAAGCTCTTTTCGGCGGACATGAAAACCGGGGTGATGAGCGTCGTCGATCCAGCTACCGATAAGATCACGCGGATCAAAACTTCGGAAGTCGATCCCAATTTCTCTTACGCAGCGATTCCACATGCAACGGCAGGCTTCATGCAGCTTGCCTCATCCCCAAATGGCCAGATAGCTTATGCTGCGGGATTTTCTGGACATATCCTGAAATTCTCGGCCACAAGCCTGAAATACCTCGGTGAAATTTCGATCCGGCCAGCTAAGGGCATGAACCAGCTTAGCGGGCTCGCGATCGTCGACCACGGCACGAACGCTCTGGTCACCGTGGAAAACCGCCACGAAGTCGTCCTAACTAATCTGACTAGCGGGAAAATTATCCACATCTTCAGGGGTGTAGCCAGCAATCGATGGATTGTCGCGTCCGATACGTAAGGCTCAATTCGGCGAGGTGATGAGGTCAAACTAACAATCTTGATCAGGTCGGCTTTTCGGTATCTATGGTATCGAGTTCATTGAGCATGGCCATTTGACGGGGCCATGG
Source organism: Acidocella aminolytica 101 = DSM 11237 (assembly GCF_900129125.1). Classification (GTDB taxonomy): domain Bacteria; phylum Pseudomonadota; class Alphaproteobacteria; order Acetobacterales; family Acetobacteraceae; genus Acidocella; species Acidocella aminolytica. Next base: position 4,031 of record NZ_FQVJ01000024.1, on the reverse strand, counting down.
GGTGCCAGTTCAATCAGGTTTATAGAGCTCATTTCCGAGGGAGGTCGCGCATGAGCCAGACGCCGGATCCGGCCACGAGGATCGCTGTGATCCAGAGCGTCGGTAGGGTTGCCTGGGAAAACTGCGCGATGAGGCCGAGCAACAGGGCGCCAAGCGCGTAGCCGCTGTCGCGCCAGTAGCGGTAGGTGCCGAGGGCCTTGCCGCGGATCAATGGCGCCGCCTGGTCGGACATCGCGGCGATCAAGTTAGGGTAGAGCAGTGCCATTCCGATGCCCATGATCACCGCAGCCGGCAGCCAGAGCACCGCGTTGCCCCCTACGGCGGTGAGTGCAATGCCGGCCGCGAGAAGATAGAACCCTGCGATCACCGGGGTCCGCCTGCCGATCCGATCTCCCAGATGGCCGGTCCAGAGCTGCGAAAAGCCCCACACCATGGCGTAGGTGCCGGTCAGCCAGCCGATTTCGATCAGCCTGGCGCCATGCGCCTTGAAGAATAGCGGGAACATCACCCAGACCAGCGTGTCGGCAATCTTGTTGACAATGCCGCCCTGGCAGATCGCCCGGCCGACCCGATCGCGGAAAGAGATGCGGACGAAGATCGCGCGGAGCGTGAGCGTATGATCCTGCGATGCGTCAGCACCGGCCTCGGCATGTTCAACCTTGACCCAGGCGAGCGTATCGCGAATGCGGGTGATCGTGGCGAAGGCCAGAATAATCGTGACCAGGCCGAAAGCCAGCAAGGCATCGCGCGCGCCGACCGCCTCGGCAAGCAGGGCAGCGCAGGCGCCAGCGAGGCCGACGGCCACATATCCCGTGGCCTCGTTGATGCCGACAGCCAGCCCGCGCTGGTGGCTGCCGGCGAGATCGATCTGGCTGGTCACCGTCATCGTCCAGGTGAAACCCTGGCTGATCCCGAGAAAGATGTTGGCGATGACGATCCACCACCAGCTGGGTGCCGCCCAGATCAGCAGCGGGATGGGAATGGCTGCGATCCAGCCGGCGATGAGTACAGGTTTGCGGCCGAACCGGTCGGCAAGCCCGCCGGCGACAAGGTTGAGCGCGCCCTTCACCAGGCCGAAGGAGAGAACGAAGCTCGCGAGGAAAAGAAAGGCACCGGGAGCAACGCCGAACTCATGCGCGAGGGTCGGCAGGACCGCTCGCTCCATACCGATGACAAGACCGACGAAGAAGACCTGCAGCGCCTGCAGGGTGAACTGGCCGCGATTGGCCGTGATGCCGCGGATATGAACCGAGGCGTTCGCCACTGTGGTCACGCGGTGAAGCCCGAATTCCAGGCGCGCAGTTCGGCCGCGCCCTCGGGGGCGGGGGGAATATTCTCGAGCATGAAGGCGGCGAAGCGGTCGGCGTCGTCGATGCGGAAGGCAGGGTTGTGCCGCCGCTCGAAGCCGATGGTGGAAACCGGCTTGCCGGAGAGACCTCGACCACAGACCGAGCCGGCCAGAGCTCCGGGCAGCACCTCGATATGGTCTGGTAACGCCTTGAGCCGGGCGAGGCTGGTAAACAGGTCGCGCGCGCCGCGTGCGGCGTCGGTCGCAAGCTCGGTCCGGCCGACATCGCCGACCATGAGCGTATGGCCACCTATTACGCTCCATGGCTCATCCGCGCGGGTTCGGTCGGTTACCGTGAGGCAGAGATGCTCCGGCGTGTGGCCAGGCGTGTGCAGCACCTCCAGCACGACATTGCCGAGTTCGATCCGTTCGCCGTCCGCGAGGCGGCGGCACGCATAACCGACTTCGGCGGATTCATGGATGGCGTATTCGGCGCCGGCCGCTTCGGCCAGCGCGCGGCCGGCGGAGCGGTGATCGGCATGCAGATGCGTGTCGATCACAAGGCGGATCGGCGTCGCCGAGGCCGATGCCGCCTGCAAATAAGGTTCAATCGGAAACAGCGGGTCGACGATCACGCCCGCCCCCTTGCCGACACAGCCGAGCAGATAGGAGGCCGCCGTGGGGTCGGTGTGTAGGAACTGTCGCAGGATCATGGGTTTGGCTCCCGGCTGACGCGGCAATCTTGTTGCCAACGCGCTATCACATTATCATTCTCGATATTGATCGAATGAGTCGGTGATGAAGTCAAGCAACGGCCCGAAGCAGCAGATTTTCAGCCATCTCGCGGAGATTGCCGCAGCGCTTGCGCATCCGCACAGGATCGAAATTCTCGAACTGATCGCCCAAGGCGAGCGAAGCGTGGAGGATCTGGCCGAACGGATCGGCCTGTCGCTCTCGAACACGTCCCGCCACCTGCAGGTGCTACGCCGCGCCCGCCTCGCGGCGCCGCGGCGAGAGGGCAAGAACATGTTCTACAGCCTGGTCTCCGAGACCGAGGTGGTGACGTTGCTGGCCAGCCTGGGCCGAGTAGGCGAGCGGAACATCGCGGAAATCGATCAGGTGCTGCAGTCCTATTTCCGGACGCGCGATTCTCTCGAGCCCGTATCGCGCAGTGCGCTGCTTGAACGCCTCCGGGACGGCAGCGTGACACTTCTCGATGTCCGGCCGCCGGAGGAATTCGCCCGGGGCCATTTGCCGGGTGCGCTGAACATTTCCCTCGATCAGCTGGATGCGGCGCTGGGCGACTTCACCGAGAATATCCCGGTCGTCGCGTATTGCCGGGGACCTTATTGCGTTCTGTCGTACGATGCCGTGGCGCAGTTACGGGCGCGTGGCGTGCAGGCCACCCGACTGGAGGATGGCTATCCGGAGTGGAAGGCGGCGGGTTTGCCCGTCGAGACCTGAACGGCTGCGGTGCGGGTATTCAGACTTACCGATCAGGCCGACCGCTCCGGCATAGTTTGGCGGCGCGCGAGCGGTTCCAGGTCGAACTTTCGGACTGTCTGCTAATCACACCATAATTCACCGGCCCGTCGAGCTCAGTCCATTCAAGATCGGGCACGGTGTTTTCTATCGATCAGCGCTTGTGTCTCTTCATCACTCGCCGATGCGGCACGGTCTGACGAGTATCCATCATGGTTTCGACACACCTTGACGCACAAAACCATGGGTCATGGGCTTCTGGGTCTGTCGTTAGGCCACTCGGAGGCGCTCTTTGGCAAAGGATCGTTAATTACTTTTGATTGAAGAACGTCAGCAGTAGCCTTCGTCCATCACGCCCCATCCCGCTACCCGTGCGCGGCCGGTGCGACATTCGGCGTGGTCCAAAGCCAGAGATGGCAAGCCGTGCGGCCGTCCTGATGCGCCACGTTCTTGCCGGTGCAATCGGATTTCATCGTATCGAGGATGGCGTTATCGCGCATGAGCTGGTGCCATTGCGCCAAGCCAGCCGGGCCTTGCGAGGCAAGAACGGATTGCTCAACGGCCCCGGTAGCGTGAATCGTCCCGGCGGCCTGGCTGTACCCGGCCGCGTTGCCGCGCCAGTAGCCGAGGCCGAACCCAAGGGCGAGGATCACGATTGCCAGCGCCGCGCACGAGGCGAGCGTTCGCCACCATACCCACCGTGACATGGCCTTGAGACGCTGTTCTGCCGCTTGGGCAAAGGAAGCCACGAACTGGCGCGACAAATCCGCATGCGCGGCCTCGGCCTGGGCTTTCGCGGCCTTGAAGGCTTGATCGATGGTTTGCGCCAAGCCGTCCCGCGCCTGGCGCACGGCGCTGAAATCCCGATCGACATGCAAGCGGTGTTCAGCCATGGCGCGGCGTTGATCGGCGGCAATGGCGGCGGTCGAGCCCAGGAACACCCGGAGCGCGAGGAGCGTGTCAGCGGTGGGGTCATTGTCGAGCCGGGCAAGCTGTTCGGCCCGATCCAGTTCCGCTTGCGCGGCGCGGATCGCGGCCTCTGTCTCGCTCTGATCGACAGCCTCGCTCATGGCATCCACGATTTCACGCCGGCGAATTGTGCATCCATCGCCTTGAGCCAGTGGCCTACCCGCGAGCGGTTGAACACCCCGAGCGGCGGTTCTGTCTGACCGTCCCGTGCGGCGACGAAACTCGCGGTGCGAGCCTCGACCGCCTCGGCCGCGTGCAGGCGCGGCATCCAGAGGGTGAGGGCACCGTCCGC
>NZ_FQVJ01000028.1 GCF_900129125.1 Acidocella aminolytica 101 = DSM 11237 | reverse complement strand
ACACCCACCTCAGCGTCTTGGATCAATCAGGTCGAACGTTTCTTCGCTTTGTTGACAGATCGAGCCATCAGACGCGGCGTGTTCCGCTCCGTCGCAGAACTCGAGCGCGCCATCACAGCCTATATCGATACCAACAATGCCAATCCAAAGCCGTTCAGATGGACCAAGAGCGCCGACGATATCCTCGCCTCAATTCAACGCTTCTGCCTGCGGTCCCTCACAAAAATGCCCAAAATGAAGACAAATTCCGAATCAGGACACTAGGTGAGTCTGGCGTTGGAAAGACAGTGATTGCCCGGCATATCCACGACCTAGCCGCCGGTAACGGTGCACCTTTTATGCATGTGAATTGCGGAAGTATTCCTGAGACTTTGTTTGAATCCGAAATGTTCGGTTATGAGCGCGGCGCCTTTACCGGCGCGTTGCAGGCGGGCAAGCGCGGCTTTGTCGAGGGTGCGCGCGGTGGTACGCTTTTTCTCGACGAGGTTGGAGAAATCCCTCTCTCCTCCCAGGCCAAGCTGCTTAAATTCCTCGAAGATAGTACGATCCAGCCGGTTGGCTCGCCGGTTTCCAAACGTATTGAGACCACCGTGATCACCGCCACCAACCGCGATCTGCGCGAGATGATCAGGCTGGGGCGGTTCAGGGAGGATTTGTTCTATCGTATCGCTACTTTTCCCATGCTCGTTCCAGCGCTGCGCGACAGGCCGGATAAGGAGGCGTTGCTCGACGCTCTGCTTGTCAAGGCAAACGCTGGGCGGCAGCCGAAGCTGCGCCTCTCCCCAGGCTGCCGGACGGCGCTACTGACCGCGCATTTGCCCGGAAATGTACGAGAACTTTCGAGCATTATCGACTATCTTGACATCGTCGCTGATGAAGTGGCGACGCCGGAGCATCTGGAATCTGTGCTGAACGTGGAGGCGGCAAGCCCAGCTTCATTGCCCATGCAGGAAGAGGGCACAACGTTGAAGGAGATGACCGCCATGTTCGAGGATCGAGTGCTGCGCGACGCCATTGCCAAATATGGCACGAGGCGTGAGGCCGCGCAGCGTTTGGGAATCGACAATGCCACGCTGCTTCGTAAGCTACGCCGGCTAACTGGCTAAAGCTTCTTTCAGCGGAATGTTATTATCTGAGGCGCGGACAACATCCAGCCGCGCGTGATTGAGCACAAGCGGTTTTCCTGCGGCGTAGTCCTTGGTACAGTTCACGCAATCCAGGGCGATAACTTTTCCTTCTTTTAGATAAAGGATCGAGAAACTACGCGCAGCGAGGTCCCCGCGCAGCAGCGTAGTGTCATGACCCATGTTGAGCCCGGCGCTTTGCAGGCGCAGATCATACTGGTTGGACCAAAACCAGGGCAGAGCAGCATAAGGCTTGCTTTGGCCCGCAATGGCGTGGGCGGCAGTGATTGCCTGATCGGTGGCGTTCTGCACCGATTCCAGCCGCACCCATTCATTCAAGGCGAAACGATTACGGTGGCGTGCGCCGTCACCAGCCGCGTAGATGCCAGGCAGGCTGGTGGCGCAGAACTCGTCCACCTCTACCCCGTTGCCACCCGCTGCTCCCGCCTCCAGCAATGGCGCAACTAATGGCGTAATGCCGATGCCAGCGACGACGAGGTCGGCTGGTAATTCTCTTCCATCAGCCAGTACTGCAGTTGTTACCTCACCATTCGTCCCGTGCAATTCGCGCAGTTGGGCGTTAAGAAAGACCTCTACCCCATGAGCGCGGTGCTCGGTTTCAACGAAACGTGACAACGTCTCACCGGCTACACGCGCCAATACACGCTCCTGTGCTTCCAGCACGGTGACGTGATGCCCCAGCTTGCGCAGCACCGACGCCATCTCCAGCCCAATATATCCGCCGCCGACGATCACCGCACGCCGGGGGGCGCCGAGCCGCGCCGCAATGGCATCGGCATCTAACTTGTCATGCAGTGTGAATATACCGGAGAGTTTCGCGCCGGGACACGTGAGGCGGCGGGGGGTGCCGCCTGCGGCCCAAAGCAGATTGCCAAAGCCAATAACACGACCATCGGTCAGCGTCACCTGTAAGCGGGCAGGATCGATGGCGATGACGGCTGCGTTAGTGAAAATACTGATTTTCTGTTCAGCCCAGAAGCGAGCGGGACGGATCAGGTTGCTTTCGAAATTGCGCTTCCCGAGTATATAGCTTTTCGAGAGCGGTGGTCGCTCATAAGGAAGATCTGCGGTGGCTTCCAGAATGGTCACGCTTCCGCCAAAACCAATCTGGCGCAGAGTGATGGCTGCGGTGGCGCCTGCTTGGCCGCCCCCGACGATTAGAACATCTGACGTGAACAAATTTCAGTCCTCGGGAGCGATGACCACGTGTAACGGGTCCATACCCCTGATCAGGGTGATTTGGCAGGAAAGGCGCGAGTTGGCCTGACGTTCCGACGTGCCGTCGAGTAGGTCGTTCTCATCCTCGCTCATAACTGCAAGCGGAGTATCGCTGTCCACATATACATGACATGTTGCGCAGGAACAGCTTCCACCGCACAGCGCCTTGATATCGTAAATCCCCTGATCACGAATGCTTTCCATAAGGCTCTTCCCCGGCGTGGCTTTGAAGTTGTGTTCGCAGCCCGCGCGATCAATCACAATTAAATCCACCAAGGTAAATTACTCCTATTCTTGGTTCAAATGATGTTTCTCTCTGAATTTTTTGAAAGCAAGAGTTGTGCCGTTTCCAGAAATGCTTGGAAATGCTAGAGATCACGCTTGGTGTGGTGCAAATTTGCCGATATTTTTGCGTTTTTGTTTTGTCTTTGATAATTTTTGTTTCATCGACCTGATATTTACTTAACCGGATTGAGGTAGGGGGCGTGGACTTGCTTTGGAAAAGTGGAGAGCTGTTTTAATTACGGTGTCTACCTCTCGTAAGCGGCTAGGCTGATGAAGTCCTGTGATGGATGTTGGCAGGCTGGATTATAGAACCCGTCGATGTAGCGGCTAATGGCGGCCTTGGTTTCCTGCTTTAGTCATAAACGTTGTGCGCCAGACGATTTCTGACTTGAGAGTTTTGACGAAGGTCTCGACGATGGTGTTGTCGTAACAACTTCTCTTTCCTGACATTGAAATGACGGCCCCCTGCCTCTTCAGTTCAGCTTGACATTCAATTGAACAATATCAGTTGCCGTGATCTGTATGGCAAATCAAGCCAGGACAAGAGCCACGAATGGTAAAAGCCTGCCGGATTGTGGCCGGGGCGAGGTTGCGGTGCAAGCGGGCACTGACGGACCAGCCGTTAGTGTGCCGGGACAAGAAGTCCATCACGACCGCCAGATAAAGCCATCCTCTCTTGGGCCAAACGTAGGAAAGATACTGTCGGTGACTTCACTTCGTTTGAGCCAAAGCTGCAAAGCGAGTAGTCTCAGTTTTCGCTCGTGGCTTTTGATCCAATCAGTTCACGATGCGCGATACGTTCATGGTCGCTGCCGTGCAAGCTTCTTGTAGTCCTGTCTTTGCCAAGCCGATGTATCGGCTTTGTCGCAATCCGAACGTGCGCACGCCCTGCAACAATGTTCCTTAAATTCCAGCCTTTATCCCGTAACGCTTCTGCCATTCTTGGTCATGGATCCGCATATAGGCGGTATTCAGCGCCTCGTCTTCTGGGCGCGGACGGAAGTAGATCGACCGCCGTGCTTCTTTTGATGGTGTACATTGCTCTCAAACCTCAAAGGCACTGCAGTTAGTGCGGCTGAATATCGCTTGAATGCGTGAGATAGTCGTAGCAGCGCGGGTGCTCATCGTTATCGCGCATAAGCCGCGCAACCCTCTGGCGTCCTACCGTCAAACCCTGGTCGCGAAGTTCGCGGGTCATCCGCTGGCGCCCGTAAGCGCCATTCGACAAGGCGTATGCCGACCGGACATGGGCAAGTAGTACCTTATCCTGCCGTTGTGCAGTCTGAGGAGAAGGGATCTCCAGGCAAAATGTCCACTTTGGCTTATTGCCAGCATTTTGCAATGCCGATGGACATGGAGGTCTTTCTTTGCACGGCGAATGTGCCCGCTCGTGATGACCAGCCGAACCGCCGCATCTTCAAAGTCCTCGGTATTCCGTTGCACCATGAGCGAATTACCCCTCCCTATACAATTAGGAGCTCTCCATTTTCCTGAAGCAAGTCCAGAAGCATAGCACGGTCGCATACCAGCTTCTTGACATCTTCTATCACTCGAAAGTCTAATTCTATTATCGGCTATATTGCGCGATAATCGGACAAACAATTTCTGCCTCGTGAAGGCGGAAGAAAATGAGACAGGGGTTAAGGCTTGGCTGTGTGTGATGGTTTGGCCTTCAGCATCCTACGCTCGGAAACAAATGCAGGAAGAAGTTATGAGTAGTTCCAGGGATTTACCAGCTCTGTCAGGCGGCGCCGAGCATAAACGCATTGTCGATAAAATTGTCTATGTCTTTGAACAGCTGTTGCCTGACCCGTTCATCCTGTCCATTGGACTCACGGTATTGGTTGCGGCGTTGGCCGTAATTCTGGTGCCTGGTATTTCGGTATCAAAACTGCTGAACAGTTGGTACACAGGCGCGTTTAAAATTATCGCCTTTGCGTTCCAGATGGTGCTGATTTTACTTACTGGTTTTGCGGTGGCGGACGCTCCTGCCGTGCGTGCCATTCTAGGTGCAATGGCCAAAAATGTAAAAACCCCGGCTCAAGCGGTCATATTGCTGTTCCCAGTCGTCGCGATAGCAGCTTGGCTAAACTGGGGGCTCGGGTTGGTGGTTGCAGCTTTTCTCTCACGCGAAATTGCACGCCGAGCACAAGTGGATTTTGGCTGGTTGGTGGCGGGTTCTTATTCCGCTTGGTCGATCTGTAACAACGGCTTGTCTAGCTCGATCGCCCTCTCTCAAGCCACTCATGGAAATGAGATGAACTTTGTTGAGAAAATTACGGGCCAACTCATCCCATTGAGTCAAACTATTTTTGCTCCCTTTGTATTGGTACCCACCGTTTTGGTGGTTGTGGTCATGGCGGTAATTTTTGTTTGGATGCACCCGAAGGGAGACGATCTTCAATCTGTTCAGATTGAAGATGAAGCAGGGGACATGGACAGCCACAGCCGTACAGCCCTGAATCCGGGCTCGCCAGCTGCGCGTATGGAGCGCTCTCCCTTAGGCACAATCGTTCTGCTGGCGCTTGGGCTTGGTTTGATCTGGACAAAAGTTGCCAGTCACAGCTTCGTACTCGACATTAACATGACGATCCTGATTTTCTTGCTAGTAGGTCTGGCTTTGCAGGGACGCCCGATCAACTATGCCTATGCCGTTCGCAATGGCGTAAGACAAACTGGCTCTATGGTCCTGCAATATCCGATGTATGGCGGTATTATGGGGATCATGGCGGGTACGGGGCTAGCAGCTCTAATCGCCAAAGGCTTTGTGAATATTGCGTCTAGCCATTCTTTGCCGCTGTGGAGCTATGTAAGCTCTATGATCATTACACTCTTGGTCCCTAGCGCAGGTGGTCATTGGGCTGTGCAGGGGCCGTTCGTAGTGCCTGCCGCCGTGACATTGCATGCTTCTGTGGCACACACCGCCATGGGGGTTGCAATGGCAGAAAATGTTTCAAATATGCTGCAACCCTTTTGGGCGGTGCCTGTTGTGGCCATGGCTGGCATTCGGCTGCAACGTGTAATGGGCTATACTGCGGTCACGTTCCTGGTATCGTTCGTGATCTACGCCGCGAGCCTACTCTTCATTCCGTAAACGAATATTGAACTTAGCCTCAATCACACAGTCGTCATTGGGGCTAAGAGGTGTAGGTGAAAGAGAGACTTGAAAGCTGGATGCGCGGATAGGGCGAAAGTTATCCTGACAGCAGACAGTCAAGTTGCGTTCGTGTCGGCAAAATAAGCCAGCTGGGGCTCATCACGATGTGTTGAGCCCCAGCCAGGCGGGTAGTGCTGCCAATGTAGTGACTTCATGTGCGGGCTGGCCGGGCAGGCGCTCGCGGCGTTGGCCGTAGCGGTTGCACCAGACCACACGCATACCGAAATCCGCCGCGGCATGGGCATCCCAACCGTTGGAAGATTGGAAGCTGATTTCATCCGCTGCCAGCCCCAGCCTGTCCAGTGCGTATTGATAGACGCGCCGGTCAGTCTTGTAGGTACGCAGCGGATCAACTGAAAGCACCTCATCAAACAGCCCTTCCAGCCCGGCACTGGAGATGGAAGAGGCGAGCATTGCCGGGGTGCCGTTGGAGAGGATTGCAGTTTTCAGGCCGGCCTGACGCAGGATGCGGAGCATTTGCGGCACCTCCGGGAAGGCGTGAAGCGTTTCGAACAGCGCCATTAGCGCTGCATGGCGTTGGGGGCTGGCGAGGTTGAGGCTCTCCAGCGCGAAGTCCAGCGCTTCGGCAGTGACTTGGTGAAAGTCCGCATAGCGTCCCTGCAGCGCGCGCAGCCAAGTGTATTGCAGTTGCTTGTCGCGCCAAAGCGCGTTCAAGGCGGCGCGCTGAGGTTCCGGTATGTCTGGGCAGCGCGCGGTGGCGGAAGCGAGGTCGAACAAGGTTCCATAAGCGTCGAATATGCAGGCTTTAATGGGCATGGCTTCCTCTCCCTCACGCTGCAGCAGGCATTGCCCCGGCCAGCCCATCATAGGCATTCAACATGCGGGTGAACCAATCGGCCAGGGCTGGTTGATCGCTGGTGACGTCGTGAGGGCTGCACACACGCAGCCATTGCAGCGCTCCAAAGACGACATGGTCCGCATAGGCAGCCGCCGCGCCGGATATGTAAGCCTGCTGGGCGAGTGTGGCCGCAAGAGGACGTAGAGCCTGGCGCAGCGTGGCAAGATGCGCCTCGCGTCCCGCCGCTAGATCATCCAGGCTGCAGCCAAAGAAAGCCTCGCGCGTGGTTTTGAAATAATCCTGATCCTTGGGGTGAAGCATGGCGTGGATCTCCGGCAGGATCAACCGGGCGATGGCGGGGTGCAGCGCATTCTCGGTCCATTCATTAACGAACCTGGTCAGCGCATGACCAGCCGCGCCGTTGAACAGCGAGGGGCGGTCAGGGTACGTCACCTCCAGATATTCAGCGATGTCCCAGCTATCCACCACACAGCGCCCGGCATCGACGATCACCGGCACCTTGCCCTGGCCGGAGAAGGAAATCGCCTCCTTTTCCGTAAAGCGCCAAGGGATGGTCTCAACCGGCAATCCTTTATGCGCCAGTGCCAAACGTACCCGCCAACAATTCGGGCTGAAGCGGATGCCATCATCCTTGGCGGCGAGGTCGTAAAGTCTGATCGGGTTGGTCATCATTTGCTCTCCGCCAGGTTTGTTGCGGTCTGGCCAAACAGAACAGCGCGCGCTTCCTCGCTTACCACCGGCGCAGTGTTGATTTTATCCGCCAGCTCATAGGCGCGCTTCACCGCTGGCCGCTCGCTCACCAGCGCGTACCAGCGCGCCAGATGCGGGAAGTCTTCAAGGTTTTGCTTCTGGTTTTTATGCAGCTTGATCCAAGGATGGCATGCCATGTCGGCGATCGAATAATCCCCGGCGATATAGTCCCGGCCCGCGAGACGTTTGTTAAGGACACTGTATAGGCGATTAGTTTCATTCACATAGCGGTCGATCGCATATTGAATTTGCACCGGCGCGTATTGCACGAAATGATGGTTCTGGCCGGCCATTGGGCCAAGTCCGCCCATTTGCCAATAGAGCCATTGCAGCACGTCGAAACGCTGGCGCGGCGCGCGGGGGAGAAACCGCCCGGATTTATCGGCCAGATATTCTAGAATGGCGCCGGATTCGAAGATGCTGAGCGGTCCCGCGCCATCTTCCGGCGCATGATCGACCATGGCGGGCATGCGGTTGTTTGGCGAAATGGCGAGAAATTCGGGCGTGAATTGTTCGCCCTTACTGATGTTCACCGGCACGATCTTGTAAGGCAAACCGGTTTCCTCAAGGAAGATCGTGATCTTATGGCCGTTCGGTGTGGTCCAGTAATAGAGATCAATCACAGGCTTCAGGCTCCTTGTTCAAGGGAAAGTCCAAGCGGGGTTAGGGCGGCCTTAACCAGCCGGCGCAGCCGCACCGGGTCGGGGTCTAGGCGGGCGAGTACGCGCAATGCGAGTACGGCGCCAAATAGCCCTTCCGCCGCCAGGGCGGGTTCAGTTCCTGGTGGCAGCAGTCCGGCCTTTTTGGCGCGCTCAAGCTGGGCGCGCAGAAATGCCTCAACCTCGCCCAGCCGTTCGCGTACCAGGTCAAGGGTGGCCGTATCAGCCGCACCATCCAGCGCGGTGTTGATAAGCAGGCAGCCGGAAGGTGTGTCCGTCGAACATGAGAGAGCAAGCAACTCGGCAAATAGTCCGACAACCGCGTCAGCAGGGTTCGGCAAAGCGGCCAAGCGGGGCAGAAATGTGCCGCTTAACCCTGTATCGGCGTAGCGGCGCAAGACTTCACGAAACAACCCGGCTTTATCGTGAAAGCGGTTGTAAAGCGCGGCGGCAGAAAGGCTGGTGGCCTCCGTCAAGTCTCGCAGCGAGGTGGCTGCGTAGCCCTGACGCCAAAAAATGTCGCGGGCGCGGTCGAGAAGCTCATCATCATTAAGTACACGGGGACGGGACATGCCTAAGTTATAATAGAACGATCGATATATAACAAGAGCCCCAGTAAGGTGCCGCCATATAAAACTTGGTGAAGCCAAATGCTGTGCGGTCCTATGCTTCCATGCCCCCGGAGGCTTCAGGCGAACTGGGCGGCTGTTTTTCGGGAAAACCCTGTCCGTGGTGGTTACGCCATTTTCTTTGCTTGTTTGGGGATGTACGACCAGACGAGCGCTTAGAAAAAGTCGGACAATGCAACTTCTACTCGCCGAAGACGAACAAAAAACAGTTGACTACCTCACCAAGGGGTTGCGTGAGAATGGTCATGTTGTGGAAGCCGTTAACAATGGCCCGGACGCGCTGGCCCTGGCCATGGCGGGGACGTTCGACGCAATGATCCTGGATGTGATGATGCCGGGGCTGGATGGCTGGGAGGTACTGAAACGCCTGCGCGCGGCTGGGCGCGCTACGCCGGTGCTGTTCCTGACCGCACGTGACCATGTGGAGGACCGGGTGCGCGGCCTCGATCTCGGCGCTAATGACTATCTGATCAAACCTTTCGCCTTCGCGGAGCTATTGGCCCGGCTGCGCAATCTGGCGCGGTTGCCCAGGGCGGTGACGGGAGGCGCCCTGGTGTCTGTGGGGGATTTGGAAATCGATACGCTGCGCCATCGTGTCACCCGCGCCGGCCACGTTTTGCAACTCACCTCCAAGGAGTATGCCCTGCTGCTACTCCTTGCCCGCAACCAGGGCCGGGTGCTTTCGCGGACTCTCATCGCTGAGGCGATCTGGGGTTTGTTTCACGATCAGCAATCCAACGCCGTAGACGCGCTGGTGCGGCGTCTGCGCACCAAGCTGGACACACCTTTCGCATCCGCGCTGCTGCATACCATACGCGGCACCGGTTATGTGCTGGATATATGAAACGCCTATCCCTTCGTCCGGCTTCAATCAGCGGGCGTCTAGCCTTACTCTACACGCTTGGGGCGTTGCTGGCGGTGGGGGTGTTCGCGCTGCTGGCCAACTGGAAGCTGGAAGCGAATTTCACCGCCGCACACCGTGATTTTCTTCAGGCCAAGGCAGCCGAGCTGCAGGATGATCTTAGGGATGGCGACGGCACGCCGGATGCTCTGATTAAGGAAATTCTCCAGGAAACCGCTGGCGCCCGGCTACGCGCTTATGAGGCTAGGGTGTTGGTGGCGGGCAAACAGGTGGGCGAGACACCGGGTATGGGCGTTGCCTTGCCTGCGGATTTGTTTCCTGCCGCGCGTAATGTGCAGAATCTGACGCTTATCCCTTCTCAAAACGACAAAGGCTCCTGGCTGTTGACCAGCCTGCCCTTGCATGTTGCCCAAGGGCCAAAAGGCGTAGTCCTACAGATCGGGCTCGACATCACCAGGGACAATGCGTTGCTGACGGATTTCCACCGTGCCCTGGCCGCGTTTTTTCTGCTGATGGTGCCACTATTGCTGGTGGCCGGGCGCTTGGCCGCCGCGCATGCGCTGGCGCCGCTGGAGCGCATTGCCAAAGTGGCGCAAAGCATCACACCGGCACAGCTTTCCCGCCGTATTCCGCTAGATCCGCCCTGGCCACGGGAGTTGAGCGGTCTGGTAGAGATATTCAATCAGATGCTGGATAATCTCGACGCGAGCTTCAAGCGTCTCTCTCGCTTTTCGGCGGATATCGCGCATGAGTTGCGCACCCCGCTCTCCAACTTCAATGGCAGCCTGGAAGTCTGTCTTACTCGCCCACGCAGCGAGGCGGAATACCGCGCCGCGATCGCCTCAGCGCTGGAGGATGGCCAACGCCTGACCGAACTGATTGAGAATTTGTTATTTCTGGCGCGGGTGGAAAACCCTAGTCACGCGTTGCGCCATGAACGCTGCGAGGCGGATGAGCTCTGCGCCTGGGTCACCGCGCAGTATGAGGCGCAGTCCAGGCCCAAGGGCTTACATATCCGCATTGAAGGAACGGCCACGCTATATGCGGATACGCTGCTTTTCCGTCAGGCGGTGGGCAATGTTCTGGCCAACGCGGTACGCCATGCGCCACCAGCCTCTGAAATTTCAATTGTCATTTCAGGCTCTCCCGCCAGCGGTGTGGAGATCGCCATTACTGACCAGGGGTCTGGTATTCCGCCCGAGCATCTGCCCCGGCTGTTCGACCGTTTTTACCAAACAGACCCGGCGCGGGGTCACAAGGCCGCGCAAGGCTCTGGGCTAGGGCTGTCCATCGTGCGGTCGATTATGGATCTGCATGGCGGGCGGGTCGTGATTGAAAGTAAGCCCGGCCAAGGCACGCGGGTAACATTGCGCTTCCCGCCCATGGAAGCCTGAAAATGATAAAATTATCATCAAAATAGCGCCGTTTTGTCGAGCGGTGGCGCTTATGAAGAAAGGATGACTCGACGATCAAGATGCGCGCCGCTTTGGCTCATTCTGACCGCTTTGGCTCTCACCGCGCAGGCCCCAGCCGGTTGGGTGACAGTAAAGGCCACACAACAGGCACCCATTCTTTCCGGTTTTGCCTCCGTGCAGCCTGCCACCGACATTACCATCAGGGCCTTGCAGCCAGGCGTACTGACAAGCCTCTCTGTCCTGCCGGGCGAGAGCGTGCGGGCGGGCGAGACAATAGGACGGCTCGGCGGCCCGCAGATCGTGGCGGCACTTGCCACGGCGCAAGGGGCTAGCCAAGCCGCTAATGCTGCTCTTGTCGCGGAACGTGGGAAGTTTGCGGATCATCTCTCCACCCGCGCGGCGGTGACGCAGGCCGAGGCAGCGGCAACGGCGGCGCAGGCCAATCTTGCGGCACTACGGGCAGCATTCCGTCTGCAAAGCCCTGTAGCGGGGCACGTGCAAAGCCTTGCCGTTGGGACAGGGGCTTCCTTGCAGGCGGGGCAGGCGGTGGCAGTGGTTCAACCGGCCGCCGGCGCATGGGTGAGAGCCGTGCTTTACGGCTCGCAGGCAGCAGCGCTTCCCCCTGGTTTGGCCGCGCGGTTTATCCCCGCCAATGGCCACCCTGCCATGCCGGTTACCCTGCGCGGTATGGCCGACCATCAGGCCGATGGGGGGGAGGTGCTCGCTTTCGCCGGCACAGGGCTGCAGCCCGGTGAGGCAGGCATTGTTAGGCTTTCTCTGGCGCCCCGGCGTGTTTTGCTGGTTCCCAGCGCGGCGCTGGTGCTGGATGACGGGCGCTGGTGGGTGATGCTGCGTGACGCAAATGGCGACCATGGCGTGCAGGTGGTGCCTGGCGCAACGGAAGGCACTGAAACGCCTATTCTCTCTGGCCTCGAGGCCGGGGATCAGGTGATCGTCCAGGATGCCGCCCTGCTGTACCATCGCGGCATTGCCGCCCAATACCAGCCGCCGGATTAAGCTATGCCCGCCGCGTTACTCCGCCTGCTAGGCCGTCCGGCTTTGTGGCTGATGATCTATGCCGCCTTGTTCGGTTACGGGTTGTTTGCCCTTTTCAATATCCCAGAGGAGGTGCTGCCCGCCTTCAACTATCCCGAGGTGAGCGTTATGGTGCACCTGCCCGGCACCACCGCCACGGATATGGAGGCTATGGTTGCCACGCCGCTGGAGGGTGTGCTGCTTGGCCTGCCGGGGGTATCCAATATACGCAGCACAATCAGCAATGGTCTGGTGGAAACAGATCTGCGCTTTGCAAGCACAACCAACGCACAGGCTGATTTGCAGGCGGTCAATGGCGCGGTAGATCGCGCGCATACAGTTTTACCGCCCGGTGCGCGGCTTTTTACGCAAATCATGGGCAATGCCATCAATGAAGTGGCGGATTACGCAGTGCGCTTTGACCCCGGCACATCGCAGGCTGAGGTGTCACGCGCCGTTGCTATGCGGCTTATCCCCGCCCTGCGTGCCGTGCCTGGCGTGCAGCTTGTCACCACGGCGGGGCTGGGGAGAGAGGTGCTCTGGGTACAGCCCAACCTCGCCGCCATGCGGCAGGCGGGCGTGCCGGTGCAGGGGTTGCAAAAAGCCTTGGCAGGGCAGGCAATGCTGGTGCCGGGCGGGCACCTCAGCCTTGGCCATGCCGATGCCCTTATAACCTTTGGCAAGCGACCCAGCGCCGCCGCCTTAGCGCAAATTCCAGTCCAAAGCCCCCGCGGACCGGTACCGCTCGGCGCGCTAGGCCGGATTCTACGCGCCACGGCGCCTGTGCATCAAAGAGAATTACTCGACGGTAAACCTGCCATTGCGCTCGTCATCTTCAAGCAGCAAGGGGCTTCCACCTTGCCTGTCACTAGAGCGTTGAAGAAGGCGATTCAATCCGTGAAGCTGCCGCCCGGCGTGTCCGTGGTGAAGATTTACAGCCAAGGCCATCTGGTTGGGGCGGTGAGTAATGACCTGCGCCGGAACCTTGTTATTGGCGGAGTATTGGCCATTGCTGGGCTGCTTGCGGTACTAGGGTTGAGCAGCGGCGCGTGGCTGTTGGCGCTCTCAATCCCGGCCTCTCTGCTGCTGGGCATCGCAGGGCTGTATGCCAGCGGGCAAAGCCTAAATCTGCTGACTTTCGGCGCCATTATCGTCGCGCTCGGGCTGGTGGCGGATGATGCCATTATCGTGCTGGAGAGCATCTTTCATCGCTGGGAATTGGGGGATGATACCTGGTCTGGCATCTGGCGGGGTGTTCGAGAGATCGTGGCCCCGGATATTATCGGTACGCTCACCACCGTGCTGGTTTTCGTGCCGCTGCTTTTCACTGGCGGGCTGGCGGGGCTGTTTTGTGTGCCCTTCGCGCTCGGTATGATCTTCTCCCTCGGTGCATCGCTGCTGGTGTCACTCACATTGATCCCACTGGGGCTGGGGCTGCTGCCACGCCATGCCGTGCGTCCGCCACGCGCCGCCAATATGCTGCTCCTGCGGCTGATGGGCTGGAACCGCCGCTTTTTCCGTTTGGCTTTGGCTTATCCGAAACGCGCTGTGTTCGCCTGTGTGGCGCTGTTAGTGTTCAGCCTGGGGGCGATGAGCCTAGTTTCCGTCAATATAATGCCCTTGCCGAACGAGGGTGTACTGCTGGAATCGTTCACTTTGGCGCCCGGTACCGCGCTGGCGGATACAGATGCGCTGATGCGCCACCTCTCCGCCCGGTTAGCAAAAGACCCCGCGGTGGCGGATGTTCTGGCGCGGATCGGCTCCTCTGCGAATTCAACTTATACGGAGCCCGCTTACGCAGGAGAGGTCACCATACGTCTCAAGCCGGGGGCGGGTGGGGCGAGCTTGGACAAAATCGCCAATCGCGTACAGGCTGAAACGCAATTTCCCTCTCTGCAAACAAGTATCGACACGCCAACCATAGAGCGACTGGGTGAGAGCCTGGATGGCCTGCCACAGCCCTTCGCACTCGATCTTTTTGGCGACCACCTCAGGCAGATGTCTGCCACCGCCAAAGAGATCACGAAACGGCTGCGCCGTGTGCCGGGCCTGAGCAGCCTGTTCAACGACCAAGGATACCCCGAGACCCAAATCCGCATTACGCCACGCTCGGCGGCGCTAGCGGCGGCGGATATGACGCCGGCTGAACTAAGCGCGCAGGTCTCAACATTGCTGGCAGGGCAGATTGTGACGGAAGTGCCGGACGGCGCTGCGCCACTGCCGCTTTATCTGCGTTTGCCGAACCCGCATCTTCTTTCATTGAGCGCGCTAAAATCACTGCCGGTCGGGCTAAATGGCGCCACCCCCTTGAGCGCGTTGGCCAATGTCTCGCTTACGACTAGCCCAAACCAGTTCATGCATATTGATGGTGCCCGCGCGCTCGAAATTCTTGCCACCCCCACCACCGCGCCCAACCTCGCCATTACTGAGGCGCGACGGGCTTTAGCTGGGCTGAAGCTGCCGCCAGGTGAGCGGATCGTGTTCGGCGGGCTCTACCCGTTGCTGGAGAACGCGGCATTGGGACTGGGCATTGCCGCCATTGCCGCCATTGCATCCCTTGCCTGGGTGTTGTTCTTGCGGTTTTCCGGCCGCCGCGTGCCGCTTTTGCTTATGGCGCAAATTCCCCTAGCAATGACCGGAGGCGGGTTGGCGCTGGCGGTGAGCGGGCTGGGGTTAAATGGCTTCGGGCTAATTGGCTTTCTGTCCTTGGCGGGGATCAGCCTGAATCATGGCGTGGTGCTGTTGGACCGCGCCCGCCGTAACGAGGCTGCGGGCATGAGCCCGGAAGAAGCGGTTGATGAAGCTTTGAATGTGCGCTTCCGCCCTATCTTCCTTACGACCGCGGTGGCGATGTTGGGGATGCTGCCCACAGCTCTGGGCTTCGGTGCCGGGGCTGCCCCGGAGCAGGGGTTGGCGGTCGTCATTGGTGGTGGGATTCTCTGGAGTGCGCTGCTCTGTACCAATTTGCTGCCTGCTCTTTATCTGGCTGGCCGGGAGGGAGGGGCGCAGCAATGAAGCGCGTGCTTCTGCCGGCCTTGGCCGTACTTTCCGGCTGCGCCACCTATCATCCCGCTCCGTTGCCGGATGCAGCCCCGGCTACCAAGCCGCTGACAACCGCCCTTCCTTTGACGCTGACAAAGCTTGCTGCGCTGGCGGTGAAACGGGACCCTGAATTGGTGGCCGCGCGGGCTCAAGCTGGTATCGCCCAAGCAGAGTTACTGGCTGCCGGAACCCTACCTGACCCATCCCTCTCCATTGGGGTCGAAGCATTGTTGAGTGGCCCGGCCTCCATGTCCGCGGTGGCAGGCAGCTTGGTGGAGGACGTCTCGCCCATCATCACCCGTTCAGTCGATGTGAGTGCTGCCAAGGCGCATTTGTTGCAGGTGAATGCTGGCATTCTCTGGCAGGAATGGCAGGTGGCGACCCGAGCAGAGCTGCTTGGCGTGGCGCTCACCGGTGAGGCCGCCCAACTAACCAGTTTGAACAGGGATGTGCAGGCGCTCACGGCACTGGACCAGGAGGTGCGGGCGCAGACAGCGGCGGGCAATCTTACCCAGCAGGATGTTTCAGCCACGCAGACCACTCTGGCGACGCTTCGTACCACTTTGGATGCTGAGGAACAGGCCCAGGTGCAGGGTGAGGCGCAACTCGACGCGCTTTTGGCGCTGCCGTCTGGTACGCCGGTTGCTCTGGCATCTCCGGATGTGCCAGCGATTCCGGCCGCGCGGCGGCAGATGGCCATCGCCACCTTGGCGCGGCGCCGGCCGGACCTGTTGGCCTTGCGTTATGGCTATACCGAGGCGGACGAGAAACTCCGCGCGGCAATCCGCCGCCAGTTCCTCCCCATCAGTCTTGGCGCGCAGGGTGGGCGAGATACATCGGGCGTTGTCAGTGTCGGGCCGCAAATCACCCTGTCCTTACCTTTGTTCAACCGCAACCGTCCTGCCATTAAAGCCGACGAAGCCACACGCGCCGCCTTACGCGCGCAATATACAGCCAGCTTGGATGAGGCTCGGAACGGTGCAGAAGAGCTGGGGCAAAGCATCGTGCTGCTGCAACGCCAAACCGCGCAAGCCGGGCACGCCGCCGCAAGAGAGGCCGCCATCGCCGCCAATGCAAGTCATGCTTTTGCGGCGGGCAGGCTGGATGCCAGGGCGGAGACAAATCTCATAATTGCCGCCGGAGAGCGGGAACGTGAGGTGATCCAGTTGCGCACGCAACTGCAAACAGCTGAAATTTCCCTGGCCATGCTGTTAGGAATCGGCTTGCCTGCTGAAGAAGAGGTCGCGCACCAGCCAGCCGAATGAAAGCTAATTGTCTGGACATTGCAGGACCATCCAGCCTTTGAGATGCTACGCAAAGCCATTGGTGAGAAGGGGCTTTGATTTGTCTGCCGGTTTGACATGGGTACAGCAAAGCTTGCGGTGGGCCATAGCACCAGTTTGGAGGATGGCTTACGGTCTTTATGAGCACCAGCTTGAAAAACAGATACGGACTTTGCCCATGCCCGGCCATGTTGGCATTATTCTCGACGGTAATCGTCGTCATGCGCGTGAGTCCGGGATGCAAAATCCTGATGCCATTTACCGCCTGGGCGCGGCAAAGCTGGATGATATTCTAGCCTGGAGCGCCGATCTTGGGGTACGCAGAGTCACGTTATGGGTATTTTCACCTGATAATCTGCGCCGTCCGGAGGCCGAGGTGGGAGGGATTTTCGGTGCAGTTGAAGCCAAGATGCGCGACTTGGCGGCGGACCCGCATATCCGCCACAAAGGCGTACATATTACCGCCATAGGCCGTCGCGACCTGCTGCCCCCGGCTTTGCTGGAGGCGCTTGACGCCGCTGAAGCAGCAACGCGCGGCAACGACCAGATCACCGTAACGCTGGCGATTGGGTATGGCGGGCGTGAGGAAATTGCCGATGCAGTGCGTGCATTGCTGAAAGACTTTGCCGCTCAGGGGCTTTCCATAATGCAGGCCGCCGCGCAGGTCTCGCCCGAAACGATCAGGCGGCATCTTTATCTGGCCGATATGCCGGACCCGGATCTGATCATCCGTACCAGCGGTGAGGTACGGCTGTCCGGCTTCATGCTTTGGCAGAGCGTGCATAGCGAGTTGTATTTTTGTGACGTGAACTGGCCGGTGATGCGGCGGATCGATTATTTGCGCGCCATCCGTGCTTACCAGCGCCGGGAACGGCGGTTTGGCGCCTGAAAGGAAGCGTCGCGCCCATGGATCTTCTGCACGCCTTTGTAACCGCCATCATTGGTTTTGCCGCCGCGCACCGGCTGTTGGCTTATGGTGTGGCGTTTCTGCTGGCTGGCGCCGAGACGGTTCCGGTGTTTGGCGCGCTGGTGCCGGGGACAGCGATTATCGTCGGGCTGGGCGCGCTGGTGCCCGGCGGAACTCTAGCAATGTGGCCCCTGATCGGTCTGACCGCGGCCGGTGCTCTTACAGGTGATGGTCTCTCTTACCTGTTCGGGCGGCGCTATAAGCAACGTGCCATGGGGATGTGGCCATTGCGGACACGACCCAGCCTTCTGGCGGCGGGTAGGGCGTTTTTTGCACGCCATGGTAGCAAGGCGGTGCTGATTTCCCGTTTTTTGCCTGGGGTGCGCGCTGCAATTCCCATGGTGGCGGGCATGTCCGGCATGTCCGCTGTCCGGTTCTACGCGGTCGATGTTTGTGCCGCCGCGCTGTTTGCGCTGGCACACATCCTGCTTGGCATGGCGCTAGGCGCGTCCTTAACGGTTTTGCATGCCATTGCCGGGCGGCTGGTGGTGTTGGTGCTTATTTTGGCAGCGGCGCTGGCGCTGGTGGTGTGGCTTACACCGCGGGTCATCCGGTATGCAATCGGACTGCTGACGCGTCTGCGCGGGCCGCTGCGGCAATGGGCCGAGGCGGGAGATGGCTGGGTACGGCGGCTAGTCCGGTCGTTACTCGACCCTGCCCGGCCGGAAGCATTGGGGCTTCTTGTGCTCGGTGCCTTACTGATTGGCGGATTATGGCTGTTCTTTGGTGTGCTCCAGGATGTAGTCGCGGGTGACCCGCTAGTACGGGCGGATGCGGCGATCTTTCATTTTTTGCAATCGCTGCGCACGCCCGCGGTCGATCAGGTTATGGTGGCCATCACAGAGCTAGGGGATGCAACGGTCGTTATCCCTGTGCTTGTGGTGACGTTGGCTTGGCTTGCTTGGCAGAGGGCTTGGCGCGCGGTATTTTATGGAATTGCGGCCGTGGCCGGCGCCAGCTTGTTCGCTTTTCTGTTAAAAATTACCCTGCAATACGGCCGGCCCGCAAATATTTACGCCGGATGGGATGCTTATTCCTTCCCAAGCGGTCACGCCACAGCAAGTACCGCCTTGTATGGATTTCTGGTGGTGTTGATCTGCCGGGAAGTCGGAGCTCGCGCCCGTGTGCTCGTGACGGCGGCGGCTTCTGTGTTTGTGGGAGGAATTGCTTTTTCGCGGCTATATCTTGGCGCACATTGGCTTTCAGACATAATGGCGGGGCTAGCCTTTGGCGTCGCCTGGGTGGCGTTACTGGGCCTTGTATATATGCAGCATGCGCGCAGAGAAGTAGGCGCGTCTGGCTTGGCCGCGGCGGGGTTAAGTGCGTTGTTGTTGGCAGGTGGGCTGCATATTGCCACCGCCCACGCCAAAGACATGCGGAGGTATGCACTTACATTGCCTTTGCGGCACATGACCATGGCCGACTGGCACAATAGCGGCTGGGCAAGTCTGCCTGTACGGCGCGTTGACCTGATGGGCGACTACGAGGAACCGTTTATTCTACAATGGGCCGGTGCCCTGGCGCCGTTGAAAGCTGCCTTGCGCGCACAAGGCTGGCAGACGCCTGCGCCGTGGGATTTATCCTCGTCCGTGGCGTGGTTGTTGCCGGATGCCAAGCCAAACGCGCTGCCCGTACTGCCGCATCTCGATAATGGCCGCTCAGAGGCTCTGGTGATGATTAAAACCAGTGGAAATGTGCCTTCCGGTCAGCGGGTGATTTTACGAGTCTGGCCGTCTGGCACGGTGCTCACAAGTGCCGGGGCTACCCAACCTCTCTGGATCGGCACTGTGGTTACCGAGAAAATAGAGCATCTGAAGCCTTTTGCTAGCCTAGTAGATGAGCGGAATGATGTGAATCGGGCTTTGCACGCTCTGGAGACTTCCCTGCCGGGAATAGAACTGAAAAAACGTACGCTCAAGGAGGCTGATTGGAACGGGGTGGTTTTGCTCGGTCAGTCTTGAAACGCCCAGAGGAGGCTACGAAACTATTCAATCCGGCGCCATTGGGTTAAGCAACTGTGCCGAACAGCATGCCAATTCCAGTTGTGGCGGCCATGGCCAGCGCCCCCCAAAAAGTAACCCGCAGCGCTGGTTTGAAGATTGGTGCTCCGCCTGCCGTGGCGCCGATCGCGCCGAGCGCGGCCAGAAATACCAAGGCCCCGACGCCGATACCGGGCATTAGCCAGACCATGGGGAGGAATGCGGCCAGCAGCAGAGGCGCTGCAGCGCCAACGGAAAAGGTAAGGGCAGAGGCGAAGGCGGCTTGAACAGGGTTGGCGCTGATGGTTTCGGAGATCCCGAGTTCGTCACGCGCATGGGCGCCCAGCGCATCATGCGCCATAAGTTGCAGTGCCACTTCTCGTGCCAATTCCGATGTTAAGCCACGCCTTTCATAGATTCTCGCCAGCTCGGTTATTTCGGCGCTTTGATCTGTGAGCAGTTCGTGCTGTTCTTTGGCCAACGCGGCGCTTTCCGTGTCTGCCTGGGAACTGACCGAGACATACTCACCCGCCGCCATAGCCATGGCGCCGGCCACAAGCCCAGCCACGCCCGCCACGAGCGCGTCGTGACGCAAACCACTGGCCGAGATGACGCCGAGAATCAGACTGGCGGTGGAAATAATGCCATCATTGGCCCCAAGCACAGCGGCACGCAGCCAGCCGGTCCGCTCGACCAGATGATTTTCCTTATGAACCTGCAGCATTTATGCACCTGCTTCCATTCGTCGTGTTATCATACTTAACCCAGTCCCAATCATATTGCACCAATCAATGCGTCTACGGCTATCGCGTGTCCGAAAGGTGTTGGAGCGCTTTACTTACGACAGACGTAGAATAAGTAACGGTTGTTTGTGAATCGTGGTGCTGCTAGGCATAACGGCTTGAGCTGATGACGATTGTGAAAAATAAGATAGTCAGAATGCCGACCCCAACACAACAAAGACTTCATGACGATTGAAATTCACAGTCGGATCGCCTGAGACGCGCTGTGTGTAACGATAATCGGTCCCAACGTAAGTATAATCCGTAAAGTAATAGCGAACACCAATGGACATATCCGCTTCATTATCCCACCGGGTTGATTGACAAAAATTGCTGCGCGCAAAGGCAAGGCGAGCAATGCCAGTAAGCTTTGGGAGAAGAGTCTGTTCCACACGGCCGCCGACAATGGTGTAAATATAGGCAGGGCTGCCCGGCAATGTGGTTTCCTCGATTGAACGGTCAAGGAATAGAACCGCCGTTGTTCCCTCAGTAGCATTCCAACGCAGGTTGGCGTCCGCGGCGGGGGTGGTAACGGGCTTGAAGCGCGGGTCAGCGTAATAACGCCCCATCACGCCGACAGATGCTTCACCAACAAAAGCAGGTGTTATACGAAAGCGGGAGCCGACACTGACACGATATCCGTTCGAGTTTCTATAATAGCCCGTAGTGGCGGGTTCGATAACGAAGTCATCCGGCGTATGGTCATAACGGCGGATATCTGCCAGTCCTTCAAAAAAAGGACGAAACGCGATGTTTGCATTGTTGCTTACAGAAATTCCAGCCGTATAGCGGTTATGATTGCGGTCTTGGTTGTTGATTTCACCGTTTTGGCCCATGACGTTTGCGTATGTAATGCGCTCAATCGCCCCACCTAAACGGAGATTATATACACCTATGCGATGTATAACTCCTGCATAACCATTTAACTCCCAATAACGCGTTGGCGTTAGTCCTTCGACCGCATCAGGCGAAGAGCGGTCTTCATGTTCTTTCAAGGCTATGCCGCCGAGAATAATCCGCGTGGTTGGATTAACGTCTATCCTGCCCTGGACCTTTGTATGCCAGTCAGCCGTGTTCTCGTTTCCATGGTGCAGATAGCCGGTAAGATCCGTTCCAGCTTCAGCGTAGAGGGCGTTATGATCCCAGTTAGAGCGGATGGCGATGCTTGGCGAAATGGAGCCGACGCCGTCTGATACTGTAGCGGTGCGGGTGGCGTATATGTTGCTGTCGTAAAACATACCTGCCTGGATTTGTGGATAAACGGTGAACGAGCCAACTTGATAGCCGCGCTCACCGGCCTGCGGCGCCTGTTCTGGTACATTCCCAAATGTAGAAGGCGGTGGCGCTGGCATGATGCGAATATCTGTCGCTATGAAAGCGGCGATTTCAATACTGATCGCCTGGCGCACAGCCGCGCGTTGCTCAGGCGGTGCCGCTGCAACGATCTTGTCGGAGATTTCTTGATAGATAGGGAGATTGGCGCCAACAAAATCCGGCACAGGCATTGCCGCGGCACGAGCCAGCGCGGCTGCGGATGACGGGGTCGAGGCGAGTTGAGGGGTGGTTGCCAGGAGTTGATCCAGCCCGTCAAGCAGGGCGCGTGGCCCGTCTTGGGCGTCGCGTGCAAGTTGAGCGCTTACCGAAGGTTGGGCGGATGCATAGTGAGCAGGCAGCATTCCAACAAGCACCGCCGTAGCCAAGTAAGGTAAACGGCAAAACAAGCGAGACATATACTCTTTCCTTTTTTCGTCACAGGAATACAGCCAAGCCAAAAGATAACAGCCTAAAATTATTCTGAATTTTTGTGATTGGCCATGATCCGCATCAAATTCATGTACTCGACTTTGGGCTCTTGTGTTTTCGGTTTTTTAATGAAGAGCTTGACCTTTATCAAACAATTTTCAGCAGAAAGGTACGACAAAGTCAGATAGTAAAGTTAAACGCGAAGGATGGGGTTTCCCCGTGCGAAAAGGCAAAAAATATGCCCTCGGATTTGCGATTGTCTGGGGTTTGGCTATTGGTCCAATCTTGTACACTGCAAGAGCCGCTGAAAGCGGTACACCGCATAATAAGCCAATTGCCGAGGGAGTTGGAAAAATTACACCGCGCAGCCCGTGGTGTAGCGGCTATAAGTTAACAGGTATGACGCAAGAGCAGCGCCTGAGCGGCAAGAACCTCGAGCGGCTACGCGCAGCACAATCGGAACTTGCCCCTGGATTTGCAGCAGAAAGTGTTAAAACAGGCTTGTATCTGCTGGCGGATTATCAGGAGGAGTTAGAGAAACGCCGGCCTGATGTTACCTTGGCGGCGAGTTACTTGGCGCTGGCGAGCACGGTGCCCGTTACAGCCGCACGGTTTCGCGATGTGAATGCGCTGCTTTGCGTTAGTACTGCGAAAGTAACGGCGGAATCAATTCAGAAATTGGCGGAGAGCCTTCGAAAGCAAGACAACGCCCCGTCAAGCCAAAGCAAAGGATCAAATCCGTGAAGCAAGCCAGAAGGCTGATTAATGTTGCTTCTTTTCCCAGACGTAGTTTGTTTGGTTTGTTAGGGGCAAATATCCTTCTACTTGGTCTGCCAGGCACTTTATGGGCTGAAGAGGCTGGCGGCGGCCATAGCGGAGGAGGTGGTGGGCATGCTGGCGGTGGCGGAGGAGAGAAGGGCGGCAGTGGCGGTGGTGGCAATGGGGCTGGTAGAACGCCGTCTCAGCGCGCTGTGCGTCATCGCCAGCAGACTGGCCGAACTTTAGGTGGCGGCGAAACACACGGCGGGGGAACCGGTGGAAATCACGGCGGTGGTGGCGGTGGAGACACTCTTGGAAATGCCGACACCCTGCCGCTGCAGGATGGCACAACGACTGGCCCCGTGGGCGGCGATAGTGGTGGCGAACATTTCATCCATGAGGGGCTTGGAGATTGGAGTACGGGGTCGAAAGTTTTGCGCGGAAATTAAAGCTTACTCGAAATAACGACAAGATCAAGAAAGGTACTTAAAAGTCATGAATACGAATAAGCAACTCCGTACGAGCCTGCGTGTGGCCCTTATGGGGGCTGTAGCTCTGAGCGTTGGAATTGCCACGCCATGTCTATCTGGCACCGGCAGCTTCTTGATGGGTATGGCTCATGCCCAAACGCAAGGGGGAGGGGGCGGGAATATGGGGGCTAATGGGTCTGGCCATGCGCCCGGCACATCTGGGCAATCAATGGGGCGTGGCGGCTCTAGCGGGACGCAAGGCCACTATGGCCAGGGCGGGTCTAGTGGCACAGAAACAGGCGAAGACGGTACAAGCTCAGATAGGCAAGGGCCACGTTATGGTGGCAGTGAAACGAATCAAAAGCCTGCCGCGGGCACAACAGGAGGCAGGCCCGCTTGGGCAAAAGAGGGGATTCCCGAGGTGGAGCTTGGCCGCCTAAGCGTGGCCCGTTCACCGGAACATGTGCTCGACCATGCTTTCTCTGAGGCTATAAGCAACTGGACCACCATGGGTACAACGGTGATGGTGTTGACTGCTGAAGGGCAGGAAACCCTGACTATGACGGTGGCGCAGCTTTACTCCCTGTCTGCTACGGAATTTTCTTATATCGTTAAAACTTATTACGCCTCCATCGTCAGAATCGACTCGCCACTTGAAAACCTGAGCTTGCTCAAGAGCTATGTGCTAACAGACGCGTCGCCTTTGAGCGGGGTTGCCCCTGCCAGCCAGGATGATATGATTGCAATTTATCTCGGTTCTGCCTCAGACAAGACGATTCCCATCACTTCAGATACGGTAACGGCAATTAACACGATTCTTGGCCTGCCATCTCTCACGCCTGAACAAACAGCCGATATCGCCGCGAAGGCTGAAGATGTGCGGTTGGCTATTCTGAGTGGACACGGCTGAAAAATATAGGCCAGAGTAAAGGATGCCGAGATGTTCAAGTCAGCATGGATAGCAAGTGTTTTGGCGGTGCCGGTGCTTTCTGGCTGTGCTGTCACGCCGCCTACCGCACCGTCGATTGCGGTATTGCCGGGCCAAGGCAAGAGCTACTCCACCTTTCAAGAGGAAGATTATGCGTGCAGGAACGTGGCGGCACGTAGCGTCGGGTACTCAAATAGGCAACCGGCGGCCAATCAGGCCGCCGTGGGCGCTGCTGTTACCGGTACGGTAGTTGGCGCAGCAACAGGTGCCGCCATAGGCGCAGCAGCGGGAAATGCCGGAACTGGCGCGGCGATCGGTGCAGGGGCAGGGCTTTTAGTGGGAAGTGCGGCAGGCGCATCGGCGAATGCATCCATGACTGCGACGGAATTGCAGCATCAGTACGATATTGTATATGCGCAGTGCATGTCTGCAAAGGGGAATAATGTGCCTCCACTACCCTCTGCAGGGGTGGCCTCTTATCCGCCGCCAGCGGTGGGATACTATCCTTATGTTGCTTATCCGCCTCTCTATGCTTTCTACCCCGGGTATGGATATCTATACCCCAACGTATCAATTATTTACGGGTGGGGCTGGAATGGTTGGTATCATCCTAGGCACGGGCGTTAAAATATAGATTGGCCAAATAGAAAGGCGCCCGATCTAACAGATCGGGCGCCTTTTTCTGATGCAGCTTAATGCCGACCACCACCTCCACCGCTACCCATTGATCCGTAATGTTGGTTCATCCCAGGAGTGTTGAGTCGGTTCTGAGTTTTTTGTTCGGTTTGAATTTGATTTTGTTGCTGGTATTGATTTTTCATCTGGTTTTGTGAACCATATCCGTCTTGCGGGCCGGATTGAGATTGATTCTTCAGGCGCTCCTGGTTTTGTAGTTGGTTTTGCTGGCCGCCTTGCATTTGTGTTCGCTCTTGATTTGTTGTTTGCGTTTGAGTTTGAGCAAAAGCGGGTGGAGCGAAGAAGATAGATACAGACAGAGCAATTATGCTTGCGCCTATACCGATCAGCATGCGGTGGGCATGTTCGGGCGCTAATACAGATGTAGTGATTTGGTTGTTCATAACTATTTGTCCTGGTATTGGATTTATCACGTAAATTATATATTTTTGTAGATTAGCAAGGTAATGATCTTCGTCATATGTTTGAGTTTTAGCGCATTAAAAAGCGGCAACTAAATATCGTAATATATATCATTTTCAGGTTATAAAAATGGAAGAAATAGGATTTAAACGAGTTGGCAAGCGGCTTAGAAAGTGCGGCTTTGTTAGTGTTTCTCAGATGTGTCGTGCAGGATATCAAGTTGATGAAGGGATACTATCGGAAAAAATTTTTGTGATTGTTGCGGCTGCTTTTTGTCTAAAGGATAAGAAAGGAAAGTGTGGATCGGTGGCTGTCGTGAATAGGTTCTGTAACGGGACTAGTCGACGTTGATTTATAATCCTTCACGCATGCGGATCGTTTCGATAAGCGGTCTTAGTCCTGGTTCATTTTGCCGCCTGCTGGCGAAATAGGCGTAGAATCCTGGGCCAGTAGAAGCCCAATCCGGTAGCACGACCTCCAGCTCGCCGCGCTCGAGCTCTTCTCTCACCCGCCGCTCCAGCACATAGGCTAAACCGAGCCCATCGATCGCGGCGGCTATTGTTGTTTCGGTATGGTTTACCCCTAACGGTCCGGTTACATCAAGCCGGACCTGATGCTCCCCGTCTCCCAACTCCCATTTGTAGGCCGTGTTGTTGCCGAGGCGCACGCCGATGCAGGGCAGGCGTGTCAGATCTTGAGGGTTTTCTGGTCGCCCGTGCTTGGTCAAAAAGCTTGGTGAGCCAACCACAACCCAGCGCAGCGGATGGGTCAGCGGTACGGCCACCATGTCCTGCGGCACGGTGCCACCATAGCGTATGCCCGCGTCGAAGCCTTCGGCGATGATGTCCACTGGCCTGTCCTCCACGCTTAGGGTGAGGGCTACTTGCGGGTATTGTGCTGAGAACGAAGCCAGTATTGGCCAGAGCAGCAGTCGTGCGGCGTCCTGCGGCAAATTAATGCGCAAAGAGCCTGATGGATTCTGACGGTAGCTCTCTATGCTCGACAGCGCCGCGCCAATCAGATCGAATCCTTGCTCCAGCCGTTCAGCGAGAAGCGCTCCTGGCGCGGTGGGCATCACTGTTCGGCTGGTACGGTGCAAAAGCCGCACCCCCATTTTCGTCTCCAGCTTGCGCATTGCATGGCTGAGTGCTGACGTTGTCACCCCCAATTCTATGGCCGCGCGCTTGAAGCTACGATGCCGCACGATAGTGGCGAAGATTTGTAAGTCGGGTAGATCGAAGCGATTCAGCATGGCCTTTATTTGGTTGATTAATGGTCAAGGTCGCCTTGAGTCAATTTTAGGCTCTTTGCATAGCGTAACCTAGCCTCAGCGCCTATGAAAATTAGCCAACGCCAAAACGCAGAGGAATAAGACATGCAGACCACTGGCTATCATTTTTTCGATCTGGCTGAAATCATATCTGGCTTTCCGGCTGCAGCAGATTCGATGATCGTTGACGCTTATCTCTCTGACCATGATTCTGCCAGCGCTCGGCTTTTTCGGCTCTATCATCCGCTGCCGCGCCATTATCACCGCACATGCGACGAGCATCTGCTGCTACTCGAGGGCGAGGTGGATTTCATCATCGCCAACGATTCTCCAAAACGGTTGCGCGCGGGACAGATGGTGACTTTTCTACGTGAAACGGTGCATGCCATTATGCCTGTGCCTGGCTCGCCAGTGATTTTCCTCACCGTTGATACACCACGCCGCTTTCCGCAGGACGTGTATTTTGTCGACCCTCTGCCAACGCCCGCCAGGGCATTTGTCACGCATCTCGCGGATTATGGAGGACAGGGGGGCTGAAGTGCATTTGTTCAACGCTTTGATGAACAAGGCTCAACGAAACTGAGTGGAAACTGTAGTGCTGGCGTTTATTTTGAGTACTGGAACTCTTCATAGCGTTGGCTACGCCTTCGCGCCCGAACTCAATTGGACCGGAGTGGATTATGGAAACCATCACTATCGGCAACAGCGCTGTTGTCACATCGCGTATTGGGCTTGGCACCTGGGCAATTGGTGGCTGGATGTGGGGCGGCACCGATGAGGCGGAATCCATTGCCACCATCCAGAGCGCGGTAGCGCGCGGCATCACCTTGATCGACACGGCCCCAGTCTATGGCTTTGGTCGGTCGGAGGAAATTGTTGGCAAGGCCATTAAAGAGGGCGGGCTGCGGGATAAAGTGCAGCTTGCGACCAAGCTTGGGCTTGCCTGGAAGGACGGCAAGGTGTTCCGCGATGGGCGTGGGACCCGTATCCGGCAGGATCTCGAGGACTCGCTACGCCGTCTGCGCACAGATCGGATCGACCTCTATCAGGTGCATTGGCCGGACCTCGAAACCCCGCTCGAGGAAACCGCCGAAACACTGGAGACGCTGCGGCAGGAGGGCAAGATATTATCCATCGGCGTCAGTAATTTTTCACCCTCGCAGATGGATGCGTTCCGCGCTGTGGCGCGGCTGGACGCGGTGCAGCCACCTTATAATCTTTTCGAACGTGGGATCGAGACGTCTGAACTACCCTACGCGACTAGAACCGGCCTTACCGTGCTGAGCTATGGAGCGCTTTGCCGCGGCCTGCTCAGTGGGCGGATGCTGGCGGATACGGTTTTCGAGGGCGATGATCTTCGGCGCTACGATCCAAAGTTTAACGGTGAGCACTTCACGCAATATCTACGCGCGGTGGAGGAACTGCGCGAGTTGGCATGGCGGCGCTATGGTAAATCAGTATTGGCGCTGGCGCTGCGTTGGGTGCTAGACCAAGGCCCGACCGTCGCGCTGTGGGGGGCGCGTCATCCCGGACAGCTTGACCCTGTGCCGGATGCGATGGGCTGGACGCTGGATGCTGAAGGCAAGATGGAGATTGAGGATGTTCTGACGCGCTGCATCAGGAGCCCGGTAGGGCCGGAATTCATGGCACCACCATTGAAGCGCCCGGAACTAGTCTAAGCTCAGCTGTTCGATTCAAGGAGAAACGAGATGGAATATCGTTTGCTGGGCCAGTCCGGCCTGAAAGTATCCACGCTCATTCTGGGCACAATGACCTTCGGAGGACAGGGTAATTTCGCCAAGGTTGGCAATACTGGCATTGAGGAGGCTCGTCGCCAGATTGATATGAGCCTGGAGGCCGGGGTGAATATGCTGGATACGGCGGATATTTACTCCAATGGAGCTTCGGAAGAGATCATCGGTCAAGCCATCGCCGGCCGACGCAACAAGTTGCTACTCGCGACCAAGGCTCGGTTTCCCATGAGAGAGAAGGGGCCGAACGATCGGGGGCTTTCCCGTCAGCATCTTATCCGCGCCTGTGAGGATAGTCTAAGGCGCCTGGGGACCGACCATATCGATCTCTATTGGTGCCACGAATGGGACGGGCTGACGCCGGTAGAGGAAATTCTTCGCGCGCTGGACGATCTGACCCGTGCCGGGAAGATCGGCTATGTCGGTGTATCTAATTTCTCGGGCTGGCATGTGATGAAGATGCTTGGCATGGCAGAAGCAAAAGGGCTGACGCGGCCGATCGCGCAGCAAATTTACTATAGTCTGCAGGCAAGGGATGCCGAGTACGAGCTGCTACCCATTGCTGTTGACCAGGGGGTGGGCGCGGTAATCTGGTCGCCTTTGGCGGGCGGGCTGCTGTCAGGTAAATATCGGCGCGGTAAGCCGGAACCTGAAGGAACACGCCGTGCCGCGCAATGGCAGGAGCCGCCGGTCCGCGATGTCGAGGCATTGTACGACACTATTGAAAAGCTCGTGGAGATCGCTGAAGCGCGTGGCGTGACGCCAGCGCAGGTTGCGTTGGCTTGGCTGCTGACGCGCCCTGGTGTCGCCAGCGTGATTGTTGGCGCGCGCACTGAAGCGCAACTCGCAGACAATCTTCGTGCCGCCGAGCTGGTGTTGGCACCAAGCGAAATTGCGACGTTGGAAAAGGTCAGCAGGCCACCGCTACTCTACCCGTACTGGCACCAGAAGGCCACGGCTTCTGAAAGGCTCTCACAGGCTGATCTGGCTTTGATCGGCCCGCATCTGACGTAGTTAGCTTGAAAGTCTCCGAGCCGGTTAGCTACTTCCCTGATAGGAAACTGCAACCTGCCGTTGGCATCATATACAGAGTTGTTTGTTGATTTCCGGCACCTCCTTGGCCAGGAGATGCCGGATTTAGAGTCGAGATCAGATATCGTTAGTATCCACCAAGACCACCTCGGCGTCTTCAATCGCGTGGATGATGATTAGATCTTCATCCTGCACGGCTGCGCCGTCTCTGGCGGCAAGAGGAATACCGTTAACGTCAACCACGCCGGCCGCGGGAACGAGATATGCTTTTCGGCTTGGCTGGAGCCTGTATTCGACTGTTTGACCGGCCTTTAATGTCGCGCCGACCACGCGCGCATTCGCACGGATTGGCAGTGCATCTGTATCACCGGCGATACCGCTTGCGAGAGTTACAAAATGACCAGCACGCTGAGCTTTTGGGAACGGTTTGGTCCCCCATGACGGGGCGCCGCCATGGCCTTCCGGGATAATCCAGATCTGGAAAATCTTTGTGGCTTCGGCCTCAAAATTATATTCCGAATGACGGATCCCGCTTCCAGCGCTCATGACCTGTACGTCTCCGGCTTCGGTACGACCATGGTTGCCGAGACTATCCTGGTGTGTGATCGCACCTTGGCGGACATAGGTGATGATTTCCATATTGGCATGTGGATGGGGAGGAAAGCCGCTTTGCGAGGCGATCTCATCATCGTTCCAGACGCGCAGCGCCCCCCAATGGATCCGATTTGGATCATGATAGTTGGCAAAGGAAAAGTGATGGCGGGTATCAAGCCAGCCTTCGTGACTGCCACCCAGGCTGGAATAAGGGCGAATATCAATCATGTGTTGGGTCTCCTTTTTTGAGGGGAGGCTGAGAGGGCTTGTGAGTGCTGCCTTCGGCAGTGGGTTCCACCACGAAGACGTGTCTTACTTTGCTTCGAGGCCGATCGCCGCATCGAGCGAGTACTTGCCCGCACCGATAATGTAGAGCAGCAGAAAGCCGCCTGCGATGCTGACATTTTTGTAGAAGTTTATCTCATTTTCAAAATGGGCCATGCCGGTCATCGTCCAGTAGTGATGAGCCAGAAAGCCGGTTGCGAGCGTGTAGCCACCCATGAGGAGGGCGAGCGGGCGTGTGAAGAAGCCAATGACGATCGCACTCGACACAAGGCATTCCATCGTAATCGCGATAAGAGCCGCCAGCGATGGCAGGGGCACGCCGGTTTGGGCCATATAGCTCACCGTTCCGGCATAGTTCATGAGTTTGCCCCACCCAAAAATAAGAAACAGGGCGACGAGTAGGACACGGGCAACGAGGACGGCCTCGTTCTTAAGCCGGTCAGCACCAAATGTTGTCATGGTCATTCTCCGCGATTGGGCCGCTGTTTAGGCGCGCCGGTTGTTGATCTATCGACGGGGTGAATATCGTCTTGGCAGGCGAGATAAAAAAGAGCAATAATAGAAACTCATCGTTTCTGGAAATTGCCATGCGTCGCTTGCCAGACCTAGAAGCCTGGGCCCTTTTTGCAAAAGTTGTGGAGACCAGGTCCTTCGCCCGCGCTGCCGATGAGCTGGGCTTGTCGAAGCCGACAGTGTCGAAGGCGATCGCGCGGCTTGAGGTGCGGATAGGCACGGCTTTGTTAAACCGGACCTCCCGTCGCCTTTCTTTAACGGAAGCAGGTCACCGGGCGGCCACGATCGCTGGCCGGATCCTGGCAGAAGGGGAGGCGCTGGAGGCGGAAGCAACAGCGCAAGCAACGGTGCCAAGTGGCCTGGTTCGATTGACGGCACCGATGTCGTTCGGTGTTGCGCATGTGGCGCCACTCCTGCCTGAGCTTTTCGAAGTTTACCCGGATATTTTGATTGATCTGCATTTGGCCGATGAGGTTGTTGATCTGGTAGGCGGGGGCTTTGATATCGCGATTAGAATTT
Organism: Acidocella aminolytica 101 = DSM 11237; assembly: GCF_900129125.1. Classification (GTDB taxonomy): domain Bacteria; phylum Pseudomonadota; class Alphaproteobacteria; order Acetobacterales; family Acetobacteraceae; genus Acidocella; species Acidocella aminolytica. The sequence goes on along the minus strand of NZ_FQVJ01000028.1, from coordinate 20,717 downwards.
CGGCTCTTCCAGATTCAGCCTTGCGGGCGCGCCGCGTTTGCCGCGTTCGCCGTGTGCTGGTTGGCGCGCCAGGATATTTTGAGCGGCAAGGGCGGCCCGAACATCCGCGTGATCTCGAACAGCATGTCTGCCTCGGTTATGCCTATCTGCCCTCATCCAACCGCTGGCAGTTCCGCCACATAAGGGGTGAGGAGTATGACGTGATGCCGGGAGGCCCACTGAGGGTCAATAACGCCGATGCACTGAGACCGATGTTGTTGGCCGGACGAGGGTTAGCGGTGCAGCCGGAGTTCATGGTGGCAGAGGACATAGCGGCAGGCCGGCTTGAGGCTGTGATGACTGATTGGTCTATGCCGCTCATCACACTGAACATCGTGACGCCCCCCAGCAGCTTACGGCCAGCGCGCGTTATAGCTGTTATTGACTTTCTCTGGCGCCACTTTGCTCAAGAAGCATGGGCAGCTGAACAAAACCTTCAAAATATCTCAGACGATACACATTGATGGAGAGCGTTTACTAAGAGTGACGAATATCACCTGATTTCAGCCTCTTACAGTAACGTTCTGGGGAGGCCCATTGCGGAGAGTGACTAATAACAAGCTGGATCATCGCCGCATTATCTTGATCATTTCTCACGTCAGGCCAAGATTGGTCCCTTATCCGGTAAGCAACTCTTTGACCAAGGCTGAGAGCGAGCGGAGATGAGGATTGCCATCACCAAAATCGTTGATGATGGCAACAGCCTGCCCGGCGGGATTGAACAGAAAAACCGCATCACTATGTCTAATTCCTGCTTGTGGGTCGGGAGCGTTAGGTGAGCGCGGCGCCTTGAAAAATACACCAAAGCGCTTTGCAAAGAAATCCAAAGTTGTTGGTGTTCCGTAAAGCCCATCGATATAAGGTGGCGGCCCGAACTGGGCGAGATAGCGCTTGAGACGTTCAGGGGTGTCGTAGTTAAGATCCACTGTGACAAATAGGAAGCGGACCCTGTTGGCAACTGTATCAAGCGAAGAGATCAGGCGGGCGGCATTCATGACAGTTAGAGGGCAGGTGTCCGTGCATCGGGTAAACCCGAAATAGACAATCACGACATCTCCCTGGTAATTTGCAGCGCTGACAGATTGTCCGTCGGAAGTCCGCTCCATTTGGAATGACAAATTTGGCAAATGGCCTTTTACATCAATAAGGCCGGGAGTTTGGTTAATGTCGCCAACCGACGCGGCGTTGGCGGGCGCTGTCCGAGCTATATAAAACCCAAGAGCTCCTGCACCCAGAAGAACATGACGGCGAAGAAAATAGTGCTTGAGGTTCATGAGCTACCCTTCACTTTGCGTTATACGGGCTATGTAGGCGGTTACGGCTGCGCGTTGGGCCATATTGAGGTGTCGGGCGATATTCGTCATTTCTGATGTGTTTTTTGGGTTAGTGGCTTCGTCGTCAAGGCGATCCATAAGATCGGTAGCTGATTGCTTCTGCAGACTTGGCGCGCCTTTGTCTTGCGTACTATTGAAACCAGCCCCGTGGCACGATGCGCATGCAGGAACATCTGGTGGAATGCCACGTTCAGCAATAGCTTGGCCGTTTGGTGGCCAAGATTCCGCATGTGCGGCGCATGGCAGGAAGATTGTTAGAATGGCCGTGGATATGCTTTTTGAAAGCAGTTTCATGACATGCTCCTAATTGTGCCGGAAACCGTTCCCCACAACGATAAGCTGAGCAGTCTAGCTTGCCAACCAGTCCAACTTTACTTGGAAAAAGGAAGGCTCAAGTTTCACCTCGCATTGCAGTTGTGGTTTTGATTTGTGATGTACACGTTTTGCGGCAGCTTGATGGGCTCTTCGTCTGAGTGACTATGCGATGATGCCAGCTGGGTCATTTGCCCTTGTGCGATGCGCTTGGTGATGCACCTGATTTCCTACCCGTGACTGTAATGGAGTCGCCTGGGTTTCATGTCTGTTTGTGAGTTTCTGGTAAGCGTCGATACCCGACAACGTGAGTTCGAAAACGCCAATTGCATTTGAATATTGCAGGCTTACCCTGGCAGCTCAACCACTACTCGTAACCCGCCACCTGGTCTGTCTAGGAGCAAGATGCTGCCGCCATGTGCGATGATGATGTCGCGGGCGATGGAGAGGCCCAGACCTGTTCCGCCTGGATGGTCGCTTTCGAAGGGTTTTAGCAGTGTTTCGCGCTTTTGTTCGGGGATGCCGGGTCCGTTATCGTCGATGAGGATTTGCACGCTTCCCCCGATGCGGGTTGCGCTGACCCAGATTTGCGTGGCGTGGCGGCGAGCGTTGTCGATGAGGTTGGTGAAAGCCCGGCGGGTGGCCTCCGGGCGCAGGGTTACGGTTAGCTCGTCGGCAACGGAGAGGTTGATGGTCGCACCCGTGCGGCGGGCGGTGGCGCAGATATCGTCCAGCAGGTCTGGCAGATCGGTGGGCAGGGCCTGCTCGGCGCCCTCGCCACGCGCGAAGCTGAGATAAATGCCTATCAGCCGTTCCATGTCGGCGATGTCGCTCTCCATGTCCTGCAGATCCTCGGGAGTGATGCTGGGCTGCATAGCCAAAGCCAGCCGTAGGCGGGTGAGGGGAGTTCGCAAATCGTGGCTAACCCCCGCCAGCATGGTGGTGCGCTGAGAAACGAAGCGCCGCAGGCGTTCGCGCATACGGTTGAAGGCGGTGGCGGCGCGGCGCACCTCAATGGCGCCTTCCGGGCGGATGGGGCCGTGATCCCGCCCCATGCCGAAATTCTCCGCCGCTTCCGCCAGCCGTCTGATGCCGCGGACCTGGGTGCGCAGAAACAAGGCCGCCAGCGCGGCCAGCAGCACCGCCGAGCCGATCAGCCAGACCAGGAAAATATATAGGGTGCCGATGAAGAGGCGTTTGCGTGGCACGTCCACGCTCATCACCCCATCCGCCATCTGGATGTTCACCCGCAAAATGCCGGGATGCGTGTGCCAGGCGACGTTGAAGGGGCGGTGCACATCCTGCGCCAGGGCGCGGGCGAGGTCGGTATCCACCGGACCGGGTGCATCGGGCGGGGGGAGATGGCGCAGCGTTTCGTTTTTCAGATAGACAGTGCGGAAGGTGAAATGCTTGTCCGCCTCCTGCAGCACCAGTGTGCGTCGGGTGGGGTCGCGGTCGATCTGGTCGATCATGAAGCCAATCTCGCCCGCCACAGCCCCGGCGAGGCGGCGGGAGAGTTCGTCCAGGTGCGAGCCGTAGAAGATTTGCAGCGCCACGCCCTGCAGCACGACCATGGGCACCAGCACAATCAGCAGCGAACGGCCAAACAGCCCGCGGGGCAACATTTTACGGATGAGCCGCTCCGGCTGCAGCGGGCCCAGGCGTAGTCTCACGGCCCGGGCTTCAGCACATAGCCTTTGCCGCGCACGGTTTGCAGAAAGCGCGGCTCGCGCGGGTCGGGTTCAATCTTGCGGCGCAGGCGGGTGACCTGCACGTCGATCGCGCGCTCATTCACATCGTCCAGTCCTAGCGTGGCGGCCAGGGCTTCGCGGGAGAATACCTCGTGCGGGTGGGCTGCCAGGGTGGTGAGCAAGGCAAGCTCCGCCCCAGTAAGGCGGATGCGAGAATTGGGGCCGATCAGTTCGCCGCGCCCGGAATCAAAACTGGCCTCGCCCAGCTTCAGTGGCCCGGTAGTGGCGGTGGGTGGCTGGGCGCGGCGTAGCATGGCCCGCAGTCGGGCCACGAGCACGCGCGGGTCGAACGGCTTGCCGAGATAATCATCCGCCCCGGCTTCAAACCCGGCCAGGACGTCCTCTGGTGTGTCGCGCGCGGTGAGCAGCAGGATGGGCATTGCTGGGGCGCGCTCCGCCCGCAGGCTGCCGGTGAGGTCCAGCCCGCTTTCGCCGGGCATCATCACGTCCAGCACCATCAGGTCGAATTCCATGGCGCGCAACTTGACCCTGGCCTCGGCGGCGGAGGCGGCGCGAGTGACGCGGAAGCCGTTTTCAGAAAGATAACGCCCCGCCAGAGCCGCCAGCCGCGCATCGTCATCCACGAGCAGGATATGCGGCGCGTCTTCTGTGAAACATATATCGGTCATGGGGCGGATCAGGTTGAGCGGGGCGCCTTTGGTGCGCGTGGCTGTTCAGCGGTTTCAACGTAAGAGCGGCCCTGCGGGCTTATTAGCCCGCGCATGACACGCTTGAAGCCCTCCACGGCTGGGCCGCCTGCTTCACGGTAAGCGGAGAGCAGGCGTTCTCGCTGGGACTCGAACAGCTGGCGCTCCAACGTCGCGCCTTTTTCCGTCAGGCTCAGGAGACGCTGGCGCCGGTCTTTGGGGCCGGGGACCTGCTCCACATAGCCCTCTCGGATCAGTGGGCCGAGCACGCGGGTAAGGCTTTGCTTGGTGATGCCGAGAATGGACAGCAGTTCACCTACTTTCAGGCCAGGGCGGCGGCCGATCCAGTGCAGGCACCTATGGTGGGCGCGGCCGAAATCCATCTCCGCGAGCAGCGCATCGGGTGGGGCGTTGAGGTCGCGCATGGCGAAAAATACAAGGTCTTGCGCCAGCCTCAGCTCGTCTTCGCGCAAGAATAAATGGCCTGCACCGGGTGCTGCGTGTGGCGCGCTGGTCAGGGTTTCCCGTTTGCTGGTCAGGTAGGGTTGAGTCGGTGCATCAGGCATGGCAGTTTCAATAACCGATGGTTGGCCGCAATTTAGTGGTAAAACGGCTGACTAATACGCAAGAATTTACTGTCATGCGACAGTAACCCAAACGGAGACATTTGACCATGGCACTCGTGCCTTTCGATGACCGCGACGGCTTCATCTGGTGGGATGGTAAGCTCATTCCCTGGCGTGAGGCAAAGCTTCATGTACTGACCCATGGTCTCCATTATGCTTCCGCTGTATTTGAGGGTGAGCGCGCCTATGGCGGCAATATTTTCAAGCTGCGCCCGCATACGGACCGTTTGATTTCCTCCGCCCGACTGCTCGGGTTTGAGATTCCTTACACCGCCGAGCAGATTGATACTGCTTGCATCGAGACGATGAAGGCGAACAACTTGACCGACGCTTATATCCGCCCGCTGGCGTGGCGCGGGTCCGAGCAGTTGGGGGTGTCTGCTCAGCAGACCAAGGTCCACCTGATGATAGCCTGTTGGACTTGGCCGGATTATTTCGGCTCGGACCGGATGAAGGGCATTCGCCTGAACATATCCGACTGGCGGCGCCCGCATCCGCAGACCGCGCCCATCGCCTCCAAGGCCGCCGGGCTGTATATGATTGGCACGCTTTCCAAGCATAAGGCTGAGGCCGAGGGTTTTGAGGAAGCGCTGATGTATACCTGGGACGGATTTGTGGCCGAGGGCACCAGCGCAAATATCTTCTTTGTGAAGGATGGCAAGATCCATACCCCGGTGACCGATTGCTTCCTGAATGGCATCACCCGGCAGACGGTGATTGCGCTTGCGAAGGCGCGCGGGATTGAGGTGATCGAGCGGCAGATCAAGCCGGAGGAGCTTTCTTCCTTCAGCGAGTGTTTCCTGACAGGCACTGCTGCCGAAGTGACGCCGGTACGCCAGATTGGCACGGATATCCATTATACCCCCGGCAAGCTGACCGAGACGCTGCTGAACGACTATACCGCACTAGTGCGGATGTCGCCGGAAGAAGTTGAAAAGCACGCGGCTTGAGCCGTGGGTGAAGGGGCCGGAAGGCCCCTTTCTTTTTGCGTTATTAGCGCGGTAGCGCAAAGGTTTAAGAAAACGCCATAAGCTGGAAAGCTGAATTTTCGCGAGTAAGAGCCATTTACATCCCATGGCTGAAGACGCGCGAAAACTGATCCCCCTGGAAGGGTTGCGGGGGATCGCCGCCGCAATCGTCGTTCTCTATCATCTGGTGCTGGCATTCACTCCCAAAGGGGTGGGGGCGGTGCCGCATGGCTATGGCCTGCTGGATGTGCTGACCCAGTTCACCCTCGGCATGTTGAATGGCGGCGCGGCTGTGGCGGTATTTTTTGTGCTGTCCGGCTTTATTCTCAGCCTGCCTTTTGCGCGTGACCGACGCTTTGCCCGCGTGCTGGCGGCGGTTTTAAAGCGGTGGCCGCGTTTGGCTGGTTTGACCGTGATCGCCTGCTTGTTTGCGTTTGTGCTGATTACATGGTCGGGGCACGAATATAAGGACGCGGCGCAGGTTATTGGCGCGGGCTGGCTAGGCAGTCATGGCAACGCTCCAATCAGGCCGGAGCAGCTCACATGGGAAGAGGCGCTGCGCGAAGGACTGGTGAATGTGTTCACCAAAGGAGAGGTGAAGTTCGACTCGCCGCTATGGACAATGCGGATTGAACTGTTCGGCTCCTTTGCGATTTTTCTGGCAGCACCGATGTTGTTTGCTTTGCGCAGCTGGTGGGTGCGGTTAGGGCTGGTGGTGCTGGCGGTGTATCTGTCCGGCACGGCGTATCCGTTTACGTTTTTTTCGGATTTTCTCGCCGGGGCGGTGCTGGCCTTACTCTATGCGGAAGATAAATTGCCTGAGCTGGGCAATAAGGCCGCGTGGGTGCTGGGCGGCTTGGGGCTATATTTGTTCAGCTTTACCTATGAGCAGGCTTTGCTGATACATGCGCCGCTGAAGCTGTTTCTCTCGGACAAATATTGCCATTTTGTGTGGGATGCGGGCGCCGCGCTGATGATTGTGGTGCTGTTGGGCAATGCGGCGGTTAGGCGTGTTTTTTCAGGCCGTTGGGCGGTCTGGCTGGGGCTAATGTCTTTCCCGGTTTATCTGCTGCACGGGCCGATTTTGCTTTCCGCCGGGTCTGTCGCGTTCATGGATGAGGTGGGCAGGTTGGGCATGGCCGGTGCCGCGCTGACGGCGGCGGTCAGCTCCATTTTGCTGACCGTGCTGTGCGCGCTGCCGCTGGTCTGGGTGGACCGGCATTGGACTGGGTTGCTATCCCGACTTACCCGCCCCTTTACGCGCAGGGCTGCGATGGCCTGAAAGGACCGGCGTTTCACAGAGGGGGAAACGCCGGTCTGAATTTAAGCGGCTATTTGCAGATCCGCTTGGTAAGCGACCGCAGAGCTGTTCAGCTTGGCCCGGAGCCTTACGGGAAGCTGGCGGGCGGATTTTACGCGGCCATAAGGCATTTCCATTACAGGTGCGCGCTCGCTGTCCAAAGCCTCATATTCGGCCCAATTGTCGAAGGCCATGCGGTCCACATTGTCGACAAAGGTTTCGGTGGGAGCGGCTTCAGCCAGGATAAGGGAATGGTCGGGGGTTTCGATATGGTAATAGGTGAAGCGCTGTGTCATCCGCGTTTCGCGCAGGATGCTGACTCCGTTCACCATGGCGCCGGCCTGTACCAGAAGTCCGTCCAGGAACATGGCGTGATCCGGGGAGACCAGTAGGTCTCGTGCAGGGAGGCCGTTGCCGAGTGCGCCTTGCCGGATGCGGATGGGTTGTGAGCGCAGCGGGTCGGCAAAACGGGGCTCCACGGCGCGGCGGCCGATCCAGCGCACGGGCACGGCGTCGCCGTCAACGGTCAGCACCAAGTCGCCTGCTTCTAGAGTCTCAACGGGGCGGTCGCCGTTCGGAGTGCTGATGAGGGTGCCAGCGCAGAAGCAGGGAGCGTTAGTGGAGTCGAGGGTGAGGGTGGAGGTGTTGCCGCTGTAATCGTTGAGCAGCTCAAATGTGCCCTTCGAGGTGAACAGGTTGTATTGATTGTAAGCAGTTGTGAACTCGAGACCGTGAAGGTCAATCCCGTCCGTATTGCCCGGCGAGGCAGAGTGTTTGGAATTAACACCAGAGCTGGCGTTAGGAAAAATTGTGTTGTCGTAGATGGACGAATATCCGTATTGGACTGTACCGCCGCTGCCAGCCATTCCGACAATTTTCTGCCCTTCAAATGTACCGGAGATACTCGTTACCGCGTAACCTTCACCCGAGACATTATCTTGCCTATAACCGGTCGGATTCGAAACCTTTTGAAGCGTCGTTGAAACTGTTACATTGATCGTATCAGTGTAGCCTGCACTATCAGTGAAAGTGTAAGTGTAGGTTTGTGACATTAGTTGTCCCCGATACCCTGGTTGAAATTTTTAGCGGATGTGAAAAAATCTAGAAAATATTATACAAAAATAATTGGAAATCTCAACGAAGGTTTGTTTCTTTTTTAGAATACTCGGCGGATTGTGGTTAATTTACCATCAAAATTGCGTTACCGGTATATTTTCACTTGTTATGAGGCGTGCTTAGACGGTGACGAGCCTATTCCAGTTCGGTGTTGCCGCCTGAAAGAATAAGACCCACAACCTTGCCGTGTAACGTCGCTTTGCCGGAGAGCAGCGCCGCCAGCGCCACCGCGCCGCCGGGCTCGGTCACCAGCTTAAGTGTGCGGGCAGCAAATTTTTGCGCAGCGCGGACCTCAACGTCGCTGACCGTGAAGCCAGAGGTGACGAGACGTTGGTTTATCGCGAATGTCAGCGCACCAGGCATGGGGGAGAGCAGAGCATCGCAGAATGGCGAGCCGTTCATATCGTTCCGCAGCCGTTCGCCCGTTGCGAGGGAGCGGGCGGTGTCGTCCCAGCCTTCGGGTTCAGCGGTGTGCAGGCTGGTGCTGGGTGAAACATCAGAAAGCGCCAGGGCGCTACCTGCCATCAAGCCGCCGCCCCCCGCCGGCGCGATGAACAGGTCAAGCGTGAGCCCGGCGGTGGCGGCGTCCATGGCGAGTTCCAGAGCCGCTGTGCCTTGGCCGGCGATAATGTCCGGGTGGTCATAAGGCGGGATCAGCGTGGCGCCAGTTTCAGCGGCGACAGCGGCGGCGATGGCCTCGCGGTTTTCCGTGAACCTGTCATAGGGAATGATCTTCGCGCCCCAGAAGGCAGTGGAGTCGCGTTTGATCGCCGGGGCATCCGACGGCATGATGATCGTGGCGGGTACGCCGAAGCTGGCAGCCGCGCAGGCAACGCCTTGCGCGTGGTTGCCGGAGGAATAAGCGACCACGCCGCGCGCCCGTGTGGCTTCCGGAAGACAGAGCAGCGCATTGGTGGCGCCGCGCAATTTAAAGCTGCCCGTGCGTTGCAGAACCTCCGGCTTAACCAGCACGGTGGCGCCGGTGGCTGCGTCCAGCATGGCGTTGCGCAGCATGGGCGTGCGGACAATGCAGCCCGTCAGGCGGGCTGCGGCGGTATGAACATCCTGCGGCGTGGGCAGGCGCTGGTTCATGGGCGTGGAAAGTCCTTGGCGGCGGTAGCGGCGGTGATCTGGCAGACTTTATAGAGCATGACCGGCTCGTGGCCACGCTTACGGGTGATGGTGCCGATTTCATTCGGGCAAGGTGTGTCCGAGCGGCGGGTGATGAGCAGGCCGGTTTCGCCCCGTGCCGGGATGACAGGCCAGTTGAAATAGGTCCAGCGGGGTGTGAAGCCCAGGACGGCCACTGACTTGGGGGCGTAGAACGCCAGCTCGGATGCGGTCGCGTAATCATCCGAGGTTAGAAACGCCGGATGCGTGGCGGCGGCTTGCTGGGCGAAACGTTGCCAGCCCGCCATTTGCAGGGCGGCGGTGTCACGCTTCGGCGAAATGGGGATGAAGCCGGTGACGGCTTGCAGATAAACCAGCCCAGTGATGCCAAACCCAACTGCCAGGGCAGGGCGGAACCAGCGGCGTGGCACGGCGGCGGCCAGGCAGGCGGAGGGGTAGAGAATGGCGGGCCAGTTGCTTTCCACCCGGTTGGTGAGGGTGTGTTCCAGGAAGATGACGGCAGGCACCAAGGTCAGCCAGAACAGCAGCCGGGCGCTGGGGGCTGGGATGCGCCTTAATCGCCAAAGCCCCCATACCGCCAGAATGGCGACCAGCGGGGTGAGTAGCAGAGATTGTCCGCCAATCAGCTCGCCAAAAAACTGAAGGGCGCGGGCGGGGTCAAACCCATCCACCCGGCTGCCTTGCTTGAGGTAGCTAGCCCAGCCATGGTTGGCGTTCCAGGCGATATCCGGCCCGAAAACCAGGAATGCGAGCGCGATGCCCGCCCAGGGCCACGGAGTGCGGAGTTGCGCGCGGATGGGCTTGCAGGTGAGAGCCCAAAGCCCGGCGCCCGCCAGAAGCAAGGCGGCCGTATATTTGGAGAGCAAGGCCAGCCCCGCTATGGCCCCCGCCGCCAGCCACCAGCGGGCATTGCCAGACTGCGCCAGCCGCACCAGCGCCCAGACGCCGAGTGTCCAGAAGAACAGCAGTGGGGTGTCGGGCGTCATTAAAATGCTGCCTGCCCCTAGCATCAGTGTAGCGTTGAGGAAGGCGGCGGCGGGCAGGCCCAGACGCTGGCCGGGCAGCAGCCGGTTACCCGCGTCATAAAGCGCCACCGAGCCGAGGGCGGCGGCCAGCGGGCCGAACAGCCGGATGCCCAGCGCGTTATTGCCGAGCAGGGTGGTGCCAAGCTTGATCCACAGCGCCACCATCGGCGGATGGTCGAGATAGCCGGCCTGTAAATGCTGCGCCCAGGTGAAGTAATAGGTTTCATCCGGCGTCAGCGGCAGGATGGCGGCCAGGGCCAAACGCAGCGCCGTGAGCGCCAGGAGTGCGACGATTGGCCCGACCATGTTAACGCACGCGCCAGACCAGGGTGGCGGAGACCGCATAGTTCCACACCACGCCGACAGCAGCGCCCGCCGCGCCGGAGAACAGGCTGAGCCCGTTTTCAGCGTAGAGCGCCTTGGCGATGCCAATATTGGCGATCGCGCCCAATCCGCAAACGACCATGAACAAGGCCAAGCCGCGCCAAGCTTTGTGGCCCTTGAGGCGCTGCGCCCGGTAAGTAAGCTGGTTGTTGAGCTGGAAATTTGCCACCATGGCCACGATGGTGCCGATGGTTTGCGCCTTGCCGAAATCCGCTCCGGCGGCGGTGGCGAGTTGCAGCACGATGAGGTTTACCGCCACGCCGATCATGCCGACCAGTGCGAAGGAGATGAAGCGCAGTGGGACCATGCCGCGCAGTGCCTTGTCCAGCAGCAGTCCGGCGAATTGCGCCAGCACCAGTACGTCCAGCTTGCTCTCCCCCGCCAGACGGGGGCGAAATTTATAAGGGATTTCCGCGATCGTGAGTATGCGCGGGGAGGCGAGAATGAGGTCCAGTAGGATCTTGAACCCCTGGCCGGTCAGCCGCGCCGCCAGCGCGTCAAACAGCTCCCGGCGCAGCAGAAAAAAGCCGCTCATCGGGTCTGAGATAGAAGTGCGGGTGACCGTCTGGGCGATACGGATGCCAGTTTCGGACAGCTTGACTCGCAAAGGGGAGGATAGGCCGGATGAATCGCCACCTTCCACGTGGCGGCTGCCCACGGCCATGTCGGCGCCGTTGCGCACTGCCTCCAGCATTAAGGGCAGGCGGGTTTCGTCATGCTGCATGTCGCCGTCGATAACGGCGACATGTTCGGCGGCGGAGGCGAGCGCGCCCTCAATCACCGCCGAGGACAGGCCGCGTCGCCCGATCCGGCGGATGCAACGCACCCGCGGGTCGCTCTCGGCAAGGCGCTTGGCTTCGGCGCTGGTGCCGTCCGGGCTGTCGTCATCAACGAACACGACTTCCCAGGCTAGACCTGCCAACGCCTTGTCCAGCGCGGCGACCATGGGGGCCACGTTCGCGCGCTCATTAAAGCACGGTACAACGACCGTGAGGGCGAGGGCCACGGAATTAGAGAGCTTCGAGAATCGCTTCGGCGCGGCTGACTTCGAATCCGCCGGGCTCCTCAACAGCGACCTTGGTCACGATGCCGTCCTCGATAATCAACGCGAAACGCTGGCTGCGGATGCCCATGCCGCGTGCCGTAAGGTCGAGTTCCAGCCCTAGCGCCTTGGTGAAGGCGGCGGAACCGTCGGCCAGGAACTGCACGGTCTCGCCCGCTTTCTGGTCCTTGGCCCAAGCGCCGAGCACGAAGGCGTCATTGACGGCCAGGCAAACGATTTTGGCCACGCCTTTGTCCTTTAGCTCCGGCGCCAGCTTCACGAAGCCAGGCACGTGTTTGGCGCTGCAGGTGGGGGTGAACGCCCCCGGCACGGCGAACAGGACCACCTTACCGGTGCCCAGCAATTCCGCTGTATCCACTTCGCGCGGGCCATCCGGTGTGGCCAGCATTAGCTTTTGCGCCGGAATTTTGTCGCCAACTTTGATCATCATCTGCCTATGCGTAGTGAAATCTGTCAGGCTTCATAGCCTGCTACGGCGCGTGATTGAACCCTCCCCCGAAAAGCTATGGGCTGGTCGAGTGCTGGGTGGCTGAATTATAGTGGGGCAATGACGGCGCAAGTTATTTCAGATCCCCCGCAGCCGGGCTGGCTGACCGGCCAGATGCTGCTCGCGATGCCCGCCTTGCGCGATCCGCGATTTTCACAAAGCGTGATCTATATCTGCGCCCATAATCAGGATGGCGCGATGGGGCTGGTGCTGAACCGTATGTTACGCAAACCCAAATTTGAGGATTTGATGCTCCAGCTCAGTGTTGAGCCCAACCCGCCCCAGCGTGTGCTGGCTATGGGGCAGGGGGGGCCGGTGGAGGATCATCGCGGTTTTGTGCTACATTCCGCCGACTGGGTTGGTGAAGGCAGCTTGAATGTGGATGGTGCGCGTGTGCTGACCGCCAGCATGGAGGTGCTGCAGGCCGTGGCCTCCGGCGGCGGGCCTGAAAAGGCGCGGCTGCTATTGGGCTATGCAGGTTGGGGCAGCGGCCAGCTTGAAGAAGAGATCCAGCAGAATAGCTGGCTGACGGCCGAAGCGGATGACGAAATATTGTTCGACGCGGACTGCCAGACCAAATGGCAGAGGGCGCTCGCGAAATTGAAGATTGACCCCGGCATGCTTTCGGGCGATGCGGGGCGCGCATGAATAAGCTCGTAATTGCTTCTCATAATCCGGGTAAGCTCAAGGAATTTCTGCCGCTCCTAACGCCTTTGGGGTATGAGCTGACATCCTCCGCTGCACTGGGATTGCCGGAACCCTCTGAAACCGCACGGGATTTTGCAGGTAACGCCCGAATCAAGGCTGTTACGGCGGCCAAAGCCAGCGGCCTGCCAGCGTTGGCGGATGATTCTGGATTGTCCGTTTCGGCGCTGAACGGCCAGCCGGGGGTGTTTTCCGCCCGGTATGCGGCAGATGATTATCCAGCAGCTTTTGCTAAAATTATCGCTGCGGCGAAGGCCAAGGAGAATTGGGTGGCGTGGTTCACCTGCGCGCTCTGCCTGGCGCAGCCGGATGGTTCAACGGCCACTTATATTGGCGAGGTGCTGGGGCGCATTGCGTCGGAGCCGCGCGGCGAGGCTGGGTTCGGCTATGATCCGATTTTTATCCCCAACGGGTACGATAGGACCTTTGCCGAGATGGGCGAGGCAAAGGAGGCAATCAGCCACCGCGCCCGCGCGTTTGAGCAGGTTAGAGCGGTTTTGTTGGCCGAGGCGAAATAGGCTAGTTGGGTGCGGACTTGGGTTGGTCAATGACTTCGACATTGACCTCCAGCGTTGAAACCTGATCGCCGCATTCGAGCTTCACATTCACCTTGTCGCGGTCAATGGAAACGTGTTTGGCGATGACGGCCAGAATTTCCTCCCGCAGAACGGCTATGAGATCAGACTGGCCGGACAGGCTGCGCTCGTGCGCCAGCAAAATCTGCAATCGGTCGCGGGCGACCGGTGCGGAGCGGGACCGGGTGAAAAAGCTGAACAGGCTCATGCCGTGGCCGCCTTCCGCCCGAACAGGCGGCTCATGAAACCTTTGCGCTCCATGGGTTCCACGATTTCCAGCTTTTCGCCGCGCAGGCGGCGGGCGGCATCGGAATAGGCTTTTGCGGCCATGGAGTCGGGGGTGTTCAGGGTAACGGGGCAGCCGACATTGGAGGCGGTGAGCACGTCGTTGCTCTCCGGCACGATGCCGAGCAGTGGGATGGCCAGAATTTCCAGCACGTCCTGCACATTCATCATCTCGCCCCGGGCCGCGCGGGCGGCGTTATAGCGGGTGAGCAGCAGATGCTTCTCGAACGTGTCGCCGTTTTCGGCGCGTAAGGTCTTGGAGTCCAGCATACCGATGATGCGGTCTGAGTCGCGGACAGAGGAGACTTCCGGGTTGGTGACGATCACCGCCATATCCGCGAAACGCATAGCGAGCTGGGCGCCTTTTTCGATCCCGGCGGGGCTGTCGCAGATGATCCAGTCGAATTTCTCTTTTAGCTCCTCGATGACGTTTTTCACGCCCTCTTCGGTCAGTGCGTCTTTGTCTCGGGTTTGCGAGGCGGGGAGCAGGGTGAGTGTGTCGATGCGCTTATCGCGAATCAGCGCCTGGGGTAGCTTGGCATCGCCTTGCACGACGTTCACAAGGTCGAACACTACCCGGCGCTCCGCGCCCATCACCAAGTCGAGATTACGCAGGCCGACATCGAAATCGACGAGCACGACGCTTTGCCCGCTCTGGGCCAGGGCCGCACCAAGAGAGGCAGTGCTTGTGGTTTTGCCCACGCCACCCTTACCGGATGTAACCACCATGACTTTGGGCATCAATGCGAACTCCTTGCCTGTTTGGCGGTAAAATGTCTCAACCTAACGCGGAAATTTTCAGGGCTCCGCCGCTGAGCCAGATTTGTACGGCGCAATTATCGTATGTTTTGTTCCAATCATCGGCGGTGCTGTAAACGCCGTCGATCGCCGCCAGCTCAGCGCCCAGCTTTCGGCAGAAAATGCGCGCTTTGGCGCCGGATTTTACACCCGCGATGACACGGCCGCGCAAGGGGCCGTAAACATGCACGGAGCCGCCTGCGATGACCTCAGCTCCGGAAGACAAGGCGCCGAGAATGGTGACATCGCCATGTTCAAATATGATCGATTGCCCGGATCGCACGGGGCGGTCGATTAGTAGCGAGGTAACGGCTGGAACAGGTTCGGCGCGGGGAACTTCCTCCGGTAGCGCCAGTTCACGGCCAAGCGGCTCCTCATTATCGGCCTTCTGGCGTAAATCCGGCAGGGTCTCGAAGCGGGTACCGGATAGGCGGGAACGGTCCAGCCCTTCCACGCTGATGATGGCGAGGCCACGCATATCCAATGCATAGAGTAAGGCGGTAGGGTCGGTCGCGTCATCTGCCAGAGCGGAAAAATTCACGACCACCGGCTTTTGGGCAAAATATCCGGCGGCACGCTCCATTTGCGCGTCGAGCGCAGAAAGCCAAGCACTGACAGGCGCCTCGGGCACTAGAATGAGGGCCATGAAATTGCGGCCGCGTACCCTTAGTTGTGGCAAGGCGGTGGAAGCGCTAGCCATGTCCGGCCGTGGGCAAGTCTGAAATCGTCTTCATTACGCCTGGAATGTTTCTGCCTAATTACGTGTCGTCAAGCAAGCGTTATGCATGGCGTGCGCGTGGCCGGTCAAGCGATCGTGGATTAAGTGATGGTAGGGTCGGCACCTTTATCACAAGGCGTCGCATAGCTTACCATTGCAATATTTATATATGGAATTCACCACTAAATATATGGAATTAATAAAGATTTTTACTATTAAAAACTGTGTCTCGTCTTAATGCGGGTCCCGAGGCTGATGGAGATCTGGTCGAAACGATTATCCACTGATGCTCATAGTGGATGCCCCCCATCGGATTGAGCGATCTCCCTGATGCAGCGTGAAAGGGCAAGTAAGGGCGTCGTTGGAACAGCCCAGTCGGGACGCTGGATGATCAATTTTTGGCGAATCCTGGAGTCTTGCAGTCTACGCCTTACGACGCTCCGGCCATCATACGCCAAGCCCCCCGCCTGCCGTGTAACCAGGACAGAAACGCCCAACCCGTTGGCAACCATGCCAAACGCCATATCGAGTGAAGTCGTCCTATACGCGACTTGTGGCTCTACCCCTTCAGCCCGAAAAACCGAAAGCAGAAAGTCCCGGCTGAGCGGCAGGTCAATCAAGATCAATTTCTGCTGAGCGAGCGCCGCGATGGATACGGCCTCCTCCCGTGCCAGTGGATGGTCAGCTGGCAGCAAGGCGTAAGGCGTCAACTCTCCGATCACTTCGATCGCCGCGCGCGGGGGCGCCTCTACTGCGTAGGAAAGAGCCAACTCGATCCTTCCGCTTTCTGTCAGCTTGTTTAGCTCCGCTAGGTCCGCTTCTTGCAACGTCACTTCCACGTGAGGGTGGCGCTTTGCCATCAGTCGCAGTACCGCCGGTACATATTGCGGGCCCAGCGTCGAGAAATAGCCAAACGCGACGGATCCAGATGGATCTTCATCCATCGCGTCCCCTTGCTGGAAGGATGCAAGCCGTGCGGCAATCTGGCGGGCCTGCCCCAATTTGCGCAGTCCAAAGGCGGTGGGTGCCATACCCTTTGCTGAGAGCCGCTGAAACAGCTTCTGGCCCAATGTCTGCTCCAGCTCTTTCAATGCCACCGACACAGAGGGTTGGGACAGATTGAGTGCCCGTGCAGCCGCTGCCGTGCTGCCGGACTCGGCCACCGCTAAAAATACCCGTATGTGGCGCGTCGTGATGCGTATAGCTACAGCCTATAGTCAGAATTTAAATTTAATATTTTTTCTATAGGCGGCTCTGCTCTTAAGCAATGGGAATTCCTTTCCGGAGGCAGATATGCAGCCCGCACCGCCTGGCCCTTTAACCGGCATCAAGATTCTCGATTTCACAAGGGTTCTCTCTGGTCCTTATTGCACAGCTCTGCTCGCCGATCTGGGAGCTGAGATTGTCAAGGTCGAAGCGCCGCAGGGCGATGAATATCGGCATGTCGGTCCGTTCCAAGGTGGCGAGAGTGCACTCTTCCAGCTTGTTAATCGTAACAAGCAAGGAGTCGCACTGGATATGAAGCAACCGGCGGCGCGGAAGATCGCCAAACGTCTCGCGTTGCAGGCCGATGTGGTGGTGGAGAATTTCCGTCCCGGTGTGGCGGAACGGCTCGGACTGGGAGCTGAGGCGCTAATGGCCGCAAACCCAAAACTCATCTACGCTAGCATCTCTGGTTTCGGCCAGACCGGTCCGCAGGCTAGACTTCCGGCCTTCGACCTCGTGGCCCAGGCAATGTCCGGCCTCATGGCGCTGACCGGTGAGCCCGATGGCGCGCCTATGAAAATTGGCGAGTCGATCGGCGATCTCGCCGCCGGACTCTTTGCCTCCTGGGCGATTTTGGCAGCGTTGGTGGAGCGCGGTCGCACCGGCCAGGGGCGGCGGCTGGATGTGGCGATGCTGGACAGCCTGATCGCCCTGCTGCCCACCGCCGTGGCACAATGGATGTTCGGCGCTTCTGCCCCCAGCCGTGTGGGTAATCGGCATCCGCTTTCCACGCCGTTCGGCACATACCGCGCCCAGGATGGGCATCTTGTCATCTGCGTCCTCAACGCCCCGCAATTCGAACGCCTGGCCGCTTGCATGGGCCAGCCAGAACTGGCCGCCGACCCGAATTTTGCTACGGATGAGCTGCGCACCAGCCATGAGCCGGAGCTACGCGCCCGCATCGAAGCATGGTTGTCTGGCCTGACCGTCTCTCAGGCGGTGGAGCGGCTGATGCAAGACGGCGTGCCCGCTTCAGCTATCGCCGAGGCGGCGGATGCATTCTCCAGCCCGCAAGTGCAGGCGCGCCGGCTGTTGCCCGCAATGCAGCACCCCACACTCGGTGTCATTCATACCATGGAGCAGCCAGTGCATTTCATCGGGCTGGCGCGCGGCGGCCAGCGCCCAGCCCCGGCGCTCGGCCAGCATAACGCGCAAATCCTCAAAAGCTGGCTGGCCCTGGAAGATGTGGACATCGCTGCCCTCTCGGAAGCTTGCGTCATCTCAGGAAAGGGTCATCCATGAACAACACTCCCTTGCCCGCTGGGCTGAACGAAATGGATCTTGCAGCCATCGAGACCGTGCGCCGCGTCGCGGAAAAAATTCTGGCGCCCGAGGCCGCCACCGTGGATGAAACCTCCAGTTTCCCTGCCGCTCAGCTTCACGCATTGGCCGAAATCGGCGTGCTGGGCATCAATCTGCCTGAGCAATGGGGCGGGCCGGGGCTCTCGGCTCTGGCCCTTTCCGCTTGTGTCGAGGCTGTGGCAGCGGGATGTGCCTCAACCGCCTCTGCCCTCACCGCGCATTTCCTGGCGACGGACGCCATCCTGCTCGGTGGAGATGATGCCCTGCGCGCACGTATCCTGCCCAAAGCCTCCACAGGCGAGGTGCTTGGCGCGTTCGCGCTCACGGAACCCCGCGCTGGTTCCAACCCCGTGGATATGCGCTGCACCGCCAGGAAAACCGACTCCGGCTATCATGTTTCCGGTGTGAAGCATTTCATCTCCAACGGAGCGGTAGCTGACTTCATCGTCGTTTTCGCCATTACTGATGCTTCGGCGGGGCATAAGGGCATCAGCGCCTTCCTGGTGGAGCAGAATACGCCCGGCCTCATTGCGAGCCAGCCCGAGAGAACCATGGGGCTGCGTGGCGGCCATGTATTCGAACTATCTTTCGATTGTGAAATTCCGGCGGAAAACCGCATCGGTCAGGAAGGTAGCGGCTTTCGTACTGCCATGAAGGTGTTGGATAATGGCCGCGTGGAAGTGGCCAGCATGTGCCTGGGCATCGCGCAGTCTGCGCTGGACGCGGCGCTGGGCTGGGTGAAACAGCGCATGATTGGCGGTCAGCCGCTGGCTGGTTATCAGGGCATACAATGGATGCTAGCCGATATGGCCACGCAGTTGCGCGCTGCCCGGCTGCTGACGGAGGATGCCGCCGCCAAGCGCGCCCAGGGCATTCGTTTCTCTCAAGAAGCCTCTATGGCAAAACTTTTCGCCGCCGAAGCCGCAGGACGTATCGCCGATACCGCTTTACAGATACACGGCGGCTACGGTTTTGTCCGGGATCTCCCGTTGGAACGGCATGTTCGTGATTTGCGAATTATGCGCATTTATGAGGGATCTTCCGAGGTTCAGAGGACTATCATTGCTAGGCACTTGATCAATCAGTGAATGCTGATCGATCGCAGTCCTCGTGGAGTAGCGGGGGCCATCAGTCCGTAGTGACAGCTCGATGTCCCTGGACGCCTCGATGGCCGACATGCTTGAATCCCCTCTTGCTCAAAGGTGCTGCCATGGCTGGCTTTATCTTCGCCGTGCCTTGTGTGGCGTTCGCGCCGCAGAGTTTTTTGCTGGTGCCCCCAATCGACTGGAGCAGGATGCTCTTTGAGCATTGCAAAGGTTTTGGCTCATGCACTCGTAGACAGGGAAGTGATTACAAACTTAGTGAGTAGCAGATTTGGGCAGTAGATTGATCCGCTCGGATCCGAGCGCCACTGCTAGGATTTCCTGCTAGCATTTAGCCGCGTCACGATGAAGTTAATAGGTCATTTCGAGCCGTCGGGTATTGCCACGAGAAGAAGATCATTTACCCTTCTTTTTGTTGATCAGGTTCTAACAGGTGTGGCGGAAATGCATACTTTATATCGGGATGAGCGGAGCGAATTTTAGCCACTTGGCTGATCGCGGCGGGACTGGCTTGTTTTTGAAGAAAGATTTTCTATGAAATTCATTATTCTGGCTGCTATTGTCGCAGCGACTTTCTTCTGGGTCCCGCAGCTTCTTGAAGGAGCACCTGATTCTTGTTCAGCTCTAGCTCTTCGTGCTGTGGCTCTCGAAAATCAAAATGAAAGCGGTGGAAACAATTTTGGCGAAGCCCTTATTACAGGCTTTGCACGGGCTTTTGGAGGAGAAGTTGCTCGAGAACTTGCAGCGAGAAAATTCCCCGACCTCCCGTCTGGCGTGAGTTGTGATGCGTTATATTGGCAGTCTGTCGTTGACCCGGGTTCTTTAAAGCAGGCGATCAGCGAAAGTCGTACCGACTGAGGGGGGCGGTAGTCTATAGAAGCTGAAGCTAATCAGGTTTAGCAATCATTTTCCGTGTGTGGGTTCTAAGCTTCCCTCGAGCAGGTGACGGCTTTGTCTTTTTGGTTTTAGAAGAAAGTTCTTGCTGGTTTCCTATGCGAGGCGCCTCTGGGTCCTGGACTGCAATCCTTCTATTTTTAACAGAGCTTCTTGGTAGAACTCACGCGGCCAGCTTCAGTTTCTGAGCGAGTGTGATCCGGTAATCCCCCCGTTTTTAACGCTATCTGATGCACACATCTCTTAGCGTCTTGAGGTAGCGCCGAAGAGCTGATTCACTGGTCGCTGATTTGCTCGGGAGGTTTGTATGGGCATCAGCGACATTGACGTGAGACGGCTTTCGGTTGGCGGGTTTGGTGACTTGCGTTTGGAAAAAAGGGGGCCTGGTGTCATGCGGCGCTGGTTGCCCATCCGGGCTCCTGTATCCTGGAATTGTCATGCGGCCAGCGACGAGGCGAGGTAGGCTTTGGTCGGTTTTTGCGCGATCCGGCAGTGACTGTGGCCGCCTTGAGTGCGGCTGCGGCGGAGAGAACCGCAGGGCGTGTCGCGGGGCGCGATATTCTGGCCATCCAAGACACCAGCGAGATTGTGCTGGGCGGGCCGAAGGTCCGTCAGGCGGGCTTTGGCCCAGTTGGCCGTGGCGGCTTTCTGGGTGGGGTCCTGCTCCATCCCGTGCTGGTGGTTGATGCCATGAGCGGTGAACTTGTGGGGGCTTGCTGATTTTGCCCTGTGGAACCGCGACAAGCAAAATGAATTGCACCACGCCAGGCGGCCGCTGGAGCAAAAGGAATCCCGGAAATGGCTGAATGGCGTAAGATGTGCCAGCGATACGCTTGGCAAGGCTCGACGCATCACGGTCGTGTCGGACCGGGAAAGCGATCTCTATGA
>NZ_FQVJ01000068.1 GCF_900129125.1 Acidocella aminolytica 101 = DSM 11237 | reverse complement strand
CTGTCCAATGTAACAATCTCAAGCGCCGTCTGCGGCGAGGATGGTTTCTTCAGCATCACAACAATGAATCAAAAACCCCCGGCTTGCGCCAGGGGTTTGTCAGCAGTCTGAAGGGGCCCGCTTGCGGGGCCCCTTTTTTATTGCGCTCTTTTTAGGGAGCTTAGCTCTTCACTACCTTCGGCGGTAGGGCGATGGCCAGGGAGAGTTCCTTCAACCGCGCGCCCGGCACCGGAGCCGGTGCGCCCATCATCAGGTCCTCGCCCTGCTGGTTAAGCGGGAAAGCGATGACCTCGCGGATGTTTGGCTCATCGGCCAGCAGCATCACGATACGGTCGATGCCAGGCGCAGCCCCTCCGTGCGGCGGGGCGCCGTAGCGGAAGGCATTGAGCATACCGCCAAATCGGGCTTCCACCTCTTCTGGCCCGTAGCCGGCAATCTCAAAAGCCTTCAGCATGACGTCAGGCCGGTGGTTACGGATGGCGCCGGAGGAGAGTTCAATGCCGTTACACACGATATCGTACTGGAAGGCCTTGATGGTCAAAGGGTTCTGCGTCTCCAGCGCCTCCAGGCCGCCCTGCGGCATGGAGAATGGGTTGTGGGAGAAGACGACCTGCTTTAGTTCCTCATCATATTCATACATCGGGAAATCGACGATCCAGCAGAACTTGAACTCCCCTTCCTTGATCAGCCCGAGGTCATTGCCCAGGCGTGTACGTACCGTGCCCGCGAACTTGGCGGCGGCGTCCGGCTTACCCGCGGCGAAAAACACGGCATCGCCCGCCTTCAGTCCGCAAATCTCGCGGATCCGCTCGACTCGTTCAGCTGCGAGATTCTTGGCGATCGGCCCCAGGGCGCCAGCCTCATTGAAGGTGATATAGCCAAGGCCGCCAGCGCCTTCATTGCGTGCCCACTCATTCAGCTTGTCAAAGAAGGAGCGCGGATTGCCGCCTGCACCCGGCGCCGGAATGGCGCGCACGATACCGCCGCCGTCAATGATCTTAGCGAACAGCCCGAAGCTGGAGCTCCGGAAGGCTTCCGTCACATCTGAAATAATGATCGGGTTGCGCAGGTCCGGCTTGTCCGAGCCATATTTGAGCATCGACTCGTCATAGGGGATACGCACGAACGGAGGCGTGCCGACATCCCGGCCATTGGCGAACTCAGCGAACACACCGTGCAGCACGGGCTCGATGGTGTTGAATACGTCTTCCTGCGTGGCGAAGCTCATCTCGAAATCGAGCTGGTAGAACTCACCCGGGGAACGGTCCGCACGGGAGGCTTCATCACGGAAGCAGGGGGCGATCTGGAAATAACGGTCGAACCCGGCCACCATCAACAGCTGCTTGAATTGCTGCGGGGCTTGCGGCAGCGCGTAGAACTTGCCCGGATGGTTGCGGGCCGGCACCAGGAAGTCGCGTGCGCCCTCGGGGCTGGAAGCGGAGAGGATTGGCGTCTGGAATTCCATGAACCCAGCCTCGATCATACGGCGGCGGAAGCTGGAGATAACCCCGGCGCGCAGCATGATGTTCTTGTGCACCTGTTCGCGGCGCAGATCCAGGAAGCGGTATTTCAGGCGCAGTTCGTCCGGGTAATGCTCATTGCCCGCCACTTGCATGGGTAGCACATCGGCATGGCCTTCCACGGTCATTTCAGCCACGCGCAGCTCAATCTCGCCGGTGGGAAGTTTGGGGTTCTGTGTGCCTTCGGCGCGGGCTACCACTTCACCCGTCACGGTGATCACCGACTCGACGCGCACCGCTTCAGCCGCCGCGAAGCAGGTGGAACCAGCCGGGAACACGCATTGAGTAATGCCATAATGGTCGCGCAAATCAATGAAGAGCAGACCGCCATGGTCGCGCTTGGCATGCACCCAGCCGGAAAGCCGGGCCGTTTGGCCGATATTTGCCGCCCGAAGCGCGGCGCATGTGTGGGTGCGATAGGCGTGAATCTGTTCCATGGGGCGCGAAAGAAACCGGGACCTGCTTCCTGTCAAGCGGGGCAGGGGGTATGGGAGGGTCATGAGCGAAAACAAGATCGAATTCATCGCCACCAGCGAGGCTCTGGAGGCCCTTTGCACGCGTTTGGCTGGGGAAACATTCCTCACGGTGGACACCGAGTTCATGCGTGAAAAGACCTATTACCCGGAGCTATGCCTAGTGCAGATTGCCGGAGCGGATGATGTGGCGGTGGTTGACGCCATGATTCCTGGCATGGATCTGGCGCCGCTGGGGCGGCTGCTGGCCAAACCGGACGTGGCGAAAGTGTTTCACGCCTGCCGGCAGGATGTCGAAATTTTCCTGAATTTGTTCGACGCCGTGCCCACTCCATTGTTCGACACCCAGGTGGCGGCCATGGTAGCCGGGTTTGGGGACCAGGTGGGGTATGATTCGCTCGTTCAGGCGCTCACTGGCGGGCATATCGATAAAGCGCATCGTTTTTCGGACTGGTCAGCCCGGCCGCTGTCCAAGTCGCAGATCAATTATGCCGCCGCAGACGTGACCCATCTGCGCGAGGTGTATGAGAAACTGCAAGCTAAGCTGGAGAAAGAAGGGCGTTTGGAATGGGTGAGGGAGGAAATGGCCATGCTCACCAAGCCCGAAACCTACCGCGTGGACCCGGAACGCGCCTGGGAGCGGTTGAAAATCCGCTCCCATAATCGCCGCCAGTTGGGGATTGCCCGTGCCATTGCCGCATGGCGCGAGCGTGAGGCGCAGCGGATCAATATTCCGCGCGGACGGCTACTAAAGGATGAGCAGATCCCTGAAATCGCCTCCCTGGCCCCGGCTAGTGCCGAGGTGCTGGCTAAGGCGCGGGGCGTTTCCGCCGGGTTCGCCAATGGCAAGTCCGGTGCCTCTTTGCTGACCGCGATCGCTGAAGCCAAGGCGCTCCCGGATACCGATTTGCCAAAGCCCGAGCGGCAGCGTGACGCGCCAAAAGCTTCTCCTGCGTTGGTTTCGCTGCTGAAAGTGCTGCTGGCCGCGGCGGCGGAGAAAAACAATGTCGCCCCCCGTCTAGTGGCGGGTAGCGATGACATTGAGAGCTTGGCACTGGACGAAACCGCCCCCAACCCGGTGCTAGAAGGCTGGCGCCGGGAGATGTTCGGTGAGACGGCATTGCGGCTGATTCGCGGGCAGATCGCGCTTTCCACCCAGGGCAAGCGGATCAAGATCGTCGAACTGAACTGTAAGGCTGTGCCAGAAAGCGCCCCGGAACAGCCTCAATGACCCGGCTCGCCGCCTTCGATACGTTCTGCGCTCGGCTGCCCGGTAGCTATATGGTTGTGCAGTGGGGCGGCAGCCATGTGCATAAGGTGGGGCCCAAAATGTTTGCGGTGGGCGGCGGTTTTCCGGGGGAGGATGGCTATGTGTTCAAGGCCACGCCACTAGCCTTCCAAGTGCTGCGCGAGCAGAGGGTAGCAATCCGCGCGCCTTATCTGCCGCGCGGTAACTGGCTGCGGGTGGAAGGCGGGGCGATGAGCAATAAAGAGCTTTTCGCCAATATCGAGCAATCTTACCGAATGGTTGTGGCTAGCCTGCCGCGCGCCGAAAAAGCCAAGTTGGGCGGTTAGGCAAACTCGGCCTTCAACCAGTCTGAAAAGACCTTCGCGGCGGGGCTGAGTCGGTCGAAATTCGGTGCCACCAGCCAATAGGCACCACAGGGGATAGAGGTTTCAAACGGCTGCACCAGATCGCCGATGCGCAGCATGTCTTCCACCAGTACATTATCGCCGAGTGCAACGCCATGCCCGCGCGCGGCGGCATCCAACGCCAAGGAGGTGCCCGCGAAGAGTGGCCCGGGCTGCGGAGGCACATCCGGTAGCCCCGCAGCGACGAACCATTGCTGCCAATAGCTACGCTTTTCCTCATGCAGCAAGGGAAGCGCCAACAGGTCCGATGGGGTGAGGGGTGTGCCATCCTGCGGTAGTAAGGTGGGTGACAAAACAGGGGACATGACGGCCTTCACCAGAAGCGCCGCCTGCATACGCGGCCAAGAGCTTGCCGAGCCGCTCCAGCGGATTCCGATTTCGGCTTCCCCGGCGCGGAATTCAATCATTCTGGCCTCGGAGACGATCATCACCTCGATATCAGGGTAGGTTTCCCGAAAGCGATTGAGACGGGGGATCAGCCAGCAAGCCGCGAAGGAGGGCTCGACGCTGATTTGCAAGGGCTTGTCCGGCGGCGCGGCGCGGATGTCCTCTAGAATCCGGGAGATATCATCGAAGCTTTCCGTCAGCAGGTTGAGCAGTGTCTGGCCGCGCTCCGTTAGCACAACCTGCCGGTGACGGCGCACGAACAGATCATGCCCCAGCATTTCTTCCAGTTCCCTGATCTGCCGGGAAATGGCGGCCTGGGAGACGAACAGTTCCTCCGCCGCCAAAGTAAAACTTTGGTGGCGCCCGGCAGCTTCAAAACTGCGTAAGGCGGTTAGCGGCAGGCGCCCGCGTTTCATCGCATAACCTCAAGTCATCCGACGTGGACAATATACTCGTTTGAGGCGAGTGCCTATCCTGCCCTACATAATCTCCATCGATTAAGCCTTGAAAAGGAGATTTTAAAATGTCGAGGGCGTTGGGCAATATGCTGCTGATGATGTTCGGCGGTCATGGCAGCTCACGGGAGCAGGATTTGCGTGAGCTGCCACAAGAAAAGATGCCGGTGGAGGAACACTCTACCGTGGTACCACGCAAGGCTAAACCGAAGCCTGTGGCACCACGTTTGATTGGACCTCTAACGGTTATGCATTGTCATGAGGGGGCCTGATCAGGCCCTGGGACAATTTCTCCATCCCAAAGTGACTGGATGTCTTGGCGCTTTGTAATCAGCATGAACCCGCCTTTGTCGACCAGCACGGCGGCAGGGCGGGGACGGGCGTTGTAGGTGCTGCTCATCACCGCGCCATAAGCCCCCGTATCCAGAAGCGCCACGCGGGTGCCTGGCTTTAAATCAGGCAGAGCGCGGTCATTGGCGAACTGGTCGGCGGATTCACAAATCGGGCCGACCACGTCAGCCGGGCTAAGGGCGCTGCGATAGGCGGTGGCGTCCAGCGGTAAAATGCCGTGCCAGGCTTCATACATGGCCGGGCGCATCAGGTCGTTCATCGCCGCGTCCAGCACCACGAAGCGCTTGCCCGCCTGCTTCTGCAAAATCACGGAACCGAGCAGCACCCCAGCCGGACCGGCCAGGTAGCGCCCGGGCTCCATCATCAGCCGCACACCTAGCCCGTTCGTGACTTGACGCACCACCGCCGCGAAAGCATTGGGGGAAAGCCCAGGCTCGTCCTGATAGCCGATGCCAAGCCCGCCGCCGATATCCAGCACCTCTACGCTTTGTCCAGCTTCGCGCAGAGCGCGGACCATTTCAGCGCCTTTTTCATAGGCCAAGTGGTAAGGCTCGGTGGACAGAATCTGGCTACCGATATGCATGGCGATACCCGCCACCCGCACGCCGGGCAGCTTGGCCGCGCGTGCATAGAGGTAGGAAATGTCCACTGCTGCAATGCCAAACTTATTTCCCGCAAGGCCGGTGGTGATTTTGGCATGCGTGCCGGCATCCACATCCGGGTTCATCCGCAGCGCGATATTCGCCACCACACCCAGGCGGGAGGCAACGGCGGAGATCATCTCCACCTCCTCAGCGCTTTCGGCGTTGATCTGCCCAATACCGGCACACAGCGCGGCCTCCAGCTCTGCTTCAGACTTGCCGACGCCGGAATAAACCACATCCTTCGCCACGATACCCGCCTGGGCCGCGCGCAGGAACTCGCCAATGGAGACAACGTCCGCCCCGGCGCCTTGTTCGCGAAACAGGTTCAGGACAGCAAGATGGTCATTGGCCTTAACCGCGTAATGGATGTGCATGGGCACATTCTCAGCCGCGAAAGCATCCCGCAGGGCGGCGTAACGGGCGCGCATCGTGCCCGCGCCATACACCCAGACCGGGGTACCGTATTTATCCGCGATCGCGTTCAACGGCACGCCTTCCAGGCATAAACCGTCCTGAGCGTGCATCTCCAGTTGCGGGCGGGCGGCCAGCAGATCCTGCAGGTCAGGGTCGGGGCCGGTGAAGTTCATGTCGGCCATGTTATTCAGGGCTCGGGTAGGAGTGAGGGTAGGTGATGTTCTGCGCCGGGCCAGGCGGCACGGGCGCGCCGCGGCGCCCGCACCCGGCCAAGGCTGCGAGGCAGAGCAAGGCGAAAACCAGTCTCATGCCAGTCTCTCCAGCCAAAGCGCAGCCTGCTTTGCCACATTGGCCGGGGCGGTGCCGCCATAAGAGACCCGGGAGGCGACAGACGCCTGTACCGTCAGCACTTCAAAGATTTCGTTCGTGATGCGCGGCTCAACGCTCTGCATGTCCGCCAGCGTCAGGTGAGAGAGGTCAGAATTTTTATCCTCGGCTAAGCGCACCAACTGACCGGTGGTGTGGTGAGCGTCACGAAACGGCATTTTCAGCACCCGTACCAGCCAGTCAGCCAGATCGGTCGCAGTGGAGAAGCCAGAGCCCGCCAGCGCTTCCATACGGTCTTTATTCGCCTTCATGTCCCGCACCATGCCTTCCATGGCGGCGAGGCTGAGCGAGATGGCGGCCACGGCGTCAAACACCGGCTCCTTGTCCTCCTGCATGTCCTTTGCGTAGGCCATGGGCAGGCCCTTCATCACGGTCAGCAAGCCTGTCAGCGCGCCGAAAATGCGGCCGGTTTTGGCTTTGGCCAACTCGGCGGCGTCCGGGTTACGCTTCTGCGGCATGATGGAGGAGCCGGTGGTGAACGCATCCGACAGCTCAATGAGCTTATAAGGAGAGGAACACCAGATGATGATCTCTTCCGAGAAACGTGAGAGATGCATCGCGCAGATGGATAGGGTGGAGAGGAATTCCAGCGCGAAATCACGGTCTGAAACCGAATCGAGCGAGTTCGCGGTGGGTCGGGCAAAGCCAAGCGCTTCAGCGGTAGCGTGGCGGTCAATAGGGAAAGACGTTCCGGCCAGGGCGGCGGCGCCCAACGGGCACTCATTCAACCGGGTGCGGGCATCCTGCAGCCGTCCGGCATCGCGGGCAAGCATTTCCACATAGGCCAGCAAATGGTGACCAAAGGTAACAGGCTGAGCGGTTTGAAGATGGGTAAAGCCAGCCATGACCGTGGTTGCGTGCTCAGCGGCGCGTTCAGCCAGGGCTTTCATCAAACTATGAATCTGGGCCAGAATACCGTCTATGGCATCGCGTACCCAAAGTCGGAAATCCGTGGCGACTTGGTCGTTGCGGCTGCGCGCCGTGTGCAGGCGCCGCGCCGCCTCGCCGATGCGCGCGGTCAGCCGTACCTCGATATTGGTGTGGATGTCTTCCAGCGCCTCGGAGAATTCAAACGTCCCGGCCTCGATCTCAGCCGCGATCGCCTCCAGGCCGGCTTTGATGGCGGCCTGATCCTCATGGGTGATGATGCCTTGCTTGGCCAGCATTGCCGCGTGGGCCTGGCTGCCTGCGATGTCTTGCCGCCACAGCTTGGAATCAAAGCTGATCGAAGCATTAATGGCCTGCATCACCTCGGCGGGTCCGGCGTCAAACCGCCCGCCCCATTGCAACTGGCTCTTTACCGGAGTGCTGTCTTTGTCCGTCAAACCTAAACGCCCTTCACTCATGCGGCGGTCACTCATTGCCACCGCCCCTGCCTTAGCCCTGGGCGCCGCTATGAGCAATCGCGCCGAGGCGCAAACCGAATCAGACGACCTGCCGGATGCGACCTCCGCCTGGACTGTTTTTGCTCCCGTGCCCCCCCCGCCTTTGGGGTTTCATGACGTCAAGGGCAAGAAATTATCCTTGGCCAATTTCAGGGGGCATGTGCTGCTGGTGAATCTTTGGGCCACTTGGTGCGGTCCCTGCAAGGAGGAATTACCAACCTTTGCCGCTCTGGCGCCGAAGCTGAAGTCTTTTGGTGGGCTAGTGCTGCCTATCTCCATCGATGTTGATGGGGTGGCGGCCGTGCGAGCTTATTTTGAGCTGCGAGGGATCAATAATCTGCCGATCCTGGTGGATCCTTCAGGTGATGATCTGGATATGATGCAGACCAACGGCATTCCCGTGACCATGGTGGTGAACCCTGAGGGTAAGGCTGTGGCACGGCTGGATGGCGCGGCTGACTGGGACACTGACAAGGTAATTGGCTTCATGAAACATCTGGCGGAGGGCCTTAAGCCGAAGCCGGACGATTTCACTCAGGCATGAAGCCGTAAAAAAGGGGCCCCGCAAGCGGGCCCCTTCAGACTGCTGACAACCCCCTGGCGCAAGCCGGGGGTTTTTGATTCATTGTTGTGATGCTGAAGAAACCATCCTCGCCGCAGACGGCGCTTGAGATTGTTACATTGGACAGCCTGGTCCCGGCGGACCACCTGCTGCGCAAGATCGACGCTGTGATTGATTTTACGTTCATCCATGATCTGGTGGCCGGGCTCTACTGCCCGGATAATGGGCGGCCGCCGCTGGATCCGACCTTAATGTTCAAGGCGCTGTTCCTTGGCTACCTGTTTGGCATTCGCTCGGAGCGGCAACTGGTGCGCGAGATCGAGGTGAATGTCGCCTATCGCTGGTTTTTGGCGCTAAAGCTGACGGAT
>NZ_FQVJ01000062.1 GCF_900129125.1 Acidocella aminolytica 101 = DSM 11237 | reverse complement strand
TTCCGGCGTCGCCTCCTGTGAGGAAAAACCGCAAAACCGCCGGAATGACGCGCGATCATCCAAGGCTTCCGACAGTTTCACATCCGAGAGATCATACCAAACCGCCAGCAACATCGCCTTAAACAAGGCCAGAGGCGGCCAGGCTGCTTCACCTTTCGACGCGCCGTAAATGTCATCCAGTATGGCTTCAAGTGGTGCCCAATCAATCAAGCCCGACAGCTGGTCCAGGGACGATCTACCACACCCGCTATCAGGAAAATGCAATGCTTCCTGTCCAATCCGGCGACGCGGCATCTCAACCTCCAATTCGTCACCATAAAGAATCAGATAAATCCAAGCCGTTGCAACCCTACCCGCGCACAGGTCTCATAACATTTCTTTTCCACGACCGCTTTCGCGCGCAGCAAACTTCGCAAAGAGCCTATGCTGGCCAACGTTCAAGCAGTACTCTCCGGTGCTGATAGATTGGACCGGTGCCTAAAAGGGTATGTGGCCCTTCGCATTCTTGCCAGAGGGTTGGCGTGTGACCAAGTAAGCGTGATTTCAATGCTAAGTCTGCGAAGGCGAGTAAGGGGGAAGGTAAACGCCTATCGAACCCGCCGGTGCTGATGAACAAGTGCCTGTCCAGTACGGTTTGGAGATTTGCTGCGGCGACTCCGAACAGTGAAGACGGCCACGCCTTCGCATAGCCCAGTTCGCGCACGATGGTTGCAGGCTGGCTTCCTAGGATTAATTGATTGGGGGGTAGTGTTCCAAGTGCATCCAAAAAAACCCGAACGCTGGATTTTGTGCTGGAAAGAATACACAATGTTTGCCCGCGTCCCATGCGCGCGGCGATATTCAGACGTGGTATCACAGCGCCTGGCTGTAACACATAATTGAGATTGCGGATGCGTGCTCCTAAAATGGCTGTTTGCGGGTCTCTGCCGTCGTCGGCGAGAATGATCTCTGCCCGATGTGTCGAAAGTAGAGGATAAAGCCCCCTGAGCGCATCACGTGTTTGCCTCCATTGGGGAAGCGCAGGTAAAATAAGTGTAAATCTCGGGTTTGGAATCCAAGGAAGAGAGATTTCGCTTAAAGTGTTTGCCCGCTTTTGTTGTATGGATTGGGAGATGAGAGAGGAGCCTATTGCGTGCAGAGCTGAGGCAAAGGATTTTGCTTTTGGTTCAGCTTCATACCGACCCAAGCTATGCAAAACTTCGTAGGCACTGTGTTCGGCTTTGGTTAATCTTGTTTCGATAGGATCGCAAGAACTTTTGTCTTGTATAACGATGCGACCGAAGGTTGTGCCGGTGTGGCGTTCACGTGCTTCAATAATCAGGGATTCTTCCGAGCCTACAGGAACCTGAGGCATAGGCATTGAAAAACCATGATAACCGTCGCCAATTCCTCTTTCTCGGAGCTCGGTGTTCATGCGGGCTGAGATAGCTGATACAGCGAGGTGGCCGTTGACATAGATTTCAACGATACGCCGCTCGGTCGGACGATCCGGCGCCCAGCACCAACCTTCCAGTTTAGTGGCAGCATCGTTAGTGAGTTCACCAAGTATAATCATACACCACCGATCTTAAGCTAGGCCGAGCTTGTGTCGGTATCCCATGTCGATGGCATTCTTTAATTGTTTGATTCCCATCCCAGTCGAGAACTCCTCTTGCATCAGAGCTTGTCCATTTTTGGAAAGAAGATTCCAGAGAGCCTCGTCGTTGTAGAGGCGGACAATATCCCTAATAATGTCCTCCGCTGTATCTGCCACTAGCACATGTTTGTCTTTCTGTAGTCCCGCGCCTTCGACTCCCACAGAAGTTGAGACAATGGGAATGCCGTAGGAAAGCGCAGACATAATTTTGCCTTTTGCACCAGCGCCAACCCGTAGGGGACAGACGAAAATACGGGATTTATCGAATACTTCCCGCAGATCCTCCACCATGCCGGTGACAACCACGTCGCTTGATGCGAGTGCTAGAACGTCATGGCTTGGATTTGCACCGGCAATGATGAAACGTATGCCGGAAATTTTCTCCCGAAGAAGAGGAAATAGCTCTTTGACAAAATATTTTACTGCGTCGACATTAGGTGGATGTCTGTAACCGCCGAGGAAGCATATATCCCGTCGTTCAGAGAATTTTGACTTAGTACCAAAAAAATCGAACATCAGCGGCCAAACGGTGACCCTCGCATCAGGTAGCTCCTGGGATAGAATCTCAGCCTCAGTAGTGGAGTGAGTAATCGTACAATCCGCGAGCGTGATGAAATTTAGTTCCTTCTGTTTTAGCAGAGTGGCCTCCCGGAATTTTTCCTGGTTACCTTCAAGTTGTGCTTCGCGCTCAGTACGTAGGTAGTGAAGATCGGCCACGTGATATAGAAGTACGGCTTGTGGAGCGTACTGTCGGATGAGATCGTGTGTGCGCTCAAGCACGCTGACGCGGTACGCCAACACAATATCAAACATCCAACCATAACGGCGGATATAATTTTCGAATTTGACATCAAATGGCGCATATCCGCATTCGATGCCTTCCTTCATTAGCGCTGGCGTGTATGCTGGTTCAAACAGCCAGTTGTCTTCTGGAACGAAATACGTTTTGTAATTGAGTAGGCGAGCACAGCGGAGAGCTAAGACGGTTTGAACGGAGCCCGCGTCCTGATTCGGTGTAGGGGTTACCGAATCAATAACGAGTATACGCTTTCTGGCTTTTCGTTCGCGCTCGAAATAAGGCGCCTCGGCATTTGGTCGATGATCCTCGAGTTCTTCCCGCCAGCGCAGGAAAAGTTTTTTCAGGTTTGTTACCTGATAGGCTTTGGTGCCCGAGGTGGTATTAGTGCCGCCCGTCTTGCCTTCGTAATGAACAACACGAGATTGTGGTTGAAACCAAACTTCGTAACCGGCGGCGGCTACGCGCAGGCACAAGTCAGCATCTTCAGCGTAAGCGGGTGTATAATGCTTGTCAAAGCCTTGAAGTTCATTCCATAGAGATGTTTTCAGAAGCAAGGAGCAGCCTGAGATATAGTCCACTTGGCGCGCGTGACAATATTGAGGGCGGTTAGGGTCGTCGTTACGTCCATAATTCCAGGCGCTCCCGTCGCGCCATAATATGCCGCCTGCTTCCTGCAAACTACCGTCGGCATAGCACATCTTCGACCCAACCAAGCCGACATTGGGAAAAAGATCGAAGGTCTCTACCAATGCGTCCAACCAGTTTTCGACGACACGGGTATCATTGTTGAGCATCAATACGAACTTGCCATGTGCCAAGTCGCCGCCGCAGTTGCAGCTATTTATGAATCCGCCGTTTACCGCTTGTCTATGATAACGAACCTTAGATATTTGAGGAATATACTGGGCTGTTACTTTATCTGGGCCGCAGTCATCAATAATGATTATTTCTATACTGTAGCGTGTACGGTGTAGGAAAAGGCTTTCGATGCAATTCAGTGTATAGGGGAGCTGTCCGTAGACGGGGATGACGATTGAGACATCTGGCTTGCCCTCGGTCAGAATCGTGGCCTCGGGTACTGTCTTATTCAGCGCTTCGATACAGCTGTCATAGTCCGGTTTTTCCGATTCTAATGCGAAAGCGGAGAAAAATGTTTGACCTTTTCGCCCTTCAAGTACCACGTCGTCGTCCACCCTGCGGTCGTACAGGTCAAGTTTCTCTGGCATGAGGTCCTGGTCTTGCGCCAATGGCCAAGCGTGTTGTGTACGAGGCACATCGAAAAAGCCCTGCCCGCCGCCTGATTGTCCAGCGTAACCTTGCTGTGCCTCTAACTGTGCAAGGCGCCGGCGCAGCTCGAAGGTTCGCTCGTCGACTCTCAATAGGCGCTGACCCAACGCCTCAGCCCGCGCAATAGCAGGTTCTAGTATTTCTGAAGAGGAATGGTCGTCGTATGCCAACGTAGGAGAATGGGTTGGGGTTTGAAGCGAAATGGCATCAGACGCGCTCTCGTCGCCTGTCTCGAATATGCCACCGGCAAGATCCGGCAGCCCTTCGTTCGAGCCGATCCAGAGATAGAAAGCCTCACTTCCGCCCGCGGCGTGATCATGTAGTGCCGCGATACGCGCGAGCATATATGACGTTTCTGTAATGATTGAGCCGGAAATGGGGCGGCACACATACTGGACTATGTGGCATCCAGGGAAGGATGCCACATTTTCCAGCGGCGTACTGTGCAGGACCGCTAGGACACCGCCCTGTGGGAGCGTTCCCATTGCGTTATCTAGCTTCGTGATGAGGCTGTCGCCAAGTTCTGGGAGAAGGCAGAGCGTAACTTCGTTCATCTTGGGGGGGATGACTGAAGATATGCTAAAATTTTTCCCGTCCGAGTTCCTGACAGCGACCTCAGGCAGAAGCCCTATGGCAAGGGTGGAACGGCGCCTGTGTAAGGGAGCCAGGAATCGGAGCAGGTCATTCTGGAAGCCTGCAGTTATTGTGGAAGCTGAAGCATGACTATCCATGGCAAGCGATATTCTCCTATTTCGTTTATACACAAAAATTTATTGTGCATTGCAATAGTTTTGTGCTGTAAATGTTACTGTTTCTGGACTACCAGATATGGGTGAAGCGATATTTAGTGGGAATGTGACCATGCTCGTTACCAAGGATAGGAAAAAAGCCGGTAAGACAGTATCTGCGGGCTTCCCTCGGCTCAATACGGAACTGGGAATGATGCGTTTGTTCGGTACTGAGGACATTGACCGGCAGGGACTGGTAAGCGGTTGGGCCGAGCCTGAGGACGCCCATGTGTGGAACAATGGTCCGGTTGCTGCCCTATCCATTGCCATGAATATTCCTGATGAGCCTTGCAGATTGGTAGTGGAAGGAGAGCCATTTGTCAGTTCCCGGCAGCCAATGCAGGAGATCACGCTTTACGGGAATGGTATTTGGCTTGGGTTCTGGCGCTTGCGCAATGCTGAGCCTTCCGTAATGGAGGCACTGGTAGAGCCGGAAACTTTCTTCCGCCGCGGCGAGGAGGGGGTGTTGAACTTAGCTTGGTATATACCCACGAGCGTAAGGCCATCTGACATTGGGGTAAGCGGTGATGGGCGAGAGTTAGGGTTCGTGTTTAGGACGTTAGTGGTA
Source organism: Acidocella aminolytica 101 = DSM 11237 (assembly GCF_900129125.1). Lineage (GTDB taxonomy): Bacteria > Pseudomonadota > Alphaproteobacteria > Acetobacterales > Acetobacteraceae > Acidocella > Acidocella aminolytica. The sequence continues at coordinate 7,916 of NZ_FQVJ01000062.1, read as the reverse complement.
AAGTCTAGTTAATAAAGTCTAGCTTCTCTAAAGTATTGATATGCATGTTATTTGACGGTCTTTACCAATAATTTAGGCTGCGCTTCGAGGATTGTCTTGATTTCTGCAGCCATGAGACGCTTAGGGTTGTATTTTTGTAATCTACCTTTAGAGAGCATTTCGTCTATGGCGTCACAAGTTTCTTCTGGACGCGAGAAATCAAGGTGGCCGATATCTGAGTAGGAATAATTCCACCAGGCGCAGGAAGATATCCGCTCCATAACTTTATCTGAGAAGCGATATTTTATAATTCGTCCAGGATTTCCGCCAACAATTGCAAAGGGAGGAACCGGCTTAGTAACTACAGCGTTCGACGCAATGATTGCGCCGTCTCCTATTTTTATTCCTCGCTTTATGTAAGAACGGCCTCCTATCCAAACGTCGTTGCCAATAGATATTGGCAAGTGTCTTTTTTGCATTCCTGGATCTTGAGGTTTTAAACTGGGTGTTTCATTTTTAGAAAAAGCACCCAAAATAAAATTGTGATCCCAAGTGACATTCGATGTTGTAAGCCAGTCTGTTGGGTGCTCTGAATCGCCAAGGGTAACAGAGGCTGCAATCGAACAATATCGCCCAATTTTTTCTACAAAGCGCCCAATTCTCGACCACGTGTAAGTAAAAGCCCCGATAGAGTGAAGGAACGGGGAAAATATTCCACCATATGCAGCGCTTGGGTATTCGATTTCAAAGTTTGGATCAAACCTATATGCTCCCGGAGCGAGCAATATCCAAAAGTTCTTTTTTAGATACTCTGAGCCGTCTTCGGTTAAGACAAAGTCTGTCCGCTGCATGGGGGGCTTTCCGACATAAGGAGATGGCAAATTACTTTGTTTATAAAATATCGGTCAAAAAGGCAAGTGTCAGTGGGAATTGACAATTAATTCCATTGCTTTGAAACATAATCTCGTCTGCTTGTTGTGTTGGAGCATTTAGTGTCAGGAAAAGAATTTTATGCTTTCAGATGATCTGTTGCCTTGCAATAGTACTCTTATACAAAAAGCCTCGCGCCAATTGAACATTGAGGTGCCGTCCTTCGATGTGGCATCGCAAGTAGAGTGGAGCAAAAAAGTTGCCTCCCTGCTCCCTAAGTGGGCAAATCAAAACTATGAACTTTCTGAACATGGGGGAGGGGAGGTGGCTTATACGTTAAATGAATGTGAAGTTAACCGATCGCCAGTAGAGTGGATTGGAGAAAAAGATAATCGTTTTCCTCGAGAAAGCGCTTTGGTTGGAGTGAAGACCGGAAGGTTGCAGTATATAAATCTGAAAAACGGGTGCGTCTTACAAATGGCAAATTTAGGACATTTGGTGATTGCTGGAGACAAGGTTATAGCACCTCTGAGTACACCTTATGCGCCTTTGATTCCTGTTGTTGATTTAGACATTCAAAAATGTATCAAGAATGCAGTACACGTGAGTGGGCATGCTTTGTTGATAGCGGATCGCTTCTGGGAGCCGAATTATGCTCATTGGCTTTTGGATGTTTTGGCTAGGTTTAGCATTTTTATCGAAGATAATGGCCTTGACTTCAGAATAATAGTTTCCCCAATTCAAAGGTCATGGCAAAGGCAAATGCTTGCTGCGGTGGGTGTTAAATCTGAAGACATAGTTGAACTGAACGGAAACACGGCAATTACGGCAGAAACTCTAATCGTCCCCTCAGATACGGGGGGAGCTGTTCAGCATCCTTGCTTGCGCGCTCATCCAACTGCGCTTGAAAGGATAAGAAAAAGCGTAAATATTCCTGAACTAAAGCATCTAAAGGACACCGTTGTTATAGTCTCGAGAGAAAAAAGGGGAACGCGTCTTCTAACAAATGAAATGGAATTGGTGGAAAGACTCGAGCGTTACGGCTCAGTATTGGTTGTTGATTTAGAAAATTTTAGTATAGAAGAGCAGTGGGGGATTTTTCATTGGAGCCGAGGAATATGTGCGGTTCATGGTGCAGGGCTAGCCAATACGATAATGTTAAAATCAGAAAGTTTTGTTGTTGAGGTGTTGCCGCCATCTTATGCAAATCCGGCGTTTTGGATGATCTCTCAAGGGGTGGGGGCCCGTTATATAGGGGTTACCGATGTCGTAGAAAACTGTTTTGATAGGCGCCCAATTCTGAGGGATGTACGCCTATCAAAACGGAGCATTGAAAGTATAACGGAAACGTTATTTCTAGGCAAAAATAAACCGTTCTAACAGTCTTGTGCTCTCTGTGTTCTTGCGGGGGCTCGCCAAGATTAGGTTTGGGAAAAAACTAAATTCGGAAGCGAGGGTTTATATCCAAACTTGACAAAATCTGGGGCATATTTTTTCTGAATAACGTTTGCAGCAACATTTGAGAAAAATATTTGGTTTTTTTCAAGCTTTTCCGATTCATTCATTTTGGGAGTGGATTCTTCGGAAAGCTTTAAGGGTATCTTAGCTGCTAACGTGCGAATATCATGGTCTATATTTTCGACTTTGTAAATCTGATCGAGAAGAAGGCTTCCGTTTGCGTCGCAGACCCAATTCCATTGTGGCAAAAATATTCCATCTGGCCCTGGCTCCTCATTAAAGAAACGAGATGTCACAAAAGATTCGAAATTTTCAAAATGATCCATGATCTCGCTGTTGGCCCAGTTGCGCCACTTTAGCAGAAATTGATAGGTCGATAAGGTGCGCGCAAAAGGATCGCGGACAAAAGCAAACTTAAAGCATTTGTCCCATACGTGTTCCCCAACGACATTGCGAACAACCTCCGCGCGTGTATGTTTTCCTATGCCAAACCTCTTCACGTAGGCGGGGGCAATGGATTCACCATAAATGGTTCCCCCAAGCTCGAGATCTTGCCATTGTGTATGATCGGAAAGAACTTTTGTGATCGTTGTTCCGGCATTTTTAGGGATATGGATGAAGATGAATTTATAGGTTTGGTTGATGATGGTCACTTGGTGAAAGCCTTCTTCTTCATATCTTTCGAAATTTAGAATATTAGCGCGCTTGAGAAAAGCTATTAACGTATCAGTTGAACTAGTATTTTTTGAGATTATCACCATTATATTTGTTTATCTATGGGTTTAGTATGGTTTTTGAGGGGATGGAAATAAGAATAATCTTGACAATATGATCTTATTCTAAGGTGGGCGCATACGGCTGTCCATCATGGTCATGAGGAAGGTTTTGGCGGATGGGTCAAAGGGGACCATGTTTTTTTTGGCGTGGCTCGGGTTACCTTCGGCTGTTAGAAGCAGTGATGCTGGCTACGATTGCAAGCATGCTTTTGTCGAGCAAAGCATGGCCGCTACCCGATCACGCCTCAATCGGTTTGAATAAATTCGATTTAGCACAACAATATCTCGGGTTGGCTAGCGGTGGCAATGGCCAACCTCAATATGTAGAAGTTGAAAGAGCAATGGCCAAAAAGGCGATTGTCGATGCTGAAGCTAACGGCGTACGCTTTCTTCGGGTGGCCATAACCGGCTATGCTCCTTCATTTTATAGCCAACGGAGTGATCTCTCTCTGTGGCTCAGCAACCCAGGGAAATACTGGGCTGCCATGGATGCTATGATGGATGATTTGCATAGTCATAATATACAAATCGTCCCGGTGCTGATGTTTAACGTGAACCAGTTTCCTGCTATGACGCATGAAACAGTAGGGGATCTTCTCGGTAACCCTCACTCGAAGTCCTGGTTCCTTCTGGTTAGGTATGTCACGGAGTTCATAAAGCGTTACCGGGGCAAACATCTGATTTTTCTCTATGAGATGACGAACGAACTGAATTTACTGGCGGATATAGATAATGTGAAATCCTGTCAGGAACGACTCAGCCCAGCGATGTGCTCGGTCAGATCGAATTTCACTTCAGCGCAGATGATGGCGTTCATCCAAAGATTCTACGGCCTGATCAAGTCACTGGATCCTTCTGTTCCTGTATCCACAGGGTTTTCCCTCCCCCGCCCCTCCGCGGCGCATTTGCGAGCGCATCCAGGTTTTTTGTACGGAAAGCCTGATTGGTCGCATGACAGTTTGTCGCGATCATTGCAGTATTTAGCATCAATAAACAAATATGCTAACGTCATCAGTGTGCATATTTACCCTGAATCAAGCATGGGCGGGATTAAAGCGACTGACCCACAAAAACTAATTCCTGTTCTAGAAAAAGAAGCTAAGGAACTAGGAAAACCCTTGTTCATAGGAGAGTTTGGCGCGAAGAATCCTGAAAGCCAAGCGGGCCAAAAATTCATAAAAGGCATGTTGGCTGCAATAACGCAAAACCATGTAGCCTACAGCGCGCTTTGGGTCTGGGAGTTCTATCAGAAAAATACTTACTCCACTTACGATACGCCTCCGACGCGCTATAATGTGGGGCCTGGGTACACAGATGGCGTTATTCATAGCATCAAAGCCGCTAATGCAAAGCTTGATGTAATGCCAGACCGTCTCACTTCTGCAGATGCAAAGCCAATTGTAGTAATTGACTATCCTTTGGATTGTCAAAGGGTTACTGCCCCAGTGCCCGTTTATGCGGTTGCAAGTATAGATGGTGGGGCAGTCACAAAGGTGAAATTCATTCTGGATGGCCATGTTGTCGGTTTTGCAACAAAGCCGCCATACCATGTAGAAATCTTGCCTGACATGCTTAATTCAGGGATACATCATCTAACCGCCGTGGCCTATGACGACACAGGAGTGACAGGTCAATATGAGACGGCGATAGTAGTTGGCGCCGACTATAGCAATAAGTGCGTGGTACCAACAAAGTAGAATGGTACCATATCAATCTCCTGACGTCGCCGCCGCTTCTATGCCATGCACAATCTTTGCATTCGGGAACAATCCGTCGAGTCCACTAAGCTTGTTACTCTCCGCCTTTGAGGCGTGGATCAGGTCTATTGTCTCCCCCTCCTGTCTCAAATACCCCTCCAGACTGGTATAGAATGGCACGGATAAGGCGCGAATACCTTCGCGCGCTACAATCCTGTACCCTTCGTTCTCGTGGCTATCGAATATATGGCCGTAGGTTACATCATATCCTTGTTCTACAAGCCTCTTTGCAGTGGCTACGCAGTCCGGCCCACCTGACAAGACAAGCGCGCGGCCAATCTGGCGCGGGGTGTCCCGCCTTGCGGTGGCTTGGTCAGATAGGTGTTTCGTCCAGCGCTGCTTTAACAAGTCGTAAAAGCCGGGTCTTGAAGCTAGATCTTCGGTCACCCAGTGCGACCGCATCTTTGCGCTTTCACGCCAAAGTACTCTGGCAAATGGCTGGTAGATAACGCTCTCTTGATGTTGACCAAAGCGCAGACACAAATCCAGTGTTGCAGCGGCAGGCTCTATTAGGGCAACGTCGAAGCCTCCTGCGGCGATGAAAGCGGCACGACGGAAAGCGACGGCATAGCTGCCCAGAGCGGCCACCTTGCAGACGTGGTTGCAAGTTGGATCGCCATCTATACGCCCAACGCCAATATCGGTAAAACGTTCGGTGTCACGTAAAATTAATCCGGCATGTTCTACTGTACCATCGCTGCGCGCAACTTTGCTGCCTACCGCCGCAATATTGATGGAAGCCGTAAACGGAGCACAAATCTCGTCCAGCCAACCGCGCTCCGGTAGAGCATGGGCAGAGAGGAAGGCGACTAACTCTGTCCGGCTCTCTGCTGCGACCGTGTTTCTCTCCGCAAGCAACTCCCCCTGCACCCGCAGATAGCGTAGACCGCGTATAATTGTTGGTAGAAGCGCAATGTCTTCTTGTGCTCCAGGATCTAGTAGAACTACATCGGCCTTTTCGCAAATGCCGTTGCTCAACAGTGCTTGGAGGCATTTGTAAACCTCAGCAAACGGTGCGTCTGCTTCCACGCAGATCGTAGCTACGGGAGTTTCCGAACGGGGCAGCGTGATTATGTCATAGGAAGCGCCGATTGTATTGAGGAGCGTGCCAAGTGGACCTTGCCCACTTACTCCAGTTTCGGCTTCTGCTGCGAGTTGCATGAAAAAACTGCCTATAGTTTGGAACAGCGCTGCGGAAGCTGCATTATTTTGCTGCGTAGACTGACTAAGCAATTCAGCAAGGCGCGACTGCAGCAGCTTCAACGTACCCTCGAGTTCAGCTACTCTATCGTCAATTGTAACGACATCGTTTCTAAATAAGAGAAATGGCTTTCCTAGAGTGACTCCTGTATTTGTCTCGCGCACAGAGATGCGAAGCTCACGCTTTTTTCCAAGAGCCTCATAAGGCAAAGGGAATTTGAAACCGTGGTGACCGTCATCTATCCCTGCATGGGCCAAGTCACCTCGGTACAACATGGCTGTGGTCGTTCCAACCGGCTCGTTGTCGACTAGAATCGTTAGGTTGAGCCTGAGGCCAGGTTGGTTTTCGTCCCAGCCCCAGCCTTCAACGATCCCGTCATTCGTAACGCGATCGATGTATCCAGATAGATTACGGGGGGTGGGGGTCGTGGTATCATTCATGCGGTGCTGGCCATGGGCTAACGAGTTGCGGAAAAGATGAAATTATAAGGCCCGAAGTAGCCAAGTTCCTCGGACCAGTAGAGATAAGCAGCTGCCCTGCTAAATCCGACGTCACGGAGCATGGAGAGGATATCCCATCCGATATCATGAACAGCACCACCAAATTCCGCTGGATGCAGTCCCTCCACGCGTGGCAAGTGTGTGGTGAAGGAAGAGGTTAATTCGGAGTGAGCATGAAATGGTATTGTAAAAATGAACCGTCCGCCGGATTCTAAAATGCGAAGAACCTCGAACAGTGCTGTTCTTAACATCGGAACTAAGTGAAGGTAATCCAGCGAAATAACAATGTGACGCGCCCTATCTCTATCCTCCAGCCTAAGGATAGGTTGGCCTATATCATTAAGCCCCCTAACGAGGCGAGGTAGATAGTGGCAGTTCCCAGTTTCCGCTTCGACCGACGAAGCCAATAAATCCGAAGAGCCGAAGATTGCTACCCTCATCCATTTTTGTAGCCCTGTCTTGGCTTTGAGGAAGTGAAGTACGGCGCGGTACCGATTAGGGAGGTGATAGCTGCACCCACAACGTAGCGTTTCACGCCAATTGGGAACGCGTTGATTGCTTGGCGTCTCCTCTCCTCCAGCCGTCACAGCAGTGAAGGTCGTTGGACATACGCATGCGCCGCAGGTCCCTTCCAATACAAAACTATCCTCGCTAGAGGCAAGGCTTTTTTCGAAAAGATACCTGCTATCAAGTACATGTTGCATTTTTGTACGCAACTGCTCAAACTCGGAAAAGGATTCAATCCGATTTGCCTCAAATTCAAGATTCAAAATCGTAATTATCCTTGGCTATTGTAAACGTATCCAATTCCACTCGTGGTCAGGATGCTGGTATGGTAATGTTTTGGCAATCTCTGCTTGCATAACATTCAAACCTAAAATATGCGAATCCATAAATCTTAGCATAATCATCTTTATGTTCTGCCGTAATTATCCTCTAGCCGCACGATGTCATCCTCACCGAGATAAGCGCCGGACTGCACCTCGATGAGAGTGAGCGGAATCCGCCCCGGATTATCCAGCCGGTGCACGCAGCCCAGCGGCAGGTAAACGCTCTCATTCTCCCGCACGAGAATTTCCTCCTCATCGCGGGTGACGAGCGCGGAGCCGGCCACCACCACCCAATGCTCGGCGCGATGAAAATGCTTCTGGAGCGACAGTTGCCGCCCCGGCCAGACCACAATCCGTTTCACCTGAAAACGGTCGCCCTGGATCAGGCTTTCATAAAAGCCCCAGGGCCGGTAGGTGCGGTTGTGGCTCTCGGCCTCGGGGCGTTTCTGGACCTTCAGTTTGTCCACGATTTTCTTTACGTTCTGGGCCTCGCTTTTATGCGCCACCAGCACCGCGTCCTGGGTGGTGACAACCACGAGGTCCTT
>NZ_FQVJ01000031.1 GCF_900129125.1 Acidocella aminolytica 101 = DSM 11237 | reverse complement strand
GGCTGTCCCTCCATCACCCGGCATGTCATCCCCTCCGGCCATTTCTGGCGTGCTGTAGGGGGTTCCCACAATATCCAGCAACTCGCCAACGGGGACTTCTTCAACCCTGCCAGGAAGGCGGATGCGCTGCCCGAGCAGCCGGTTAAGGCATTGCCTCCATTCCGGCTCGCTCTCGATGCGTTCCACCGCTGCCCGTACCCATGGAGTGCCCGCAACAAATGCGTCCGCTTCCTCCCTGGTGGCAGTCCGCCGGGAACGGAGAGACCATGCACCGGCGAGAGGTACACCAACTGTGTCGCCTGTGCGGCGTGACCCCCCTGCCCTCGCAATCGCGGACGCGAAAACCTCCGCGTTTGCGCGAATAGTCGGCAACAGCGAGAGCGTGCGGGCGCGAAGCCGAGCGGCAAAACCAGGGGTAACGATTTCGGCCTGCAAGCTTTTCAGCTTCTCGAAATGCGCGGCCCGCGCGTCTTTATCCCGTGCCGGGCGCAGCGAAAGAACAATGGTCCGGCTTTCATCAGCCGCTTGCGAGAGCGCCACGTTGACGCTTGCAAAGGCAAACATAGACCTGATTCTGAATCGGCGTGCCTGTCCGGTCTGTGTTGATTTCACAATATCCGCGCCATCCTCGCTTGATGCCTGCCGGGCAAGGTCAAGAACCTGCTGCATGCGGTCGGCATCGCGCTGGTTCTGCGTTTCTGCTTCATCAAACACCACCGGGCGCGCGTCCCGGCCAAGGGCGGCACGTAACCCGGCTTCTGTCGTCTTGGATTGCACCCGCAACTCAGCCCCGCCAAGCATGGGCTTCAGGATATTATCAAGCAGCCAGCTTTTACCCTGGCCAGCCTCCGAAGTAATCCAGACGTGTGGCCGCCACGGCATCGCCCCACAGAACGCTGAAACGGTTATCCACCCGGCCAGCATGCGGCCCATGCTGCTAGTGTCCACGCCATCGTCGTTTGCATCCTCCCAAGGGAGGGCGGCGCATAGGTCAAGGAAGCGTTTTGCTTCCTCGGTTTCTGCCGGTTCTGCGCTGAAGGAAACGCCAAGCTTAGGCGCGCGCTCATAGATGCCCTGCCCTTCCCATTCAGTAGGCGAGATGATTTGACCATCAACGGCCAAATGATCGCCAGCATGCACAACGGGGCGCCCGTCATCTTCCAGCCAAACGCCACGGCCTCGCACGCGGCCCGCATCAAACGGCCCCGCCGCGTAAGACATGCGCAAAACCATATCATTCGCTTGCTTTGTATCCATGCCGGTTTTGCCGGAGCATTCGGATTCCCACCAGAAAAGCGGGGCAAGCTGAAGCAACGCCCCGGCTGAACCAAGCTCGCGGCCCGAAAACTCCAACACCTGCCCCCCTCTGTTTGGCAGAAAAAAGAACGTGCTGCGGTCATAACCGAGAGCCTGAAAGGGCAGGTTAGGGCGTGGTGCGCTATATCCGCCTTCCATATCTCCGGCTGTGTCAATATCGCCGCCATAATCAGGCATGATTGCGCTCTTTCAATTCATCCGCGCATAGGCAAGGCCATTGCGGGCAAGTTTCATCAATCGTGAGGCCGTCAAAGTCCGGGCAATAGTGAGATGCCCAACCCGTCAGGACGCGGCCCCGGTCTGCAAAGCAGTTTTCCGCCCAAACGCGGTCAAGCCTGCCATCTTCAATGTTCATTCGTTTCCTGTTGTCGTTACTGGATTACGAACGCCCGACGCCATCCCGCTGCGGATAGTGTCGCGCGCCTCTTTATCTGCTAACCCTGATTTACGCGCAATCGTGTATAGCACGGAAATAACATAATTCTGATCTAGCAGCCCCGCGCCCACATAGCGGCCCACCGCATAGGATTGCCGGTTTAGCTCCGCATTGCGCGTGCCGGGCTTTGCATATTGCACATTATCAACCGCGCGCTCTAAGCGCCGCCGGGCGCGCGGTTCTGTTGCCGGGCGCTGCTGCATGCGCTTGGGTATAGGCGGTTCAGGCGGAGGGGCTAAGGCTTTAAGCAACCACGCGGGCGCCTCGGGTAAGGGGCACTCCCAAGGCGCCAACCCCGGCGCCCACCTGTAGGCGTTGCGCGTTCTTAGATGCGTGGAGGGAGGCACAGTTACCGTAAGCGGCCCGGCGCGGGGATCTAACCCAGCCACCGGCCAGCCGCTCCGGCGGCAGATCGGCGCGCCGTTATCGCGGAAAAACAGCGCAAACCCACCGCTGCCACTTCGCGTGGTTGGGCGAGGGGGGAGGGGGGTGTTTTTGGCCACAAGATCGCGCAACGCGGTTATGCCATCGCCGTTATGGTCATCTCCCGGCGCGTCCACGTCTAGCCCGATAATGCCGGAGCCTTCCATGACAACACGCCAGTTACACCCCGGAAATCGGCGCGCCCACGTTTCAAGCTGGTCTAGGTCATGCGTAGCTAATTCGTGGGGCTTTGCTCCATCCTTAAACTGGCTGACAAGGGCTGCACGGCTCCGCGTGCTGGCCGGATAGAGCCGCCAGCCCAACAACGCCAGGGCTTCGATTTCTTGGGGCAGGGCGGTCATTTTAGCAGCCTGTCATGGCTTAAAGGCTTTCCGGCGAAATCCGCGCCCTTCCGAGGATTTCCTTTAAACGCCCGGAGGCGCGTCCGTTTTCCATCCTCCCAAAACCCCGGCTCAGCATGAGGGCGATTGCCTCCCGCGCCACCGAAGGTGATTGCGCCCCGCTTTTTGCGATGTGCGACAATTCTTCTGCCGCGCACCAAGCCGCGTGTTCCGCCAATATGGCGCGGTGCATTAGGTCATCCCTCTCCCGGCGCAAGATGTTTATTTGCGCGTGCGCTTCATCAAGGTGACTCATGCCGAAAACTCCACCACATAATCCGGCGAAGTTGATAAATCAGCGCCCACCATCACGGCGCCCCCGCTATTCGCATCAGCCTTCCGCCAGCCCCGGCGGATTAGGAATTGCGCCAATTCCTCCACATCCGCGATCAAGACGCTGTGGCGACAGGTAACGAATGACCAAGTTGCAATGTCGCGCCTCATCTCTTTTTCGCTAACGTCCATTAAATCAGCGCCCCTTCCACAGTCTCGATTGCGCCCGCTGGGGTGCGCCAAATTGCCGCCAAACCACCGGCGGCATCCACAATGCGCGCCCAATTCTTTTGGGCCTCCGCCGCTTTGCCGCGCAGGGCCTTCACCTCGCCTGATATAAAAACCGCGATCTTGCGGCCCACATGCTCCGGCTTGATGGTTATGGAGCGCCAGCCGATGAGGTCGGCAGACCCCGGCGCAAGGCCGAAAGTTGCCGGGCGCGCGTTCTTGAGTAATACGCGGTCCCCTTCCTGCTTGAGCAACTGGCCGCTCCACCCGAAGCCCACATGATTGCGGAAAATCCGCACGTCAGGACGGCCCCCTATCGCCAGCATGATCTTGGCTTGAATGTCTGATTCACTGGCCATTTTTATTCCTTTTTTCGTGTTCCGCCAGCGCCGCAGCCCGGCGCGGCGCATTGTGCTGGTTTTCAGTTGCGCGAAGCGTGTTCACGATTTCTTTGAAATCATCCGCACGCACGCTTAGCTCGATTGGCGAAACGCCACGGCCAAGCATGGTTGAGATATTCGCCAGAACTCGCTTGCGGTCTGCATCAGCCTCGATTGCCTCCACGCTCAGCGCGTGGCCTTCATCCGAGACTGTGACGCGCAACTTCTGCACGCCATCCCATAGCCGGGCATTGACTTCATAAGTTTGGCTCATGCTGCTTTTTTCGCCTCCCTGCGGCGCTTAGCTTCCTGAAACTGCATCCAGGGCCATTGCGGGCTGTATCCGCGCGCCTTCCCGATTTCCCGCAACTCCGCCAGCGTTTCGCTGCCCGTGAGAATATCTGTAAGCTTCCCTTTCCGAAGCTGCGCAATGCGCGCCGCCATGGCTTCATCAACTTCCTTCAACTCGCCTGGGGCAGACACAAGCGGCAACTCCGATAGTGTGGCCTTCCCTGCGTTATAGTCGTGGCCACAATGCGGGCACACAGGCGCCGGTTGGTGGATGGCAAAACAGCCAGGGCATTGCTTCAATGTTGGTGCCGTGCGTTCCTTTTTGCATTTCCCGTCAAGGCTCCAATCGCGCTCAGTATCCGGCAACCCGTGGCGCAGCGTGTTGCCGCTATGGTCAAGTAGAATTAGGTGCGGTTTGTTACTGGCTGCTATGGCCAGCAACCGCCCGGCACGGTCATTTAGATCAAACCCCGGCGCGTAAACGGTTCGCAACCCCCGCCCTACCTGCTGCATCCACAATCCCAAACTTGTGGTTTTGCGCACTGAGATGACGCAAGAAACCGTGGGAATGTCCACGCCTTCGCTCACAAGGTCCGCCACGCAAAGCACCTGAACCGCGCCAGTTTCCAGGCCGCCAAGGGCTGCGTCGCGGTCTTTGCCTTTCATGGTGCCGTCAGCAAACGCGGCGCGCCATCCCGCAGCACTGAAAGCTTGCGCGACATGCTCCCCATGCTTTCGATTGGCACAGAAAACGATGGTCGGCAGGCCCGGCGCGTAGCGCGCATAATGCGCCACCACGTCGCCCGTGATCGCGGGCGTGTCCATCACCTCCGCCAGCGCGTCCGGTACATAATCGCCGCCCCGGATTGGCACGTTTGACACGTCAGCCTCTACGGACGGCGCATAAGTCTTAGTGCGGACCAAATAGCCATCTGCTATCAGGTCGCCAATTTTCGGGCCGTCAACCAGCACGTCAAAGCAACCGCCAGCCGCCACCCCGAGACCGCGCCCGTCCTGGCGCTCTGGCGTAGCCGTAACCCCAAGCAGACGCGCCTTAGGGTTGGCGGTAATAATCTGGTCCCATTGCCCGGCAACCGCGTGGTGCGCCTCGTCAATGACAATAAGCTTGAAGCCCTGCGCCTCCGGCCTATCAAGGCGCCGCGCAACGGTCTGCACGCTTCCCACCCGCACAAGGTCGCGGGTAGGGGTGAAGCCGGGGGCAATAATGCCGTGCGGCACATTGGAAAGAGTCAGCTTTTTTGACGCTTGCCGGATAAGCTCGCGGCGGTGCGCTAAGATTAGGGTGGGCATATTTTTTTCAGCGGCGCGTAGCGCAACGTCCGAAAACATGATGGTCTTTCCGGCCCCGGTGGGCGCCACCAACAACGGGGCGCGATGCCCCGCAGCATAGGCGGCGCGCACACCATCTAAAGCATCGCTTTGATAGGGGCGAAGGTTAATCAAATGAAATGCCCCACAATCAGCGAAAGCGCGGCCAGGGCGGCCCCTTCAGCCACCCACGCAAACAACTGCACGGCGCTCAAGCATGGGCGCTTGTAGCTATGAAAAAAGCGGCGCATGAGGCGCTTAGAACGGAATTTCATCGTCACTCCAACCGCTGCTGTCATGGCTTCCGCCCCCGCCTTGCGCCCGTCCGGTAGCGCGGCTCTGTCCGTCATTTTGGCCATCTCCGCTGACGCTTTGCAGAATCGTAAGGACTCCGCCAAACCGAGGAATAATCACCTCAGTTGAATAGCGATCTTGGCCGCTCTGATCGGTCCATTTGCGGGTTTGAAGCTTGCCCTCAACATAAATCTTTACGCCTTTTTCGAGGTATTTTTCGGCAACATCTGCAAGGCTGTCGTTAAAAACAACCACGCGATGCCACTCCGTCAGCGTCTTACGTTCGCCTGAGTTTTTGTCCTTCCAGGACTCAGAAGTTGCAACGCTAAGGTTGACTATTTTGCCCCCGCCTTGCGTGTTGCGAACTTCGGGGTCTTTCCCGAGATTCCCAACAAGAATCACTTTGTTTACTGTTCCGGCCATAATCGTTATATTCCTTTCTCAGAATGTTATTGTTGGCGCCTTGCCAAGTGCTACCCCCGCAAGCTACGATTAGCGCGTTAGTGTTGGGCCGAAGGGAAGGGGCAACCGGCTAGTGCAGTACCGGCAATAATCGCCCCCCATGTCGCGCTCGCGCCAGCGGGTAAAGAGTCGTTTGTCGTCAACCGTATTTGATTGAGGCCGCAGTAATTTCTTATGATTCCGACATTCAGGCCGGTTTCATCTGCTATGCCCGCCACATCCAAGCCATCCATGGCTAGATTGCGGATTTGCTCGCTCTGTTCTTCAGTGAGATCAAGACGCTTATCGGGTGCTGACAAGTCAGCGGGAAGGCCGAGGACGCGGACGGCGTGCCGGATTGTCGGATTTACGGCCCGCCCTAGCTGCCGCGCAATGGTGTTCCATCCAAAACGCTTGCCGCGCATGATTACGATTGTGCTGTTTTCTTCTTCAGAAAAGCGCCGTACTTCTCGCGCCATCCGTCTCCGCCCCCGCACGGTCTTTCAATGGGGGCCGTTCAATCCCCACCCCCCGAAACTCCGAAGGGCGGGGACTTTTGTATTCCAACTTAGATTACTTGAAAAGGGGCTGTGAGCCTATGACAAAAGAAAAAACAACAACCAGTGAGGCTGGTAGTCGCGCACGGTGGACAGCCGTAGAGGAAACAGTCCGCAAGGACATAGGCCAGCGCATCCGGCAAGTAAGGGAATTGGCCGGAATAACTCAGCTTGAACTTTCTGAAATTCTCGGAACAACTCAAGCAAAGTGGTCAAAATATGAGTTGGGTATGAATATGCCTGACCCTATGAGCATGATTGAGTTTTGTGCGAAGTTTGGCGTGACTTTAGATTACATTTATCGCGGTCTTGTATCTTCTCGTTGTAGTCGTGAAATGGTTTCGCGCCTTGGTGAATTGGAGCCTGGGCAGTCTCTAAAAATTCCGCGCAGGGCGCGCCGCAGTCCCAACACCGAACGCGGCTAGTGCAGATGCTCCAATCGGAAAAACCTTGAAGTAACTTTCTTTTTCCTGTGACCTTCATTTTGTAACCCACTATCTTAACCATTGTTCAGATAACTTTTATCACCTGGGGTTGTTGCCCGGAATAGCCCGGCGCGCGCTGTATCAAAAAAATAAATTTCAAGACGCGCCGTGCATCTATAGGAACAGCATTCAGCATGTAATAGGCACGCTTAATCTAGTGATAGGCGGTTGACATGCGGTTGTTTGATAATCCCCTGATTGAATGCGTAACTTTCAAAATGGAGCGGCGACGGCATGTTGCCGTTTCAGCCCTAGCCCTCCATTACGCTGCGGCCCGCAATGATCGTGTTGCCGGGGTTGAAGCTTCTGTTTTTGACTTCAAAAAATCCCCTCAAGAATGGAACATGCTTCTTGGTGTTCCCGCAGGACTTCTAACTGAGGTTGAAAACGTCTCCGAATGGAAATTTCGGTATGGAATAGCTCGGGGGGATGGTCTCTTGGTTGGAGCCGTAGGCAGCACAATACCGCGCCCCGGCTTGCAAGTGATTTATCATGCGCAGCAGTTGCGCCCATTTTAGTAGGGGCGGGTGAATGAAAAAAACTGAGGCTACCCCGGCATACTCGCGCCTTCAACTATCTGAAGCAATGGCAACCCTTCATAGATTGCGTTCTGATCTTTTGGAGATGGACCCAACGATTGCCGAAGATGAGGCGCTTCTTTTTGATATGCTTGACGGGGAAGGGGGGGAGGCCATGGAAATGCTGCGCACAGCAATGCGGGCCTCTCTGGAAGCGAAAAGCATTGCGGACGGCATAGAGCATCGCCAGGATACACTAGCCTCGCGCCGCATGAAAATGCTTGCCAGGGCTGACAAAATCAAAGGGGCGGTTGTTGCCACAATGCAGGCACTTGGCCTGAAGAAGCTGCCGGACGTGGAATTTACACTGACCATCACGCCAGGGCGCCGGTCTGCGAAGATTACAGACCCTACGCTTCTACCTGAGAAGTTTATAAAGACCGAAACCACACGCACTCCGAAGAAAAAAGACATAGCGGAGGCTCTGAAGGCTGGTGAGGTTGTCCCTGGCGCCACTCTGAGCAACGGCGAACCCGTTGCAACCGTCCGCCATTAATCGAAAGAAAGAGAGCTATGCTTAACTCCCGTCAAAAAGCACACAATCACGAGCGCGCCGCCGCCGCTTGGGTCTCCATGTATGCAGCGCGGCGCGGGCGCCGCCGTTTTTACGCCGGTGCGCCCAACCGGCGTGTGGTAGCAAACAAGAGCGGTGATAAGCTTTACCACTTCACCAAGGGTTTCACCGGGGGGTGCAAGTGAGCGAGGACGCGCAATACCAGAACCCCGCTATGCGCTGGCTTGAATCGGGAAAAACCGACGAGATCAACGCGGCGCTGGCAAAGGCCCAAGGCGCGTTTCCTAATCCTGAGAAGGACCGGGAAAACCCTCATTTCAAGAGCCGTTATGCTTCGCTCGCCAGCGCCATAGATGCCACACGCGAGGCGTTGGCTGCTAATGAGCTTGCGGTCACGCAAGTCATCAGGCGTGATGGAAATTCCATTGATCTTGTCACCACCCTGCGCCACTCATCCGGGCAATGGATTACATCTGAATATCCGTTGTTCAAGGCGAATGCAGGCCCGCAACCTTTCGGCTCTGAGCTTACTTACGCGCGCCGCTATAGCTACAGCGGCATATTACGTCTTGCGGCAGATGAAGATGATGACGATGGGGAGACCGCGCAGCGCCAGCCAGCCCGCAATCAATCGCGCGGCAACCAGAAGCGCCAAGAGACTGAAAAGCCGAAGCCAAAGGAAAAACTGCCGCTATTTTCAGCGCTGCGGCCAAATGGTGAAATCTTCGCAGCCGAAGGGGCGCAGGCCCTCATTGAGTGGTGGGGCAAGCTGACATCATGGGCCGTCAAGGACGGCAAGCTGCCCACGCTGCGCGCTGCCCAGAAGGGCAATGAAGCGATTTTCAAGGCTCTGCGTGAGGCCGGTCACGGCGTTGTTGTTGACAAGATCAACGCTGAAATTGACGCGGCTTGCAAGGATTCTGAACAGAAGGACGGTAAATAATGAGTGACGAAACCGCACCCCCTCCGGCGCCCCAGCATGAGGGCAGGCGATTTTATAGGGAGCCGCCGGAGCCGCGCGCCCAGCGCCGTCGCGGCATTGTGGACGGCGGAGCGGGAACAGTCCGCGTGACAATTCCCGGCGGTGACGTTCTTTCGTTCTCAACCGCCGGACTGCCCAAGGCGTCGATGGATTACCTAGCTACGCTGGGGCTATGGTCTTATCTGTCGCGCGCGGGCGATATGGCAGACGCCATGGCTAAGCTTGGTGCGGGGGAGGTGCCCGCCCCGAAGAAAACAGAGTTAAAGCTGACACAGTGGCGGCAGGCGGTGGCAGGCGCGATGGTGGAAGCATGCAGAAAGGCAGGCAAGCCGATTACACACGATGAGGCGCGGACGCGGGCGGCTGAGATGGACCGTGGCGCCGTGGAATCGCATAAGCGTGACCCCCTGGTGATTAAGCATTGGCACAAGATCAACGGGACAGCCCCGGCGGGCGCTTCGGCGCTTGTGGAGGCGGCGGGGGTTACGGATGAGGCCGCCCCCGAATAATTCAAGGATAGCATAGATATAACGCTATCTCTGATAGACGAGATATGATAAAACCCCCGACATGCGGCGCGTTGCCGCCATAAGGGGGTTTTATTATGGGCACCATCCTAACGATTGCCACCTCAAAAGGTGGCGCCGGGAAATCTACTCTAGCGCAATGCCTGTCGGCCAACTTGGCGCAACTAGGTTATGCCGTCACCGTGATAGACGCTGACGCAAATGCCACGCTTTCCGACTGGCATGCCAATGTTTACGAGGGCGCGCCGTTTCGCTGTCTTGCCGAGTGCCGGGAGGTTGAGGTGATTGACGCGGCCCAGGCGGAAGCAGAGGCCGGTGATATAGTTGTGATTGACACGGCGGGCTTTGCCAACCTAACCGCCGCCAGCGCAATTAGCGTCGCTGACTTTATCCTTGTGCCGTGCATGCCAGACAGAAGCAGCACCCGCGAAGCTATCCGCACAGCGCGCAAAATTGAGTCTCTTGGGAAAGCGGCGCGGCGCGCCCTTCCTTATAGGGTAATCGGCACGCAATGGCGCACCGGCGGCCTTGTTGAATCTGCGACTCTTGACGCTCTGAAGGCTGAAGGGTTGCCCGTCATGCGCTACGCGCTGCCTCATCTATCCGCGTTCCGTAAGGCCAGCTTTACCGGGAACCTGCCTGTTAGTGGGCGGTTGGGGGTTGAGGCTGACCGGCTTATTGGCGAATTAACCGAAATCGGGGCCATTCCTGCGGCCCGTGTTGGGAGTGCTGCATAATGGCGTTGAAGGCAAAGAAAATCTCCGGGGCGGAGCTTGTGAGCCAGATTTCTAAAGCAACGGCGGATTTACCTGCGACAACCCCCAAACCAGCCCAAGCAGTTGCCGAGCCAGCGGAGCCGGTTGAGCAGCAACGCGGCAGGGGACGCCCTCCCAAGCCGCAGCGTGAAAAGCTTGAGCAAGTCAACTTTCGCTGTTCCCGTGAATTTTGCTCGCTACTTTTGGATGCGTCCAGGGACGTTGGCATGAGGCAGTTTATAGCCACTCTAGCCAAGAAGGCCGGTTATGACGTGCCGGAGTTTGACTTGCAACCTACGGCTAAAAGCCGGGTTTTGTGAGGGAAGGGGGCTTATGCCCCCTTTTTTATTCGCCATCTTCAGACACAAACCGCACGCTGCAATCACCGCAAAGGAGATTGAGAGAAGGCTTGCCCCATGCGTTTGCGCCGCAGTCCGGGCAAGTAAATTTCGTTTTATTGGCGGTTTTCTTGCGCGGCGCAGGGGCTTCCCCTTCTCCCTGGCCTTCGTCGTCACCGTTTCCGGCTGGCCGTGACGGGGCGCGGGAGCGAGAGCCATCATTATCAACGTCGCCCCACCTGTCGCTGTAACGGATTTCAAAGCCCTTCCCGAGAAGGGCGCGGCAAGCAGACTCAAACGGGCCGCCTTCAACAATGAGGTGCGTCATAGATGGGCCGGTTTCTTTGCCGCCAGCGCGGCCCGTATCAGTTGGTTGCAGCCCCACACGCTTCATCAGCTTAGCCCATTCTGCGTTGTGGTATCCGCCCCGGCTTGGGCTTCCAAAGTGGTGCTGCTCAAGGTGGGTCATCTCATGAACTAGCGTGGAGAGCGTTTCTTCTGCCGTGCGCCCCTTAAAATGCACCGGATTTAATGCAATTTCATCCGTCTTGCCGTCGCCCGCAATCTCTCCAAACCTATCGCCCGCAAAATACCCAAGCGCACCCTTGTGGCGCTGCATCGTGATAATGCAACCGGGCAAACGACCCTCAAAAAGCACCTGGTTAAAATGCTCATAAGCCTCTGAAAAACCTACATAAACTTGTCGGGTAGGGTTGTCTGTCATCGTCATCTGCTCTGTTTTGTATGGTACGAAACAATTAAACATGATAGCTAAGATATGTCAACTATCGATGATAGCACTGATAGCTTGTAATAGCGGGGAGGTTATGCCGGTGACAACGCTCCGGCGCTTTTCCCGAGCCTAATAAGGGCTGCGTCAAGCCGGTTTGCCGGGTCTAAAACCACGATCTTTATATTAGAAGAATCTTGGTTTTGGGTTCCGGGCGAATTTTCCGCCTTAGTAGGATTCTCGCGGGGTTGCGGCGCGGGGGAGGGGTCACGGAAGCTGTAACCGTTGCTTGTCCGCAGCACGGCGCCAGGAACGCGGCGGAGGCGATGCACCCAGGTTAACAGCCCCGACAATTCAAGCATGCGAATTGCCTTGCGCACTGTGTCGCGGTGGCACCGGGCATGCTTTGCAATAGCGTCGTAGCCGGGAAAGCAGGCGCCGGTTTTAGCGTTGTGGAAGCCCCAAAGGAGGGCGCGCAAAACGTCCATATAAGCCCGCGTCAATGGGCCGGTGTGTTGTCCTGGCTGGCGTTGGCGTGCGGACCATGCCGCTGCATAGGCCATAATCCGGGCCTTTGCGTTCCGGTCTAGTGGCCTGCCGGTCGGCAAGCCGAAAATCTTTTCGCGCTTCATCTTCTGCCCCCATTATCGGAGGCGCCCGAAGCCCAAGGCGCACAAATCCGCGCACCGAAAGGTGTTGCGTATGGTCCCGGAATGTGCAAAGAGAGGTCATCCTTCCCGGCAAGTTAGGATGAAATCTCTTTCATGGGCCGCCTTCGGGCGGCCTTCGATTTTTCTAGCTCAATGTCACTCTCCGAATCGCCGCCAAACGGCGGTCATTCGCGCATACCTCAAAAAGAGAAAGGCCGTCCAGGGTGGGGACGGCCTTTTTTATTCCTAATAGTAATATTTTAGACTTGACTACCCTACGGGAGTCGCGGGCGTTTGGGCTTCCTGCGGGGCCGCTAGAGTGCCGGAAGCCGCGCTCGCCGCGTCTGTGACGGCTGCTGAAGCAATGGCGGCGGGGTCGGCGGAAGCGCCGCCAGACTGAACGCGCTCATGCACAGCGGCGGCGGCGGCCCAAATTTTGGCAAGGTCGGCCGGGGTCGGCTCAGCCCCCGTTGAGATGGTCTTTTCCAGGGTTGGCCAGATTGCGGCGAACTCGGGCAGGTCTTGCAAGATTACCTGCAAAGCTGCCAGGAAGGCGGCAAGCATCAGTTTTTAACTCCATGTTGTGAGAGATAAGACGAAAAGGCCGAAACGGCGGCCTGCGCTGCGGAGGTTTCAGCCGCGTTTGTCACGCTCTGGCCAGTCTCCGCCGCCTTCACTACGGGCGTGATAGCTTTCCAGGCCGCGTCATCCAGGGCCTTGATTTCCGCCACGGTGGCGGCAGTTTTACATGGCGTCTGGCCTGCGCCGCACGCTGGGAGCGCTTCGTAGGTCATCGCCCCTGCATCCGCCGCCATATAGGTTGTCATTAGCGCTGTAACCGGCGCCGGAACATTAGAAACGGACAGGGCTGCCGGAGGGTGAGCGCAGGCGCTTAGGCCAACGCACACAGCTACGGCCAGGAAGGCGCCAACGATGCCCTGAAGGTGTTTGAGTTTCATGTCCGCCTCACGCCACCGGCGCAGGGGAAGGCGGCGCAGCCGGAACCGGCGCGGGAGAAGGTGGCGTTAGGCGTTCAATCCTGCGCTTCAATTCAACTGCTTCGGAGACCCGCGCGGAATCCCCCGCTACCCTGGCCGCGTCCTCAACCGACGACATGACGCGCAAGAGCCACGTCGCAAAGGGTGGCTGGCTACCATTCTTCGCAGCGCCGAAGTTAATAGCGATAAAGGAAATCACCTTTCGCACCGGCAACCAGTGAGAACCGGGCGCGGGCTGCGGAAAGGCTGCGTCAATGGCGCTGGCAACCGCAACAGCTACCGTCAAGTACGGAAGAACGGCAGAAATGTGCGCTGCGGCAAGCAGCGCGGAAACGTAACTGTTCATATCAATCCCGAAAAATTGTTAAGCTGCAATCTGCATTTTTTTGGGGACCATCCCCAGGGCGACGGCTTCGCGGCGATCTGTTCTTTTCGTCCATCCGTCACCAAACTCCACAAAAGTAGGAAGCTTTCTATAAAATGCCTCTTGGGCTATTCCTAATGCTTTGATTAGCTCCACGGGGTTGCACGCGGACACGCGCCCGCGCGTTTCAGGGCCGCACACACCATCAACAAAGTCACCCACAAAACCGGCGGCTCGCTGCAATAGCTCCACAGATTCGCGGTCCCCCGCGTTCACGCCGAAGTCAAATGTCATCAAGTCGATTCCTGGCGGTAGGCCCGGAATCCAGTACCATGCACGGTAAATTGCGCCAGCTTCAAAGGAGGATAGCGCTTTAACGTCTTGCACAGTACAAGCGCGCTTGCGCCACGCGCTGAGCGTTTTGATGGTAATGCCGTATTTCGTGGCGCGCCCAGGGTCGCACGGATTGTCCACGAATCCGCCTTCTTCCTGCAATGTGAAATTGCGGCACGGTATAAAATTATCCATATATCACCAAGAAGAAGAACAAAGATGCGGTGAAAGTAAAAGGTCACGGGGCGTAACCCTGTTCACATGGTCGGTGCGTAGCAGCGGCGTTCCAGCTCGCGCCATCGCCCATGCCACGAACTCACTACAGAACCACGCATCCTTTGACCGCCAGTTGCGATGCAGCCCAAAATTGACAATTCCGCCCCAATCATAGGGCTTTCCAATTTCCTCGCGGGCGCAACGTAAAATCAGCGCTGCGCGGGTGCTGCTGATCTGAGGGAGGGCGAAGTATTCCACCCGCCCGGTGAAATCAGCCTTGCGCTCTGAAACCCCATAGGTCGGGTGCGCGTCGAGGATATTCCCGTTCTTCAAAAGAAAACCTGTGTGAGCGCACCAAGACCATGTTGCGGTGCGGACTATAGCGCCACCAATGCCGGAGCCTTCAGAAAAAAACAGCTTCAGCATGAGCGATGCTCAGGGAAAAACGGCTGAATGTGCAGAATTGGCTTGCGCATGCGGACAAACTCTTTGATTTCATGCGCCATCCCTCGGGATTCTTCCCATCCGGTCGCCATGTAAACTATGATGCCCTTAGCGCTTTCCATCATGGGCGCGTCAACCTTCATCCAGAAATCATGATCTGTCATATGGATGCCTGCGCGGGCTGCTACGGGGTGGCCGTGAACAATCGGGGAATAGACCGGATAGCCCATCCCCATAATTTTTGCCGTAGCGTCCAGGGCCATCTTATAAGCAGCATCCAGGCCGCCCTTGTATTTTGAGTATGGGGTAGCGAGGTAGTAAAACATGGCTTTTCCTTGTTGAAGCCGGGGCGGTCATCGTTTCCAATTCCGCGCATGTGGTAGGTTGCGATTGCGAGGGCGTTCCACGCCGCTGCAATCATGTGGTGTGAGCCGGTTTCCGGGTCGAAATCTTCGCCGCGCATCCACGCCCAAGCGTGTCGCATGAGGGATGCAAAGCATTTCCCCCAGGCCATGCCGCGTTCCCAATTCCTTTCTGGATACTTTTTCAGGGAAATAGTGTAATGCACCGCTAGAGCGTGGAGCGCGTCGGGTGGAATGAGATCATAGCGCGGCTTTTCGTCGTCATACCGCAAGCCGCCCCCATCAGGGGCGGCACTCTGTTTTTTCATGTTGTGGCCTTATACGTTGGCGCGCTTGGCCTGCTCATACTTCCCGCGCTTCCAAGTCAGAAAGTCTGCACCTTCCTCCGGGTCGAGGAAAACAGTCACAAGGTTGCGCTCGCTGGTGGCTTCGGGGTCGAAGATCGTAACAGCATTGGCCGTGATGTTTGAATCAGGAAGCCCTAGCGTGTCCGCATAGCGGTCGTGGGTCTTGTAGCTGGCAATCCGCAACGCATGGGATATAAGGCCGCTGGCCGGGTCTTTAAGCACGTTGTAGCCGGTAACGTGGGTATGACCGGCAACAAGCAGATGATCGCGCCAACCCATTTGCACGGCCTTTGCAAGCCCGTGGGCCGGGTTCCACATGCTGTGACCCCGGAAGTCATGACGGGCGTTGACACGGATCTTTTTTCCGTTCGGAAAAGTGAGATTCAGCCTCACGCCATTGTCATCAAAGGCGCCCGGCTGCTGGCGGATAAGCCACCGCAACGGGTCTCCCGCACCATTCCAGCAACCATGATTACCATTGATAATCACAAGCCAGGGAAGGGCTTGAATTAGCCACTCCACTAGCACCCAAGTCTCCGCCGCGCTGGTGGACTGTTCGCCATAGAGCCGGGCCAAGCGCCCTACCCAATGGTTTCCAGTATCCCCGATATTCGCAGCGAAAAGACCCGGCGTGCGCTTCACTAGCTCAACGTGGCGCTCCACCAGGGCAATATCAGTGCCGGGGTCATCAAGGTGCGGGTCGCCAAACCACGACACACCAACCGGCCCGGCCAATTTCACCGGCACGTCAATCAAGCGCCTAGCCTGCTTTGCAGCGTCCACGCGCTCAAACTCCGCCTTGCGCCGCTCAATCAGCGCTTGCGCGGTGGGTAGTGTGGAAGGCAATTCCGGCATATCAAAGCCGGTTTCCTCACGCTCAAGCTTCCGCTCAGCCATGGCAATGCGGGATTGAAGGGTGGTGTGGGGAATGCCGAGAGCCGCCGCTGCTTTGCGCAGGCTGCCGTATTCAGCCAAGGCGTTGCGGGCTGCGGTGAGTGCGTCAGCCGAGACAGAACGGGCCATTAGTGGATGCCCCCAGGACGCATGGCCTTTAGGAAAGACATGACATTGTTTGCGAAAAACGCGATGCTGCCGCCGATTGTGCCCAGCACAACCAGCCAATGCAGCATTTTCTTTCCAATGCGGGCGTTTTCCGCCAACTCAACCAGTACCGCGATGCGTTCCGCCGTCAAATCATCAACGGTGAAGGTTTTTTCTTTATCTTTTGTCATTGTTCTTCTTTAAAAAAGAAGCGCCTGAAGGCGCCTTATGCGTCTGGATTACTGCCAGACAATCGCCTGAACGTCCGCAACGGTTGTCGCGGCCTGCACCTGCGCCTTGAAGGTTTCATACTTGCTGCGGCATTGAGAGATATGCGCAACCATTTCACCGCACACCTGAATCATGTCGGCGGGGGCAATCATCACGTTGCCGGTGGAGGTGCCAAGCCAAAAGCCAAGCTTATACCACGTCACAGCACCATCCGTGACGGCAGACTGAAACGCCGTGGGCGCTGCGGGCGCTGCGGTTCCAGATACGCCCCCGCTAAACGTCACCAGGGGAACGCCTCCCACAATAACCAGCGCGTTTTTGGCGTAGGTTGCCCCGCTCGCCCATGCTGCTGCCTGCAACGCGGTTTGCGCCGTGGCAGCGTTCATGGTCATGTTTGCCTGATCGGAAGCGGAAAGCGTAACCGTGGCGGATGCTCCGTTAATCGTGGCGGAAAAGCCCGCGGTGATTGCCGAGGCACAAGCCTGATTGAGAGCCGCGAGTTGCGCGGCCTGCGCAGCCGCTAGAGTGAGCGTTGAAGCCACGATAGCCCCGGAGCTAATGGCCCAGGCATCCGGGTTCTGATACTGCGCTTGTGTGCAGGAAACGGCACCAGAAGGAAGCGTGTCGTCATAAGCAACCCCGGCGCCCATGGCGCCGTTTGCCTCAAAAAGATAATACTGCAAGGATAAGCCCCTTAGATATACTTGGCATAAAGCGCAACATTCATCGGGCCGCCGCTGGCCTGCGAAGCGCTGGCCTGAATGGTCACGCTTTGCCCCGCTGTCACGGATACAATCCCAACCCCCGCGCCTGCGCCGCCCGCTGAAGCGGGAGACCGGGACGCCTGGAAAAATCCAACCGTTCCATTGGTTGCTGAAACTGACAGGTCAGTTGAACCCGAATAATAATCAGCGGTTGCAATAACCTCTAATTTTCCGGTAGCTGGCGCTGTAAACGTCACGGACGTTGTGATGTTCGTAACGGAGTTGGCGGTGTAGTTGATCGCGTTATAATAGGTAGCCTGCACCGCCTGAGATGCTTGAAGATCGGCGGTTGTGGCTACCTGAGACCAAGCCCCCCAGCCCGCGTTATCAACATTCTGCCTCACGAATTGCAAGCCCGCCGTTGTCCAGGCAATTTGCGTCAGCCAGTTGCTTGCGCTGGGGGTGGCGCTTCCCGTCTGTGAAACCGTCCAAGCGATGCCGTAAGAGCCAGCCACGGGAATATTTCCGTCCCCCGCGTTCCACGAACTCCATCCCAAGCCAGCGGCGTTCAGGTCGCCCGGGCGGGGCATACTGAAGGCCGCCACGCCATTGAGTGCAGTCTGAACTTGCCCGAGTGTAGGCGGCTGGTAGCTTTGCACGGCGGGTCTAATCTCAGGCTGAGAGCCGGATTGATAGCGATAATCAAGGCCATCCCAAAGAAATTCAACATAGCAACCGTACACGCTTGGCAGAGTGTAAGAGTTTTGCATCACGCTTGGGGATTGGATATTGAAAGTATTATCTACCGTGGCAATCGTTACGGGGCCACTGTTGGTGCCGTAGATAAAAACGCGCTGCCCCGGCGTGGTCCCCTTGTTCAAGGGCAAGGTAAGGCCGCCGCTGCTTTCAGAGGGAAGAACCACCGTAAAAAAAGCGGTAGGATTAATGGTTTCGTTGGCCGTAGGCCAAAGGGTCTCAAAAAGTTGGCCAAGATTTACAGCATGCGTTGCATGCGTGGCGGCGGAAACCGCAACCTCTCCGGCGCTCTGTGCAATCAGGTTATACTGATTGTTTCCGGCATACTCCGCAACATAATGGGCGCCCCCCACAATTTCGCCGCCCACCATAGCCGCGCCGTTGGCATATAGGGTGCAGGTCGAAACGCCGTCTGTCAGGCTGGTTGCGCCCGTGTTGGAATTGGCCGCCTGGAAGGCAATGCGGGTTCCCGTCAACCGCGTGGTGTTTGTCAGCGCGGGCCGGAACGCCAAAATAACAGCGTTTGCCGTGGGGCTGCTATCAACAGCAAAATTCGTCGCGCCGGACTGTATAACCTCAAGCAGAGAAGGGCCGCGAAAGGCGTTTCCTGCATATTGCGCGATTGAAGTTGAGGTGATGGCGCTTTGTCCGTAGTTAACCGTAACGACATAAAGGCCAATCCACCCAACATCAACGGCGGGCGTAACTTGAGTGCCTGCCGTTGCTGCTGCTCCGGCTTTAAGCTGAAGCGCAACCTTTTGCGCGCGAACCTTGTTCTGTGCAGCACCAGAGTTGTTAGGCCCTGAGAATGGCTGAGAAGGGTTTGCCGCGTTAACGTAAGGCAGAACAACCGGGTCTGTGTCTGCTTCTTCAAAGGACGCCTCAATCAGATAATTGATTGACTGGCCAGCCGTACCTGGAGCGGCAAGCGTGAAATCGGTTCCTGCCGCTTCTGCGGCAATACCCATCTTCATAAGCGGGGATGAGTCCGCAGCGAGAGAGCCGAAGGAATTGGCATCAACCTCGGATTTTGCCCAAATTGCGCCCGGACCAATATTCACGGTTAGGCTTGCCGGGTTCGTGGGGGTGCAGGTCAACCCAACGGCGCCCGTTTCGGTGCCCATTACAGACTGCAACAGCCAGCCAAGCGAAACCATTTCATTCCGCTGGGGCTGCAAAATATCCGTATCTAGCGGAATCGCGCTAGGGTAAACGATTACTCTATCCAAGACATAATCCTGTTTTTTTAAGATTTAATGCGTGTCCACATGATCGAGGCGGCGGGTTTTGCCGCCGCTATCGCTGCATAAATGTCGCTATCTGTTGCAGCGTCGAAAGCTTGTGAATAATCCACATAAGAGCCAAGCCCCACGCCGTAGCCGAGGGGCGCGTAAATCGTGGAGGTAGAAAGAACGTCTGCCGGTTGATAGCCCGCCATCAAGGGCATGCCTTGGGAGAGCGGCCTATATGCCGTTACAAACGCCTGATAAGGCAGGTTGAGGCTTCCATAACCCCCCGCCACGCCGTATGCTAGGCCAGTCCACGCGGGGGTTGATAAGCTGCCGTAGCCGCCTGTATCGCTAGGGTTTCTAGGCTCAAAGACTTCTGGCTTTCGTCCAGTAAGCTTGAAAATAGCAGCGATTAAACTTGCCCGCGTACCTGTCGGGGGCACAAGCGCCCCGTAAATCCGAGACCGAAAAGCGGGGTCTGTCTCGTTGGACTTTCTAAGGAAGTTAGGCCCAAGATAGTCAACTGCAAATATGTCAAGAAAGCTTCCAGACATGGTTGAGAGCCGAAGCTGACTAAACGCCCACTCCGTAAGGCTAAAGACCCAAGCCCAAACATAGGCAAGGCCATTCAATAGGCCGTCGAGAATTATCGTCTTGCTGCCAAACCATCCAAGAGGCAACAGCGCCTTTAAGCGCGTTACCATATCCGATTGATCGCCTGTTGCCATTACGAGGCTACCACGCTGGAAGCGCGAACAACCCCCATGGCTGAAGGTGTCAAGTCACTTGCCACCCCGTTAATCAACACATTTGTTACGTTTGAGATGTATTCGCTTGCGTTGTAGGCGATATTTGACACGCGAGAGAGCGAAAGGGTTTGGCCAATCGTCAGCCGGTTAATGAAGTTTGTTACTGAGGTTTGTACCGGGCCAATCAAGCTGCTTTTGATTGTAGAAGGCGCATCAAAGGAGAAAGTCACGGCGGCGGATGTGACGGTAGGCCCCTGTACTGAGTAGCTTGTGGCTACTGGTCGCTCCGCGTTTACAGCGCCGCTAACCTCCGCCAGTAACGCCGCTGAAGGGTTGCCGCTCCCATCATCAACCGTAACCACAAAATTGCCAAGCTGAGCGGTCCCCTGAGTGTTGACGTTTTCGGAGATGGCATAATCAAGCCCTTGCTGAACCCCCGCAATGGCCGCTTTAATCGCGTTTACGGTAGCCCCCGCGAGGCTGGCTAAAAAGAGCGGAAACCGGGCAATGCAAGCTGTATCGGATTCTGCATCCAAGCCTCCGGTAAACGCGGCGGCGTTCGTCACCGTGTCGATGCCTGAGATTGAATTGCCGAGCAGATTGACCGCTCCGGCCTGCACGTTTCCGGCTGCACCAGCGGCAGCCGCAACGGCTGGAACGGTAATGCTTGCCGTCCCGGCGGCCACGACATAGCCAGCCAGGGCGGCGGAATAGACAGGGTTTGAGGTGTCGGCTGTTACCGTGAAATATGCCCCCCCTGCGGTGCGTGCTTGATCGCCTACCGCGACAAAAGCCGAGCCGGTAGCAGTAAACCGCGAAAAGGTAAGCTGGCCCGAGGATGCAATGGCAGGAAGGCGCGACATGCCAAACTGCTCAATAAAACTGTCAACGTCGCTGCCAGTTGAGGTGTTTAGCCTTGAAACGGCTAGAACCTGCACGATTAGCCATTGCATCCACAAACCAAGCGCTGCATTGGCTTCCAAGATCGCCCGCAGCACTGAACCAACTGTGAGGTCAAGCAGCGTCGAACATGCGCCCTGCACCGCAGCCGCCGCACCCTGCACAAGAGAAGTGAAATTTTGAAGTGAAAGAGTCATTGCCCCACCGGCATCGAAAGGGTTTCTGTCTGTCCCGTTGCCGCGTCCACATAGCGAATGGTCGCGTATGTTTGGCCGTTTGGTTCCGCGTCAACTGTGATTGTAGGGGCCGGGTTCTCTGAAACACCCGCTTCAAGCGCCAACTGCTCCCGAATAACTGCTTCAATCGCTTCAGCGTTGGTTGGGCGCCCTACAAAAGCAGGAAGGCCGCCACCGTAAGGGAGGTGCCAGATGTAAGAAGCAGGCATTGACGAAAGGCGCCGCAAAAGGCGCTGTTGCGTGTAACGGCTTCCCGAAGCCGTGGCCAAGTCTCCGGTGGCGCTTAAAACAAGATCACCTCCGGCATCCAACGATAAATCAGCCACGGGCTATGAACCCGGTACGGGGGCGCTGGTCGTGAGCGTGGAGCTACCAAACTGAACCCCGGAAATTTTATGATCGTGATTTGCTAGGCTAACGGTTGAACCTCCCGAATCTGCCACAACGTCGTGTGTCGCATTTATGCCCCCGGTGACATTGAGATTTCCGCTTAGGTTCCAATCGGTTGCCGCGCCGTAAACATTGCCACCCGTAAAATGCAGCCACGCGCCGGGGGTGAAAATTCCAATTTCACCAGACTGAACCGGCTTATTTGTTGCCGGGCTAATAGGAGGCCGCGCCGTAGCGCTAAACACGCGGGCAATGATAGCCCAATGTTGCGCGCTGCCTTCCATGGGTTCTACAATCACCTGATCTTCAGGAATTGGCGGGACCGAAATAGACGCGATTCCCACCGCTGCGGCCCCGCATGGAAGCCAGCCGGTTAAGATTCCTTCAGGTTGGATGAGAACCTTAACCGCGTAACTGTCCGGGTCCACGCTTTTAATCGTGGCGTAGCGCGCTTGAGCCAGCCGCCGCGCAATGTCCTGCGAGCCGCGCTTCATGGCGTTTAAAAATTCATGCAATTAAATCACCGTTTGTTGCGTCCGTGGGCTTGAGTTTTTTGCCCTAATCGTTTGCGTAAAGCCGCCGTTACAATCCAAGGAGCGCCGTATTGAATCTATATAATAAGGCTGATCGAAGGCGCTCCCCGTGCTGGAAAGCTGCACCATTTGGCGCGGTGTCGTCGTAGTATCGGCTGGCATTTCAGTATGAATAACGCGCTCATGCCGCGATAGCTGCGCAAGCATCGTCTGGCCGTATTTGAGGGCTTCAGCCGGAGACAGGCCCGGCTTTACTTCAACGTAGTTTACAACCGTTGAGGTTGCGGTTGAGTGAACCCCCGGAAGCCTCACAACGCGCTCATAAGCCCGATTAGCGCGGCTGTCCCAACTTTTCACTGTCACTTCAATATCGCTTGCCAGTCGTAGGTTGCGGGAAAGTTGTAGGTTTTCCACGCTCATAACTGGATAGGGAGAGGCAACGAAGGGCGCTTTATAACTCACAACAATGGGCGAACCTGAACTAGACTGCGCCGGTTGGAAGTTGAGCGTATTTCCTGAAACCCAAAGGTCAAAGCCCTCCTTTTGCGCAAGATAAATTAGCAGGTTCCATTCTGTCGTTTGATGCGAAAAAGCGCCTAGCGTGACAGTGCTGTGTTCAAGCTGGTAATACTGCCCAACCAAGATTGTTGTTGTGGCTACATTTGGCGTTAGCCCATGACGCTCCGCCAGGAGCGTTGCGATTTCGCTTGAGGTTTTGTTCGGAAAAGCCTCTTGCGTTGGCGCGTCGATTAAGAGGGAGGATCTGTCACGGCCTGAGATGCGAACTACCTGTGGCGCAATATCAAAGTCCACAGTGTCAACAATGCCGTCAAAAAGCTGAACCCAGCTTTCCGAAGCCCCAGCGTTTGAGGCCGCAACGCTGATCTGAACATCTATGTTCTGTTGATCGGCCCACCAAGCAAGCGAATAATCTCCGCTTTTACCTAACGCTATCTCCGCCTCAAACGTATCCGCTCCGTAGTGCCCGGTCTGGTCAATGTCAGCGTGAATTGCGCCCGCCTGATCTGCGCCGTTTATCGTTATGCGCAGGCGTGGGGCAACAACCGAAGCCGTGGGGACTCCGGTTGAAGTAGGGTAAAGCGTTGTCATTACTGTTGAGGGATTCCGTCAGTTGAGGGCGGTGGTGCGCTGGGGATTTTCAAAGAAACCGGCGCAGTTATTTGCGGGTCGCTTAGGCCATTTATTTGCGCTAAAACAATCCACTGTGTTGCGTCACCCAGCTTTTCCGCTGCCACATGATACAAAGTTGTGTTTGATACTGTTACGGTCTCGCTCATTATATCGCCGCCTGAATGTTCGCCGCCATGCGTTTGACAAACCCATTGGCTGCTAATGTGTTGGCGAGATCGCCCGCCGCACTAGCGGCGGTGGTCAGGGCTGAAATCGCCGTTGCGCCATTGGAGCCGCCGATAACCCCCCCCACGCTGCTTGCTGCGTCAATCACCGCACTCATATTGCCGTCCGCTAGGGACGCCGCTGCGCCGGTCAGCGAGGAAGCTTTGTTGATTGCCCCCTGCACAGACAAAAAGGCCGCGCTCCCCCCCGTGAGCGCGCCAGCGATAGGCAGAACGCCCTGAACCGAAAGGAGGGCGCCTTGCGCATCAGCCAGGAGCGGCGAGGTCAGCGCATCGGCTTTTTTTACAATGCCTTGAACGGAGCTAACAATTCCCGTAATTCCAAGCGATTTCTGAACGTCTTTGCCGAGAGAGCCGAGAAGTGTTGGTTTTGGTGCGGGGGGTGGTGAGGGGACAACAATGCAACGCACCGAATACGGCAACAAAAAGCCGCCGGATTCATAACTGCAATCAAATTCGGCAATCACAACTTGCCGGTGGAAGCCGGGCCAAGTTAGCGCTACGGGGATGCCCGCTTTGCGCGCGGTGTCAATTTTTAAGGCTGTAGAGACGGCACCAGCACCGGAGAAGATGCCCGAGAATTTTATGTCTTTTTCATCAGCGCCAAGGACGTGAACAATTCGGTCCCCGCCGGGCAGTTTATGAACCGCCACCATTTGCGCGCCGCCAAAATTGATCTTTTCCGGGGTTGAAAGCCCCGTGAGATGTACCCCGGCCAGGGTAACGCCCCCACCAGCACCCGCAAGGGCACCAGTGAGCGCAAAAGCTGCTGAAAGGAAGCTCAAGGTTAACTCCCGCTGCTGGGGTAGAGTGGCGCGGCGCTGGGGTCAAAGGCTGTGCCGGATGCCGGCGGGCGGTTAGCGGCACGGGCTTGATGTTCGCTGACGTGTCGCGCCAAAACGCGGCCATCTAGCTTGATTACCGTGTGAACCTGCGTTGTGCTGTTATCCTTCGCGGGGGGCACATACTGAGGTCTAAAACCTACACCCGGAGCCGTTGGCGAAATTGTGGGGGGCGCCGTGGGTTGCGGCGGTGCCGAAAAAATCAAGTCACCGTTTTTTTCGCGTTTAGTAATCCAATGGGCCGGTGGGGCTGCTTTTTGTTCCGTTTGGGCGCCAATGATGACATGAGCAAGCCACTTGCCAACCTCATCAGCACCAGCCACCCCAGCGCCCACCATAGACCCCACAACGGCACCTGGGGCAGCGCCCACGCCACCAACAAAAGCGCCCCCGGTGGCGCCAGCCGCGCCCCCTACCGCTGCGCCCTCCGCCATGTGAATCAGCCACTTGGGAATTTTTGGGAAGGCGTCGCCTAGCGCTGCTATGCCCGCCGCGAGGGCTAGGAGGCCCGTGGGAGCCGCTAGGGCGCCCAAGGCAGTTACAGCCGCACCCACCACCGCAGCGCTGCCCATAACCACTGTAATACCGGCGATAGCGGCAACCATTTTCTCTATGGCAAGAATGTCTTTCGGATGCGCCGCCGCCCACGCTCCAAGCTTGTTGATTTCAGCCGTTACACGGTCAAGCATGTGATAGGCCGTTCCAACCATGGGGGAACCCAAGGCGGTCAACAAATTATTCCACGCTTGGTTAAACGCATCTAGCTGCGCCGTTGGCGACGTGTTTTGCATAATCTTGTATTGATCTACGCTTGTCGCCGTCCCAACATTTTTAATGTCTCGCTTGTCGGCTGTTTCATTGCGAAGCAACTCAACCAGCAACCCGGAAACGGTCTGCCGTAATCCGGTGTGCTGAAGGAATTTAACCTGTTGGTCTATCGTTTTGTAGCCGTGCTTTTTGAGGTCTGGAATAAGAACGTCCCAAACCCATTTTGCCGGGTCATGTCGCAAAAGGTCCGATTGTTGCCATGCGCCATCCCCAATGGCGAAACGCCCGCCACCGCCCTTGTGAACCTTGCGCGGGTCCAAGAGGCCAATTCCCTCAAAGGAGCGGACCGATTGCGAATAAAATTGAATGCCCCCCAACATTTGCGCTTCAAGAGAGCCTAGCCAGGTGCCCGCCTTGGAACCGCCGTTCGCTAGAAGCGTAGGGACAAAATCAAGAAACCCTTGTTCTGATAGCTGTGAGCCAGCCGCCTTGGCGCCAACCTGAAAATTGAGCATTTGGCGCGGGTCAACGCGGGCATTCGTGGCGGCGGCAATGCCTTCAGCAATGCGCGCCCACTTCAGCATATTGGCCGGGCTGATTTCCCCGGTCTGCGGGTCAACTAAGCGCCCGCTCTGATCTAAAAACTTTGCCAGGGCGTAGCCTTCGCCTTCGGAGGGCTTGCCGGTCAAATTCCCAAGAACGGCAACCACGCGGCCCATGGGGTTTGAAACCGAAACGGCCTCATTCATGCTGCCAAGCGTGTTTTTCAAGTCCTGAAGTAGCTTCAGGTTATCGGTGGCGTTGGAGGTCATGACGGTTTGCGTCATGCGCCACGCCGTCGCGGTAGCCTGCGCAACTTGCGCCTGCGACATGCCCGCCTGCTTCATGGCTGATTGCTGCTGAACGAAAGCTTGCCCCTTATCCACAAGCTTTGTCATTGCCGTAAGAGCGCCGCCCCCCAACATCACAGCGCCAAAGCCAGCCGCCGCAATCTTCATGCGGTCAAGACTGCCGGTTGTGAAATCAACCGATTTCTTCAGCCCCATCACGTCACGCTGAATTACATGAAGAACTTGCGAGACGCCGTTGGTCAGCGCTATGCTTACGCCAATCTTGTAGGCATCAATCAAGGGAGAGTCCTTTTGTTTGGTACGAAACAACGCAGCGTTTTTGGCTGGTTTTTATTAGGGGCCAAGCTGGCCTTTGTTGCGATCTTGTGGGCGTTTTTGCTTGGCGTGATTTATGTGAGTTGGTAAATTAACGCTTAAAAATATCAACCACAGTTGCGCCGATTATCTCCGCAACTTTTTGCGATGACTTAAACCCGGCCGCGCCGAATATGCTACGCGGCGGCAAATTGTGGGCCGGGTCGCCTTCCTCTTGCACCAACGCCACCTCGCTTGCAGAACCTACAACGGCGCCAGCGGCGTTGATAGACTTATGGATGCTCTGCTCTAACTCTCCGGTGCGGTACTCAGTATCATAAGCGGAGATGCGCCCCACATAACCAAGGGCCGTCTTTTCCTTAATCGTATCCGGCGCCAGGGGGGCCCAAGCAGGATACGGACCAACCGCGGGGTTTTCATCGTGGCCAATAAGGCCCTTTGCTGCGGTCTCCACAACCACGGCGGCGCGGGTTAACGCCTCAATTTTCTCATGCTCAACGGCAATCGAGAGGTCCGCCAGATGCCCAGCGAACCCCATTAAGTCAAATTCCCTCATGCGGAGGGCCTTTCACGCCATTTTAGGGCGGACCAATCGAAGGAATTTCCTTCAAACTCTCCAAAAACCACGCAATGCGCAAGCCTTTCATCTTCCGGCATGCACATAGCCACGTCATACGGCACCCCGTTTTTAACCAGCCAGAGGGCTGATATAAAGCCGGAGTGCGTTGCTAGTTTTTTGCGGAGGCCGCCGCCTCCTGGGCGGCAGCAATGGCGGCTTCAGCCTTGGCGTTCAAGTCGAGGGAGAGGGCTAAAAAGCCCTCGTCCCCCAGCCGCGCAATAGCTGCTTCAACCTCGCGGTCATTAGTTGGGCTGGCCGGAGTAGGCACGCCGTCAATGGAGGTAACAGAAGCGGCCATGGTTGCAAGGCGGACGTAAGGGCCGTTCTCAGAATTGTCCGCGCCCACAGCTTTATAAATTCGCGCCTGATCTAAGATGCCGAGGGGGCGAAAAGCGATCTTGCGCCCCTTCGCATCCGTAACAACGCTCTCAAGCGTTGCCGTTTTTACGGTCGCGGCTGACGGGGGGAGGGGGGTATTTTCTTCCATGGGTTACACCCTCTTGCGTGTGCTTGCGTCAAACTCAAGCGTTTGCTTGACGGCCTGATCGGCCTGATAGTTGCCTGCGTTGGAAAGCGAGATTGCCACGTTGTCGAAGTGATATGTGGTGGTAGAGCCGTCCAATTCGGTGATGTATTGGTAAATATCACACGAACCCAAGGCGCCGCTTGCCCAAAAGCCCTGCTCAATCTGAGAAACCAGCGAGTCAAGCGCATCGCTGGCGCGGTCAACCGAAAAAGAACCGCTCCAACCGCGCGGGACTTTTGCGTTAAGTGGTGGCCCGGTAAGCGGGTCAACCTTCACGTTATTAACGACCTGCTTCGCCTCAAAGCCGGTCACAATAGATAGTTTCACAGTGCCATAAGGCCCCTGCAAGGTCACTTGACAGTCGCGGCCTAGGTTAAACTGATTCGACATTCACTAGAGGGGGCGCGCCCCCTCTCCCTGAGTTAAGTTGAGAAATCAGCCGTTGGCCTGCGTCGCCTGCCGTGCGGGCTGAACAACGGTCTGACCGCCTTGCATGTTCACAATGAATTTCTCATTGATTGCCTGATAGGTCACGGCAGCATCCGCCTGCATGTAGCCGAGAGAGACGCGACTCTGCGGGTTGTTGCTTGCGTCGCAAATCACAGAATAGGGCAAGCTGCCATCTACAAGCAGCGCAAGCATGTTCTGCCCAAGCATGTTCTTCAGAAAGGTCAACATGGTAGATCGCGCGGAACGCATCAGCCCAAGGTTGATTGGATTACCCACGAATATGCCCATACCTGCCGCCAGGGTGGCGGCAATGTAATTTGTCATGCGCGTGTAGTTATCACCCTGAATTGCCGCGTCTGTGCTACTGTTGTGGCCGCCACGCACCGCCCAATAATTGCCGCCGGGCGCCGGGTTAGCAATTACGTCAATGCCCGCCAAAAGCAGCGCGGAAAGGTCCGCCGCCGAATAGGTGTTAAAAGTGGTTGAGCCGGGTGCCCCGGATTTCTGAGAGCCGACGATTCCATAAAGCGGCTTATTCAGGCTGCTTTGCTCCGGTGACAGGTTTGCCAGCCGTCCGGCAACAAACCCCTGCGGCGAAACCAGCCGCGTCACGTTGTTGGTTTGATCGTTCCAATAAATCCAGTCGCCAAACATGATCTTGGCTGAATAGTCATCAATCCCGGCGGCCGCTTTTGCGCTCACGGCGGCGGCGATTGTCTGGCTGGCCGGGCTGGCTAGAATCATATAGGCGCCAATGGTATAACCGAAAGCGGCCTGAACGCTCCATTGCGTCGAATCATCCGCATCAGCCAAAACACCAATGCTAACGCCCTGCTTCTCCAAGGCATACATGCCGGTACGCGGTGAAATGTCTGTACCTACCAGGGTGGAGGCGGTAACGGTTGAAGCGCCGTCCGTGCCCCCGCTGAATGTATAGGTAGCGGCGGCGGGGGAGGGCGGGGTTGCGGCGGTAGTGAAGCTTGCGGTCACAAACTGCGACGGGCCGCGCAACAACGTGCCGTTGTTGATTGCCGTGGCAACCGCCTGCCAGAAGGTGTTGAGGTCGGAAGAACTTGGGGAAGTCGTGGGAGGCCCTGGAATGTTATTAAACATCTCCGGTGCCTGCCCAGGCATGCCCACCGTCACCATCCAAGAATTAGCAGCGGACCCGGCGGCAAGAGTAACGGTCAGGTTGTTGCCTTGCGTCCCTGTATATTTGGCTGTGTATGTGGTTGGAGTGGTGGCATTGCTCACGGCTGCAACGTCTGTGCCGTCTGAGACGCGCACGCCAACAAAGCTTGAGGCGCCTTGTTGAATGGCCGTTGCAACTTGTGTGCCCATGTCATACTTGCGCGCCATGATCGGGCCGAAGGTGGCATTATATTCAGTCGAATTGCCGAAAACCACGGGAGAATCTAACGGCCCCCAACTAGCTGTGCCTACAACGCCAATAACATTGGTGGGGACGCCGTTGAGGTTAAGCACCTGCGGCGGAACGATCTGCACATAGAAATCTGGCACCACAAGCGCGGTGGTATTAAGAGAGCCTTGCTTTACAATCGGCATTTATTAGCCTCCGGCGGCCTGCGGTTTGGAAGGCGCCGGGCGCCGGGTGACATAAGAGGGGTGGCTTTTCAGAGCGGCGGCCACGGCCTCCGGTTCCGTAATCACGTCGCCAATGGAGTACGCGCCGAAAGCGGCGCGCACGGTCAGGGCAATATCCATAAAACCTCGGTTAAATTTGAATGATTGTGGATGGCATCAGATTGCCGGGCGGCATGTTCACCGCGCTCCCATCTGCCGTAACCGTTAGGCCCATAAAAAGCAGTTGGGCGGCTGCAAAAGCCTGTGTTGTTGCGTACTCAACCGTATATGTCAGCGTTCTACGCCACACGGTCGCAACGCCCGGCTTATCATCTGAGCGGCTGCTGTGATAAAGGAGGCGCCCGCTTGAACCGTCCGCCAGCGTCAGCCAGTTGACCCCGGCCAAGGCGCCGTCAATCGCTGCTGCCGTGGCATCCCGAAGCGCCGGGGTTGGCGCAAACACGGTTACAAGAAAACCCTGTTCTTGCCTGCGCATTTCTCCAAGCCATTGCCCCACCGCGCCAACGCGGGCCGCGTACACGGGAAGGGATGCGGGAAAAGTGATTGCGTCGCCCGAAGCTGTAACACCAACCGCGCCAAGAGCCGCAGCAAACGCGGCGGCGACGGTGCCGGGAGTATCGGAAGCCGTAACGGAGTGAATATAAGCGGTATTTCCTGCCAATATTCCAAAATTCTGCCCCGCTCCACCCGTCCCACCGAGCGTAATGACTTGCCCGCTCAAGGTGGCCGTAAGTGTAACCGTTGGCACCGTGACCATGGCGCCCCAATCAATCGGATAGCGCGTTGTAAGTTTCGTCATGTTGGTGGATGCGAACACGGACACGTTGACGATGCCTGCCGCGCCGTCATTGTCCAAATTTTCCGCCACCGGCCAGCCGTAATAGACCCGCGTATTTGCGCCGGTCACGCTTGCGGATGCGCCGCCGGGATAGATCGCGGCGGCGCACGCGCTTACCAGCGCGTTCGCAACGTCAGAAATATCAGCCATTAAGCCTCGCGCTGCGTTGCCGCTAGGCGCCATCCCATAGATGTTAGCTCCGCATCGCTCACTTGGAAGCGGGCGCCTGCTGAGTCCGTGATAAAATTATCGGTTGTGATGGTCACGCCAGCGATGGCCGGGAGCAAAACCTCTTTCCAGGGGGTGCGGGCATCACCCGGCAAGCCCACGGGGCCATTTTCCGGGGTGTGGGAGCCGCTTAGAATTGAGGCGGGCCAACCGGCCATGATTTCTTGCCGGGTGGCCTCCACGTCGCCCCCATACGGCTGCACCCCATAGCCTGCGGGTGCAGCCGCCTTGTAAACCGTAACCGTGGCGTTTGCCTGCACGGCAAGGATAGGCAGGAGCGCGTCTTGCCCTACAATGAAGAATGTTCCACCGGCGCCTTTGAGAATATCGCCTACGGCGGTGCTTCGGCCATCTAACAGGGCGCGCCACGTTGGCTTGCC
Source organism: Acidocella aminolytica 101 = DSM 11237 (assembly GCF_900129125.1). Classification (GTDB taxonomy): domain Bacteria; phylum Pseudomonadota; class Alphaproteobacteria; order Acetobacterales; family Acetobacteraceae; genus Acidocella; species Acidocella aminolytica. The sequence goes on along the minus strand of NZ_FQVJ01000031.1, from coordinate 13,649 downwards.
ATACCCTTGCGGGGCGTTGAATTTGTAATTCCCCGCGTCAAAAGCCGCGTAGATGGTGCCTTTTGCCTTGGCCATGGGCGCCAACGGATCTGTTGGCCGGAACTGTTGGTATAGCGCGCCCACGCGAGACGCGGCCTTGCCATACCCGGCCCATATTTTCGCCTGGATGGTTGCCGCGTCCATTAAATCGTGATTCTCCCGGTTGCCGCTCCCTCAAGCTGCGGCCCCGGCGGAATACCCACGGCATTGCATAGCTTGCGCCGCCATTCGTCAAACAGAATGGCGCGGTCACGGATTTCGTTTTGGTTGTGCAGCCAGACAGATGCTTGATTAGTGTCAAGGTTATCTGAGGCCGTGGCCTGCGCCGCTTCAAGCTGCACCAAGTAGTTTAGATGATAGCGCACCACTTGAAACTCGTAGGGCGCAAGGTTTGTCATGCGGTATTCAAGCAAGCCGTAGGCTTGGAAGAAACGAAACCCCCAAAAGCCAGACATTCCCGCGCCGCCATAGGGCGGGTATCCGCAAAACCTGCGCACGTCTGCCTTTTCCCAAGCCTCAAGCGCCGCTGTGCTGAAGTTGGCCGAATAATTGCCGCCTACTGGCGTGGTTGAGATTGTGGGGCTGTATGCGGTGGCGGGGGGGGCCGAGCCGGACAAGGCTAGTAAACCGTACCGGAGCCGCGCGATACATAGAGCGTGCCGGTTCCGGTTCCATCAGCGGCAAATGCGGCGCCGATGAAATTGTCAAATTTTGACACGCCAAGCAGCCGAGAGCCGCCCGGCGGGATTGCTAATCCGTAGGTTTGAGGCTCAGAGACCGAGGCCGCATTGCCTCCAAACAGCACAAAGGCCACCACAGTGCCCGCGTTGTAAATTAAAACGCTCTCGCCCGAGCCGGGTAGAGCGGCGTTGGCGGGCGCCCCAGTGCAAGCGATCGCTTGGCTGTCAACGCCCTTAAACGGTTGATTAGCGCCTACGGCCATCCGTTAAGAACTCCACGTTACCGGCTGCCCCGCCATTGCCGCCTTCAGCATTGCGTCCGCCGTGAAGGCAATGCCATTACGAAAGCTGAGAGGCCGCCCCTTATAGATGAGAGTAAAATCTGAGGTGGGCGTGCCCGTGGACATGCCGGGCGTAGCCAGCGCAAGAATCTGTGCCGTTGTGGCTTGATCGCTGACCATTCCACCCTGAACGATGGTGGCGCCGTGTGTGGCTTGCGTCATGCGTCATTACTCCAATCAACGTCAGCGCCACTCTCATCAAGAGCCGCACGCAACTCGCGCTCTGCCGTAAACTCAACGCCCGGACGAAATTGCAGGTGCCGCCCCCGGAAAATGAGGGGCGTGTGTTTCGCCACACGCCCCCGAGACATTAGCGGAATGTCAGGCGCCGGAGTGTCCGACGCCCCTTCCAAACCTTGCTTACGCGGCCTCGCCATTAGCCAACATGCTCAACAATAACCGCGCGCTTGTAGCTGGAATTGCTGGCGGTCCCGATGGTGGTCGGGCTGGTAGTCACGTCCGAAGGAACGCAGAAACCGCCAATCCAGTACCAAGACTGAGCAACGATCTGGCCGAGCCGGTCCATGGGGGCACGGGTGGTCATCGCCACATTGTCAACCATGTGAACCTCAACCGGGCCGCGCCCTCCCTGGTCCGCGTGGTCCGGGTCCGCCATGCCCTCAAAATCGCCCTCAATCAAGGCGCCTTGGCCGCAGATGATGGGGCGGCGGATTTTCAGACCCGCAATGCTGGGGTGCGCCTGAACGGGGGCCTGCGTAGTGGGAATGAACCGCACGCCCAGCATGTCGCTCACGCGCCCATATTTGAACACGTCATTCGATGAGGTCGCCCCCTGGAAAAGCTGCCGGAAATCCGGGTCAGAGAAAAGTTGCCGGGAGCTATAGGAATCCAAATAGCAGTTATATGCACCCTCAATTCGGGGAACGCCGTTCGCCCCCAAGAACGCAACCGCGTCCTGAATGTCGCTCATGGTGAACACATCACCAGCCTGCAACAAAGAGCTGTTCCCGCGCGCATTTGGCCGCAGAACGGTGGAAGCGTTAGCAGCCTGCACGGTGTTCCCTGCGGTCCCGTCCGCAACAGTCACGTTGCCGGAGAGGGTCAGCGTACCAGAAACTCCGCCCAAAAACTTCAGGCTTGAGGTGTTGTTAGCATCAACCGTATAGCCAACCACCTCATAAGTGTTTGAACCAACCGTTACCGTGAGAGGGTTGCTTGCGCCCACCGGCACCCATGTGGGGGAGGGGTTAACGCCCGCGCCGGGCGATGCGTTGGCTACGGTTCCAAGGGCGGCAACGCCCGGAACCTGCGTAAATCCACGAATATCATCCACGGCAATCGAAGGTCCAGCGGCGGCTAGGGTCGTGGTAACGCGGGTGTTACCATTAAAATAGCTGCCAAACAGAGCGTTGCGCGCCAATTCGTCAAGGCTGCGCATGGCCTGATCGCCATTGGTCAGGGCGTTCTGCAAGAACTGCCCCACGATGCCAACACGGGTTGTAACCGTATTCAGGTCGCCCGAGACAGCATACAGGTTTAGGCTGAGCGTAAACTGCTCAACCGGGAACGTGTTATTGCCTGGATTCATGCCGTTATCCAGGCCGGTATTGGAGGCGGAATTGAGCGGAGTGGTAACAGTCGGCTTCAGACCGGCGCGGGTCTTGGTGATGGTTTCGCCAATGCCGTTTGGAAAATCCTCGCGGTCAGCAATCGCGCGATAAGCAACGGCTGCACGCAAACCTTGCTCAAACTCGCGCTCCAAAAAGCCCTGCTGGATGATGGGTTGCAGGGCGGTGGGAAAATCAGAAATTGCCATAGGGCCTCAAATAAAAAGCCCCGGAGACCGGGGCGCGTTGTGTTGGTGGATGGTTGCGCAGGTTAGCGGCGGCGGCGCATCAGAGCCGCTTTCGCGGCGGCGTATTCCTCGGAGGTCATCTCCCGCGCGTTCTTACCTTCACCACCGGCGCCTATGGTCTTAGTCTGACCAGGTGCCTTTTCGGTGTTAGAGGTAGTGCCTTTCGCCGCTCCGGTTGCTTCCGCAAACCAATGGGCCTTGGTTTCCTTCAGCTTGGCAATGAACTCCGCCGCGCCCTCAAGGTCGCCCGCTTCATTCAACTTCAGGCCGGACACATCCACGCTTGCAAGGTCGCTCAGGTCACGGATGCCAGCTTTGACGGCCTCCGCCTTCAATTCAGCGCGAATTAACCGTGCCTCGCCGTCCGTGCGGACCTTGGCAACCGCTGCGTCCCGTTCCTGCTGTGCGGCCTGAACGGCGGCTTCAGCCTTGGCCTGCGCGTCGCGGGCCGCCTGCTCCGCAGCGGACACGCGCCCGCGTAGGCTGCGCTCGTAGCGGGTGGGTTCCCGAAGCCTACCGTCAATTTCCACGGGGTCGCCCGCGCGGTTGGCGTCATCGCTACCGCCGCCGCCATTTCCGCCGCCGCCTTCATTCTCTCGCAAAATCTGAGGTCCGAAGGGATAACCAAACTTGAACATGCGTCTTATTTCCTGCTCTGCTATGCCGCGAGGGTCATGGGCGCCGCGCTGCCGCCGTCAGGCGGGGGCGCCGGGCCATCCGGCGGCGGGTTTTTGATGAGGTGGATAGCCCGCGACACAAGGCCGCCAAGCGCCGTCAAATCGCCAAGGGTAAAGTCCTGCGGATTGCGAAAATGCTCACGCAGGAAATCCATAAGCCTTTCAGGGGGCGCATTGTTCACATGCCCCGTAGGCCACAAGGGGGCTTCCATCGCCAACCCCCAAAGCGTGCGCCCGTCACTCATTCGGGCACATTTTCGTTAGCCGTAACAGTTGCGGCCTGAGATTTCACGCGCGCATCCTCCGCCTTCTGGTCAGCGAGAATCTTTGTCAATTCTGCCTGCACGTCCTCAATATCGTAGAGGGGCGCCAGTACTGAAACAGCCGTTTCCCGGCTTAATATCCCGCCACCAACCGCAACCTTCAGTGCGGTTGTGAGGGCTTGCTTGTCCGTGTGCGTCGGTGCGTACCAGGGCGGCCAGCGTAAGGATATTCCTGCAAGGTCGAGATTTTCCACAACCTCCGCCGTAGAGGCGTCATCACCATCCGCACAGATTATAAGGCCGTCCTTCACCGCTGCGGAGGCGCGGCATATCATGCGGAGAAGGGCCAAAAGTCCGCCCTCCGCATAAGTAATCTTCATCCGGTCGGCCAGCCACACAAGCGATTGGTTCATCAGCTCCATGGCGCGGCCTGAACTGGCGGCAGAAAGCCGGTCTGCATCCGTCCGGTTTCCGTGGATAATCTCAAGAACAAGCACTCGAAGTGCCTTGAAATGCTCAAGAACAGCTTGCGCGGCTGTGCCGTTGATTTCCAAGAGTTTTGCGTCACTCTCCGGTTGAATGGAGAGCATACGGGCCGCGCCGCCGGTACGCTGGGGAGCCGCGCCGGTCCCCGCCGCCATGTCCTTCAACACAAGGGTTGGGTCGCTGCTGTACTTCAGCCCGCGCCCGGCCTGCGACATTTGATAGTCGCCCTCAATTACCGTGTCTATCGCTGGCTTAAAAGTGCAAGCCCCGTCAACACCCTCGCCCCCCGGAAGGTTCTTAATCCAAACAAAAGGGCAAAACCCAAGCGCATGTGTCACTGTGCGCTTTTCATCAACCTTCGGCTCAAAGTCCTTCGGGGTGCCACGAACGGGCCAGGGTTGAAACCACGTTTCCGCATTGTCATCCCAAACACGTTGAAACCAATGCAAGCCGCCCTTGGGGTCAACATCATATCCGCGTTCGATCAAGTCTGCCGGTGCAACCTTGTAGCGCTCACGCACTGATTTAAGCGTGCCGGGGTCATCAGCCAGCCACTCCGGCATCAAGTAAGCCGTGGGCAAAACTGAAAAGAATAGCTTGCGCTTCAACACGCGCATCAAGATGGCAACGGAGCCAACGGAGCCGAGCGTTGCCGCTTCGATCATGACGCTATTCAACTGCCGGGCCTTTATAATGCGATTTAGCGCGTCGGCTGTGTTCTGGTCTTTCGCCTGCACCGAAGGGAAATGACCCTCGCTGAACAGCAACGAAACGGCATCATCAACCACAATCCGGCAAAGATTCGTCTTGATGGACGGGCGGCGCTGGTCAAGCGGCACATACTCATTAGAGCCGTTTGTTTCCTCGCTGAACGCATAAGCTATATGGTCATACTGCGTTCCATCCAGCACCGCCCCAAGCGCCACCAAGTCACGGGTGCGCTCCGAAAAGTCTCTGTCTTGCGGCATTGTTTTCTTGAGGGAAAGCCAATCCATGCTCAACCGTTCCCGTCATGATGGACAACCGGCGGCAATGCTGTGCCACGCGGCGGTTGCGGTGCCTCGGAAAGCGCCACACACGCCACAAACAGCCAAAAGCAAGCCCACAACGCACGGCGCAGGTAGCTTAAAAACTCTTGCTCCGCCTCATGCGCGTAATCCCAAAATGTCAGCATGCTACCGCCCTATATTGAAGCCCTGGTTAAAGCGGGCGGGTTTGTAAGCAAAGCGGCCATAGATGAAGTAACCCGTTGCATCAACGATATGGTCAAACCCGCTCTTTTTGTCGGGGTCATTCGTGCCTTCAACGTATGTTTGCTTTTCATAAGCCTTGATGCTTTGAAGGCAGCACGGGTCAACATAGGCGCGAATATCGCCCGCCGCGTTGCGGAAGCGGGCGTTTGTCTCTGTGATGCGATCACGGATAAGGGGCGCTTTAGACATTGCCATGACGCTAAAACCGCGCCCCCTCAGAATAGAAATGTCTGTACGGCCTTGCGCGCTGGTGCGGCTTTGCGCTCCGGCAGGGTCCGGGTAAACCGTAATATGACCCACCTCAATCTCGCCCGGCGTAAAGGATGGCCGCCCATACCGATGCGCTATAACGTCGCTCATGTCGTCTGTGTTGGAGGTGGGCAGGATAATTTCGTCAATCTGCCTGATCGCACCACCATATTCCTGCCACACGGTTGCAGACATGGGATTCAGGTTGAAGTCCATACCAATATAAACCGGAAGCTCCGGCTTATATGGGCAATCTTGCACATGAAGCTTGCGGTCAAAAGCGTAAATGACGCGCCCACTATAGGTTACGAAACCCGCTTCATATTCCTGCTCATACGTCCGCGCATCCAAAATGCGCTTGGCGCGTTCAAGCTCTGCTTGCGGCACGTTGCCACCTTGAAGGGTGGTGTAATGCCAGGACTTATGATCTACCTCTCCGCCTTCCTGGCCTAAAACGTACTCGTCATAAAAATGGTCAAAGCCCTTGGGCGTGCCAATTTTCAGAGAGTGCCCGTGCGCCGTCGAAAGCATGGGCGAAACAACTTCAATCCACGCCTGCGGTGGAACGTCCGCCCATTCGTCGCCAATGAAAAAGAAAAGGCCGGACCCGCGCAAATTGTCATATAGGTCAAGCCCTACAATTCGCAGCGTATGCCCGGCCACAGTCGTTAGATGGCACTCGTTTTCGTTTTTGTGTTCTACCCAATGCGCCGGAATTGCACGCTTGAGACGAGGCCAGAAAACGCGCTTTGCCTGCTTGAAGGTGGGCGCGCCGTACCAAATTTCATTGTCAGGATGAACGGACCATTTTGCCGCGAGTTGCGCGGCCCGCTTCATTTCGCGCGCGGCAAGGTAAGTCTTGCCGAAGCGCCGCCCACATACCGCCGTCCTGAAACGAGCCTCCGGCTGAAAACCCCATTGATATATATTTGATTGTTTATGGGTTAAGCTGATCTGTTCAGGTGGTGGTAGTGGTCGGATTCTTGCCATTATTATTCCGTGAGAGCCGCGACGAGTTGGCCCTCGCGGCGATTACTTCAACGCGGCTTCATAGCTGCGCTTGCGCCATGTGACTCCGAGCGCGTCCATGAGATCGGCGGCGCAGCGGTCGCCAGGGGAGAGGTGTTCCGCCCCACTTTCATCAAGCCAAGCCTGGATTGCGGCTAATCCCGCCGGGGTGACTAACGCTGGCGCCTTCGCCCGCGCGGGGACTGGTTCCTGTGGTGTTAGGCTAAACTCGTTGACGGCACCTCTAACCCCGGCCCACCACCGCCTGCCGTCATCGTCAAAAACGGTAATGCTGTCGTCGGAATTGACCGCATAAGCTTTACCCTCCGTCCACATCCCACCCGGAGTCCCGCCCTTTCGGGTGCCAGCCCAATAAACCTTGTCGCCTGCTTTAAATTTCGCCATTTCGATAACTCCGGTTGCGCCGGAGTTAGAGCAGGGGCTTTGACGGCCCGGCTTCATCCGGCGTGGGTTCAGGGTCAGGGGTAAGCTCAAACGGTAGCGCCGCTTGCCCGGACGGCTGCGGCGCGTACTTCTCGGGCCGGTGCGCAGTCAGAAGGCGCAAAATCAGCGCGGGAATAACCTTTTTCACAAACATCGGCTTGCGAGTGTCAGGGTCAAAAATCAGCTTGCCCGCGCTTACCACCGGCTCAAGCGTGCCGTGACGCGCAAGGTTGAAGGCTTCGCCCTCAAGATCGTCAACGGCGGTCTGCATCACCTCATCCCAAAGCTCCGAAAATTCTTCATTCTCTCGCTTCAGGGCGTAGATTGCAGACCGGCCCACCTTGGCCGCTTTGCACGCGGCAGCAACATTCGGCTCCCGGCTAAGCGCTGCGATAAACGCGGCCTTCTGCCGTGCGGAGATTTTCACGCCTTGCATGATTCTTAACCTTTTTGGGCGCCTTGCTCCAACGGGCAACCGTGGATTCCTCCACCACGGCCCGCTTAACGGCGCTCTCTAATTCTTGAAGGCGGCTCGCTGTTATCTCACCAACCTTTTTCCACCCGGCGGTGGAAGCCGAAGCCACCACCGCCGGACGTATCGCTAGATCACCTTTGCCGCACCCCATAGCCGCAACGTCCGAAATCTCTGAAAAAGACACAGCGTTGCGATATGTCGCGCCGTCCGAAGGAATTAACGGGAACGCAACTAGGCGGTCAGAGGTAACGCCCCACACAACCCGCCGGGCCGAGCCGCGCGCTATCACATCGCCGCGAACGAATAGAATTGCGCGGGTTCTCATAATGGCCTCACGGTTCAGATGGTGGGGCGGTGCGCCGTCTTTCTGTCTGGCGCACCACCGCGATGATGAAAAAGTGATACGGCTTCCTGTTTCGCGTTCCTATACTCCAACTTGGAATACTTAGATTTTTTTTGCTGCGGCAGGGCGCCTAGAGCATATGCCCCAGGAACGCCCTGCAAAGCCTTAGAAGGCTACCGGGTGGCTGCGGCTACCGTGGCCTGCCTCCGCCGCGCCGTGGCGCCTACGGGCTAGATTGCCCGGCAAGAGGGGTGTTTCACGGATGCGGGAGCATTCCTAATCGGCCCCAATCCCCATTTTCCCCTCAGTGGTTTTCGGAAGGCCAACGCCGCTCATACTCGAAAAAAAGGGTATGGGGGGGGTCAATTCTCTACTAAACAGATGGTTATTATAGTACATCGTCAAAAAAGCTAGGTTTTCTGCGGGTTTGCGTGTTATTTTCGGCTTGTTTGTTCGTAAACCGCAACGCAACGCTATTGCAACGTATGCGATCAAAACGTGAGGATTTTCCTTGTTTTTCAGCGTATTCAAGCGCAACGCAACGCAACGCAACGCGCGGCAAATACTCAAAATACAGCGCAACACATGACATTGCAGCGCGATTGACGCGCAAAATTGAGCTTTGTTTTTTCAAGCGATATAGGGCGATTTTTGGCCCGACTTTCCATAATAAACGTTCTGTGTTTTTTATTGGCGCGCGTTTTTGCGCACTCGCACACGTTCAGAAGCAGCGGCGCGGCAACGCTCCGCAGCGCTGGCGCGCCGCCTATCCATGATATTCGTGATAGCGTGGCTACAACTGATAGCCGAATTATCTTTGATAGCTTAGAAATGGCGGATTTCTGCGATTTTTTGCGAATTTTCGCATTTTTCGGCCCTCCCTCCCCTCCCCGGCTTGCGCGGCCAAATTTTCGCGCGCGCATATATGTATTGTGCGATCAAAAAAACGCACGGAAGCTGTTGCGCCGCTCCGTTTCGCTTCGCTCCACTCTCGCGCCGCAACCCCTGCAATCCCTGGCCTTTTGCTGGCCCCGTGCAATGCCAGGAAGGCCGGGCAATCCCTGGCCGTGCCACCCTCCGCAATGCCGCGTTATTTTTTTGATATCATTGCTATCCATGATAGTTGACACACCACCTCAAAACGACGTAATGACGGTTCAACACGAATTACGGAGCCTACCATGACCGACACAACCCACCTTGAAGCCTTGCAGGTTGGCCTTTCCCATGAGCTATGCCGCCTAGCTGCGGCGAAAACCCCCCAGGAAATCACAATGCGCTCCGTGAAGGTTCGCCAATACGAACGTGAAATTGCAGATGAACAGAAATTCTTAAATCTTCCTGAAGACGGTCCCCTCCCTGAGATCACGGATGATGAATTGCTTGCGGCCCTTGGCCTTTAACGGAGATCACGAAATGTCAAAGCAAGTTGCCCTCACAATCCTTAGCCAGCTTGGCGGCCATAAATTTTTGACCATGACCGGCGCTAAGAATCTGGTCTCAGGCAGCGATAGCCTAAGCTTTACCCTTCCCGCTCGATTAGCGGTGCGTGGCATTAACCGCTTTCGGGTGACGTTGCAGCCTAGCGACACATACACGCTTGAGGCTTGGCGCTTGCGCAACCTAGACCTTCAGCCGCGCGGTATTGAAACCGGCATTTATGCAGAAGCGTTGCGCGACACATTCCGCTCTATGACCGGCCTTGAGACTTCCCTTTAAAAAACTCTATCTGTGCTATCACTGAAAGAACCGCTAACCATGAAAGCTTTTTCCCTCCCCCGTCACCCGTCCATTGTGTTTCGTGTTGCGCGTCACTACGCGGTGCAATCTGAACCGGCTGTATTCGGCATATCGCTTGACGGCGGAATCATGACGTGCGCCCGCGTCGCTGACGTTCTGCCGGTTGAATTGCCGCTTGACGGCATGCCTCATAATGAGGTAGCACAATGATACAACCACCCGCGCCTCGGGGTTTCAGGGGCATGGAGATTACGAAATGAGCGCTTCAACTGACGATCTACGCACGCTTGAGATTGACAAGCTTTTTGCGGAAACCACCCGCCTGAACGCGGAAACAAGCAAGATCAACGCGGAAACCCGCATGATTAACGAGCAGTTACGCGCGCACCCGTGGCTCCCGCTTTTCACCGCCATTATTGGCGGCGGCATCATTCCCGCTGCAATCGGCGCGTTGCTCGCGCTGTATCTGCACCATTAACCCCTTCCCCGTTCCCCGGCGGGTAATCCGGGGAGAGGTGAACCATGGCAAACCATCCAAACCGCAGCAAAACCGCGCGTTCTGATAGCGCGGCAGAGTTTTACGTGAAGCTGCAAAAGTTATTTGGTGAAGGCGCTCAATCGGCGCTTGCTCGCGCGCTTGGCGCGCTTGGGGACCGCCGGACCTTCAAAGCCCGGCTGCTCTCCATCTCTCGCATGGCGACGGGTGTTCATGCGGTTTCCGGTGAAATGCAAGCAATCGTTACGCTTTTAGGGATGCTAACTGCTTCTGAACGCTCCGCGCTCGCTTCATTGGAAAACGCGGACGGTTATCAACCGCATAGTAATGATCGCTCAGCCGCTTAATTGTGGAAATCACAATTCCGGTAAGGACTTGCCTATTTTCGCCCCTTGATTGCGCGATCTTAGCTAGGGATAGGCCGTCCACGACAAACGCAACAAGGATAGCCTTCCCGTAACTTCCCACCGCCTCGATTGCGTCTGTCAGTGCGGCGGATGCGTGGATGACGGCCACCCCCATGCTGTCAGGGCTTCCACCCCCTCCGGTTTTCTCGCTGTCGCGCGCACCATGCACCGCAAGCGCATAATCAGCGTAAAACCGTTCTGCTGCATGCAGGTCTGAATCGGTTAGAGAGCCGTTGCGGTGCAGCGCCATAACGCCGCTATCAATTCGCTCCGCTCCGCAGCGATCAATCACAACGTCAACATTGTGCAATTTCCGCTCTGAAGTGGCGCGCACCCGCTTGGCAGGTTCAGGGCGCGGTTTCATGGTCTGCCGGGCAACGGTATGAACGGTCTCTCTTATGGTCATGCGGTCAATCTCCTGCGGCTGTGATGCCTTGAAACAAGCTTCCGGTGGGATGGTAGCCGAAACCAACAAGATGCCCTGTAGGGTCTTTAAAATCGGTTTCCGGCTTGGTTACGGGCTGGTTACGCCCTTGGTTACAGCCTTGGTTACAGCCTTAGAGCCTTATTTATATATATATTTCAATAACATATATATATAAAAGCCGCGCGTGTAACCAATGTAACCACATACACAACACCCACCGCATGAAACGGTGGGTTGTTCGTGTGTGGGGTTCCCCGTGGTTACATTGGTTACATTGGTTACAACGCTGAAAACACAGCGTTTTTTAGTAACCAAAACTGTAACCGGGGCGGGTTACAGTTAACAAAACATCATGGCGGCGCCTCCATATTTGCCGTTTGCGTCAACATCAGCGGGCAACCTACGGGGAGGGTGTTTCTGTTCCTATAGCGTGTGAGGGCTTTTCTCTCTGGCGTGGGGGGCGGGGTCGCGGTGCGGCGGTGGACTTATGCCAGGGGAGCGGAGGGCCTGGTTTGGGGCGCCTGGTTTTAACCGCGGGCTTGCGAATGCTCTCAATCTCGCGGTTGTGAAGTTGGGATTTATCGGAATTATTAGCTATCATGGATATTATGGATAGTTGACATAGCCACGATAGCGGGTATTTGTATGGTACGAAACAACACCCCCCGAAAAATCCAGCTATGGAGTTTGCAGCATGAAAACCCGCTTTATTTTCCGTTGCGGAAACAAGGCTTGCGGGCGCGTATGGGCGCGGGAATATGATTCCCGCATGGTGCCCGTGGGATATGGGCGCAGCGTTCCGCGCTACGAACGCGAGACCGAAACGGGCCGCAAGGTTGAAGCCGGATATGATACGCGCTGCCCGTCCTGCTCCGGGATGCGCGCGCAAGCTTCCCGCGTTGCAGGTTTCCGCACCGCCCATGCCTGCGATGCCCGTTGCACTGAGGCAAAGGGCTTCAAGTGCGAATGCTCATGCGGCGGCAAGAACCATGGGCGCGCCCACCTAATTTGCGAATAATTTTTTTTCTAGTTGAGCTATCATAGATAGCTTGACTAGATACTTCAAAACGATGTATCAGAGATTTACCCGCGCCTCGGGGTCTCAGGGGCATGGAGCTAAGAATATGGACGCTGATTATATCAAACCCGCCGCAACCGCTAAGCTGGTCCGCGCCGCCCTCAAGAAGAAATTTCCAGGCATCAAGTTTTCCGTGCGGATTGCTGGCGGCTCGCTTAATGTCTCATGGGTTGACGGCCCGCTTGCCTCGCTGGTGGATGAGGTGGTGCAATCCTATAGCTCCACCCGCTTTGACTGCTCGATCGACATGGAATACCGCGTTGACAACTGGCTGTTACCGGACGGCTCCGCCATTGTCGCTGAAGATCGCGGAACGCTAGGCCAGAAGGGTTGCTGCCAGCCGGCACACAACCCCCAACCCGAGGGGGCAAAGTTGGTGCGTTTCTTCTACGGCTACAGCTTTTGCCGCCGCGAGTTTTCGGGTGCGCTTATGCGCCGCGTCCATGACCGGCTGACCGCTAAGGGCTTCCCTGGTGCTGATCTTGAGATTGACGAGGTGGCGGCGACATATAAACAGCGCTTTTTAGCCAACCCCTCCCGCGATCTTGAGAGCGAGTTTTTTCAAGCTCTCCATAGAACGCATTGCGCTGCACGCTAAGACAAAGCGGGGAGAAATCCCCGCTATTTTTTATAGAAATGATAGCATTGATAGCTTGACTAGCTACCTCGAATAGAGGTAATTGTTTAGTACGAAACAACCGGAGTTATGAAAATGGCTGCAAAATTCTTCAAGGCAACAATCGGGGATGTAACTTTTTTTAGGAAGTCCGCAAGCCGCGATTATAAGTTTGGCACTGTGATGTTGGGGGAGGATCGCAACCCGTGTTTAATCGGATTTTCCAACACCGGCCGCGCCGCCGCCGGATGGCAGGTAGCCCCGGCGGTTGAGATTACCGAGCAAGAGTTTAAGGTTTTGAATAACCTTAAAACCGAAAGGCTTGAGGCTTTATGGAATGCACATGAAGCGCAGGGTCTCCAAGTATGGCGGACCGCTCAAGCACGAGATTCTTGGGTAAGGTCTTAAGCGCAAGAGTAAGGGGGCTAAACGCCCCCCCTCCCCTCTATTTCCGCCATTGGCACAGCAACCACCCGCACCGGCAACCCGCCTCCAATTCTGAATTGCTTGCGCGGTAGCTCTGCACCGGGCGCGCGTGCAAGGGTGGTTTTCCATGCGGTTGCCCAAGGCGTGTCTTTAAACCACGCTGCACAATCAGCGCTAGACACAGCAACCATGAGATAAAGCGGGCCGCCAGCGTTGCGCGGCTCCAGGCTCCCCACCTTTATGCCGTGGCGGCGCAGCGCGCTTGCCGCATCCTCGCGGTTAATCACGCGGGCTGTCCCTCCATCACCCGGCATGTCATCCCCTCCGGCCATTTCTGGCGTGCTGTAGGGGGTTCCCACAATATCCAGCAACTCGCCAACGGGGA
>NZ_FQVJ01000060.1 GCF_900129125.1 Acidocella aminolytica 101 = DSM 11237 | reverse complement strand
AGCAGGCTTTCGCGATCCTCAAACGGCAACGGAGCTTCTCAGGAAAATCCCTCGATGAATTAATAACGTCACACTCTTAATGGAAATTACTATAAGTGACGAGGCAGCGGCGAAAGTGATCTAGCTTGCCTTGAATGCTACGCCCACCGAGCGGACATGCTCAGTAGGCGTATGGCGATCTGTCAGAAGTCCACTTGTGATTATGTTCGAAGATCGCTTTCCAACGACCTAAGAAACAGATCAGCGTACAAAATTCCAATAGGTCACGATTAAACAGCTAAGCTCGTAAGATATTCAAACACTTCTCGACAGTTCTTCTTATTGTGGATACTCTTCAACGCTTCAGAAATGTTCAAAACCTCAACCATTGCCGATGCTTTTTGTGCAAAAGCCTGTATAACCAATTCATCGGCTGCAGAAAAAACTTCATGCCAGGGGCTAAAGGCGTAGAGCACACCAATCGCCTCTCCATTTCTATTTTTTACTGTAACACCTAAATAAGATTTAATTCGAGAACTGCATTTTGGAGAATGAATTTTCTCAAAATGCTCACCTTTGTCTACATCGCAAACATTCACAACGCCTTGTATACTGAGAGTATCCATAAACAACTTACTGTCATATGGAATGTAATCAGAGTCGCACACGCTAAATCCGCCAAAAAATGGCGAAGCGTTTTGAAAAAGAGATGCGGCAACATAAGAAATTTTTATTTTTAACGATAATTCGATCGCCAAAATAGCTAGGGATTTTCTCAATTCATCTTGAATAGCTTGGCTTAATTGTCCCTGAGACAGTGCTTGCTCATCATATTGATCAAGCTCTGAACTGGCGATGTACGACATAGACGCTAACCTTTTCCACCGAAAACAAATTCCAATGGCATCTCAAAATTCAGAAGCCCCTGACCCAACGCCTTTCCCACCACTAAGTGGTTGCCTTCCTCTGAAGGGCCAAACGTGTATTATCTGTAATTTTTTGTAATGCAATTGATAAATGACAAAAGATGCAAAAGAAATGTAGATTATTTTGTTGACGCCGTTAACAATGAAATCCGGGCTCTTCTCTCTTGAAGCTTCATACCATAACCCGCGCAGGCTATTTATCCGCATTATCGAATGGCCAGGCCACCACATCGAATATGTTGTTCGTATCATGGATAAGCATAGAGAGTGGATCAATATATACGCTTTGTGCCGAAGAGTTCAGATCTCGGTGCAAACCATCAAGGCGGGCCCTAGGGCAATTGCATGGACTTGGAACCACCAAGCTGAATCGCTATCGTGAAGCCAAACAGAGCGTCATGAACTAGCCTGATTGACAAGGAAGCCTCTGTTTTTAAGCATTTTTTGACTGCCCGCATTGTCACGAAACTGCTATTGACTGGCTGAGGGCTTGGACTAACTGCTGCGGGTCCTCCAAGCAGAAGGAAAGCCTCTATGAAACGCCGCACCCTGATTGCATCAGTCCCCGCCAGCATGGTGGTTGCCGCAAGCGCGCGGGCAGCCGCCCCTACCAGCATCACGCTGTGGCACGCCATGGGCGGCGCGCTGGGCCAGACCCTGCAGGCCAGCGTGGACAAGTTCAATGCCAGCCAGGGCAACTATCGGGTCAACGCAACCTATAAAGGTACCTATTCAGACCTGCTTACCGCCTCCATCGCCGCTTGGCGCGGCGGCAAGGCGCCTTCCATCGCGCAGGTATTCGATGTCGGCACCGCGGACATGATGAGCGCCGGGCGCGCCGTGGTAGATGTTTACAAGCTATCCAAGATGACCGGCTTGGCGATCGACCCCGCCACCTACATCCCCGCCGTGCGCGGCTATTACAGCCTGAACGACGGCAAGATGGCCGCCGCCCCGTTCAACTCCTCCACCGCGTTGATGTGGCTCAATGAGGATGCTTTTGAAAAGGCCGGGCTGGATCCCAAGGTCCCGCTTTCCACGTGGAACGATGTGATCAAAGCAGCCCGCGCCATCAAGGCAAAGAACGCCGCCGAGATTCCGGTGATGACCTCCTGGCCAACTTGGATTCATTTCGAGCAGTTTGCCGCGATCCATAACGTTGAATACGCCACACTAAATGACGGCTTCGGCGGCGCCAACCCGACGCTGAAGCTGAACACCGCCCCGTTCGTGAAACAACTGGACACGCTTCTCTCAATGCAGAAAGAAGAGCTGTTTTCCTATGAAGGGCGCGACGGCAAGCCGAGCCCGATCTTCTACGCGGGCAAGGCAGCGATCACATTCGACAGCTCTTCCATCTTCGGCCAGCTCAAGAAGAGCGCGCAGTTCAAGTTCGCTAGCGCCTATCTTCCCTATCATGAGTCGATCATCAAGAGCCCGATCAACTCCATCATCGGCGGCGCCGCCTTCTGGGCCATGACCGCGCCCGGTCGCGGCGACGATGAGTATGAAGGCGTCGCCAGCTTCTTTAAATTCATCTCCCAGCCCGAAAATGACGCGAGCTGGGCGGAGCACACCGGCTACGTGCCGGTTACACTGGCGGGCAACGAACTGATCCGCAAGCAGGGTTTCTACGCGCAAAACCCAGGCAGCGACTTGGCGGTCATGCAGCTCACCCGAACCACCCCCACACCACTTTCACGCGGCATCCGTTTGGGCGGCATGCCGGAAATCCGTACCATCGTGGAAGAGGAATGGGAGCGGGCGATTCAGAATGGCACCACCGCCAGCCAAGCGCTTGCCAATGCGCAGCAGCGCGGCCAGGTGGTGATCGACCGCTTCGCCCAAGCCGTGAAGGCTTGAGCCGAGGCACCGCGTGGAACGGCGTACCCTCTTCAACAGCAGGCTTTTGCCTGCCGTTCTCGTCGCCCCCCAGCTGGCCATCACCTTTATCTTCTTCCTGCTGCCGGCGGGCGGCGCTTTCTACCAAAGCACCCAGTCGACCGACGCCTTCGGTCTCAACACTGTGTTTGTTGGGCTTAGAAATTTCGCCTCTCTAGTCACCTCGCCACAATATCATGAGGCGCTGGTCCGCACGGCCGTTTTCTGCGTCATCGTCACCAACCTTTCCATGGCAGGCGGGTTGGTATTCGCCAGCTTCGCCAACCGCTCAATTCATGGGCGGTTCCTTTACCGGATTCTGCTGATCTGGCCTTACGCAATAGCACCAGCGCTTACGTCTGTGATCTTCGTGTTCCTATTTCAACCGCAAATCGGGCTCATCACCAACCTGCTCGCTGGGTTCGGTATCAATTTCAACTATGCCACCAACAGCAACCAAGCCTTAGCGCTGGTCGTACTCATCGCAGCGTGGAAGCAGGTGAGCTATAATTTCATTTTCTATCTCGCCGCATTGCAATCGGTGCCACGCTCGATAATCGAGGCCGCAACGCTGGATGGTGCCCGGAGCTTCCACCGCTTCCGTACCATGATCTGGCCTATGCTGATGCCGACCACCTTGTTCCTTGTGGTCACCAACCTCGTCTACTCGGCCTTCGACACGTTTGATGTGATCTACGCTCTCACCGGCGGCGGGCCAGGTACCGCCACTGATGTGCTGGTGGTAAAGGTCTATCGGGATGGCGTCATTAATCTCGATCTCGGCGGCTCTGCCGCGCAATCTGTCCTGCTTATGGCCGGGATCGTGGGCCTGATCATAATGCAATTCCGGATTACAACCAGGCGCTCGACATGAACAAAAAGCCCGATTACCTTGCCCATGCAGTGCTGCTACTCGGCATGCTACTTTTTATTTTCCCCATCTGGGTGACCTTCGCGGGCGCAACGCAATCGGCGGGCGCCATCAACCGGGGCGATATTTCGCTGCTGCCTAACCTGTCGCACCTCGGCATTTTCGTTCGGGCTTTCAGCTTCGGCAGCGGCCTCACCGGCAGCGCGCCGGTCTGGCATATGCTGCTGGTGAGCTTTGGTATGGCGATGACCATCGCCGTCGGCAAGATCGTGATTTCGGCGCTCTCGGCCTTCGCCATCGCGTTTTTCCGCTTCCCCTTCCGTATGGCGGCCTTCTGGCTCATCTTCATCACGCTGATGCTGCCCATCGTGGTGCGCATCATCCCTACCTACTCGGTGATGTCGGACCTGCATCTCATCAACACCTTCCCCGGCCTTACCTTGCCGTTGATCGCCTCGGCCACCGCCACGCTCTTGTTCCGGCAAATCTACCTGGCCGTGCCGGATGAGCTAGTAGAAGCTGCGAAGTTGGATGGCGCCGGGCCAATGCGATTTTTCTGGGATGTGTTGCTGCCCGTCTCGAGGGCCAATGTCGCGGCCTTATTCGTGATTGAATTTGTGTATGGCTGGAACCAATATCTCTGGCCGCTGCTCATCACCACCAAGGGAAATATGGATACAGTGGTGTTCGGGATCGTGCAGATGATCACCGGCGACCAACTCATTCCCTGGAACCTGGTGATGGCCACGACGATCCTGGCGCTACTGCCGCCGGTGATCGTGGTGGTGGCAATGCAGCGCTGGTTCGTGGCCGGGCTGACGGAGGTTGATAAATAATGGCAACGCTCGAATTGCTGGGGCTGACCAAGAGTTTCGGCAAAACCCCAGTACTGCACGGGCTGGATGTGCGCCTTGAGGATGGCGAGATGCTGGTGATCGTGGGCGGCTCGGGTTGCGGCAAATCCACTCTGCTAAGGCTCGTCGCCGGGCTGGAGCCCCCCAGCGCCGGGCGCATCCTGCTAGACGGGACAGACATCACCGCCCTGGACCCTGCAAAGCGGGATGTCGCCATGGTGTTCCAAAATTATGCGCTCTACCCGCATATGAGCGTGTTCGATAACATGGCATACGGGCTGAAGCTGAAAGGGCTGCCGAAGACGGACATTAGGAACCGGGTGGAGGAAGCGGCCGAAACGCTCTCGCTCTCCGCCCTGCTAGGCCGCAAGCCACGCGAACTCTCCGGCGGGCAGCGCCAGCGCGTGGCCATGGGCCGCGCCATTGTGCGCGAGCCGAAGCTGTTCTTGTTCGACGAACCTCTCTCCAACCTGGATGCCAAGCTTCGCGTGCAGGTGCGCGCCGATATACGCAAGCTGCAGAAGCGCCTCAACGTCACCAGCCTTTACGTTACACATGACCAGGTGGAAGCGATGACGCTAGCGGACCGGCTGGCCGTGATGCATGAGGGCCATGCCGCGCAGATCGCCACTCCGGTGGAAGTGTTCGCCCGCCCA
The DNA here is from genome assembly GCF_900129125.1 of Acidocella aminolytica 101 = DSM 11237. Lineage (GTDB taxonomy): Bacteria > Pseudomonadota > Alphaproteobacteria > Acetobacterales > Acetobacteraceae > Acidocella > Acidocella aminolytica. The sequence goes on along the minus strand of NZ_FQVJ01000060.1, from coordinate 9,894 downwards.
GCAGACCGTTTCGTGGGCGGCTTCATCGGCGAACCCGCGATGAATTTCTGCGCCGCCACGCTATGCGGCGGGGGACGCCTCGCTAAGCTGGCAGCCGGACCTGAAATCGATCTGCCCGGTGAAACGCCCTGGGGCGCGGATGGCACGGAGGTGAGCATCGGCATCCGCCCGCAGCATGTAGTAGTGAAAAGCGAGCCAACACCCTTGCGCCTAACGGTTAATCTCGTGGAACCACTGGGCTCGGAAGCACTACTGCACGGCACCTTGTCAGATGGCGAGACCTTCCACGTCCGTGTGCCCTTTCCGGCGCCAGCGGTACAGAACCTCTTCATCAGTCTGCCCGCCACGCAACTTCATCTGTTCGACAGCGCGACAGGAAAGCGCCTGGGTTAGCCAGATAGCCCCGCGACAAAGCCGGGCGGGGCTATCTTCACATGGCGGCTGATAAGAATCTCCTTCGCCCGGTCTGGCCAGTCCGAGATTATGCCACCTACCTCGAGATCGATCATACGGTGAATGTCTTCCACCTCATTCACGGTCCAAGGAATCACCGTAAGGCCGAGACGCTTGGCTTCCGCCATCTCCAGCTTGTCCAGCATTTTATGAAACGGCGCCCATACAACCGCCCCCGTGCTGGCCACGGCGCGGGGCACGGCACCGGGACAGTCCGGCTCAAAGTCCGCCAACCTGGTTTTGCCGAACCAGAGATCAGCCTGTTTCACGGTTTCAGGCTCCGTCAGACAGCAGCGGCGCAAGCTCGGTTCCAGCACCGCGGCCTCCTCCAGCACCCGCCAATCGAAAGCGTAGAGCACGGCGTTGCGAATGCCATTTGCCGCGCGCAAGAGCGTCAGAACCTTCTCTACCAGCCGACCGGGCGATAGCGTCGCCTCCGGCCAGTCGGGGAAGCTTTTCACCTCGATCAGCAGATCCATCGTGCTACAAGCCTCGAGGACATCACCGAACCCCGGAATCCGCTCTCCGTCGATTGGACGCTGTGCGGGGTAACGCGCCGCATAAGCACTCCCCGCCCGCAAGCGGCCAACATCATAGGTTTCAAGCTGTTGAAAGCTGAGATCCCGGACCAGCGGCCCATCCGTGCCCACATAGGCGCCATATCGGTCACGCGCGAGGTCCGGGTTCAGCTGAGCGTCGTGATGCACCACTGCCACCCCATCCGCCGTCACGCCCACATCAAACTCAACACCCGTAAGCGCCAACTCCCGCGCCAAGTGAAAGCCCGCCAGCGTGTTCTCCGGCAACAGCCCCCGTGCCCCGCGATGCCCAAAAACCGCGACCATGCCCCACCTCCTGAAGGTTCAATTGAGCTGCTGCCAGTTTAGTGGACAGCATGTTAAGCTACCACGGCCTTTGCATCATCGCAGGTGCGATGCGCCCGAACAAGACGTAAACGTCAATCGCCTGCACCGTCAGTTACAAGCCATGGTTGGGGTATTGTCTGACCACATGTCACGATGGATTTTCCACTCCCCACCTTGTTTGATCAAGACAATGATCTGCCTACCGCGCTCAACGACGCGGCCCTTACCGTCATACATCTCCATTTCGGACATACTGGTCGCGGCATCGCCACCACCATAGATCTCGTAATGGCTGAACTTGGCGCGCGCAACGAGATCCGGCCGAAGGTTTTTCTTGAAGTAAGTAAGGATTGCGGCCCGGCCTGAAATTGCCGTTGCGTTAGGGGGCAAAAGTTTGGCGTCGCCAGTATAGAGAAGTGAGATCGCTTTGAGGTCACCCTTGGCGAGGTCCGTGGCAAACTGCTCCGTCACAGCCTTCACTGCAGCGTCGTCCGACGAGTGTACCGTGGTCGCGATTGCTGGAGCAGACTGTAGCGTGAGGGCCATTAAGGCTCCCATGAGGTGTGAGACGAGCCTTAGTTTTGTCATAATAACTCCATTGGTGAAAAGTTTCTGGGGGAGACTGCTGTTGGTTTCAGAGCTGCGAGCAGCCGCCATCAACCACTAGTTCTGTCCCAACGACGTATCGGGACTCATCACTCGCGAGGTACAGCACCGCAGCGGCGATTTCCTCGGCTTGCCCCATTCGCCCGAGAGGGACAGTCGAGGTAAATTGCGTTTTAAACGTTTCCACCTCAGCTTCTGATAAACCTAATTTACCTAGCAGCGGTGTTTCGATTCCCCCAGGCGCGACAGCGTTGACGCGAATTTTGCGGTCAAGCAGTTCGTAGGACCAACTCCGCGCGAGCGAGCGGGCGGCAGCCTTGGCGGCTGCGACCAGTGATAGACCGTGCTTGCCGGTCTGATCGATAAACGACGTCGTCAGAATGACCGATGCACCTTCACGAAATATAGGTAAAGCGGCCTGCATCGTGAACACCACGCCCTTGACGCTTACATCCATGATGTCGTCGTACTGGCTCCCATCAATCGACTGAAGCGGCGTTGGAATGACATAGCCCGCGTTCGCAAACAGAATATCAAGTCCTCCAAAAACCTGCTGAACTTGAGCTGTGACCTCCTGCATCGCCTCGCTAGATCGAACGTCGGCAGCAAGGATAAGGGCCCCTTCGCCGAGCTCCGCTTGCACATAGGCGAAGCGAGATTTGTCACGGCCGGTAACAACAACGCGCGCACCTTCCTTGATGAATAGCTTTGCAGTGGCAAGACCAATGCCACTTGTACCGCCTGTGATTAGTGCTGTCTTTCCTGAAAGCCGCATACCAAATTCCTCGCGAATAAAGTGTAATAAGCGGCCACAGGCACGCCCATTGTTCGGATCAAACTTAGGGTGACAAAAAACGTCTTAAAGGACATATTTCCCTTATAAATAGTCATTTTTGATAAGCTAGAATAAGGCGTAAAACGAGGGAAATTGGTCCTTCAGGAAACCGCAGCGCTACACTAAGTGTAGAACGATCCAACAACTCGCCAGTTTCACAGGGCCAAATAGGAGAGCGATGTGCCAGACACTTTTGATATGACAATTTCGGGAGCCCCGAGCGCAGGGGGGCCATCACGGCGCCAGGCTATGCTAATGGGCGGCATAGCAGTTGCTGCGGCCACGGCCGGCAGCCTTGTTCCGGGCGGAGCACGTGCGACAACGATTGATGAGGCCAAAAAGCCCGTCGACTTTCTGTTCGCGATATACCCCAATGGGACGCTTTTAGATTTCGCAGGTCCCCATGAAATCCTTACACTCCTGCCCAATGTAAAGGTGCGGTTTGCAAGCCCGGCTGGCGGTCTTGTGACGCTGGAGAATGGCGTCGTCTTCGGGCCAACCGAGAAGCTCACCGACGTCACCGACGTGGACGTAATCTGCGTTCCCGGCGGCCTCAACCTTTCGGCGATGATGAAACCCGAGATACTGGCCCACATTAAGCGCCTGTCTGAGACCGCGAAATACGTCACCTCGGTCTGCACGGGCTCGATTATTCTAGCCGCCTCTGGTGCACTGAAGGGAAAGCGGAGCGCCTGCCACTGGGCCTTCTTGAACGACCTCAAGAAATACGGTGCAATCCCTGATCCTAGCCGCATCGTGAAGGATGGCCGCTTCATAAGCGGCGGAGGCGTCACCGCCGGGATCGATTTTGGCTTGGCGATAGCGGCAGAACTACGCGGCGCCCAGGCTGCTCAAGAAGCGCAATTGCTCGTCCAGTATGACCCACAGCCACCGTTCCACGCGGGTAATCCGTCCGATGCGCCGCCAAATGTTCGCAACGCGGTCTACAAAATGCTGCCTGGTTCGGAATACGGCCTGATGCAACCGATTCTTTAGAACGGTAGGATAATTAATCAAAAAATCGTATCACGCGACGCTCCCATAAATAGCGCCGAGGAGCGTCGCTAAATAGCATTTTCTTGACGCCCTGCGCGCCGAACTGCTTGTGGCGGATGGCCGTGCAACTTGACAAACGCCCGACGCATTCTTTCTGGATCAGTGAAGCCCACAGCTTTCGCGATTTGCTCGATAGGTTCGGACCCACTCCGCAAGCGAATACAGGCCGCCTCGACACGCAAACGCTCCACTGCCTTCGCTGGCGTTTCACCTGTCTGGCGCCGAAAAGCCCGTCCAAACTGACGGACGCTCAGTCTAGCCGCCTCGGCCAACCTCTCGATCGGTAGCGGTTCTACCAGATGATCACGCGCAAACGCGAGCGCCATGCGGATACGATCCGAGTCAGGCTCCATCTGTGACATGGCTGAGAACTGTGACTGACCGCCTGAGCGCCGATATGGAACGACAAGCTCGCGCGCGACCTCACGCGCAACTTCCGTTCCGAAGTCAGCTTCAATCAGCGCCAATGCTAAGTCGATGCCCGCCGAGATACCCGCAGAAGTCCAGATGTTCTTGTCGGAAACGAAGATGCGATCCGCCTCGACTCTAACCAAAGGATATCGCTTCTGGAGTTCTGGTGCGAGACGCCAGTGGGTGGTTGCGCGGCGGCCATCAAGAAGCCCTGCCTCAGCAAGCAAAAACGCACCCGTGCAAACACTTGCCACCCGGGCAGTACGCATAGCTAAATCCTTTGCCGCTGCGATGGCGCCAGGTTCTTGAAAAGGCCCGATGTCGCCGCCGACGAAAACAACCGTATCGAACTCTAGATTGTGGAATGGCTGCGTCTGGATAGGAACTCCGGAGCTTCCAAAGACATCACCGCCGAACTCAGAAATCACCGCCAAATGATAGGCGCCACCTTCAACAAAGCCATTCGTCTTTTCAAAGGCACCCAATGGCCCCGCAAGATCGAGGGTCTGATGATTTGGGCAAATGAAAAGGCCAATGCGGTGCATTGTCCTAATCTAAGGGAAGTTTTAAAAATTCGCCATATTATTATTTGTAGCAACGACTTACACTGAGAAAATGAACTCTTCTCGGTAGCAAGCAGATGCCGGACTACAAGGCTTCGCCATGATTTATCACACAATTAGTGAAGCCAATTTGCTCATGGTGTAACACTCCATGAAGGAACTCGACGCTTCGGAGAAATGTGGCAATACCATCTGCTTATTCTTCCAAGAGCATTGAAGCAGCTAGCTGTCTGGTTGTGTACCCTCCTCTATGGTGGGGATGGTTTGCCTCCTGGAGCACTTGCCCTTCTTTACCAAAGCCGGTGTGCGCGTCACACTGACGCGGTACTTCGCTCACCCATCCCGCCGCAAGGGGTATTGCCAGTTCAGCACAGATCGGATTAAAGTTGTTGCCTACTTTCAATTATAAGGACAAGCCGGTGTTCCACCGCTTCCATGACCGAACGCATGGACCTGTCGTCGCCCCGCATCTCACTTCGCGGGGCTGACTGAGAAGCATATTGCCGTCTCATCGTCAGTCTTTTCCGGCACGCCGTGCCGTGTCCTCCTGACCCTGAGACCGCTATGCCTTCCATTATCCAAAAAGCCCCCACACATCGTCATTACGCGGAGATTTTTCAGATCGCCATTCCACTTGGGCTGGCGAATCTTTTGCTCGCCGGAAATTCAACCGTCGACCTCTTGATGATCGGCCAGTTAGGGACCTCCGAGATCGCGGGTGCCACTTTGAGCATCCAACTCTACCTTCTCCTCGTTGTGTTTGGTGGAGGCGTGTTGATGGCATTCACGCCGCTCTTCTCTATAGCCAGAACTCAAAAGGCAACCAACACTGCGGGTGCAACGTTCGTAGGAGCCCTGCTGCTGGCGATTATCATCTCTGCGCTCGCCGCGGTGGTGATGTGGCTGTCACCAACCATTCTCGATGCTTTTGGAGTAGAGCGAAAATTGACGGAACTCGCACAATCCTACGTACGGAAGAGTGGCAGCTTTCTCCATCCTTCCCTCCCTGGTCTTGGTCATTCTGTGGGAGATGGCCAACGTCCAGGGCAAATCCATTTGGGTTACAGCCTCTTCACTGGTCGGATTCTTCACGAACGGGCTCCTCAATTGGCTCTTCATCCAGGCGGGATGGAACCTTCCCGGCGTGGCATTCGCCACGCTGATATCCAATTGCGTCGTTATTCTCTGCATCCTCCTCGCCGTATTCCCAGAAATAGGTGAACTGCTTCCCTACATGCGGAATATCAAGGCTGGAGTTGCAGCCCTGCCCGGCCTGCTCAGATTGGGGCTTCCCATCGGCAGCATCGAACTTGCCACTGTCGGGTTTTTCGCCTCTTCCACCTATCTCATGTCGATCGAGAGCAGCAAGGTGATTGCCGCCCACGCCATCGCATACCAGATCACCGAACTAGCGATCATCCTTTTTCTCGGGTTCGGAGAAGGGGCAACAATTCTGGTTGCAAGTGCTTTTGGCAACCGGGACTGGCTGAAGCTGAAGCAGATCGCAATCTCGATTACCCTTTCCTGCATGGCGATGTCGGCGGTCGTCAGCTTCACCATGGCCGTTCTTTCATCGCGACTGCCATCCCTCTTTTTGATTGGCGACAAAGGAAACAATGCCACCCATACCATGGCAACAACCTTCATCCTGATTGGATGCAGCTTCACGATGCTGGATGCTCTTCAGATCGCCTGGCTAGGCATTCTTCGCGGCATGCAGGACACCATTAGGCCGATGATCCTGGTGATGATTGGCTATTGGCTGATTGGCGTACCGGCCTGCTACGCACTGGCGCATCCTCTCGGTTTTGGGCCTGTGGGGATATGGTGGGGCCTCGCGATTGGTCTTGCATTCACCTGTCTTGGTCTTGGCTGGAGAATGCTGCAGCATTCAAAGCTCCTCTTAGGGCCGACAAAAAGGTCGATCTCATGCAGAGTTGAGCATTAGCCCCCTGTGCTTCGTCAAAATTCTGTTGCTCACGCCATCATTTATAGCCTACCGTAGAACCATACTAACACGGCAAGCTGGTGTCCTCCCGCTAGTGTTCCCGCGTTCATCCATTATTACGAAGACATCGTTCGCGCTGACTAGAACGCTTCCGGAATGACATCCTTGTGAGAAATATCATCCTCGTGGTCGGCTTTCCTAGCAGCTTCGGTCGAATGACGGCAGAGGCTCTGGGCCGTGCAGGCCACACTGTCATGCCTTGATGCGTAACAACACCGGACGCAATGCCAGCAACAGCTTCAGAGCTGGCTGAGATCGCGAACAGTGACATCCGCTATAATGAAGCTTATTGCGGTTCCAAGTGAATAGAAACTCGTCAAAAGTCAGACAATTCAATTTACTCAGGGATTTGGTAATCTAAATCATGTGATACGGCTTGTTGACCTCGGTAGAGCGGGCGCATCCTTAGGAGACACAACATGCAGGCAACGGCGGCTTCATACATGGCGGCAACTCTGGCAGCGGCGGGGGTGCGGCGGGTGTATGGCGTGGTAGGAGACTCCCTGAACGGCTTTACTGACGCACTGCGTGAGCAAGGGCGGATCGACTGGAAACATATGCGCCATGAAGAAGGGGCCGCCTTCGCTGCCGGCGCGGAGGCGCAACTTACCGGCCGGTTGGCGGTCTGTGCGGGTAGTTGCGGACCTGGCAATCTACATCTTATCAATGGGTTATTCGATGCCCACCGATCCCAAGCACCCGTTCTGGCAATCGCGGCGCATATTCCTAGTACCGAGATCGGCATCGACTATTTCCAGGCCACGCACCCCGAGATTCTGTTCAAGGAATGCAGCCACTATTGCGAGTTGGTTTCCAACCCGCGTCAACTGCCGCAGATATTGGAGCGCGCCATTCGCGCCGCCGTGGCAAGCAAAGGGGTGGCGGTGGTGATCATCCCCGGTGATGTCGCGCTCGGAGAGCTAAAAGCCGCAGTACCTTCGTTCCTGCTACCCGAACCACCGGTTGTCCGTCCGTCGGACATGGTTTTGGAAGAAACCGCCACGCTGCTGAACGGCACCAACCGCACCACCATTCTCTGCGGTGCAGGGTGCGAAGGTGCGCATGACGAGGTGATCGCCCTGGCTGCGAAGCTGCAGGCGCCGATCGTTCATGCGCTGCGCGGCAAGGAGCATGTGGAGCACGACAATCCCTACGACGTTGGTATGACCGGCTTCATCGGCTTCGCCTCCGGCTACAAGGCCCTGAAAAGCTGCGACACACTAGTGATGCTGGGTACAGGCTTTCCCTACCGACAATTCTACCCGGAAGCGGCGAAGGTAGTGCAGATCGACATAAGACCGGAGGCGTTGGGCAATCGCTGCCCGTTGGCCAAGGGGCTGGTCGGCGATGTGAAGGAAACATTGAAGGTCCTGCTGCCACGCCTAGTGCAGCAGAATGATGAAAGCTTCTTGCGCGCGGCGGTGGCGGATTACCACGAAGCCCGGGCGGAGCTGGACGAGTTGGCCAAAATCACCCCCGCCAGCAAGCATGTACATCCCCAGCAGCTTAACCGGCTGGTGAGCGAGTTGGCAGCGCCCGATGCCATCTTCACTTGCGATGTCGGCACTCCCACCGTCTGGGCGGCGCGTTATTTGAGGCTGGGTGGCGGGCGGCGGCTACTGGGCTCGTTCAACCATGGCTCCATGGCCAATGCGCTGCTACAGGCGATCGGCGCGCAGGCTGCATTTCCCCAGCGGCAGGTGGTCTCCCTCTCGGGCGATGGCGGGTTCACCATGATGATGGGGGATTTTCTCACCCTCTCTCAGTTGCAGCTGCCAGTGAAGGTGATCGTGCTGAATAACGGCACGCTTGGTTTCGTGGAACTAGAAATGAAGGCCAATGGGTTCCTCGATACGGGAGTGGATCTGCAGAACCCTGATTTCGCCGCTATGGCGAATGCAATGGGTGTGAAGGGGGTGCGAGTTGACAAGCCGCAAGATCTGGAAGCCGGCCTGCGCGAGGTGCTAGCGCATCCCGGTCCAGCCTTGCTGGACGTAGTCTCTGCCCGCCAAGAACTGGTTATGCCCCCAAAAACCACGGCCAAGGACGTGAAGAGCTTCGGGCTGTTCCTCCTGAAGGCGGTGATGAACGGTCGCGCCAGCCAAGTCGTGGACCTGACGAAGGTGAATCTGTTTCGGTAAAACACCGTGAAATTAGCAACTGTGTTTAGGCAGAGGCTACTGAACGCCACTACCACGCATGCCGTAAGAGCAGCAGGAACGAAGGCTAAGGCTCCATCCAACTCGGCTTCCAGTAGAATCCGGCCACACTGAAGAGCGGCCGTGGCCTCGAGGATGCACTTCAATCGACGGACATGGCGACGTGTCGCAGCACCAGGTAGATATCCTGCTGCGAGCAACCAGCGGGAAAACAATTCGAGCTCCGCGCCGAAGCGCGAGCATTCGTAATGACAAAAAGACTTCGGGAACAAGACCTTTAGCACGGCGCTCTTCTCTTAAGGTTTGGGGAGCGGCCATCCTAAGCGAACGGCGATTCATTTATGTGGAGTTGTATCATGGAAAGTCGCGTAATTGCAGGCTCTTGCGGTGTCAGCTCTACATCTCTGCGCAGTGCACGTTAGTCCAGGATGAGCAGATCGACCTTGCCAAGGCCGCGGCTGATGCGGGTGTAACGGCCGTCACCGCGCGCCAGTCCCAGCTCTCCGAATAATTTTGGCACGCGCTGGTAAAACACCGAACGGTTGTCGCGGCAGGCTTTGTGGCCGAGCGCGCAGGCCAGAGGCTTCCGGCAATTCCTCCTCCGCGGGATCGATAAGGTATAGTAATTCCTATTAAGAGTGTGACGTTATTAATTCATCGAGGGATTTTCCTGAGAAGCTCCGTTGCCGTTTGAGGATCGCGAAAGCCTGCTCGATTGATGGTGTGGATGGCTCCTGCTCCCGGCGTCGCATTGCGCCATAGTTGGGAAGTCATCATCCTGCATAGAGGAGCTATTCATGTCCGAGCTTGCCACAGTCGGTATCGACCTCGCAAAGAGTGTCTTCCAGGTTCATGGTGTCGACGAGAACGGTCGGATTCTCGTGCGCCGTCAGCTTCGCCGAAGTCAGTTGCTTGCATTTTTTGAGAAACGTCCACG
>NZ_FQVJ01000048.1 GCF_900129125.1 Acidocella aminolytica 101 = DSM 11237 | reverse complement strand
CACCCAGATACAGCAGGCGTCGGATGTAACGGTTGCCCATCTTCGAGATCCGGCCCACCTTCTGCTTGCCTCCGGTGGAGTGCGGCTTGGGTGTCAGCCCAAGCCAAGCGGCATAATCTCTCGCGCAATCGAAATTGTCGACATCCGGCGTCGTTAGCGCGATGCAAGTGTGCTCGCCTGGCTGGACACGCTCTAAGATAATGCGGAGGAAACATGGACAAAAACGGCGGAAATCCGCCAATCAGGCCACGCTCCTCCGCATTATGGGCACCTCGTGATTAGTGAAGTTATGGGCACCTGCCCATAACTTCACATAAGGACGGACATATTCCGGCGACATCAGGCGAACCTCGTGTCCACGCTCAGCAAAAATCCGCCCTAAGTTTGGGCACCGCAACAGGCTTCCATAGCGACGACGCAAAATGGCTGTCTGTTTACAAATTCCACCAGGGTCTGCCGACGCATCGTGCGACGTAAAATTACGCTTCCTCGTTCATCGACACCTATAACACTGCAGCTATTCTTACCTATATCGATGCCCAAAATAGAAATCGTCATGGTCCGCTCCTCCTGCTCGTCCAAGATACAAACATCATACTCGATGTGGTGGACGGGCAGGCCATTCCATAATCAACAGCCAACGGTCATAGTGCTGTGTCACGAGGCCGATAGTGTGAAGGCCCCTCGCTACTGTGCCACGTCAAGGCTACGTTGGTCCCTGATCTCAAAACTGAACCCATTCCTGAGGCGTTCCAAAGTTCAGCCCTGATCTCTAATCTCTTGGGTTCCGTGTGATTATATCTTGTGCAGCTACAAGAGACCAAGGAATGCTAGCGTATACGGCAGCGTTTGTAAGCACAGTGAGACAGAATATATAGTTTGATTGCATCAAACGCTAAAGCCATTACAATCTGATTGATGGAATGTGAATTTTCCAGCCTATAGTGGCAGAAGTATAATTAAGAGCCTTTTGGAGGGGAAAAATGTCCGAGACCGCAGAGATCTAGGCTGCTTCTTGCAACGTTTTCTGCCTCATTGCGTTCAGCGAAAGCGTACTTCTGGGATTTTGATAACAAGTGATGGCGCGAAGCGCCCAATGGGGGAACTATGTCCAATATATCAGAGCAGGCTGCTTATAGGCAGCCAGGAAATCTTCAAGGAATCTTGCTCGTCTCATTAGGGCTGCTTTCGACCATGGCAGTGGTGCTGCTGGCGCCAGCTGTGCCCGCGATGATGGAGGCTTTTGCCGGGGTACACGGTGCTCAGCAGCTTGTGGTGTTTTCCTTGACGTGTCCAGCTTTGTGCGTTGCCTTGCTATCACCATTCGCGGGTATGATTATCGATAGGATCGGCCGGCGTAAGTTGCTGATTGGTAGCCTGATCGCTTATCCTGTATTTGGCACTGCTCCGCTTTATCTTTCGAACCTCACGGATATTATCATCAGCCGTCTTGGGGTTGGTGTCGCCGAGACTGTTTTGATGTCCGCGTCTATCACCATGCTGGGCGATTTCTTCACTGATCTTGAGCGCGAGAAATTCCTGGCAATGAATACAGGCATTGCCTCGCTTTCCGCTACAGCTTTTTTTGCGATTGGCGGGGCGCTAGCTAGTCATAACTGGCGTATGCCCTATGCGGTTTATGCCCTGGCGGTGGTATTTTTGTTGGCTGTTTTGGCCTTCACTTGGGAGCCGGAGCGACATCATTCTCGCCGGGAGTTGGATGAGGCGGTCATGGCTGCCGGGCCGTTCCCGTTCTTTCGTCTGCTGGCAATCTGCGTGGTGACGATTGCTGGGGGAATTGTCTTTATGCTGCCACAGATTGAAATCGGCGTGATTTCCGCGGCGCACGGTTTTAAGTCGCCAGCGACGGCGGGTATGATCGGTGCTATTGGGTCCGTGGCGATGCCTGTGGGGGCGTTCACGTTCAACCAACTGCGTAAACGCAACGTAAAAGTGCAGTCGCTTGTTGTGCTGGCTTTTGTTCTAGGCGGCGCCGGGTTGATTACTATGGCGGCGATGTCAACTTTGCCATTGCTCACGCTGGGCATGATTATTCATGAGTTTGGCTGCGGTTTCATGCTAACCGGGTTGATGACCTGGGTACTTGGTCTGCTGACCTATGAGTATCGTGGTAAGGGAACAGGTGCGTATTTTTCGTCCTTTTTCATCGCTCAACCGATTTCGGGTTTCCTTTTTGGGGTTGTTCAGCGGGCCTTGGGAGGGAGTCCTTTGACCGCTTTCTATGCGTTCGGTGGTTCTGCAATCCTTTTGGCGGTGTTGCTGGCGATTATTCAGGGCATGGTATCAGCGGATCGCAGCAAGGCGGTCAACACGATCTAACAATCAATTAAAAATAAAATGGCGGCCGTGCCCGCGTTGGGCAGGAATCAGTGTGCCTACACGGCGGTACCATGACAAGGAAATGAACAAGATGAAAAGACTGATTCTCGCGACGACCTATTTCGTTGGCATTGCGGGTTTGGCCTCGGCACAAACCTCCAGTGGCCCTTTGAGTGGCATTAGTAAAACACTCAATAACGTTGGATTTTATCCGAATGCTACTTTTGTTCAGCTTGGTATCGCGTCGCCCGATCAAGGACAAGAAACCGGCGCCAGTGAGTTTGTCTCCATTTTGGATATGGGTGCGGATCTCGATCTTGGTAAGATGATTGGCTTAAAAGGAACATCCGTACATTTTCAAGAGATGGTGATTCCGAAGATTACCAATCTGAATTATGGTAATCAGGTCGGTGATGTGATTGGTGGCAATCCGGGGCCATATATACCCTGGGCGGCGCATCTTCAGCGCTTCACGTTGGAGCAAAAATTCCTAAACGACAAAGCTTTTATTGAAGGCGGTCGCAGCAATGCGGGTGATTATTTCGCGCTGGCGACATGCGACCAGCAATTTGCCTGCATTTCCTCTACCACTATGATTCAGAAAAATGCCGGGTTTGCACCACCACCTTATGCGAACTGGAGCGCGCGAGCCGGATATAATTTTACCCCTGCATTGCGCGTACAAGGAGGGTTTTGGAAATATGACCCGGCCTTCCCGTTTTCAAATGGCTGGGAATCTTATCACTACGGAGTACCATCGGGGAATGTCTATCTTGCTGACATAAGCTATCGCACGGATCCTCATAAAGCCCTTTATCCGAGCGCTTATGAAGCAATGTTTTATCGCAATACACTAAGCCAGTCGGACCCCTTGACGGGACAGGTGACCAATGGAAATTCTGGCATATTCTTGAGCGCAAAGCAGACTTTTTGGCGTAAGAACCAGAATCCCCTGTCAACATCGCTTTCTGCATTTGTGGCGGATGTCACAGAGTTCAACGGCAAAACGGGCGATGGTTTGCGGGATAATCTCGATGCAGGCTTGACGGTACAGGGGATGTTTCCCAGCCGACCATTCGATAGCTACGGGTTGAAATTCACCTGGGTCAGGCTGACATCCGACGAGCAGGCTTACCTGCAGAAAGCTCAACTTTCATCAACAGGTAGCCCTTATACGGTTGGGCCTAATGAATATGGTTTTGGCACGGATGCTACGTTTGTGCTGACGCCGAGCCTCATTTTTCAGCCTTACGCAACTTATATCCTGAATTCGAACGCCTGGGCATCTCCCACCTCCACGCATCGGCCGCATGACGGATTCAATGTGGGCTTCACGTTTGTGGCGTTGATTGGTCAAATGGCTGGCTTGGGGCATTATAACTATCCATGAGCCAAGTAAGACAGCATAAACCCCTTGAGCGTGGAACCAGGTTGGCGGGCAAGCGTGTGATCGTAACAGGGCTCGGCGGAGGAATCGGCCGGGCATGCGCGCTACTTTTCGTGATGCAGGGGGCAGAGGTGGTGGGGTGTGACATTTCTACCGAAGCGGCCGAAGCGCTTCTGGATGAGGCCAGAAGCCGGAATCTCACTTTGCATTGTATGTATCCACTTGATCTTGTTGCGCCGGGCGGAGCGGAGGCCCTAGTGGCTTTTGCCCGCGCGCAGATGGGGGGGGTGGATGTTGTTGTAAACGCGGCAGCTTTCGCGGCCTTCGCATGGTTGCAGGAGATGGACTATGAAGCGCAATGGAAATTCACCCTCCGCGGTGAATTGGATATTGTGTTTCTTTTATGCAAGGCGGCGTGGCCGGCGTTGGTTGCTGCGGGCGGAGGGGCGGTGATCAACTTTGCTTCCGCCAATGCCATGATGGCCCTGCCGGGATCGCCAGCCTTGGCTCATTGCGCGGGTAAGGCGGGAGTACTTGGTATGACAAGACAACTCGCCATGGAAGGTGCGCCGCATAACATACGGGTTAATGCGATCTCACCGGCGTTGATCGAAACGCCCGCCACGCGCGCTCATATGACGCAGGATCCTGGCTTTAAAGATCAGGCCATGGCCAAGGCGATGGTGAGGCGAATTGGACAGCCGGAGGATATCGCCTGGGCCGCAGTTTATTTGGCAAGCGAAGAGGCTAGCTGGGTCACCGCTGCCAATCTGCCGGTCGATGGCGGTTCCACGGCTTGGTAATCAGACAGGCTGAATGGTCTTAAGTTGCTCACGCAACCAGCGATGCCCCGCATCGCTGTTATTGAAGTGATTCCATTGCATCACGAGGCATAAGCCCGGTGTTTCGAATTCAGGCGTGAGCAGTCGCAAGGGCAACAGGCGCGCGTAAATTTGCGCCAGCCGGCGATGCATGGTGGCGATGTATTCCGTACCCAGGATCATCATAGGTTGAGCATTGAAGGTTGAGCTTGTAGCGACGATTTGGCGCTTGATACCATGAGCGGATAGAAACCATTCCTCAAAGGAGGGGATACGCTGCTCTCCCATGCGGACCGAGATGTGCTTGGCCGCGACATAGTCGTTAAAGCTGATCCGGGGGCCGGTGTGACGGCTTTTTTCCCAGGCCACGCAAACATAGTCTTCCTCAAATAAGGTTTCAGCCGGATAGTTCGGGCTGGCATTGCGCTCAGGATAGATGGCGATATCCACCTCGCCGCGTTCAAGTTTGGCAAGGTTGTTATTTCCAAGCTCGATGATATCCAGCGAAATGCCTGGTGCCACGCGCGATAGGCGTTGCAGCAGCGGGGCCAGGAACACGGTTGCCGAATAATCCGAGGCATTAAACACGAAATGACGCTGCGCGGTTGCAGGCTCAAAGGCGGCCTTGCTGGTCAACGTGGATTGTGAACGCAGGAGAATATCGCGCACAGGTTCGCGCAGGGATTCTGCAAGCGGAGTGAGTTCCATGCGGCGTCCGATCTGGACAAGAAGATCGTCCTTAAAGTGCTCACGCAGCCGGCCGAGGGCGCTGGATGTGGCGGAAGCGCCGATGCATAGGCGTTCGCTGGCCTTGGTAACGCTCTTCAAGTCTAGAAGAGCATCCAGGACAACGAACAAATTCATATCAAAATGACCAAGCCGCATACCGTATTTTGCCTCAGCTGTTGATTTCGTCAATTCTTTGGTTTGAAATATTCTGATTTTCAGCAAGATCTGCCTAAGGCTTAATATCCCCAGTCACGAATGACAAAATGACATGGGGTGTGAAAAATGGCCAGGATATTAGCGACATGAGCGTTGCTGGGGCATGGCGCGCGCATCATTTCGGCGTTTCGGTGCCGGATTTGGATGCCGCGCTTGACTGGTATGGCCGAATGCTCGGCTTCACGCTTGAAAGAAGGCACTACATGGCCGCCATTCCGGCCGAAATCGCCTTCATGCAGTGTGGGGATTTCAGGATCGAGCTCTTTGAGGTGCCAGGTGCGGCGCCGCTACCAGCCGACCGGCGGGAGCCGAATTTAGATTTGAAGACGCATGGCAATAAGCATCTTTGCCTGGAGGTTGAAGATGTTCCCGCGACCGTCGTGAGGCTGAAGGCGGCGGGGGCGGATATTGCCTTTGAAGTGACGGTGAATGGCCAGCCTGTTGCGTTTGTGCGCGATTGTGCAGGCAATCTCATAGAATTCTTGCAACCTTTTGCGCCTGCGTCGGCGTATCCTGAAAATGGGAGTGAGACGTGATTCAGCAATTGAAGACGGGTGTCCGCAAAGCCCAGCGCGCGGCTGACAATGCGCAGATACGCGCCACGGTGGAAGCGATCATCGCCGATATCGAAGCGCGCGGCGACGAGGCTGTGCGCGAATACGCGGCGAAGTTCGATAAATTCGAACCCAAGAGCTTCCGCCTAACGCAGGACGAGATCGACGCCTGTATAGCGAGCCTTTCCAGGCAGGCTTTGGAGGACATCAAGTTCGCGCAGGCGCAGATTCGCCGCTTCGCGCAGATTCAGAAAGCTACGCTGCGCGACGTCGAGATCGAGACGCTGCCAGGCGTCGTGCTGGGGCACCGCAACATCCCGGTGAACTCGGTGGGGTGTTACATTCCCGGTGGCAAATACCCGCTTATTGCCTCGGCGCACATGAGCGTTCTGACCGCCAAGGTGGCGGGGGTGAAGCGTATCGTCGCCTGCGCGCCGCCGCAGAACGGCAAGCCGAGTGCCGAGATTGTCGCGGCGATGCATCTGGCTGGCGCGGATGAGATTTATTGCCTTGGCGGTGTACAGGCCGTGGCGGCCATGGCGATCGGCACCGACAGCATCGCGGCGGTGGATATGATCGTCGGTCCTGGAAACGCGTTTGTCGCAGAGGCGAAGCGTCAACTTTTCGGGCGCGTGGGCATCGATCTGCTGGCCGGCCCCACCGAGACGATGGTGATCTGCGACGACACGGTGGATGCCGAGCTTGTGGCTGTGGATCTGATGGGGCAAGCCGAGCATGGCCCTACCTCACCCGCCTATTGCATAACCACCAGCAAGAAAATCGCGGCTGAGCTGCCCGCAGCGACCGAGACCGTTCTTGCCCGGCTGGAAAGTGCGCCGACCGCCCGCACGGCCTGGGAGGATTATGGTGAGATCATTCTGTGCGACACGGACGAGGAGGCGCTGGCCGAGGCTGAGCGGCTGTGTTCCGAGCATGTGCAGGTGATGACGAAGGACCCGGACTGGTATCTGGCGCGGATGACCCGCTATGGCGCGCTGTTCCTTGGCCAGCGCACCAACGTCGCCTATGGCGACAAGGTGATCGGCACAAACCATACGCTGCCGACGCAAGGTGCCGGGCGCTATACGGGTGGTCTGTGGGTGGGCAAGTTCATCAAGACCCACACCTACCAGCGCGTGCTGACAAACGAGGCATCGGCCGCTATCGGCGAGGTGTGTGACAGATTGTGCAGGCTGGAACATCTCCCCGGCCATGCCGAGCAGGCGGCCATCCGCGTGCGCCGTTTTGGTGGTTCCAACGCGGCGGGGCAGGCGGCGTGACAAGTCTCGCCGGCTCCCTCGCAATCATTACTGGCGGCGCCGGCGGGCTGGGGGAGGCGATTTGCCGTACCCTGGCCGACGCGGGGGCGGGCGTGGTGGTGGGTTATAATCGCTCCGCCGCCGCCGCTGAGGCATTGGCGGCGGCCCTGCCGCCCGCCGCGTTGCCGCATGCGGCGCTACGCGCCCCGGTGACGGACAGTGCAGGGCTGGCGGCGCTGGCGGAGGAGGTCGTCGCCCGCTATGGGCGCTGCGATATCCTGGTGAATTGCGCGGGAACGACGCGCTTCGTGCCGCACGCGGATCTCGACGGGTTGGACGACGCGCTGATGGACCAGATTCTGGCGACCAATGTGCGTGGCCCGTTCGCCGCTGTTCGCGCCTTGCGGCACTTGCTTGCCGCCAACGGCAAGGGCGTGGTGGTGAATATCTCATCCATTGCCGCGGTTACAGCAATGGGCAGCAATGTGGCATACTGCGCCTCCAAGGCGGCTTTGGACAATATGACGAAGTCGCTGGCACGCGCGCTTGCGCCTGCCATCCGCGTCGTCTCCGTCTCGCCGGGGCTGGTGGATACGGAATTCGTGAAATCCATGGACCAGTCCTGGCGCGACGAACAGGCCGCCCGCACGCCGCTGAAGCGGCTGGCTGCCCCCGAAGAGATCGGTCAGGCGGTGCTTGCCGCCGTACAACTCAATTTCACCACGGGCGCGATCATCCCCGTGGATGGCGGCCGCCCCCTGGCCTGAAGGAACAGACATGAAATTTGCCAGTCTGAAGACATCCAGCCGCGACGGGGCATTGCTGCTCGTGTCACGGGATTTGTCCCACGCGGTTTCGGCCGCTGGCATCGTGCCCACGCTGCAAAGCCTGCTGGAAAATTGGGACGAATTCAGCCCAAGGCTTGAAGATTTATACCAGGCGTTGAGCGCTGGAAAGGCGCCCGGCGCATTCGCGTTCGATCCCGCCGCCGTCACCGCGCCGCTGCCGCGGGCCCACCAGTTCGTTGATGCCTCGGCCTTCCTCAATCATGGCGACATCATGGAGCGTGCCTTTAACCTGACGGTGAAGAAGACGCCTGGCATCGCGGTGCTGGTGCAGCGCCAAGGTGATGAGTTTCGTGGCCCGCGCGATGACTACCCCTTTCCGACGGAAGAGGATCAATGCGATTTCGAGGGCGAATTCGCGGTCATCACCGGCGATATTGGCATGGGTAGCACGCCGGAGGAGGCGGAAAGCCAGATACGGCTTGTGACCATCCTCAACGACGTGTCGATGCGTAAGCATCTGTTCCGCGAGTTGTCGATGGGGTTTGGCTTCATCAATGCCAAGCCCGCTTCGGTGTTCGGTCCCGTCGCGGTGACACCGGATGAACTGGGTGATGCCTGGGCGAATGGCCGGGTCGAGCTGGACATGCGCGTATCACGTAACGGCGAATGGTTCGGCCACCCGAATGGGCGGGAGATGGATTGGAGTTTCGGCGAGCTGTTGGCGCACCTGGCTTATAACCGTAATCTGAAGGCGGGGACAATTTTGGGGTCGGGCACGGTTTCCAATCGCGGCTACGAGCAGGTGGGCTCCGCCTGTCTGGCTGAACGCCGCGCTGTTGAGACCATTGCACATGGAAAGGCGTTGACGGATTTCGTCCATTTCGGCGAGACGCTACGCTTTGAGGTAAAGAACGCCGACGGTGCCAGCATCTTTGGCGCCATCGAGCATCGTTTCGTCAAAGCGGACTGACAGGGGAAGCGCGTGAGCAATAACTACGACATCGTCGCCATGGGGGCGGGGCATAATGGACTGACCGCCGCCGCCTATCTCGCAAAAGCCGGCAAGAAGGTGCTGGTGCTGGAGCGCAAATCCTATCCTGGTGGCGGCGTCTCGACGCGGCAGCTGAGTACGCCCGGCTATTGGCATGACGAGCATAGCTCCGTGCATATCATGATCCAGGGCAATCCGATGCTGCGGCAGGACGAACTGGGGCTGATTGGCAAGTTCGGTCTGAATTACCACTACTCCCCCGTGCCGCACGCGACGATCTTCCCGGACCAGTCGGTGCTGTTCACTTACAAGGATCTGGACAAGACCTGCGCGAACTTCGCCACCGTCTCGAAGAAGGATGCCGAAACATATCGCGCTTTCTCAAAGATGAGCATGAAGATCCTTCAACTCTTCATGCCTGGCCTGTATGCGCCACCACCGCCTCTGGCTGATCTGGTCGCGATGCTCGATAAGAGCGAGGAAGGCCAGCTCATGCTGGATTATATGCAGCGTGATTGCCTGGATCTCGTCAACCAGCTTTATGAATCCGATAAGATCAAGATTCATCTGTTACGGCTCGTTTCAGAAAATCTGCAATGCCCGGATGAGTTGGGCACTGGCATGGGCGTGCTGCTGATGCCGGGCATCATCCACACTTACGGCGTGTCCCAGCCTGTCGGCGGCAGCGGCAAGCTGACGGAAGCGCTGGTGCGCTGCATCGAGGCGCATGGCGGCGAGGTGCGCTGCGATGCTGAGGTGACGCAGGTGCTTACCAGCGCCGGGCGCGCCACGGGTGTACGCTTGACGAGCGGAGAGGAATTCACCGCGCGCGACGCTGTCATCGGCGCCATTCATCCGCATGTGCTAGGCAAATTCGTTGCAGGCGTGCCCGTGCCCGTGCGTGAACGCGCGGCGCGCGCGACACTGGCACCGTTCAGCATCATGGTCAGCCATTACGATCTGCGTGAAAAGGTGAAATACTACGCAGGAGAAGAGGTCGGCTACGCCACCATGCTGGAATTCATGGCGACCGACAATCTCAACGAGATGATCGCCGATTTCCATGCGCTCCGGCGCGGCGAGATCTCACCGCGGCGGCTGTGTGCGGGCGGGGATGAGAGTATCGGCGATCCGTCGCGCTCGCCGCCCGGTTGCGGCATGTTCCATGGTATCACCTTTGCCCCCTACAAGCTGGCCGATGGCCGGAACTGGGACGAGGTGAAGGAAGAGATCGGCGATCTGTCCCTGGCGCATTACCGCAGATTTGTTTCCAACCTGACGTCGGATAACATCATCGCGCGCAAGATCGTCAGCCCGGTGGATCTTGAGCGGTCTTCGCCTAATTCCATGATGCGCGGCGACCTGCACGGCGTGGCGCCGTATTTTTATCAGAGTGCCGGTAGCCGCCCGACGCGCGATCTTGGACAGTTCCGCGTGCCGGGGGTGGAGCGGCTCTATCTCGCCGGCCCTTTCCAGCATCCGGGCGGCGGCGTGTATGGTGCCGGACGCGCCACGGCAATTGCGATGTTCGATGATTTGGGAATGGATTTCTCGCAAATCGGCGAAAAGCCCGAGGCGCCGAAGACCCAGGTGGCGGTGCCGCGCGAGGGCATGGTGCTGCGTGGCCCGGCGGATGAAGAATTGATGCGCGTCGAGGCGATCCGCCGCGATGGCGAGGAGTTGGTGATCAAGGGCACCAGCCTGGGGACGTTGCCCATGGAGGCGCGGCTGGATGGGTCCTCCGCTCGTGCGGGGTTGAAACTTCTGGGCGCTAGGAATCTCGCCTTCCTGGCAAGTTTGCCCTTCCGTAAGGGGAGCCAGCCATGACGCACGCCGTCGTCACGGGGGCGGAGGGATTTGTCGGCGGGTGTCTCGTCCGGCGTCTTCTTGCCAAGGGGCTTGGCGGTCAGCGCATCGAACGTCTCACGCTTCTGGATACGCATTTTGCAACGGCGCCTGACGATACGCGGATCAGGCAACTGGCCGGCAGCATCGCTGATCAGGCGCTTCGGCGTCAGGCTTTCGCGGAGCCGGTTGATGCCGTGTTTCATCTGGCCTCGATTCCCGGCGGGGAAGCGGAACGGAATTATAATCTCGGCCGCGCAGTAAATCTGGAGGCCACGCTCGGCCTGCTGGAGGATTTGCGCGAACAGGCTCAGCCGCCGCGCTTTGTTTTCGCCAGTACCGTCGCCGTTTACGGTGAGACGCTGCCGCCTGTGGTGACGGAGGAAACATTGCCCGCACCGGCGCTGAGCTATGGCGCGCAGAAACTCGTGGGAGAAATCCTGGTCGCGGATGCCGCGCGCAAGGGGTGGGTGCAAGGCTGCAGCCTTCGCCTTCCCGGTGTCGTCGCCAGGCCGGGCGATGGCGCGGGGTTGATTTCAGCGTTCATGAGCCAGATTTTCTGGAAGCTGCGTGACGGCATGCCCATCACTGTACCTGTATCGGCCGATGGCACGGCCTGGTGGATTTCCGTTGGCGCCTGCGTGGACAATCTGCTGCATGCCGCAACATTCGACCCGGCAAGCTTGTCCTCGAGGCGCGTGGTGCAGATGCCGGTGCTGCGCCTGAGCATGGCTGATGTGGTGGCGGCGCTGGCGGCACGTTTCGGCGCGGATCGGACGGGCTTGGTGACGTACGAGCCGGACGTATTCGTGCAGGCGAACTTCGCCAGCTACCCACCGATCGAAACGCCGCGCGCACTGGCGCTTGGTTTTAAACATGATGGCACCGCGGCCGGTCTGGTGGCGCGCGCGATGTTGGAGGAAGGACAGGAATAATGCAAATTCTAGGGCTGGAATCTCTGGTTTTTGGAGCCGAGGATATGGCGGCCGCGCGGACCTACTTGCTCGATTACGGGCTGGATGAGCACGACGCGGGGCCGGCCGGCGGCACTTACGAGGCGGCGGACGGGACGTCTGTGGTATTGCGCCATGCGAGCGACGCTTCCCTGCCGCCGTCCAATGCGCCGTCGCCAAATCTGCGCGAGACGATCTATGGCGTCCCGAGTCAGGCGGTGCTGGAAGAGATCGCCGCCGAGCTGAGCAAGGACCGTGAAGTGCGCACTGATACAGAAGGCACGATTCACGCCGTCGATGATGGTGGCTTTGCCCTTGGTTTCCGCGTCACGCGCCGCCGCAAGTTCGAACTGCCTTTGCTACGCTTCAATGTTCCCGGTCAGTCTCCGGGCCGCGGGGTGAATGAGTGCGCGGCCTCCAAGACGGAGATCATTCGTCCGCGCACGCTTTCGCATGTCGTGTATTTCGTGCCTGATGTCAAAAAGGCCGAAGCCTTCTATAAGGACCGGCTGGGCTTCCGCGTGACTGACCGCTTCATCGGGCTGGGGCCATTCATGCGGCCGGCAGGCACGCTGGACCACCACAACCTGTTCATGATCCAGAGCTTCAACAGCCACATGGTCGGGATGAATCATTTCACCTTCCATCTGGGCTCCGGACATGAAGTGCTGCATGCGGGCTGGCGCTTCGCCCAGCGCGGCTACAAGAGCTTCTGGGGGCCGGGGCGCCACATCATGGGCAGCAATTATTTCTGGTACTTCAATTCTCCCTTCGGGGGAACCATGGAGTTTGACGCGGATATGGATTTGCATGATGACGCCTGGACGCCGCGCGAGATGCTGCCTGGTGCCGATAATTCCCAAATTTTCCTTTTTGAGGCCAAGGACAAATGGGCCCCAGGCGAATAAAGCTTGGCGTCCTGGCGGATGTACCGGAAGGCGGGGCCGTTGGTCTCGCGCCGTCTGGCAACGACGACAAGGTGATCGCGTTGAAGCGCGGCGACAAATTGTTTTTGTATAAAAATGATTGCCCGCATAATCACAGGCCCTTGGAGTTGAAGCGCCATCATTTCCTGTCACCGGGCGGGGCGCACATCACCTGTTTTGCCCATTCCGCGCATTTTTCGCCCGAGACCGGCCTTTGTTTCGCCGGTCCATGCGCCGGACAGTCGCTGACCGCCGTGCCCTTTTCCGTCATCGACGGAGAGATCTGGGCCGAGATCTGAAGAGGATCGAATATGTTTGAGTATTTTCCAACAAACTATGTCTGGAGCCTGTCGGTGATGATCGCGCTGACGCATGGCGGAAATGTCGGCGAGGTGGATGAGATGTGTGCCTCCCTGCGCGATGCGGCCGCGGGTGGGGATGATCCGGGCACCGAGGCGTTCTTTACCGCCTGGACGGCGGGCGGCGACAGGTTGATCGAGCTTGCCGAGGAAAACCTAGCCAAGGGCCGGAAAATCTCCGCCGGTGAGCAGTTCGGCCGTGCGGCTTTGTATTACGCCATCGCCGAGCGCATGCAGGCGCACGGATTTGAGAAGCGGCTGGAGATGTACCGGCAGTCTCTGGCGTTGTTCGCCAAGGAACGCGAGTTGGCGGGGATAAATTGTGAGCGGATCGAGATTCCCTATGGGGGCGCGTATCTGGCGGGGCTGTTTGTGCGCGCGGAGAATGCGCCGCCTCGTGCGCCAATCGTGGTGGTGATGAACGGGCTCGACAGCACCAAGGAGATTTTACAGAGGAGCATCATGGGCACGATGTTCGCAAAGCGCGGGCTTTCGGCTCTGTTCATCGACCAACCGGGCACGGGCGAGGCGCTGCGATTGCAGAATTTTCCTGCGGTGCCGAATACCGAAATTTGGGCGTCTAAAATCGTCGATTACCTGCAATCGCGCGAGGATATAGACCCGGCGCGTATCGGCGCGCTCGGCGTATCACTCGGTGGCTATTACTGCCCGCGCGCGGTGGCCTTCGAGCCGCGTTTTGCCTGCGGTGCCGTGTGGGGCGCAAACCATGACTGGCGCGCCGTGCAACAGGCGCGGCTGAGGCGGGAAGGCGAAAACCCGGTACCGCATTACTGGAAGCATGTGGAATGGGTCTTCGGGGCGAAGGACAAAGGTGATTTCTTCACCAAAGCTGAGACGATGCATCTCGATGGCGTGTTGGATAGAATCAAGGTGCCTTTCCTGGTCACGCATGGTGAGAACGACCGTCAGATTCCGCTGAAATACGCGCACCAGACCTATGAGCAATTGGTGAATTCTCCCCAGCGAGATCTGGTGATTTTCACCATGCGGGAGGGCGGGGTTGAGCATTCCTCGCTCGATAATCCGAACAATGCCGGTGCAATCATCGCCGATTGGCTGGCCGAGATACTGGGCGGCCATACCGCCTGAAGGGGAGAAGACAATGGGCCTGATCAAGAATTGCCTTATCGTCGGCGGCGGTATTGGCGGCATGTGTGCGGCCATCGAGCTTGCCAAGCGTGGCGTTGAGGTCGAGCTTGTAGAAATCAACCCGGATTGGAACGCGGCAGGGGCGGGTATTACGCTTGGCGGCGCCACCTTGCGGGCCCTGCGGCAGGTTGGTGTTGTCGATGAGGTTCTGGCGCATGGCGGCTATTGGTCGGAGATCGATATCTGCGCCGCCGATGGCACGGTGCTGCGGACCAATCCGCTGGAGCACGCGGTTGGCGCGGAAGATTTGCCCGCAGCCAGCGGCATTTTGCGTCCCGCTCTGGCCGATATATTGCGCCGTGCCACGGAGCGCGCCGGCGCGAAGGCGCGCGTGGGTGTGACCTTCAATACTCTGGCGCAGGACGAGGCGGGCGTAAATGTATGCCTCACCGACGGCAGCTCGGGCCGCTATGATCTCGTGATCGGTGCGGACGGCGTGAATTCCAAGGTACGCGAAGTTGTGTTTCCCGACGCACCAGCACCTCGCTTCACGGGGCAGGGTTCCTGGCGCGCCATTGTGCCGCGTACGCGCCGCAATTCCACGATCCTGATGGGTGAAACGGCAAAGGCCGGGCTGAACCCCGTGAGCGATACGCAAGGCTACCTGTTCCTGCTGGATAAGCGCGCGGGCATGGAGTTTTTGGAATTGCAGACATGGCCGCATCTTTTGGCCGGACTCCTGGAGGAGTTTGGCGGGGCAGTAAAGGAATTTCGTGAAAAGCTTCAGGATGGAGGCGATCTTTCTTCCTGCTCCATCGTCTACCGCCCGCTGGCGGGGTTGATGGTGCCTGGGCCGTGGCATAAGGGCCGCGTGGTGCTGCTGGGCGATACTGTGCATGCCACTACGCCGCACCTCGCCATGGGGGCAGGTATTGCGGTGGAAGGTGCCGTGGTGCTGGCGGAAGAGCTGTTCCGCTGCCATTCGCTGGAGGGCGCGCTGATCTCCTACGCCGGCCGCCGATATGATCGCGCAAGGCTGGTCGTAAGCAGTTCCCTGCGGTTGGGAGAGATTGAACAGCATGGTGGCTCGCGTGACGAGCATTACGAGGTCATGGCCCATGCCATGCACGAACTGACTTTGCCGATCTGAGGTTTATCATGGCACAACGCACTGTTCTTCTCACCGGCGCGGCAGGCGGCCTTGGGCAGGTCTTCACCAAGGCGCTCATTCAGGCGGGCTACGCCCTTGTCGTCACCGACCGTACGGCATTTCCGGCACCGTCTGCCGCCAGGCGGATTATTGTGGACCTGACAGACCCCGATGCCGTGAAACATCTGGCGGCGGAAGCGGGCACGGTTGATATCCTCATTAACAATGCCGCCTTCATGCCGCTCGTGCCATTTGCTCAGCTTACCTCCGAAGTCTGGCGACACATTCAGGCCGTGAATGTGGAAGCGCCGTTCCTGCTGGCTCAGGCGCTGTGTCCCGGTATGGCAGCGCGCGGCTATGGGCGTGTGATTAATTTTGCGTCTTCCACGGTCTGGGGGCCGCCACCGGGAATGACAGCTTACGCCACGAGTAAGATGGCTGTGATCGGTTTAACGCGCGCCTTGGCATCTGAATTTGGTGGAAGTGGGATCACGGTGAATGCGGTGTCGCCAGGACTTACAATGCATGATGGCACGCTCGCCAATTTGCCGCCCGGTGCTTTTGAAGGGGTGAAGGCACGGCAATTCATCCCGCGCACGGAAGAGCCGGAAGATCTGGTGGGACCGCTTTTGTTTCTGGCCTCGGAGGCGTCCGGTTTCGTCACTGGGCAGGTCATCAACGCTGATGGCGGCGGCTTCGGGTTCTAGGGGTAAAGACATGACCACGAAGGATAATCCGCTACGCGGTTGGCAGGTCGACAGGGCACAACTCCGCTTTCATGGGCGTGATTTGCAGCGCCCGGAATGCATTCTGGCAGAGCCTGACGGTACGATCTGGGCCGCTGATGCGCGGGGCGTGATGCGCATTGCGCCGGATGGGGGGCAGACATTGATTCGCCAGAAAGGCGTCGGCGAGCGGCAATTAACTGCCGACAACGCAGTGATGGGAGGTAGCCTGCCCAATGGTATCGCCTTTAATAAAAGTGGTGATATCTTCATTGCCAATTTCGGGACCGATGCGATCGAGTTGATGACCCGTGACGGTGAAACACGAACGCTGTATGACAGTCTCGACGGGCAGCCGCTTGGCAAGACGAATTTCGTGCTGACAGATAGGCGCGGGCGTATCTGGTTCACTGTTACCACCCGGCAGGTGCCGTGGACACGCTCGATCAATGAGAAGACGGCGGATGGTTATGTCGGGTTGATCGATGAGAGCGGGCTGCGCATTGTTGCGGACGGGTTCGTCGGTACCAACGAGATCCGTTTCGACGACAATGAGGAATGGCTCTATGTGGTAGAGACCAATGCTCGTCGTATCTCTCGCCTGCGTGTGCGTGAGAATGGCAGCACATATGGCCGCGAGATCTATGGACCCAGCGATCTTGGCGGTTTTCCGGATGGTTTTGCCTTCGATGCCTATGGGAACCTCTGGATCACACTGATTCTGACTGAACGCCTAATTGCATTAACGCCAGACGGTGAGGTGATGACGCTACTGGATGACGGCAATCCGGTGGCTTTAGCGGAATACGAGCGTCATTACGCTAAGGGTACAACTACCCCGGCGCTGATGGGGGCCTGTAAGGGCACCTTGGCGCCGATGATGGCGAGCCTGACTTTCGGTGGACCTGATCTGCGCACGGTTTATCTGGGTAGCCTACTGGGTACCACCTTGCCTTGTTTTACTGCTCCTGTGGCCGGGCAGAAGCTGGCACATTGGCCATGACTACGCTTAACAGGACGCTGTAAAACAGGTGATTTTCGAGCGTTGGCTGGTTCCTTCTTTTCTATGGGGTATGAGGTATAGGCAGTTGATCTGTCTCTGTAGCGATATGTGCTTAGGTTCATGCGGCGGTAAGCGCCGCATGAGAAGAGAGGTTGTTGCCATATGGCGTTATATGGCATATATATAGCCATATGACAGGAGTGGCTCATGTCTGTGCTTAGCCAAATCACCGTTGCGCCGAAGCCCTTTTCCCCTGACCCGATCACCGATGAAGAGGCAGGCGCCATGTTCCGTGCGGCCCTGAACCTCTTCCGCCTATGGGGGGTGACAGACGACCAGGCCGCGATCATCCTTGACTTGCCCCGCCGGACTTTCGCCCGCTGGAAGGCAGGCGAGGTTGGTCGGATTGGCCGTGACGGCAAGGCTAGACTCTCCAACCTCATGGGGATCCACAAAGCCTTGCGGATCATTTTCAAGGAGCCGGCGCGCGGCTATGGCTGGATCAAAGCCCCGAATGCGGCTTTTAGCGGCCGCTCGGCTTTGGATGTCATGCTCCATGGTGAGTTAACCGATCTCATGCGTGTGCGGCATTATCTGGACGCGGAGCGTGGCGGCTGGTGATCGATCCGTCGATCGTACCCATCTCGCCGGTTCATTGGGTTGGTGCCAGGCGGATCATCCGTAGCCTGTATCCGCCTGTCGATTTGTTTGAGGATATCGCCGATCCAGAAGATTGGCCCTTGTTGATTGCCGCGGAGCAGAAGACCAATCCGCGCCTCATGGAAACGATCGGCGCACTTGATCTGGTACCGGTGACGCGGCGCGTTTCCGGGCCGGGGGCGAGTTACCTCATGGCCCCTTTCACGCATGTCAGCCCTGAGCGGCCGAGCCGGTTCAGCGCAGGCATCTATGGCGTGCTGTACGCCGCGCGGACATATGAGACGGCCTTGCTTGAAACCATTCACCACCACGCTTGCTTCATGGCACAGACCGGCCAACCGCTTGGCTGGACATCGCAATTCCGGGAACTTGTGCTGGATATTCGGGCTTCACTCCATGACCTGCGGGGCGGGATTGACGCATTCGCATCCGCACTGGACCTGGATGATTACACCACGGCGCAACAACTGGCCGCGGCGTTGCGGCGCAGTGGATCTGAGGGGCTGGTCTACCCCAGTAGGCGGGACCCTGACGGTATTTGCGTGGGGCTGTTTTACCCGGATCTAGCCTCGCCGCCTGTGCAAGGGCGCCATCTTGATTATCACTGGGATGGTGGTCGCGTTGATTTGGTCCGCGATGCGGGGACAGGGGAAGTTTTTCGGGTGAGGGAGTTCTGAAGGGGGCGCGAGCAAACGAGGGCCAGATATGTCTGCATTTTGCGAAGTTACATCTTTCAGCCTGCTCTGGGTTTTTGAGAAGCCAATGGGTAGTTTGGGTACGCCTCGCATTAGGCGGTGCGGGCGTTGTGTTTTGGTTGGCCAATTACCACGGCGACTTCCTGAACGCCGACCACAACTACGCCCACAAGAACAAGAGCGTGAAGGGCTTTGGCACCTACAGCGACATCATGATCCGCGACCGGAAGATGTACGTCGCGCCGCCCCCCCTTCGCACTGACCGAGGGCACCGCGGGCCTGATGACCCTGATCCTGCCAGAAGACTTCGGTGCCGATGATCGCTACCAGGTGGTCGGCAACCTTACCCGCGTCGAGGCTGAGACGCTGGTGGTTGGCTACAACTTCGACTTGCGTACGAACGAGCTTAGTGCAGAGCGCGTGCCCAACCCCAAAGCAGGCACCCAGCACCAATTCGTCGCCCATCGGCTCAAAGAGCAGGCTAGCAAGCCTGTCTCAATGACCGGCATCCCGGTGCAGCACGACGAGAACAATCTGGCGGACGAAGAATGAGCGCAGTTACCGACAAGATCGGGCTCGCTCCTGCGACCGCCGCGACCGCACTGGAGTGCGATTTCCCTCTAGTCGAGATCAGCCAGATCGCCGAGCAGGAGAGCTGGCGTAAGGAGATCAATCGGCCCATATACCACATCCACAAGTGGTGGGCGACCCGACTGGGATCGGTGTTCCGTGGCATCACGCTTGGGGCTTTGAGCCAGCCTGGCACGGACACCTGGGCGCACTTCTATAAGACGCACGATCTGGCCGGTAAGGTGGTGCTCGACCCCTTCATGGGCAGCGGTACGACGCTTGGCGAGGCCGTCAAGCTGGGGGCCAAGGCCATCGGCTGCGACATCAACCCGGTCAGCACGTTCCTTGTGCGCCAGGCGTTCACGCCCGCGCCCGAGGCTCAGCTTCGTGCCGCCTTCAAGCGGCTGGAGCGCGACGTGGCACCGGAGATTCGGCGTTACTACCAGACCCGTGATCCCCAGACCAGCGAATTGATCCCGGTGCTGTACTGCTTCTGGGTCAAGACGGTCACGACGCCGGAAGGCGAAGTGATCCCGCTGCTGTCCCGCTACGTGTTCGCCCAAGATGCCTACCCGAAGAAGAAGCCGCGAGCACAGATCGTATGCCCTGGTTGCTGGGGCGTGCTGGAAGACCGCTACGACGCGACCGACACGCACTGCCAGTACTGGCCACCACTTCAACCCGCAGGAAGGTCCGGCCGCTGGTCAATACGTCACGACCAAGGGCGGTCAGCGCTATCGAATCAAGGAGTTGCTGCCCAAGGATGGCACCCCGCCTGCACATCGCATGTACGCGATGATGGCATTGCGCGCTGATGGCACGAAGGTCTATCTGCCCGTGCGGGCTGAGGACTTGGCGCTCTACGAGGAAGCCCAGGGCCGCCTTGCGAGTGAGACGTTGCCGCTACCGGAAATCTCTGTCCGTCCGGGCCACAACACTGACCAAGCGCGGGGCTACAACTACACCCACTGGCGCGACTTCTTCAATGCGCGACAACTACTGTGTCTCGGGCTGCTGCTGCGCGAAATCCTAAGCATCGACGACCAGGCCGTGCAGGAACAGATGCTGTGCCTGTTCTCCAGCACCTTGGAGTTCAACAACCTGTTTTGCAGCTTCAAGGGCGAGGGCACCGGGGCCGTTCGGCACATGTTCTCGAACCACATCCTGAAGCCTGAACGCACGCCGTTGGAAAACTCAGTGTGGGGCACTGACAAGAGCAGCGGCACGTTCAGCACGCTGTTCGAATCGCGCCTACTGCGCGCCAAGCGTTACCTCGATGAGCTCTTCGAGATCGCCTTCGAGCACGACCAGGACGGCAGCCGTGCAGGGTCACGCAAAACGGTGGCCAGCCACCCGATCCGCGCTCGCCGCGTCGAGACGTGGGGCGAACTGGCGACGGTCGATCATGGCCTGCTGATCCTCAACGGTGACAGCTCCGAGCTGCCGGTGCCCGCAGGATCGGTGGACGCGGTTGTGACCGACCCTCCTTACTTCGATTTCGTTCACTACTCGGAGTTGAGCGATTTCTTCTTTGCCTGGCTGTCGCCAGTACTTCGCGGCCGCTATCCGTGGATGGCTCGCGAGGACTCGTCCGACCGGGGCGAGGTGCAGCACAAAGACCCGCGTGTGTTCGCCCGTCAGCTCGCTGCCGTGTTCACTGAAGCCTGCCGCGTGCTCAAGGACGACGGAGTACTGGCATTCAACTTTCATCACTCGCGGGCCGAGGGTTGGGCTGCCATCTACGAGGCGATCAGCGCGGCGGGCTTGGCCGTTGTTGCGGCTCACCCAGTTCACGCGGAGCTGCGAGCCGCGAGCCCCAAGACGGCGGCGAAAGATCCGATCAGTCTTGATGCGATCCTCGTGTGTCGTAAGAAGGCGTTTGCCCTGCACCAGTCGCCCGCTGTCCAGGACGTGCGCCAGGCAGTCGATGCGCTGTCGTCTCGGCTGCAAGCTGCTGGTTTGCGCATCTCGGCGGGTGATCGCTTTGTGATCGGTGCGGCCCAGACCTTGATCGCCCGAGCCGCTGACGAATTGGGTTTTGATGAGATCAAAGTCGATCTGGAAGCGATCCGTCTGGCGGTTGGGCCGAAGACTGGGAATGCTGACGACGAGCCCGTAACGGCCGGCGCCGCACTGGCCGCTGTGTGAGGCAGGAGCATGGGATGACAGCATTTCGTTCTTTCAGAAAAGCCGCCACGGAGGCAGTATGACAGACTGAGGGGCAGATCACGCGCCTCAAACTTATCAAGTGACAGATGTATGGGCGCGCAAAACTTGACCTGCTTCAGGCGCGCGTAGTCGGCGCATGAGCATCGCCAGCAGCAAATGTGAGTCAGAGCCCTTTTTGGGCGCCGATCGGGGGCCTTGCCTCAGGCGGCAGCGTTGGCGTTGGATCTCTGCCGCAAATAAGGGGGCGAAGCGGTTCCACCACAGCCGCACGGTTTCATGGTAGAGATCGATGCCGCGCTCAGCCAGCAGGTCCTCGACCTGGCGCAGGCTGAGCGGACACCGCACATAGCATGACGGCCATCCGGATAATCTCGGCTGACAAGTTGAAATAGCGGAACGGATTGGCCGATTTCGGTGGGGCGGACGGGCTCAAGCCGACAGGGTCGCTGCTTCGGGACGCTGGGGCCGGTTTGCTTTGACAGTGCCTCTTGCCCGCACAAAAGACATATTTATTTTGCATGTTTTGAGGCAAGTCAATTACTTGCGTGGATATACCGTTAATTTCACTTAATGTTGATTTTGAATTTGTCCGAAATTCGTGAGAGGGCAAAATTATTAACCTGTTGCCTGCTGAAGCGTGAGTTGGCTGAGTAAATCTAAATTTGAAGCTAGGACCTGCTATGACTACCATCCTCGCCGCCAACGAGCTCGAACTCGAAAATACTTCCCTCACTTCGTATTGCTGCCCCTCGGTTCAAAACGAGATGGAAATCTCGTTGGGGACTCTGGCACTAGAGATGGCTGACTGTTTGGGAGTAAGCTATGCTGCTGCATCATTTATTCCTGGTTCATCCAATTTTGTAGACAGCGTCTTTGTTGGAGACATTACATATGTGCCTTACGGCAGCGCGCTTTGCGCCTCCGTTTTAGACCAAGACGACGTACTTCAGTTGCAGGAACTCGATCAAAATAGCCGGTATTCAAAGAATCCATTTGTTTGTGGCTCTCCCTACATCCGATCCTTCATTGGAACCGCAATTCGTGGCAGAAAAAATGAAGTGATTGGAGCAATGTGTGGCTTCAGCTCTTCAAATCTCTATTTCCCCGAAGAAAGTGCCAACATCGTCAGATCCTACGCTCGCCGCGCGGCTGCAGTACTCGAAGTCATGAACACATTAGAGACGCTTAAAGCCATGAAAATGATGAAGGATTTTGCTCGTGGGGCTGATCATCTTGCCTTCTTAGGGTATGAAGAGACTGCTAAATATGTCGTGTCTCTCCTGTATGATAATCACTCGAAAGAGGACAACCAGTCTAAAATGTAAACGGCGGCGCAAAAGTCAGCCATAGTAGCGGCGGGATAGTTCTGTCGCTTGCGGCGTAAAGATTGGCCGCTCTGGCTGGGCGAAACGGCGGGAGATGCTACTGGTCTTCTTCACCCCCACCGGATGAGTTAACCGAGGCTTGGCCGGTGGGGGTGGGAATTCCCCTTGGAACAACGGGCCAGAACTGATAGCGCTGGATACGTAACAGGCTCGGAAAGCAAGGGAGTGAACCTGTTAGGCCGGTGGCGGCGCAGCCCCTTACCTGAATCGGCATTTCTGAGTGCCGGCAGCAACATTTCCTTGATCCATGCGGTCACGGTCAGGTGGGTGCAGCTTGTGTCGAACAGCATGGGGGCGATCCAGTCTTTGCCCCGCTGAGCCATGATGAGATTGGTTCGCTTGCCCCTATTGCCGGCTATTCTGCCGAAGACTTTTCGGCCTCTGAGCGCCCAGCCATGAGGACGATGAACGTTGGCGGTAAACCCACTCTCATCGAAATAGACAACATCCTTCCAGCTATGTTCCGCAACCCAGAGCCGCAGTTGGCGAAGAAATATAATTCTCTCTTCGCAACAAGATTCAGCGTACCTCGTCGTTTTTTTTAA
>NZ_FQVJ01000066.1 GCF_900129125.1 Acidocella aminolytica 101 = DSM 11237 | reverse complement strand
GGCCATATTCTTGCACGATCGGCCCGCTTATCTGAGCGTTTTGCGTCTCTAGCGGGGTGAAGCTCGCATCCTTCACGACCGCGATCCCCTGGTAGAACGCGCGGATGATCGCCTCGCCTTCCTCTTGCGTCAGGCGTTCCGCGACGCGCAGCTCGCCCTTCACACGAAACTGGACCTCAGTGTGAGATCCCCGCAACAGGATATGAATGTCAGAGGCCGTGTAGCTTGCACCGCGAGCCAGTATGTTCATGGCGGCTTCACGATTTTCGAGGGCTGCGTCATTTCCCGACGTTGTGGACCTGACAACCGGACGCAGCCCGTTACGCCGCCACTCCACAATCTCATCGAGATCGAGGGCAACCACATCGAATTTCACACCACGTTGACGGCAGCGATCCAGCCAGGTCAGCAGCAGCGGGTCGGCTTTCCGGCGGGGTTCGACATAGAGTTTCAGCGTCGCGGAATCGATCGCAATAAATTCGCTCAAATGATCTGGCAACGCCGGCAGATCACGACCGATACGCGCATCACCGTCCATAAATCATCCCCTGAATCGACCAGCCATCCGGCTTTCTCTGTAAAAACGTCAGGCGTAAGCCTGGTATCTGATCGAACCCTATGCCGAACGGCGCCACCGGCAGCGTGAACGCCACGGATTGCGCCGGGATCGGAGGTGGTTTCGTGGTGTTTGTTGACCCTGGCAGACGAGGCGGCGTAGGTGGTGCCGAGATTTGCGCTTGCACGCCGAGCGGTTGCAACAGGGCGTAGAGTGCGTTGTCAGAAGCCGCTAAGCCCTGCGCATCGTCCGCACCATGGGGTAATGCAGGCCAGGAGATCGACTGAACCACACTATTTCCATCGCCCGATAACGCGCCGGGTGGCCGCTGGGATACCGTGGCGCCCGTGTCGCGCTTCCAGGTCACGGTCGCACTTGTGGCGCCGCAGGCAATTCCCGCGTTGACCCAGCCATCATCAGACACGTCCACAGGGCCAATCGCAGCCGCACAGGCCGCCAGCCAGTGATCCGGCGTCGGTGAACTCAGCAATGGCGAAACCGCTTTCTGTTCGGCAAGGATACGCGCCCGCTCAGCCGCGAGCGCTTCCAGGCGATGCCGTTCCACAGCTTCAACATGACGGTGCCAAAGCCATACCCCTCCGGCGACAACCAGCATCGCCGCGATGCCCGGTAAAATCACACGCCATGGCGAAACCGGCTCCACCGAACGAACCGGCACAAGGGCATCAGAACCGCGCGCGGCTTCCAAAATCGGCAGGAGATCATTGCCCAACGTGCCCTTGAGGTATTTCCAGTCCGCATAGTTTTCGTGACGCTGGCGGGCTTCTAGAATCGTCTCATAGCTACCAACAACGTCACCATCCGGAAGCACTGCCTGGCCGTCACGAACCGCCAGATACCACCAAAGGTCATCGGAAAGCTGATAAATCCCGAGCCACGGCTGTTCCTGCGACTGTGCGATTGCCGCTGCCAGAGAAAAAATCCGCTTCGGCTTATCGCTCTCGACCGCCGGACAAAAACCGGCCTGGATTACCTGACTGGTGCCCCGGACCGCCACCCAATCCGCGCCGAGATCCTTGGCGTCCTCTCGAAGCTCAGCGAGCTTCGGGCGATCAGCAAATGAACGCCAAACAAGCCCCGCAATCCATTGCCGGTCGCCGACCTTGATGATTTTGGCGATTGTCATTGACCGGCGCCAGGCAAAGACAGCGGATAAGCGAGTGGGAGGGGCGCACTCACGGGCGAGGCGGGCTCCGGCGCTGCTTGTGGGCTGGCCTGGGGGGTGGCTTCGGTGCTGATGAACGGCAGCGGCAGCAAATTGCCTGCCTTCATCACCCGGACCCCTGAGGCGGTCACATCATGGACTGTCAGGCCATCCCCAAGGCCGAGGCCAGGCGTCGCCACGATCTCGCCGCCATCGGGCATCATCAGCACGGCAGACAAGCGACTACCTCGCCCATCGATCGAGACGACGCGCGGCATTGACGCTTGGGGTGCGGGCGCAGGCGACGCTGGTTGCTGCGGCTGCCCATAGCCAACGCCAGGAAATCCGGTTGGGGTGGCGGCCGACGAACCGCTCCCACTCTTACCGGCATCTGATATACCAGCCTTGAGTTTGGCGATTTGAAGTTGCTGTTTGAGCACAGCGATCTGATCATGCAGCGCATCGAGCTGGCTGATCGTGGTGCTCGGCTGTGATGCCGACGTGGGATCGGCAAGGCCCAGCGAAGGAGCCATCATCAACATCGATGAGGCCAACAGAAGGGCGGTTTTACGCACCATGATTTTGTCTCCCTTGCTCACAGCGACCGCGCACTGACAACGATCGCGATCAGGGTTTTTTTCACCTGCGCGTCGCCGCCACCACCGAGGAATGCAAAGAACGGCGTGCCAACGCCATTGTTTGTGGTATTACCATCGGCTTCTTTGTAGCCGGTGATCATCAGCGTGCTGCCCGAGCGCAGCGACGCCGACTGATTGACGACGGTATCTGTCGTCGTGGGTACCTGAATCGAGGCTCCGCCGCTGCTCACCGTCTTAAGGTTGACCAAGGACGAGATCGTCATATTCATGCCGAGCAAAATTCGATTGCCAACAACCCGCGGCGTCACCGTTCCGGTAAAGCCCGTTGTCACCGTTCCCGGTATCAAGCCCGTGGTGCTGCCTACATTCGCCGCCTGGTTGATCTGGCTTTCCGCCAGATACCCGGTTTGCTGCGCCACCTGGATTGCGGCGGGTTCGCCATTCAGCGTGACCCGCGACTGGCTGAACACTTGGCTGACATGACCAAGCGTCGCGAGTGCCTGCACGGCTGCTTGCGTGCCGGCAAACTCACCCGCAGCCCCTTGCGCCGTGCTCAGGATGGACGCGCCAAACGAGAAGGTCGAGCTTCCCGAAGCCACCGCTGGGGCTGGCGCACCGGCCAGAGACAGGCCAAACGACTTGGCCGCATTCTGGAATGCGAGCGTCGGATTGAACCCATAATTCTGTTCGTTCGTGAGCTGAACATTGTAGATATGGATCGTGATCGCGACCTGCTTCGAGAGCGTTTGCTGTAAGGTCGAGACCCAGCTTGCGACCTGGCTAACCTGATCAGGCGTTCCCGTCACGGTAATCGTGCCGGACGACGCATCCGCCGTCACCTTGGCGCCACCACTGACGGCCTCGGCTGTTTTTTCCATCCCCTTCCAAATGTCCGTTGTGGACTTGTTCGTGATCGAGGTATCGCCGTTCGAGCTATTGCCGCCGGAGCTTCCGCCCCCGCCCGAACTCAACCCAAGCGCCCCGGACGAGCTGGTGGCGCCCGCGCTGGCGACGATCTTGCTTTCCGTCGTTGTTGTCGTCGGCAAAGCTGGAATCAAAAACGTCCGTGACTCGATCTTGAATAGTGTGATCACGCCATCCTTAAGCCGCCACGACAGCCCGGCGCGGGCGGTAATCGTATCAAGCAGGCCGCGCAATGTGCCGTGATAGCGCAGCGCTAAAGACGGCACCTGCACGGTCTCTCCACCGCTGGACGCGGCCGAGAACAGCGCCGCCGGAGGCGGCGGCAGCGCCCCGGCCGTTGCTGCGGCAGGCAAGGCCGGAATGGCGTCAAGCCCGCTCGACGGCATCGATAGACCCGTGACCCGCACAGGCACCCCGGTTATATCGGTAATCCGGCCCGCCAACTCTCGGATCGAAAGCGGCTGGGCCGTGACCAGCGTTACATTTTCAAGAAGCAAGGGGTTAGGCGGGGGGGCGATCTGCACAGGCGGTCCCATCAGGAACGGCGCGGGCGTGGTCTGCACCACCTTTGGATAATAAGCCGAAGCGCCTTGCGCTTCCGCGTTTGCCTTGGCGTTCATATCCGCGGCTTGATGGAATGTCGCGCAGCCGGACAAAGCCGTCGCGGCGAGTAGGATTGTCCAGCGTTTCATTGATTAACTCCAGTCACAACGAGGGTGTGGTTGCCGCGATAAAATGTGGCGTGAATGGGTGCGCCTTGGGCCGCCAGATCTTCGATGACCTGGCTCGCCGCGCCGGAGAACGTGCCCTGGAAGTTGCTGGCGCGCGGAACCGGCCAGTCCTGCCCGACATTCCAGATGACATGCCAACCGGCGCTTTCACCCCATGTGCTGATCTGACGGCCTACGAGCTGGCCCGCAGGCAGCGACCAGGTGGGGGGCGGCGGGGGCACGGGCGGCAAAGACGTGGCCGCCACTGCATTCGGCGGAACCGGCAGCGAGGGGACGGAAACAACGCCGCTAAGATTGCGGGGTGATGGCGGGGTCGCCGGTAATGTTCCAAGCAAGGATTGCGGCTTGCCCGACGAACGACTGGCGGCGCCATTATCCGCTGACGCGACAACCAATTGCTGATGTGAAAGATGGTTATGTTGTAGAGGCTCCGCAATCCACATCGTACGGTTGGTTTCCGGCGGTGAATCGTTGCCCGCCTCGCTCGACAATGACGCGACCGATTGCCACGGCTTAATAACCAGATCGCGCGTGATCATCACGTCAAATTTGTAGCCCTGCCGGATTTTAAGCGTCGGCGCGATGCCAATATCCCGGTTAATCAGGTTTTGACCGGTCTGGCCAAGCTGCTGCCCGAGCGAGCCGGCGATGACCTGCTGACTCGAATAGGTGCTGCTCGGCGATGCCTGCGGCTGGGAAAGCTGCACCCCGGCCGAAAAGACCGACATCAGCAACGCATCACTGAATATCCGGAAATAGTGATTATTCACCTGGTCATGAAAACCGGCATAGCCGCTTGGGCTTGACCCCGGCATTGAATCGATATCGAGGCTCGATCCGTCCGGATAAATAATGCGGTTCCAGACGACGAGCACACGGCTTTGGCCGTTTGCCACCTGATCGTCATACGTGCCGATCAGCTCGGCTCCCTGCGGCACTAAAACCTCTGATCCGTCCGGGGTGTTATAGACATTGCTGGCTACCCGCGCGAGAATCTGGCCCGGCAGATCACTATCAATGCCCGTCTCCATCACGGCTGGAATCACGCTGCCAGCGCGGAGAACGTTCGGCGATATCGGCGCTTCGCGGCCTGTCGGCAGATAGTCCGGATTACCGCGCAGCTTACCGAGATAGGACGATTTTTGTGCAGCCGAAAGAGCGGCAGAGTCGCCCGCCGATCCACCATCGAAGGAGACCGCCCCATTACCGACGCCACCATCGTTTGGCGTCACATTCTGTCCAGGCGTCGCGCCGCTGATCATGCCCGCGAGCGGGTTGCCATCATCAGGCGGCGTGAATGATGCTGGTGTGATCCTTACCGCTCCAGCGGCGCCAGAACTGCCGCCGCTGGATGCCGCCAGACCCGACGAAAGGGCGCGGCGCCGCTGATCGGTCAGCTTTTGTGTTTGCTGTATAACCCCCGACACATATTGCACCCAGGCTTGCTGCACGAGTTGCTGCGTTGGGCTCACGGCTGCGGTTTGGTTCGCCAACGCCGTCGTTTTGTCGCCGGGGCTTGTTCCGCTTTCTGCTGGTGTATTTTTTGGTTTGGTTGAGGACGGAGATGCCCCACCGCTTTCCGCGATCAATTTCGCCATGATGGCGGAAGATGTAGCGGTCGAATCATCTCCGGCACTTTGGTCCGTAGACGATACCGATGTTGCCGGAGGCGGTTTTTTTTGTACCCGAACATATGTGCCGTCGATAATAACGGCGGTTCCGGCCGCAACCACGACGAAACCAACAACCGCAATCATAGGTGATAGGCGGCGGACCTTGGATGATGTTCTTTTTTTCGCGGGTGTTAACCCCATCCCCACATTCGCAGGCTTTGGAGACGGCGCGTCATCACTCATCGGCTCGCCCAACCGTTATCGGCGACACCGGCACCAGCTTACCCGCCTTATCCGGCTGATAGGCCCGTGTCAGCACTTCATTATTGGTCCAGACGCGCAACAGAACTGATTGATCGAAGGACGAAACCGCATAGCGAACATTGACGCCAGCGTGACTTGATACACCAAAACCCCGTGCGCGCAGGGCCGCGTCCAAGGTATCCTCAAAACTCTTTCCGGCCGATCCCGGTGCCGGCTGCAACATCACTATGGTTTGCGCGGGCGGTAGCGCATGAGCCACCAACCCGGTCAGGTTTGCTGCAACCTGCTGATTTTTGATCGACGGCGGCACAGACACAAAAGACCCCGAACCCATCGTAGTCGCGCAGCCGCTCAGCCCGAGCATCGCGACCAACATCGCCTGTCGCGCCCGCATCAGAACCTCCGCCCTGTATATGTAATCCGCACCGCTTGCTGGTCCGATCCTACACCAGAAATCAGTTCGGCCTGCGTCAACACGCGATCGACAATATAGACTGACCCGTTGACCCGATAATTGACAAGTTCGGTTTTGCCGTTGCTGCCAAGCGCGAGCAAAACCGGCGCCGTCGTGACCAACATTTTGTCCGGGAAATCGATGTAGGTTTTGGTGCCATCGGTATAGACCCGCACCGGACGCCAGCCGGGATTATCGCCATGCAGCCGATAATTGAAATCGAGCTTCGCCACCGACTGCCCTGACGGCAGCACATTGTCTGTCTGTTGTTGATCCATCTTGGCGTGATAGGCCGCCCATGCGGCCTGCACATCGCTGGGATATTGGAAGGCCACTACCGGCATCCACCGCTGCCGATCCGAAATGAGCTGGATCGTGTAGGTTCGGCGATTGGTTGAAATTACCATGTCCGTTGAAAGACCAGAGTTCACCGGCTTGATCAAAACATGCGTGACCGCATCAGCCCCGTCTCCACTCACGGCAGGGATCGCCTGCCATTCGACTGAATCGCCGATATTGATCTGCTTCACAACTTCGCCGGGTTGCAGGCGAACATCGCAGACGCGCAACGGCGCACACACCAGCGTTGGCAGTGTGGCCCCGTACAAAAATTGCACTGCGCCGTCACTACCTGGCGTGGGTAAATTCCGGGAGGATGACCACGCCTCAGATATCCGGAGTCCGGCTGCGGCCTTATCCCCGAGGGGCACGACTTTATTGCTCAGTAGCGGGATCGGAGGAGGCAATTCATTCGGGTTAATTGCTGGCACCGCTTGTTGCGCCAGGGCCGAGGCCGGCACTATCATACAAGCGGCTACGATGGCCCAAATATTACGCATCAGTTTACGCTCCGCGACCACGAGTAATTCGTGATGTAAATGCCCATGGGATTCTTCATGATGGCCGACGCGGAGGCCGGCGGCTCGATTTTAATCGTGACGATCGCGGACCAGTTCTCGGTATCGTCAGTGCCGTCGTGACGGCCACGATCATCTTCTGTCCAGGTCACGCGATAGACGTTCGGGGATATCGGCAGAACATCATGCACATTGACGGACACCGCATCGTCATGGCCGCGCTTGTAGGGGTTATTCTGTTGAAGCCATTGATTGAGGGATACAAACGCCTGGCTGTCTGGCGCGATCGAGGTATAGGCATCGGCGAGAATTGTGGTTTCCGCACGAGGATCGTTGAATACCGAGCGAACATCAAAAACCCAGCGCGCGAGCTGAGCCGCGATAACGCGCCCATCCTCAGGCGGCGCTTCGGTCAACGGCGCAACGGCAACCGCATCACCCAGCTTGTTCACGCGCACGACGAATGGCACAAACCGGCTTTGTGATGACCGATAGCCTGCCCATCCAACCGCGACGAACGCGACGGCCAGCGCACCAAGGGCGACCATGCGCCATTGCGCGGCTTGCTTGACGAAATCGCCATAGCGTTCATTCCACTCGCGCCGACCTGCTAAATAAGGGCTGGCCCCATCAGACGATGGGGCCAGCTTGTCGAAGTCTGCCGAAGTTTCCTGAAAAACTGGCGGGTGCCGACGAGTGAGAGGATTACGCATGGTCTATACCTTACGATAGCGGGCGGAGATTGTCACTATGCTTTCGCATATTTACGGCGGAAAGTTATCTTTTCATCGGCTATAGCGCACGCCATTTATGGGTCCGGTGTCAGGCGGGGAACGTCGGATTTCGAGGTGTTTGCACTACGAATGCGCCGCGCCATCCGCCCGCCCATCGTGCCGCCACGGGATGCCGGATCGCCTTCTAGGCGGCCCTGCATATCCGCCATTGCGGCACGCCCAAGGATGCCCGCCGTGCGTGCCATCAATTGCCCCCGGCCCATGCTTGCACCGCCGCCACTGGATGCTCCGCCAGCGCCGCTTTCGCCCGCTCCGCCGCTCGCGGCCGCGCCCAATGCACCAGCGGCACCCTCACCGCCACTAGCGGCTGAGGCTAATTGTGCGGCCTCGCCCGCCGCGCCCGCGAGGCCGGCACCGCCCATTGCCATCGATGCAGCCCCTGCCGCCGCGCCTGCAAGCGCAGCCGTCAGTTCTCCGCTGGCGCCGGTGGCCGCACCACTAATCACGCTTTGAATGAGATCAGGGATCTTTTTGACAAGCGCCACAAACACCACAGCGGCGCCAACCAACGACAAATCCGACGCCAACGTCGCATGAAGTGCATTAGCTGCGAATGTCTGAATTACAGACTGACCAATTCCCACAACGATAAGCATGACAAATAGTTTTGTTGCCACCGAAATGACGTAGTTGATCATTTTCATCATATAGCCGCTTGTCCATCTGGACGGGCCAAGACCCATGAACAACATCCCGATAACAACTGCTATCTTAGATTCGATAACGACGAATAATATGTCCGCTGCAATCGTCGCATACATGAAAATAATGACTATGGCACAAATCACCATCGCAATATCCGTTGGTATCGCCGACAGCTTATAAATTAGACTATTTATGACATCCGTGCCTATCTGCATTCCCGACGCAAAGATATTGCCTGCATTAGCGGCCGATCCACTGGCCGCTATAGATGCTGCATCGCGCAATCCCGTTACGACATCATTTGCTAATGAGCTGAAATTCGTCAAAAGATAAAAGAGAAACCCGATTGACACGCCCTGTTGTATTAGTTCCACGAGCCAATCGGCGATGTCGCCACGCCCTAGAACAAGTCGTGAGGCTGACCAACCGAGTTCGATGGTTGCCAGAACAACAAACAACTTGACTGCCAAGCTCTGTAGATGGGCAGCCATTGGCGCTGCCGCTTTATTATATACGTTAATGATTTCGTTCATTACATCGGCAGGCGCGAGGCCGGCTGCATAACTTCCGGCGGCCGACGTTGCTGCGTGTGCCGATCCTGGTAGGGTTAAAACCCATACAGAAACAAGGAACACCGTAATGCCCAATATGTGGCGCCGGTTCATCAGTCATTTTCTCCATTAAATTTCACCGGCGGTGCCGCCATGATACTACGGGCCTTTGCTTCTGAGGCTTTATTACACAGCGAACTATTATTATCCGGCGCGCAATGTTTCAGCACTTCTGAAAGCTGCTGCGGGTGGTGCTCATACCACGAAACACTGTGGCTTTTGTGACAGCCAGTAAGCACACTCGCGACGACACATAATAAAACAAGGTTTTTCATTAATCGTTCTCTCCGTTAAACGTCACGGGAGGCGCCGCATCTTCTTGCTGCGCTGCGGCGGCACCCTCTTGTTCACTTAAGGCAGCTTGCTGCTGCGCCCGGTCCGCACTCGACAAGAGCGCGTTCTGTTCGGTGAGCTGGCTCGCGACATTGCCGACGAGTTGGTTTGTGGCCTGGATTGCCGCCGTTGGCCCCGGAGCGCCAGCCGACGCATTCTCCGCCGAAGTGATTGAGTTCGATATTTCCGGCTGCGCTTGCGCAATCTGATCCTGAATCTGCATCGCGCTGGTAATCGCCTGCCGATTCTGCACCTGCATCGCGGCGATCGCCGACTGCATCTGCATAGGCGTTTGGCCGGTAAAACTTGTCGGATAGGACTGGTTTAGATTACTGAGCAGACCAGCGCTGGTTTGCTGGATGCCCTGAATCTGATTGATCAAGCCCGAAGTCTCGCCCACGACAGGCAACAGATTGCCGAGCGACGATTGCGGCAGGCTTTGTAACATCGCGCGCTGCGCCTGCAATTGCTGTTCAAGATTACTAATCTGCTGCGCGCCTTGGCTCACTTCTTGGACAAGCTGCGCGTAACTACCGGCATCAAACACGGCCATCTGTGCAAAAGCCGGGCGGGGCACGCCGGCCAACACCACCACCGACACCGCCGCTATCGTGCCGCGCTTAATCCAGGTATTCATCATACCGCACTCCCTCCTGCCGTAACCAATGCAATGCCCAGCCTTCACGATCACGCGCCGCCAGCGCCTTGACCGCCTCCACACTCGGCTTATCGCTGACCGTCACGAAGGCCCGCGCCACCGGCCCCAGGGCCAAATCAATCAGGCGACGGCCTTCCGGGCCAGTGACGTAATACTCACGCTTCCGCTCGGCCTGGCGCACAAGCTGAATTTCGGTCTCATTGAGGCCAAGCTGACTGTAGAACTCCATGATCCCGTCCTTCGCCGCCTCGGGGTTGGGCAACAGGATCACACGCGGGCAGGACTCCCGCAGCACATCCATCATTCCCGAGCGCTGCGCATCTGAGAGCGATTGTGTCGCGATGACCACGGCGCAATTCGCCTTGCGCAGCGTTTTCAGCCAATCCCGCAGCTTCTCGCGAAACACCGGATGCCCCAGCATCACCCACGCCTCATCTAGCACCAGCAGCGCCGGTTGCCCGCGCAAACCTTTCTCAAACAACCGGAAAAGATAGAGCAGCGTCGGAATCACCGCGCGCTCGCCCATCTCCATGAGATCACCAATTTCAAAAACCTGGAATTGAGCCGAGCCATAGAGCTGATCCGCTTGCCCATCGAGCAGCGGTCCCATCGGATGCGTCAACGTGTAGAATTTCAACGCATCCCGAACATCGGCGTCCTGAACCGTCGTGACAAAATCCGTCACAGACCGGCTGCCGGCATCGCGGAGCAGATTCAGGGCGCGGATAATCTCATTGCGCTGCGCGGGCGTACAGGCCGCATTGGATTGAAGCCGGTAGCATGTCTCCACCCACTCACTGGCCCAAGCGATATCCGCCTCACTCGACAAATCCCCCAACGGACAAAGCATCCCCGAGGCCCCGCCATCGTCTCCATTGGGGTTAATCTCGAAATGCTGGCCGCCAGCGGCCAGCACCGTCGCCAGCATCGACCGGCCCTTGTCAAAGGCCACCACAGTTGCCTCCGGATACCGGAGAAATTGGATGGCAACCGTCGCCAGCAACACCGATTTACCAGCACCCGTTGGCCCGAAGATCAGCGTGTGACCAAGATCATCGACATGCAGGTTAAGGCGGAAGGGCGTTGTGCCACCCGTCGCCGCATAAAGCAGCGGCGGGCTTTCCGCCGGATAAAACGGACATGGCGCGAACGGCTTACCCGCCCATACGCTGGATAGGGGCAGCAGATCGGCTAGATTGAGTGTATGTATCAATGGCCGCCGCACATTCGGATAAGCATGGCCTGGAAGCGTCCCATGCCATGCCTCGACGGCATTCGCCGCCTCGATCCGCGCCGCAAAGCCGAGCCGTCCAACCTCGCGCACCACAAGCCGGGCCTGTTCTTCCAGATCATCCCACCGCGGCCCGGTCATCACGATGACCGGCGTGTAGTAGCCATAGGTCACAAGGCCGCCCTCGGCATGGCCTCGCGCGCGCGAGGTTTCCGCCGCCATTTGCACCGCATCCTCATTGACTGGCGCATTCTGGATTTTCAGCAATTGCGCCTTGAAGTCGCGAATTTTGAAGGCCCAGCG
This sequence comes from Acidocella aminolytica 101 = DSM 11237, assembly GCF_900129125.1. GTDB lineage: Bacteria > Pseudomonadota > Alphaproteobacteria > Acetobacterales > Acetobacteraceae > Acidocella > Acidocella aminolytica. The sequence continues at coordinate 301 of NZ_FQVJ01000066.1, read as the reverse complement.
CTTGCGGTATTTTTCTAGCTCGCTGGTTGCTTCGCGCGCATCCAGGAATATGAACCGAGACGACCAGCGCGTGCTCATTGGCAGCCCGTCCAGCAGATCCAGGATGCCGGGATGCGATTCAGCCGGGAAGCCTTCAAGGGCGACCGAGCAGATATAATTCTCGCCCAATTTCGGGGTTTCCCCCGTCCAGAAATCCCGACCGCCGATCACGGCATCCAAATAAAATCCAGGCAGGTTCAGCGACGCGGGTTCGCCCGTCAAAGTCGAATAGAGATGATCGACCAGGCCATCGCGGCGTTGA
>NZ_FQVJ01000059.1 GCF_900129125.1 Acidocella aminolytica 101 = DSM 11237 | reverse complement strand
CGTCCTTTCGCGCAAGAAGAAAGGCTCAGCCAACCGGCGCAAGGCAAAGGCGAAGCTGGCGAGACTCCACGCCCGGATTGCCAACATCCGCAAGGATGCCACGCACAAGGCCACGACAATGCTGGCGAAGACCTACCGCCGCATCGGCATCGAGGGCCTGAACGTCAAGGGCATGGCGAGGAACCGCCACCTCGCCCGCTCGATCATGGATGGCGGCTTCTTCGAGTTCCGCCGCCAGCTTGACTACAAAGCGCGACTTTACGGCGCAACCGTCGTGGTCGCAGACCGCTGGTTTCCATCAAGCAAGACATGCTCTTGCTGCGGTTCGGTCAAGACCGAACTGGCTCTGTCGCAGAGAACATACCGTTGCGACGCGTGCGGCTATGAGGCCGCCCGTGACCTCAACGCCGCCCGCAATCTTGAACATCTGGCCGCGAGTTGCGCGGTGGCAGCCTGTGGAGAGGAACGCGCTGGCGCGGCTCGCAAGAACCGCGTGAAACGGTCCCCGGTGAAGCAGGAACCGAACAGCATGGCTGCTGAGTAGCTTTAATCAGCTAGGGGCAGGTATGCGTAGGTTTCGGATAACGGGTTGCAGTCTGACAGGATTGCCAAGCTGGGTGGGCTAAGTGTGGATTTTCAGATCGTGCCGTTCCGAGGGGAGTATTACCGCCTGCCCGCCAGCCATAGGGATATTGTAAAGAGCCTGATCTATCCCATTCCGGACCCTGAACTGCCGTTTCTGGGGATTCATCTGACGCGCATGATTGATGGTGGTATCACGGTTGGTCCAAATGCGGTTCTTGGTTTTGCACGCGAAAAATACAACAAATTCTCGATCTCGGCGCGGGATGTTCAAGAGATGCTGCGTTTTCCGGGATTTTGGAAAGTGATCCAGGCTAATCTCAAATCCGGTTTGACGGAGATGCGTAACTCGATCTTCAAGCGCGGCTATTTGGAAATGTGCCGGAAATACTGCCCGGAGCTGAATCTTGAAGATTTGCTGCCGCAGGAGGCCGGGATTCGCGCTCAGGCTGTCATGCGTGACGGGACGCTAGTGCATGATTTTCTGATCAAGAAAACCGCGAGGGGCGTCTATGTTTGCAACGCGCCATCACCGGCGGCAACATCTTCGCTACCAATCGGCAAGATGATTGCGGCTGAGGTTTTGGGTGTCGCATGAAGAAATGACAAAGCCGCTTGGTCAGCCAGATTTTACCGCACCGGGATAGTGGCGAAGCGGAGTTCACGCCGAACTTCTGGGGGCGGCGCCTCGTGGCAGCAAATCAGCCAGTAGGGCAACACCAGAAGCAGCGTCCAGACGAAATTGCTGATCAACTGAGCGTGGGATTCCAGTGGCCATTGGGTGGGAAACAGCACCAGATCCAGCAACCAGAGCGTACGCCAGAGCAAGCCGGAGAGCCGTACTGCGGGTGCGATATGTCCCCGGCGCGGCGTATTCGCCTGCTGGGCATTAATCTGAAGATAGGCCGCCCCGGCCATGATACCGAGACACAGCATATCCTCGAAGAAGTTTACGGAATAGGGACGGTCGAACAGTCGCACCCAAAGGAGCCCGGCCAGAGTGCCAGCTCCGGTGCAAAGCCGTGCCAGGGTGAAAAGGGGGAGGCCGAACCACCATCCAAGCCGATCGACGCCGGGCTGCAACACCCGGTCGATGATGAAATCATCTGCCTTTCGCGCCAAACCGATGATATTCCCGGCCAAATTCTTCTTCCTGTCAGACCTCACGCTTCGCCCAACGCCCGCCGAAGCGAGCCGCCTGCTGCCGCCAGCCTTGCCCGTGCTGCTTCGGGCGTTAGGCCAAGTCTGATGGCCAGCACTGCCACTTTAACATGCATCTCGCAGGCTTCCAGTTCAAGGCTTGCCTTTGGTTCATCCACCCCGGTGAGAGCCATGACCATGCGTAGCGCGCGGCGGCGCAGCTTGGCGTTACTGGCCCGCATATCCACCATGAATGGGCCGTAAGTTTTGCCCAGTCGGATCATCACGGCGGAGGAGAGGGTGTTGAGCGCGATCTTTTCCGTGGACCCGGCGGAAAGTCGGGTAGAACCTGCGATAATCTCCGGGCCGGAAATGATTTCCACTGCGACCTCTGCTGTCTTCGCCATGGCTGATCCAACATTATTCACGATCGCGCCTGTCAGGCCGCCCAGTCCGGCCGCATGGCGTAAAGCGGCCAGGGTAAAGGGCGTGCTGCCGGAGGCTGCAATCCCAACCAGCGCATCCTGGGCATTGAAACCGTGCTCGTCCAAGGCGGCGCGGGCGGCAGCTTCGTCGTCCTCGGCGCCCTCAGCGGCCTGGATGAAAGCCCCAGGCCCGCCTGCCAGCAAAGGCACGATCAATCCAGGCTCGACGCCGAATGTCGGTCGGCACTCCACCGCATCCAGAAGTCCAAGCCGCCCGGATGTGCCCGCCCCGGCATAAAAAAGCCGTCCGCCACCCGCCAGTCGTGCGGCCACCCCGTCAATCAGCATTGCAAGGGCAGGGGCCGCGGCCTGCAGGGCGCGCTGGGCAGTTTCTTCCTGACACAGGAAGAGCCTTACGATTTCTTCCGTACCGCGCGCCTCCATATCCTGCAGTTCCGCGCGAGGGGCTTCCGTGCCGCGTGGCGCTGTCTTGGGCGCTGAGACGCCTGCGCACCAGACTTGCTGTGCATGGAAATCATCGGACCACCAGACGAGATCTGCCTGCGCGCCGACGGCGATACGTCCGGCGTTTAGGCCCAGAGCGGCGGCGGGGCGGGATGTGGCTGCGGCTATTGCTATCTCAGGAGAGATTCCGAACCCAATTAGTCGGCGCACACCTTCGTCCAGCGTGATAGTAGCCCCGGCGATGGTTCCATCTGCCCTATGGCCTACACCGTCGGGCCCCAACGTGGCTGCCTCACCGCCAAAAGTCAGCGTGGCGCCTGATTCCAGCCCGGCGAGGGCGATAGAGTCCGTCACCGCAATGGCGCGCGGGCAGGCGCTAAAGGCGATATGGAGTATGGCTGGGTCGACATGCACCCCATCCACAATCACGCAGGGAGCAAGGCGTGGATCTGTAAGGGCCACGCCTGGCGCGCCAGGGGCGCGGTGCCCGAGTGGGGATTGTGCATTAAATAGATGCGTGACCAGTCCCGCTCCGGCCTGTGCGCCGGCGCGCATCTGTGTCGCGTCCGCTGCTGTATGGCCGAGTGAGACGGTGATGCCCGCGCGGGTTAGACGGGCAATGGCGGACATTGCGTATGGCAGCTCCGGGGCTAGTGTCACTATGCGCAGCACTTGAGCCGCGGGGCCGTCTAGAAGCTCATTCAGGGCAGCTTCATCTGGGAGGCGCAGCCAGTCTTCTCGATGGGCGCCGCGTTTGGCGGGAGCCAGGAACGGGCCTTCTAGATGCAGTCCCAGCAGTGCCGGATGGCGTTGCATGGCTGCTTGCAGCCGCGCGGCGGCCAGGGCAATATCCGGCAAAGGTTGGGTGATAATGGTTGGCAGAACGCTGGTCACACCGCGTGCCGCCAGCTTTTCCACATACAGATCCCACTCATCCGGCGTGGCGTTCGCGCAATCCACGCCGAAGGCGCCATTATTATGCAGGTCAATCAGACCCGGCCCTAGCACACCGTGGGCAAGATGAAGGTCTGGGCTAGCCTCTCCTGGCATAATGGCGGTAATGCGGCTCGCCGTGATCTCAACTGTACTAGGGCCAATGAAGCGCACACCATCGAACAGGCGCTGGGCAAAAATCCTCATTCAGACAATCCGGGCTGTAAGCTGGGCAACGTTTCCACTTCTGCGGCCGAGGCCGTGCGAAGGCAAGGGGACATAACACAAATATGCCTTAACGTATTGAACGGAAGCATTTTTCTTCAACCCAAGTGGCAGCCTTGCTGCTGAGGGACGGCCGTTTGTAGAGTACTTCGTCGCGGAGGATTGCTCGTTTTCGATTTTTTGATCTGTAGTGAGGGGGCTCGTATGCGCTCAGACCAGTACGGAATTTGCCGCCGACAAGGCGTGGCGGCAATAAGCCTCTCGTGTGATACGAGTGCTTTTGTACCTCATGGACGCCGCTTTCCGAAACCCACGCATACCTTACCATAGCTGATTAAAGCTATGCGGCAATTTTGCTGTCCGGTTGCTGCTTCATCAAGACTCGTTTCACGCGGGGGCTTGCGCACCGCGCCAGAGCGTTCCTTTCCACAGGCTGACACCGCGAAGCTCGCGGCCATGTTTTCAAGGTTCCGGGCGGCGTTAAGATCGCGCCCGGCCTCAAATCCATAATCTTCGCATTTGAAAATCCGCTGTGACAGCGCCAGTTCGGCTTTGACCAAACCGCAGCAAGAACATGTCTTGCTCACCGTTGTAGGCGGTGCCTTCCTGTTCGCCATGGGTGGGGCTGACGCTGCTGTCCATGTCCAGCACCACGGTATTGGTTGGGCGGTGGGCATGAACCGCATCGATCCATTGTCCAGATAGCTCTGCCAAAGCGGTGAGGTTGGTCTTGCCGGTCAAGCTCTTCGGTTTCGAACCGCTCCATCTGGCTGGCTGATGCTGCTTCCTTCATCACCGCTCGGCCACCGATGATCCAGCGCATCGCCGGATCATGGCCAAGGCGGTCGTCGTCGTTGACATCCTCGTACTCAGCAAGCCGGCTAAACACCGATTGGCGAAACTGTGCCGTCAGGGTGTGGCGGTTGTTCTTGCCGGTTCGGCTGCCGGTCAGCAGCTGCCCAGCCATCTCTGTGAGGCCAAGGGCATCGTCCAGTTCCTGGAAGGCAAGTAAACCGGCGTCGGAGGTGACCTTCGGGCCATGGAACTCCAGCTTCAGGCGGCGGTCAAAAGCGACCCGAAGATCAGCCGATGCCATTTCACCCATCTCCATGGCAGCCCTTCGAAATCGACATCATCTCCTTGGTTTTTATGCCAAATCATTGGTAGGATGTCACGAAATCGCGAAGCCATCTGGGAAATCCGGGTTAATATCCTTGATAAGCATCAGTGGAAGTTTCGACTTTTGAATCTTAGCTTATTGATATGCTGGTCAGGAATATAAGTGCTGCTTGGTTTTGGCGCTGTGGCACTCCTCAAGCCGCTTTCTTTTTCCGGAGAAGCTTTATCCCACCGTCTTTGCTGTGCCGGTATCGCGGTGTCAGACAGAGCGATTGTGGCTAGTTCAGATGATAAATCCGCTATCCTCCCGACAATAAAATGTACGACTTCACCTTCACGCTGGACAAACCCTTGGACCGCAATCGTTGTGGCGCTCATGACAATAGGCCGATATTGCTCAAAAATGGCTGGCCAGATGACCAAGTTAGCTATGCCGGTTTCGTCTTCGATGGTGATAAACATGACACCTTTGGCGCTACCAGGCCGTTGTCTGACCAGGACTAATCCGGCAACCTCAAGGCGTTTGCCGTTTCTGGCTTCAGTGGCCATTTGGCATGTCGCTATATGGCGTCTTGATAGCCCATCCCGTAGGAATGACATGGGATGGCTGCGTAGGGTTAGACCGACATGACTGTAATCCTCTATTACCTCACGTCCATTAGGCATCGATTTTAGCATCACAACTGGTTCGACCACTTCGTCGACGGCCTTTTGGTCACGTGCCGCCGCTGCAGCAAACAGCGCAAGCGGTTCATCTCGCAGCGCCGTAATCGCCCATAGCGCTTCTCGTCGCGCCAGACCCAGACTGGGTCTGAAGGCGTCCGCCTCTGCCAGCCGCACTAGAGCGGTGGAAGGAATACCGGTACGTTGCCACATATCATCCACCGACTCGAAAAGCTTTTCGGTTCGTGCCGCGATAATCTTGGCTGCGTGGATATTAGCCACTCCCCTGATCATTCGCAGTCCCAGCCGTACTGCAAAGCGTGCTTCATCGCTGGTTGGCTCTAGGGTACAGTCCCACCTGCTGGCATTGATGCACGTTGGACGAATTTCGACCCCATGCTGCTGTGCGTCACGGACAATCTGGGCAGGGGCGTAAAAACCCATAGGTTGGCTGTTGAGAAGAGCAGCACAGAACACGTCTGGATGCCAACACTTAATCCACGAAGAAGCGTAGGCAATAAGAGCGAACGAAGCAGCATGGCTTTCAGGAAAACCATAGGAACCGAAGCCTTCCAACTGTCTGAAGGTCCTTTCGGCATAGTCGCGCGCATAACCATTTGCGACCATGCCATCCACGAGTTTATCTCGGAATTTTGAGACCCCCCCGCTGAATTTGAAGGTCGCCATACTTTTGCGTAGTTGATCGGCTTCACCAGGCGTAAACCCAGCGCAAACGATAGCCACACGCATGGCCTGCTCTTGGAAAAGCGGTATGCCTAGTGTCTTGCCAAGTACCTGTTCCAGCTCTGGTGTGGGGAACTCAATCGGTTCTAACCCTTCGCGGCGACGGAGATATGGATGCACCATATCTCCCTGGATTGGCCCTGGGCGTACAATAGCGACCTGAACAACCAAATCGTAAAAGGTACGAGGCTTCATTCTCGGCAGCATCGACATTTGCGCCCGGCTTTCGATTTGGAAGGTACCCACGGTGTCGGCCTTCCGTATCATTGCATAAGTCCGAGGGTCTTCGGCTGGTACGTTGGCGAGGTCGAGCCCGATAGCCTTATGCGCAAGCAGTAAGTCAAAAGCGCGTTTCATACAGGTCAGCATGCCAAGCGCCAGCACATCAACCTTCATGAATTTGAGACTATCGATGTCATCTTTGTCCCACTCGATAACCTGCCGGTTCTCCATCGCAGCTGGCTCGATAGGCACGAGGTCATCCAGCCGATCATTGGTGAGTACAAATCCTCCGGGATGTTGCGAAAGATGCCGTGGGGCACCAATAAGCTCGTTGGCAATATCTAATGTCATTTTCAGCCGCCGGTCAGACAGGTTCAGGTTAAGCCGCTTCAACTGTGCTTCATCGATGCCTTCCTTTGACCAGCCCCACACTTGCGAGGAGAGAATGGTAATCAGATCTTCAGGCAGCCCCAGTGCCTTGCCTACATCGCGGATGGCGCCCTTAGTGCGGTAGCGGATGACAGTCGAACAAAGTGCGGCATGGTCCCGGCCATAGCTGTCAAAAATCCATTGCATGACGATTTCACGACGTTCATGCTCGAAGTCGACATCAATGTCTGGCGGCTCGTGGCGTTCCTCTGAGATGAAGCGCTCGAACAGTAAATCATTACGGGCGGGATCAATGGATGTGATGCCGAGAACGTAGCAGACAGCAGAGTTAGCTGCGGACCCTCGCCCTTGGCAAAGAATGTCTTTTGACCGGGCAAATCGTACGATGGAATGAACTGTTAAGAAATAGGGCGCGTATTTTAGCTTATCAATCAGCCTTAGCTCATGCAGTAAGGTTGCGCGTGTCTCTTCCGGTATACCTTCCGGATAGCGCCAGGCTGCCCCCTCCCATGTAAGCTTTTCCAGAGTCTGCTGCGGAGTTAACGCTTGGTCGAGCCGTTCCTCGGGATATTGATAGGTCAGCTCATCCAAGCTGAATGTACAGCGTTCCATAATCTCAATCGAACGGGCCAAAGCCTCGGGATACCGCGTAAACAGCCGCTGCATTTCCTCAGGTGGCTTCAAATATCGGTCCGCATGACGCTCGCGGCGATATCCCAATTCATCGATAGTGACATTATGTCTGATGCTTGTGATCACATCCTGGAGGATACGTTTTGCTGGAATATGGAAGAGCACATCATTGGTAACAACGCTTCGGACCTGATGCACAGCGCAGAGATTAGCTAACTCATGCAAGCGCAACTGGTCATTAGGGCGCCGGCGTAGGGTAAGTGCCATATAGGCTCGGTTGCCAAAGACTTCCCGCATTCGGCGCAGATACAGGGCGCATTCATCGTCCGCTTTATCAGGCACGAGCACGGCCAGAAGCCCTTCATTATAGGCAACCAGGTCAAGCCAACTCAGTTCGCATTTGCCTTTTCCCCCTCGCCTTTTGCCAAGCGACAGTAACCGGCATAATCTTGAATAGGCTGCTCGGTCAGTTGGATAGACGAGCAGCGACGGTCCGCCCCTCAGGTCTAGACGACACCCGACAATCAGTCGAATACCGGTTGCTTTGGCGGCCTCATGTGCCCGGACAATGCCGGCTAGCGAGTTGCGGTCAACGATGCCGAGAGCTTCAATACCCATGGCGGTTGCCACTTCAAATAATTCCTCACACGAGGAAGCGCCGCGCAGAAAAGAGAAATGACTGGTGACTTGCAACTCGGCATAGCGTGGTGGGCTCATCCAAAAACTCCATGCAGAAACCAGCAGTGGGAGCCCGTCAGTGGATCTTCGCCATCGCCTGAACGAAACACCCAGTAGCGTTCGCCCGTTTCATCTTCGACGCGGAAATAATCGCGGACCGCGGATAATTCGGGATCACGCTTCCACCATTCTCCGAAAACACGCTCTGGCCCGTCAGCGCGCTTGACCCGTCGACGCACACCACGCCAAGTAAAAGAGACCGGTGGATGGTCAGGCAACAGTGCCATCGTTTCAATAGGCTCTGGACGCGGCAGAAGACGCGCCGGTCGTGGCCAGCCTTCCGGCCACGATGCCTCTTCTTCTGGTGCAAGAGGGGCAACCCGTCGGACAGAGCGTTCCGGCACATCACTTGCTACAGGTGCAATGCGGTAGAGGTTTTGCTCGCCGACCCGATTAGATAATAAATCGACGAGGTGGGAGATATCTGGTTCAGATTCCTCAATCAAACAGGAAGCCATCTGTCGGGGCATATCAGGGTCGACGGCAGATGCTGTCAGACTCATCTGCTCAATGCCAAAGCCAGGGTCTATCGTCTCAATCTTATCGCAAAGTAGCTTGGTCATTCGCTTTGTATCGCGCAAGGGCAAGGCGGTTCCGACCCGAACCGCCTGGGCGTTGCCGTCTACCCGATGACAAATCAGATCTAGCTTCCTTGCTCCCACCCCCGACTTTTCCATGATGTCGCATAGTTTGACGACCAACTTGCCAATATAGCGAGTTATGGTTTCTGCGGCTCCAATCGGTTCAGCGAAAGCGCGGCTGACTTCAATTGCATCAGTAGCGCGGAGGGCTTCGATTGGTTCAGCGAGCCGGCCGCAAGCCGCGTCCAGGCGTCGGGCGACTTCCGGGCCAAACCGTAATGCTAAGGGCGCACGAGGTTGGCTGAATAGCTCCCCCACATGTTCGAACCCTAGCTTATGCAACCCATCAACAATTGTATGCGGCAAACGCAAGGCGGCGATGGGGAGAGCTTGAATGTCGTCTTCCGCGCAACTTGGGTGTGATATGAAGATTCGTCTGCTGCTGAAACGTGCCAGCGCATGCGCCGCGCCCCATGTATCGGCAATTGCTACTGTCGCGTGTAACCCAACGGTCTCCAGCTTCGAGACGAGTAATTCCGCCAATGCTTGCTCGCCACCGTGCAGGTGGTCCGCGCCAGTTGAATCAATGACGATGCCATCAGGCGGATCAACCGCGGCGATGGGAGCAAAGCGCTGAACGATCCAAAGCCCCAGGCGGTGCAGCGCCTCGGCATCCGCAACTGGGATAGCATTTTCTACAACCAGCTCTTTGACCAGTGCCTGAGCTTTGGAGATAGGCATGCCTATTCGGAGGCCAACGTGTTGAGCCATCATATCAGCCGCCACGATGACGCGTCGCGCACCGACCCGGCCGGCCAGCACAAGCGGGATTTTACGCGGTGGCGCTGTATCGCCCGCCGCCCGCCGAAATCTGTCGGTTGCGAAGGTCGGCAGGAATACTGAGATGACCCGTGCCATCACATGCCTCCAGCTCAAAATCGGCACTTTCTCCGGCACGTGCCCGCACCAGTTCAACCAGCCATCGTCCACGCCCAATACCCGGCACAGGCAAAGGCGAGGACGGTAGAACAGAAATACGCCATCTCGTGACAGCAGCAGTTGGCTGGCCGAAATCATAAGCATCGGTTTGGCGACGCCACCGGCGCAGCGCGATCCCCATTGTACCAGATGCTTCGGCCGCCAATTGCAGGCGCCGCGACGCCGTCATGGATAAACGCGCAATCTCGCCAATCGCTATTCCAAGCCCGCCATGCCGGAGTCCCTCTTCGAGGCAGGCCAGAACGGTCTGGTCGTCATCGGCACGTAAATAGATTACCCGCGTTGGCTTTAGTCCGGCCTGGGCCAATGCGGGGGCAAACAAATCCTGCCTATTTAGACACCATAATATCTTGCGTTTGGTGCGGGCCGCGATGCCTGCTACGAAAAGAGAAGCAGCAGCCCCATCGACAGTGCCATTCCCACCGCCTGCAACTTCATGCAAAGCCCCAAACGCAAGCCCACCAGCCGGCAGCCGGGCGTCGAGCTCGGGTATCCCGAAGGGCAAAACCTTAACAGGCTGTCGGTTCCGGGCTTCAATCCGCTGAATCTCGGCGCGCAACTCTTCAATGGCGGGTTTAGGCCGCAAGGCAGTTTAATCCGTGTGTTTGAGTAAAGTTTGTTCTCTTTTTGTTCTTTCTCTTCAAGAGAGTCAAGCCAAGTGTTGCGGCCTGCAGTTTATGACGCTGCGGGTTAAATTGAGCTTCGGGCGATAAGTCATTGTGCTGAGGGGGCAGGGCGGCTTATTATGCAAAAACTTTTCTTTTACTATGTCTATCCTTCTAAGGCTTGTAGGCTCCGATGTTCAGGCTAGGGTAGGGGCGTTCCGGAGTGAGCGTCAGCAGATTGCCCCACTGGTCGAGGCCATATGGGAAAGCGAGACGGCCAGTTTCAGCTAATCTTTGTCGAGTTGGTCGTTGTCTGTGATCACGAAGAATACGCGTTGGGGGCAGGTTGGGGGGCTTTACATCGCCGAAGTGGGGGCTGAGCAGCAGGTCGCGATCTGGTTCAGTTTGGTGGCGTCCAATTGGAAAAGATGGGCGCACGGTTAGAGAATGAGTCCGTAACGTATTTTATAAGTATATTGATTTTATTGTATTTTTTAGTGTGTCTATTTTTCTATGTGTCCAAAACTGTGTCTAAAACGCACTTTTTCCTCCCGCCTTGGCGGGGGTTCCTTCTGAATGACGGCTGGGAATGCACTTATATAAGAAGGTCTCCCGGTTCGGCTGCACTGTCCACAGGCGCGATAAGTGGGTACTTGGTTCCTGAGAACCAGCGGCCCCCTGGGGCAAGGGCCGCTTTTGCCCGCCGGCGCCCGTGGGGCGGGCCGGCGCTCGCCGTGCCGCCGCGAAGGCGGGCGGCACTCGATAGAACGGATGGCAACCAGATCGTGGGCATGGAGTGGGATGAAGCCTTGCCTTCAAGACGCGGGCTGGGGTTCGCCAAGACCGTACATTTTCCTGACATGCTGGCATTTCCAGGCCAGCATCGGCATGGCCTCGATGCGCCGGGCAAGCTCTGCATCGACATTCAGCAGGGTGGCGTTAACTTCGCCCTTGTCCAAAATACGGTCGAGAAACTCCTGCTCGCCAGCGGTCAGGTCAAACAGAAAGCCAAGCCGTTCGCGGCATAACGCTATGGTTTCCGCGATCCAGGCGTCCACCTTGCCCGCACCCGCGAAATAGCCGTGCGGCAGGCAAATCGCCAGTTTTTGGCGAAGTTCCTGCGGATCGCCTTTGATGGACTCGATGGACACGGCCCGCCAATCCCGGCGTCCCGTGGCGCCGATAGCGAGGACGGCGGCCTTAATCCGGCTCCAGTCGAGACCTTCAATCGAGAGAATTCTCCGGGCGTCGAAGAGGTCGCGCGCGGCATGTCGGTCGAAGAGTGCGACCAACTTGCCTGCGACAATTTCATGAGGGTCGAGGACGAGCACGTTCTTGGCCTGCAATTCCGCAAGCTTCATCGAATCCATCATCGCTGCGCCAAAAAGCGGCTGTCGCGCCATGTAATTCACGTCAATTTCAAGGGCGGCGCTGCCACCGAGCGCGGAAGCATAGCGCGCGATCCATTTGCCGCCCGCATGTTCTTCCGGACGGCGCCGAATGCTGTAGCCTTGGGAAACGAGCAGGCGGTCAATGGCGGCGTCGATTGCCGGACGGTTGGCTTCCATTTCCGCGCGGTCGAGCGCGCCGATGTAATTGAGATCAATGTCGACCGACAGGCGGTCTAGCCCCAGATGAAAAACATTGAGCGCCGTCCCGCCTTTGAGGGCGAGTCGTCCGGATAGTAGGGGATCGCCTGCTATCTCCTGGAGCAGATCGAGGAGGCGGAGAACCTTTTCCAATGTTCCCGCCTGGTGACCGGTGCTTTGAGCGAGACGCTGGAGCGTTTGAGATGAAGGCGCAGGCATCTATAGTCCCTCGTAGCGGCGTTCGACGGCATCGGTGGGAAGGATGACGTTCCATCCCTTGACGAAACGTCCATCGCCTGGCTTCGCGCCCAGCGCGTATCGCTTTTGGCGTGGCGCCAACGTCCGGAGATCGTCGAGTGCTGCGGCGGGCACAGCCAACCTTGTCCGCTCGCGCTCCAGCCAAAATCCCAAAGCCCCGGCGGCGGCGGCGTTGTGAAGCCCGCGAATATGGCGCATGATCGCCACCGCATCGAGACGCGCGACGAGGTCAAGCGAGTTGAACAGCTCCTCGCAGCCTCCGGCAAGCTCAAAGCGGTCGAAGCAATCGGCAATGGTCCGCTCGATGGTCGTGACTTGCACGTTTTGTCCCAGCCGATCGACAGTGGTCACAGCATCGGGCGGCGTGAAACCGCGAGGCGGCTTGACGAAGCGGCAGGCCAAATCTGCTGTTTCCATCAGGCCCGGCTTGCCGGATGCGATAATCTGAACTTCATGCCCGTCGCTGTAAGCGCAGCCCAGAAGTTCGAGCGCCGAATGATAGGCGATCACGCCGTCGCTGCGCAGCCGGGAGGCGGCAAGAAAACGGTCGACGACCCATTGGCGTGCATCCGCATGTTTAGGCACGGAAGCGAATACGCCGCGAGCGACGCGGCGGATATTGCCGGCCCGCAAATGCTGATCGAGCATCACGGTGAGGGTTTTATCGTGAGGCGAACGGCCAACGGCCTGCGCGTATTCGGCGCGCGTGAAAACCGGTGTGGCGCTGAAAAAAGGTGTGGATTTAGGACGGCTCATCGGACCAAGTTGGTTATTTATGATGCATAAAAGATATATATTTTATATTTCCTTTTCAACTACAAAGTAACCTTCCGAATAAGCATGGTTCGTTAAAATCCTATAAAGATATATTTTATATATGGTTTTTCTACACTATAAACACCACCATCCCGTTGTGTTCCTTGGCAGTGCCACAATCAGCTTTTTGACGATTCACACGCCAAAATTGATCACCGCTATGTTCTCGTATTTTCTCTAATCTTCTATGCACTTCGCCAAGTGCAACTCATGGCGGGCGCATGACCAACGAAATCCTGACGATTCGGGAGGTAGCTGAGCTTCTTAAGATCAACGAGAAGACCGCCTACAAACTCGCCTTGGCGGGCGAGATTCCAGGCTTCAAGGTCGGCGGATCGTGGCGCTTCGAGCGGCAAGAAATCGCAAACTGGATAAAGCGCAAAGTAGAAGAGAAGCAAAAGGACAACGACGGAGCATGACGAACGAAGCCGATACATGCCGCAAGTTCGTCGTGCCCAAACTGCAATCTGCCGGTTGGGATAACTAGCCCCATTCCATCGCCGAACAGCGCACCATCACGGATGGGCGCGTCATTCCCGTGGGTAAAGGCTTCGTACGTAAGCCGCCTAAGCGAGTGGATACCTATTGCGGTATACGCGAGATTTCCCTCTCGCTGTGGTCGAGGCAAAGGCCAGCTACAAATCCGTGACAGATGCTGTGCAGCAGGCACGTAATTATGCGGAAATCCTCGGTCTCAAATACGCCTACGCCACCAACGGCGCTGAGATTATCGAGATCGACTATTTCAAGGGGACGGAAACGCGCGTTGCCGATTTTCCTACGCCCGACGACCTGTGGCAGTGCTATCAGGCGGGCAGTGGAATCAACTCGCCTGATAGCGCGAACCATCTCATCGCCCCATACAACACCGTAGGCGGTAAGCCGCCGAGATACTACCAGCAGATTGCCATCAACCGGACGGTCGAAGCCATCCTCGCCGGCAAAAAACGTCTGCTGCTCACGATGGCGACAGGAACGGGCAAAACCATCGTTGCCTTCCAGATTTGCTGGAAGCTCTGGTCGAGCCGCTGGAACAAGACCGGCGAACACCGCAAGCCGCGCATCCTCTTCCTTGCGGATCGCAACATCCTCATTGACGACCCAAAGGATAAGACATTCACCCCTTTTGGCGACGCGCGCCACAAGATCGAATCCGGCGAGATCATTAAGAGCCGGGAGATGTATTTTGCCATCTATTAGGCGCTGGCAGAGGAGGAGCGCCGCGCGGGGCTTTTCCGGGACTATCCGCCGGATTTCTTTGACCTCATCATCGTCGATGAATGCCATCGGGGCAGCGCGCGAGACAATAGTTCGTGGCGCGTCATCCTTGAGCATTTCAAGCCTGCCTATCAGCTCGGCATGACGGCGACATCGCTGCGCGAAGATAACCGCGACACCTATCTATATTTCGGCAACCCGATCTACGAATACAGCCTGCGCCAAGGCATCGACGACGGCTTTCTTGCGCCCTATCGCGTTCATCGCGTCATCACTCAATGGGATGCCGCCGGCTGGGGCGGCCCAGCAGGGACGAGGTGGATCGCTATGGCCGTACCATCCCCGATGATGAATATCAGACCAAGGATTTTGAGCGGGCCATCGCCTTGCGCGCCCGCACGCAGGCCATCGCGCATGGGCTGGTGGATGGTACGGTGCTGTACACCGACAGCACGCATCTGAAGGCCAATGCCAACAAGAACCGGTACGACAAGGCCGTGATAGCCAAATCCCGTGCCGATTACTGGGATGATCTGGACGCGGCAATTGCCGAAGATCGTGGGGAGTGTCTGAAACTCTGTGTATCTGATCTGGCCCATGCGGTTATCAGATAGTTTCAGGCGTTGAAGCGCCCTTCAAACATTATGGCCAGTTGATTGCGGGCCGCAACCCATTCTTTCACCGTGCGTCCGCCTTTTTCGAAATTTCGGATGGCCAGGAAAATCAGCTTTGTCGCGGCATCCTCTGTTGGGAATGCCCCCTTGGTTTTGAGCGTTTTGCGCAATACCCGGTTCAGGGATTCCACGGCATTTGTCGTATAGATGATTTTTCTGATCGCCGCGCTGAAGGCAAAAAACGGGATCACTTCCGCCCATGCCCGGCG
>NZ_FQVJ01000074.1 GCF_900129125.1 Acidocella aminolytica 101 = DSM 11237 | reverse complement strand
CAATCCGGCGTCTCCACGAAAATGATCCGTTACTACGAGAGCATAAGGCTGTTGCCGGCCGTTGGACGCACCGAAGGCAATTACCGGACCTATACGGGGTTCTAAGCCAGAACCGCCGAAATTTCCGTCATCCCAGCTCCAGCCCCGCCACGAGCGCATCCAGGTCGATCATCTTGCCGTCGCTCTGGAAGGTGTAATGCCCGTTCAGCAGGATGTGCCGCCAGGCCGCCGGCGATATCTGGGTCAGGAGAGCGTGCGCCTTGGCGTTGCCGCTCGCCTCGTACTTCATCAGCAGCCGCGAGAGGATGGCCGAGTTGTAGAAGATGACCGCGTTGGCGATCAGCCTGGCGCACTGGTTGCTGATCTCAATTTCGATGTCGGTGCGCCCGGTCAATTCCTTCTTGCCGCCGACCTGGGCGATGGTTGAGCGTAGCTGGTGATAGGACTCGATGCGGTTCTGTGAGCGGTGAACGTTGCGCTCCAGTTGCGGATCGCGCAGGTAGCGCAGCGTGTAGATGCTGCGGATGAGCTTGTCGAACTCGAACACCGCGCGCCGCGTGGGGTTCGGCGCGGTGTAGGTGCATAGCTTGCGGATCAGCGTGCCCTGCGTCATCTCCTTCAGTCCGAGCGTGGCGACAATCTGGTCGAGGTTCGGCTTCTCGCTGACTATGAGATCGCGGTCGATTCTCCCGGCCGGCCGGATCAGGCACTGATCGTACAGCGCCGGATCGTCGGCACTGTAGAGTTCCTTCAACTGATCGCCAAGGTCGGTGAAGCGCGGCTCGAAACGCAGGCCGAACCAGTGCAGGATAGCGAAGTTGGCCTTGTTGACGCTGTGCATGTCGCCGGTGATCGCGGTCGGCACGATGTCCGACGTGTTGCGATACCAGATGTCGAACACGTGATGGGCCTCGTAATCGTGCGCGCCGATCAGGTAGCCGTTGAGCGGCACGTGGTTGCACAGCAGCGTGTAGGCGACCACGCCCTTGCCGCGCCCAAAGTATTTGCGCGAGTGGCGCGCTTTCACGGTCGGCCGCTCGACGCCGAATTTCTGACCATCGACGGCACCGTACAGTGCATCGAGGTCGAACGAGTAGTACGGGAAGATCGGCAGCGCGGCGATGGCGTTGCTGATGCAGTCGTTGGCCGCGTGCAGCGTTGCGTGGCGCAGGTACTGTTGGTAGGCGCTCTCCAGCACGTGGTACGGGATGTCGCTGGTGCGTGCCATGACCTGGTTGCCGTGGTTCATCGCCTGCGCGATGATGACCGCCATCAGGCTGTCGGCGTCGGCGACCTTCTTCGCATAGCGCGGCTGCAAAGGCGTCAGCGCCGACAGGAACTGGCACTGGCCGTTGACGAAGCGGAACACGTCGGCCACGTCGCAGAACGGCAGTTGCTCGTAGAACGCCTTCTCGCGCGCCTTCTGGTTCTCGCCCTTGGGCTTGCGCCATGTCAGCTTCTGCGTGTCCTTGTCGTATTCTAGGTGCGTCAGCTTGCCCTGCTTCAGCTCGCGGTTGAAGGCCAGCCACTGAGCGCGCAGCTCGGTCGCGAGCGCATCGAGCTGGGCATCGAGTGGCTGCCGCAGGAACGGGATGTCGATCTGCGCCAGCACGGCGGCCTTCTCATCCAGCGAAACCAGCTCGTCGGAAAAATGCCGGTGCTGCAAGCTGTCGTCGAGGTAGAGTTCACCCGACTGGAAGCGCTTCCTGACCTGGCGGTACAGCCAGAACTCGTAGCGGTCGGCATGCAGGTCCGTCGGCTTGCCATCGGCATCGAAGGTCAGCAGGTACGGTCGCAAGCGTTTCGGCAGCGTGGCCGCTGGACATTCGGCGAGCGGCCGTTGCGATAGGCGCTGCTGTTTGGCGAACACGTCCTTGGCCCAGGCCAGCGCCACGAGCCACGGGCTGCCCGGATCAGTGCCAGCGAGGTCGAGCGCGACATACAGCGGCCGAAGATGGCGGCGGATGCGCTCAGCCAGGCCGTCCACCGCCTGCCAGTGCAAAGCCAGCTTGCTCACCGGCTTCACGCTCATGCGCTGCGCGGTGGTTTGCAGCGTATCGCGGGGCATGATTTTGTAGGCGCGCTGGCGCACATCGCCGAACGGCGTGGGATCGGGCACGCTGTCGTCGATGTAAAGCGACAGCAGGCGGCCGACCTGCGGTGTGTCTTGCTGACGGCGCACCTGCTCGGCGACAAAGGATTGCTTTGCGCCCGCACTGCTTTCGTCCTCCAACTGCTTCATGTGGTAGGCCATCGCATCGACCAGGTTGTCGGAAAGCTGCCGGTAGCGCACCCAGGCATAGCAAAGCAGGTAGAGGTAGGTCTGATCGGCCTTCAGGTTGCGTAGATCGTGGACGGTGTAGAAGTTCGCCAGGCTGGCGTAGTACAGCAGATTCTGCTGCGAGACGCCGAGCTTGGGCAGCAGCGCCTTGGCGATCCGGTGCAGCGGCTCCAGCGTGGCGCGCTTTTCGCGTTCGCGGGCCATCTGACGCCAGCCAAAGTCCTTGGCGTCCTGCTTGAGCGCCGCCAATTGCGACAGGGTGTCGTCACGCACTAGAAGCCGACCCAGCGCGGCCTTGGCCGATTCGTCCAACACTTCCGACAGCAGGCCAGCCAGCCGCCGACGCTCGGCGGACAGGGCTTCGCTCACCAGCTCTTGCAGGGTGGTATAGCCGGGCCGGATGATCTTGTGCTCGTTTAGCCAGACGATCAGCTCGGCGGCGATGAACCCCGGCATCACGTCGCGCCGCACGGTCTGCGCGGCCTGCTGCGCGAGCTGCGCCAGGAACTCGGCCGCCCACGGCCGGTAGCCGAACAGATCGGCAATCCACTCGCGCTGGGTGTAGTGCTCGTGCTTGGAGATTGGCTTGTGCTCGAAGGACTCGCCGTGGAAGTAGCGGCTCAGCACGAAGGCGCAATCGTGCTCGACCTCACTCCAGTCGAAGCGGAAGAAGGCATGCTTGGCCTTGAAGTAACCGATCTGCAAGATGCAATAGACCTGGGCATGGAGACCAGGCCGGCTGCTGGCGAGCGCCAGTTCGGTTTCAGTCAACGCCAAGTATTCCAGCCGCTGGGCGTCGTCGAAGTCCGGCAGGCCGTACAGGGCTTCCTGCTCGGCGTCCGACAGGACGGTCAATCGTTCGCTCTTGGTCGTCATCGCGATGACGCTCCACGAGAGCCCGTCCAACCAACCCGTGCCAGGGTCTCGATCAGCGTGGTTCGCTTGACGCCGAAGTTGCGGCACACCGCCGCCTTGGACATGCCGCCATCGAGCGCAGCGACGATGGCCTCCAGCTTCTCGCCGGTGATCGCCTGCGGCCGGCCGCCGATCCGGCCGCGTTTGCGGGCGGCAGCCAGACCGGCGACGACACGTTCCTGGATCAAGGCGCGTTCGTACTGCGCGAGCGCGCCGAACACCTGGAACAGAAACTCGCCCGAGGGCGTCGTGGTATCCAGGTTCTCCGTCAGCGAGCGGAACGCCACCTGCTTTTTCTTGAGCGAGGTCACGATGGCGAGCAAGTGCGACAACGAACGGCCGAGCCGGTCGAGCTTCCACACGACCAACACGTCGCCAGGGCGAACGAATTCGAGCGCCCGCGCCAGGCCCGCGCGGTCGTCCTTCGCGCCGGAAGCATGATCCTCGAACAGATGCCGCGCATCGACGCCGACGGCGAGCAGCGCATCGCGCTGCAAGTTCGTGCTCTGGCGGTCGGAGTCCGACGACACGCGCATGTAACCTACCAACATAAGCGGAAAACCATTAAGACGAGGTTTCCGTATGGTAGCGTCTGGCGACAGAGTTTTCCGCACAATTTTGCGGCCACTCGGAGGTTGGTGCAGAGGACCGTTGAAGGCCTGTCGAAAAACAAATGTTTTCCGACAGGCCTTGGCCTAGCGCACGCCCGCCTTGCAGCGTTCTGTGAATAGCGCTTAGTAATGACGGCGTATATACTTTGTTAGTATCAAGTGGCAGGAGGCCCCGATCATGTCAAAACAAGCCGTTTTCACGATGAAGCTGGAGCCTGAGTTGCGCGCCGAGTTTATGGCCGAAGCCGAGGCGGCCCATCGCCCGGCGTCGCAAGTGCTGCGCGAGCTGATGCGCGAGTTCGTTCAGCGCCAGCGCGAGTCGCGCGAGTACGACGAGTTCCTGCGCCGCAAGGTCGAAGCCGGCCGGGCTTCGATGCGCGCTGGATTGGGGCGGTCGAACGATGAAGTTGAGGCCGAATTCGCCGCACGGCGTGCCAGTGTGGCGAGCCAGGCGTGAGGGTTGTTTGGACGCCCGAAGCGCAGCAAGACCGTGCCGATGTGTGGGACTACATCGCAGCCGACAATCCGCGCGCGGCGGCCCGGATGGATGAGATTTTCAGCGACGCGGCCGCCCGCTTGATCCAGCACCCCATGCTGGGCAAGCCGGGAAAGATTCCCGGGACCCGCGAGTTGATCCCGCACGAAAGCTATCGCCTGGTGTATCAGATCGACGGCGAAACGGTGTGGATACTGACGCTGGTTCATACTGCCCGCCTGTGGCCGCCTGTGCGCGATTAAGATATGATCATGGCAACAATGAAACGGCGCGTTGACAGACTGCTTTCGAGCCAGACCGCGGTCGGCGGCAGGCGGCCAGTTGCGGACGGTCAAGCATCTTCCCGGTAGCGGACGTTCAATAGTGTCTCTGACCTGCTTCGCTCCCTCTATGAAGGGAGGTCGCTGGCCCATCCGCGCACTCACAGCCTGCCAGTAGGCGCAAATTGGCAGCGCTCCGTCCGGCAGCGCACAGACTGCGGCCCAGGGGTTACGCATGAAAGAAGCCGGTGAGCACTTGCTCCATGTAACGGTTATCCCAGGCGGCCATTTTGCGGCGCCCCTTGAGACTGGCCTTTG
>NZ_FQVJ01000055.1 GCF_900129125.1 Acidocella aminolytica 101 = DSM 11237 | reverse complement strand
CCGCTCTGTCGTGCGGGTAGCAGCCAATAAGAACGACCCCATAAGTCAATGGGTCAACAAGCTTCAGGAGCGGCGAGGCTTCAACCGGGCAACGGTTGCGGTCGCCAACAAGAATGCACGGATAATCTGGGCCGTGCTGAGAACGGGTGAACCGTACCGCCCCGCCGCCTGAAGGCTAGAACACAGCTTGCGGGTAGACTGAGAAATGGACTGCACTGATCGAACCGACGCGCGACAAATCTGATTTTTATAAAGGCTCCCGAAGCCTACCACTTGTTGAGGTGCGCGTGTGCGGATTAGCCATTTGGGCGCTCCGGCGAAAGCTGGCTGACGCCGGATAGATGTTTGCAACTGATCACGCGGTGCTATTCAAATTCTACTTGCAACGGGAGAGCCGTCCATAGATATAAAATGACGCGTCGCTCATGCCGTGTTCACGGCACAATTCGGCCACAGGCACACCGCCCTCCGCCTGGCGCAAAATCGCAAGGATCTGCCCCTCACTGTATTTCGACTGTTTCATCCAAATCTCCTCAAGCAATCTGCCGAGAAAATTCTACTTATCAATCCCCTTAATTGCAGGGGGGGATTACCCTGTCATGTCCGCATTTCATTTCCATGATGGCATCACGAAATGGAGTCCAGGTTTCAACTCTATGTCGGAGTTTACGAAAATTTGTCGGCGTCTGGAAACGGGACGGTTCTATTTATTGCGATTAAAGCATAAACTTACTCTCGGCCAATAAAGCGATCATACAAATCTGGTTCGCGTTCAATCTCAGTTGTATCGTAGTACTTACGATCCTCCAACAAAAGCAGTGTGATGGCAAAGTTGTATTGCTCCGAAAAGATCGTCATCTCGCGTACCGGTTCATTAAACCATACTCCGGGACCATGCTGGCTTCCGATTCGGCCGTCGATTAGTAGATTCTCCGACCCTACGATCGACTGAGGTGGCACCTCGATGGGGCCACCGGAAGTACGAAATACCGCTCCCGATTTTGCGGCAGCTTCACTGGCGCGTGACCAAAGAATAAAGCCATCGCGTGACACGACCAGAAGTGCACGCTTCGTAGTATAGGACAGCCAGCGAAGTGTCGCAGCGATTAGAGAGACACGATAGCGATTAGCGCAATGGGATATCATGTCGAAATCAACGCGTACATTGGCATCGATTTGGCGTCGGAAATCGTCGAATGGCATCAGTAATGTAGCCGCGAATACGTTGGCCTGATGTTCGATCTGACCATACGAGGAATCCCAACGGACGACGTCTTGCTCCCCGCAGCGTATCCCGTTTGGATAATTGAGTCGATGCAATAAATAGTGCCCCAGCTCATGGGCTAGCGTAAAGTTGATGCGGCCAAGTGAGGCGAGCGCATTGTTATATACAATTCCCCAACCGCTCTTGCCGGCCGGTGCTTTGAAAAGCGCACCATCGAAGCCGGGGAGCTCGGCGCCTTGCGCCAGAGTGATCGCATCACCCGGGAAGCGTTGTGAGGTGTACTGAAGCGCGATGCCGGTCACGTCGATAGGAAAATATTCTGGCCCAAAGACAATTTTGAGTACTTTTGAGATCTCAGTAGCCCAACGTGCAGGTCCAAGTGCCAGGGTCATTTCTTTTCGTCACCCCAAAGTTCGACTATTTGGCGGATCTTTTCTTTCGTCGAGTCGTCCATGTTGCGGTATTTCCGAAAGAAGGCTTCATCCACCACGCTGGCATTTGGTTCGGATTGTCCAGTATTGATCAAGTATTCTGGTGTTACGCCAAGCACGGATGCAATCTTGCCAATTTTATCCGCGGAAGGTCTGGGTGGGTTTTTATTCTCCAACTCCCAAATGTAGCTTTTACTCGAATCGGTGAGTTCGCCCAGCTTCTCCAAAGAGAGCCCTTTTTCCCGACGAAGTCGGTAGATTTTCTCTCCGAGTGTTGTTGCCATGGATCCCTCCTATCTCCGCGTTCAGAATAGACATACTTTTAGTCCTTGACAACGCGAATTTATCCCCCTAGCTTTTGTTCAGTATTGGCATACTTTCTATGTGCCAAATATCTGACTGCTCCTCAGTGTGGCAGAGCACCTGGCTCTTCTCTACCAGATGTTGTGGGCAGCCACTTGGCTTACTAGATATCAATTGGGGTTCATGGCGCGCCTCTGCCAAATCCCGCTGCAGAAGGTGAAGGGCATGGTAGCGTCGGTTCGGTTCTTTCCGGTGGGCAATGGCGATATGACGCTCATCGTGCTTGAGAGTGGTCGGAAAATACTCATTGATGTGAATATTCGTGTGGCCGCCGATGATCCGGACGATGATACGCCGGACGTGGCAACGGAGCTACGGAATCTCTTGTCACGAGATTCGGAAGGGAGGCTCTTCGTGGATACGCTCCTTGTCAGCCATCCCGACCAAGACCATTGCCGTGGATTGGTGGAGCATTTTCATCTCGGTCCTCCGGCAGGATGGTCGAAGAATACGGACAGAATTTTTATTCGAGAGCTTTGGTCGTCGCCGATGGTTTTTCGACGTGCATCAACCCGACACACGCTCTGCAAAGACGCAAAAGCATTTAATGCGGAAGCGAGGCGGCGTGTGGCTCTCTTCCGGGAGACGTCATGGCTGGTGTCGGACGGTGATCGTATCTTGATCTTGGGTGAGGACCAAGACGGCAAGACGGATGATCTACAGGCGATATTGGTAAAGGCGGGCGCAAGTTTCTCTAGAGTCAACGGTCAGTATGATACGACGATGACGGCCCGCCTCCTGGCTCCGCACGTTCCGAGTGATGATCAAGATGAAGAGGAATTGCGTTCGAAAAACCATTCCAGCACGATTTTGAACTTTTCGCTGACCGGCGATGGGATTGCTAATGCCGGGAGATTCTTGACTGGCGGCGATGCTGAGGTGGCTATTTGGGAGCGCCTGTGGCAGCGATATTCCGATTATCCGGATTGGTTCTTATATGATCTACTGCAAGCGCCTCATCACTGCTCGTGGCATTCATTATCGTATGACAGTTGGAGTGAGGCTGGGGAAGATGCAGAGGTCTCTGAGGTTGCCCGTGCGGCTCTATCGCAAACACGTCGTGGCGCACGAATTATTGCCAGCTGCAACCCTATCAAGGACGATGACAAGGATCCACCTTGCATCCGTGCGAAGCGCGAATATGAGGAGATTGCTGAGGTTGCCGGGGGATCGTTCCTCTGTATAGGGGAGCGGCCGAACGAGAAGAGCCCGGAGACTACGGAGTTTGAAATTGGGCAGCACGGGCCTCGGCTAAAGAGTAAGGCAATGAAGGCCGCGGCCATTGTTGGCGCCGGCTCGGTGGGCAGTCAACCGTTGGCGCATGGAAGTTAAGGTGACTATTCACGGCAAGAACCGGACGATAGCTCGTGCTCTGCGCATTATCGCTGCGCACCCAAATGTTAACGACATAGGCACAGAGACAGTAAGCGAAAGCGGGAGATGGTGGGTTGATGTAAATATTCGAGTCGGGCTCCCGAATGCGTGGATTGCGGACGGCAGCAGCCCAAACGGTGTTCGGGCCATTGAGCCCATCACATTGCTCTTTCCGACGTGCGCATCTTTGAGAGCGCCCGCTATCTTGTTACGCGCTGATTTCAACCGTTCTCTTGCGCACGTACAACCAGGGGACCCGGGTGATCGACCGGAACCATGTATCATTGATGGACGTCTAAGTGAATTGCTCCATCAGCAAGGTTTGGCGGGCATATTAAATCAGCTCGTCTTGTGGTTGGAAAATGCGGCACTTGGCAAGTTGATCGACCCTAAACAAGGCTGGGAACCGGTGCGGCGCGATGATGTTGCTGGCTTTGTAGTCGCCGATGCATCGGTATTACGAGAACGTGTTTCCCGGGATGCCGGGTTCGCTATGTGCCAGTTCGACTACCTGATTTCGATCGATGGTGATGGTACGCATTCTGTTTTCGGCCATATCGGCAAAGATAAGATCACGGCAAATCCAGAAACCTTTGGAAGGCTTCTTAGCGCCAGCGGGGATGCCGAAAAGTTCCGGTACGGGAAATCCATAGCAGTTATTGTATGGCCAGGAAGAACGGCTTCTGGCGAGCTTGTCGTTGCTGGTAATTATCAGCCAGAAACGGTAACAAATTTCGAGACGCTTAGAGGGCGTGCCGCGGCTTACGGGGTGGACCGTCCGTTAGCTGATGCGGTGAACTGGCTCAAGAAGTGCGCAGCCGATTACACGCTGAAAAGATCCTATCCAGTTGTCTTCATTCTGTGTGCGCGCCGGCCTTTCCACATTATTGGCACCAGCAGTTCGCTCGAAATTTGCCCTTATGTGATGGACATTGGCCCCGGAGCATTCATGGCGCAAGGCGACAGCACGCCTGTCCAGTCAATAGGACATCGGCATGCCATATCAGCTGACCTTTTAAGAACGATGTCAGGCTCTAGTTCAGCCTCGTTGTCATGGGGCCTTATTGGGGCAGGTAGTCTAGGGTCAAAAATTGCTTTGCACTTAACGCGCACCGGAAATGGACCTGCGATTGTTGTCGACCCGGGGTTTCTAAGCCCGCATAATGCAGCACGACATGCATTGATACCAAACGCAGGTTATTCTGGGTTAAGATGGATTGGATCAAAAGCAGAAGCTCTTGTTGAGGCGGTCCAGGGGTTTGGTCAGACTTCAACTGCCCTAGATAAGGACGTGGTGACCATCTTGCAGGATCGAGAGGTTGCGGGAAGGCATTTTCCTAAGAAAATGTGGGGTCTCATTAATACGACGGCGTCATTGATGGTACGCGAAGCATTGGGCTCTGTTCCTCCCAATGTCATATTGCCGCGCGTGGTCGAGGCTTCGTTGTTTGCAAATGGGCAGCTGGGGCTACTTACTGCTGAGGGGCCCGAGCGTAATCCCAACACGCTGGATCTAATTGCAGAAGCATATGCACGCATACGAGTGGATGAACATCTTGGCACCGTAGTGTTCAGTGGTGGTGATACTCTCGTCCGTCGCGCGATCGGAGAGGGATGCGGTTCAGCCACTATGGTCATGCCTGATACCCGCTTATCACTCTTTGGAGCTTCGATGGCAGAGGCGATTAGTCAGATGCAAGGTAGTGAGTTACCCCTGAATGCCGGGCGGCTCTTGATTGGCAGACTTTCATCTGATGGTTTCGGTCTATCTTGGACTGATAATGCCATCCCACCCGTAACCATCGTCAGCATTGAAGGCCCTGATACTTGGTCTGTTAGAATCTCACGCCGGGCGGCCGAGGCGATGGAGGCGGATGTAACCAGATGGCCGGGAGTGGAGACAGGTGGTATTTTAATGGGGCGGATGTCGGAAGCTGCACGTACCTTCTATGTCACTGACGTTTTGCCAGCTCCCTCAGACAGTGTTCGGTCCGCACACGAATTTGTCTTGGGTGTTACGGGGGCACGCCGGGTCATAAGCAACTTTGCCGAATCGGCTGGGTATAGTCTGTTCTGCCTGGGCACTTGGCACAGCCACCTTGAACCATTAGGTCCATCTGGGCTTGATCACCGGACTGCCGACGCCGTGGCCTTGGCGCGTCTTGCTCCCTCCATCTTGTTGATTCACACGGAAGCTGGATACAAGGCGCTATTGGCCGATGCAGACTAATTTGTTCGAAAGGTGCGCATAAATCTGCGAGATTTCCGTGAAATCATGAATTTGTCTTCAGGCACAGCTTTCTCAACATGAGCTGCGGTGACTACATTCCGTAGCGCGCAGCCTTTCGTAAACGGGTAGTCATGGCGAAATCACTTAAAGAACAGAATGACCGAGCCCTTTGGATGGTGATCGCCTTCAACGCTCTCTTCTTTTTTGGTGTCTTGAATGCCAACGCAATTCAGATTGATGGGTTATCAGCTATTTTCAAACATCTTGCGACACTGGCGCCTGTTGGCATCGCTGCAATTGTCGTCAAGGTAGTAAATGCGCTCCCCAGCGCTGATGTTAAAGCCACTCTGGTTTTCTGGAGGCTAAAACATGCGCCCCCCGGACATCGCGCGTTCTCCGTTTATGCACAACAAGACACCAGGATCAACCAGCAGCGGTTGAAGACGATTTTCAAAGGCACTTTACCCTCTGATCCGGCAGACCAGAACGCTGCATGGTACAAGCTTTATCGGCCGCTACGGGACGATGTGATCATCTCCTCTGCCCATAAGCTGTTCCTGCTTCTGCGAGATTATACGGCTATATGTGCATTGTTAATACTAACATTCGGGCCATGGGCACTCATCGGAATGGCCAGCAAAAATGTTGCTGCCGGATATGTAGCTATCCTGCTTGGCCAGTATCTCATTGTCCGCATGGCTGCTGCAAATGCAGGCATTCGTATGGTTACTAATGTTCTCGCCTTAAAGACTGCGATATCAAAATAATACAACGGATAGACGCATTCGGCTAGGCGACGATAACGGGCGAAACCATTTCGTCGCCAGGCAATTTTTCACCGCATTGGTATGTCCGTTTCCAAGGGACCGACTGAAAGTCTGAATGGATCGGATGGACTTTCAGCTGACTGCTGAGACAGAGACCTTACAACGGTTTGAATGTCCGCTATCAGGCAGACGGTCCAGAACCGGAAACGACCATAATGGGCGCATACCGCCCGTCTCATCTTTTAGACGACCTGGTGGAGCGCCGTCCTGCCGCTTTGGTGAAGAAAAGAGACTAGCCGCCAACTTCAGGCACAGGCCGTACCGGCAGGTGACGACCCCAACCACGCCACTCGCCCTTCGATTGCCCGAACCCGAAAGCGGCCCATCCCGGAGAGTTTTCCTTCCCTCTAGGGGGACCGCCTTTGGCGGCAACTTACATGTAGTTTCTTTGTCATTAATTCATGGCTGCGTGCGCTATGGCTTCGACGTGAATCAATGCGCTGTCCAGAACAGGAAAGGGAAGGACTGTGTTTCTAAAGGCGATCGAGAGATCAGTGCCCCCCAGCACAACTGCATCGGCATTCCCGTTCTCGTGCAGCTTTCTGGCGGCTGCATGAAAATAGGAGCATTGATCTGGACTCGCATTGCCGGATGTAGCAAGCGTAACATAGCTTGAATGCACTGCATCAATGTCCTCGGCCGATGGAATTACAACCTCGACCGAATTCACACCATAAAGCTTCGAAAGCATCACCGCGCGAGTTCCCAATACGCCTACCCGGCGGGCACCAGAGGCAGCCAAATAGGTGTTGAGGGCCGGCACGGCGCTCAGCACGGGAAGCCTTGACACCCTTTCGAGTTCGCTCATACAGAAATGGCCACCCATGGATGTTACGGCGACGGCATCGCAGCCGCTTGCGCGCAGTTGATCGACATAGCCGGCGAAAATAGCGGCCTGCTCGATAGCCCGGCCGGCTTCGAGATTGGCGACCATTTCACGAGCATCGGCATGGACAATCGTGAGCGCAAGCTTCCGATTTGCCGCGGCAAAGGCACGAACAAGTGCCCGATAATAGACTTCGGTGGCGGCAGGCCCTACGCCGCCAATTAAACCGATATGCATGTCGCCTCCGGACGGATGTCATCCATAGTAAGATCAGAGAGCAAGGGACCAGGTTTGGCCGATAAGATCTTGGCCAAAAGAGTGGTGCGGCTCTTCGCCGATCAGCACGAATCCGGCACGCTCATAAATACTGCGCGCAGCGTCGAGAACGCTGTTTGTCCATAATGTGAGGCGCTCATAGCCAAGGTTCTGTGCATGTTCAATGCAAGTCCTGACAAGCAGCGTTCCCGTGCCAGCGCCGCGCGCTACGGGCTCGACATAGAGCAGACGAAGCTTGCCAAGGCCCGGTTCGTCGGTGTGAACCAGGAATATTGAACCCGCGATTTCGCCCCCGATCTCGGCTATCCATGCCGCATCTCTGGTTGGATCCAAATGCTCGTGAAAATCGGCGAGAATACGCGCCACGAGCGCCTCATAATCCTGATTCCAGCCATATTCTTCGGCATATAGAATAGCTTGCCGGGCAGTGATAATTCCCAAGTCGCCGGGCTTGAGCCCGCGCAACTTTACGGCTGGGGCTTCAACCTTTCGCTCCAGCGCTTGCGCCATCATAGTTGCGGCCGCGATCAGGCGTTGGCGCCGCGTTTCAGGCAATTTCTGCAGCAGCGCACCAACCGCGGCCTGTGTCCTGGCATCCAAATCCTTCGCCGCTGCACGGCCTGTCGGTGTCAGTATCAGAAGCTGTTGGCGACCATGGGTGGGATTGCTGTGCGTCTCCAGAAAACCGCGATGGGCAAATCGTTTGAGCGTGCGGCTCATCTGGGCGCGATCCATATTCAGTGTTCGCGCGATTTCGGCCGCGGTCGGTTCGTGACGATGCGCCAACTCATAGAGAACGCGTGCTTCGCTGAGCGTAAAGGAACTGCCGTCCAGATGGACGTCAAGCAGCCCAAGCCAGTTGGTATAAAGCCTGTTGAAACTGCGTAAGGTGGTGATATCGCCTGTATTTTGATCGCGCATGGCATCATGATACAGGCAGTGTTGTGTGAGTCAACATCTTGCTGTCGCGCACAACCGCCTCCGCGGAAGGCTTGGAAGTCGAGGATTTCTGGCTCATCGTAGCGACGAAGGAGCGTAGATGAGCCAGAAATCCTCCCTTATTCAAGATGCCTGTTCTGTCTCAAGGGCGCTGCCGGGGGACAGACGCGGCCAAAGCATATCACCGAAACAACAGCAAAAGTGAGTCAGAGCCACTTCTCAGTGGAAATCAACATTCGCTGATGGGCCGGAAGTCCGGCTGGTTGAGTGCCGTCACTGCCTGGAAGTCCAGACGCTCCTCGCAACCGCGCGCAATCTGGCGCGACGAATAAACACCGCTGCGATAGGCGTAGAGCAGCAGCGCGACCTTCATGGCCGGATGATAAGGCGGATAGCGGTGTCAGCCAAGTACGGACAGGCCATCGATACACGCTGGGTCTGATCTTCCATGACGCCAAATAGCCCGTGGCCTCCTGCATGCGGCGGTTGACATATCTATCAGACAACTGCTGGCATCGCCGCGTAGACCGAGCCGTCAGATAAACGCGCGAGACAACGAGGCCAATAGAACGCTCCGCTCATCGGTCCGCGCTCCCGTCATATCGCTGTTGAGCCTGTTCGATCGCATCCAAATGGCGAATTGCCCAGTCATAGGCTGCTCCGAGCGGGATTTGCAGTGTGCGCCCAAGCTCCGTGATTGAGTATTCGACCGCGACGGGCGAGGTAGGAAGCACTTGTCGAGCGATCAGCCCGTTGCGTTCCAAGCGGCGGAGAGCCTGTGTCAGCGCCTTGTGGGTGATACCTTCCAACCGTCGCCTGAGTTCGTTGAACCGTGTCGGTCTTTCGTTGAGCAGCGTGAGGATCATCACCGACCATTTGTTGGCGACCTGATCGAAGAAAGAGCGAGCGGCGCAGTCCGCAAAGAACACGGCATCCACCTCACAATTCATCCCGATATCCTTCCGTATACCTGCGCACCTTGAGGTGCGTAATTGATCCTAGATATTCAATGTATATCTTCATGCCAAGCGAAAACCCATCGGCTTGACCATCGGGTCTCTGCACCGATCCGATGAACCGGGCGGCGGGTCCACCGATCACGGAGATCAGACATGAGAACGGATCAGCATGATTTTCCCCGCCGTGACGCGCCGGCGCGTCCACGAGGGCAAAGCCACGTCCACGCACGAACAAGTGCCACGGCGCGGCTCTTCATGACGGATGTCGGCCACGGCAGGAACGTGATGCTCCTGCACGGTTGGACCGGCGATTCCCATGACTGGAGCTGGCAGTTGCCATTGTTTGAAAGCAGGTATCGGACCGTCGCCGTCGATCTGCGCGGACATGGCCGGTCCGAGATCATGCCACCGGGCTGCTACAGGCCGGACGATTACGTCGCCGACATCGAGGCGTTGATTGCCACCGAATATCCCGGCCAGGAATTCGTCGTCGTGGGGCACTCGATGGGGGGACAGATCGCTGCCCGTCTGGCGGCCAGACGGCCGGACATGGTGAGCGCCGTGGTGTCCATCGATGGCGCGCTCGGCTTTTCCGACGAGATGGGTGAACGCTTCGCGAAAACGGCCCATGACCTGGCGGTGGGCGATCCCGGCGTCGTCGCATCGGCGCTGTTTCAGCAGGTTTACGATCCATCCACCGATCCGGCCTTCAAGCTCTGGCATCGCCGGCGCGCCCAGGGGATGCCTGCCGACGTGGTGCGCGAGAGTTTCGGGCCGCTTTTCGTGGGAGACGGCCAGGCGGGTGTGGGAGCGGCAAGCGCAAGCTTGTGCCGAAGCCTGAAAGTGCCCGTCTATCACCTGTGCCGCGATCCGGCCCAGGCCGACCGCATGCGGCCTTGGTTCTCGCACCCGAAGTCGAAAGTAGACCGGTGGCCCCACGCGGGTCACTGGATCATGCAGGATCGTCAGGAAGACGTGAATGCGGCGGTGACCGCCTGGATCGACGCGGTTTAGTCAATTTCCCCTCACTGCATCGAGATATCCCATGAGCAACCTTGGTGTCCTATTCAGCCCTTACCAGCTGAACGCTCTCAACTTGCCGAACCGTGTGGTCATGGCTCCGATGACACGCTCCTTCTCTCCTGGCGGCGTACCAACTGCGGCGGTGGCAGCCTATTATCGCCGTCGCGCCGAGAATGGTGTCGGCCTTATCATAACGGAAGGGACCGGGATTGCCCGCCCGGCCGCGCTCAACGAGCCTGATCTCCCTTGCTTCCATGGAGAAGCCCCTCTCGCCGGCTGGAAGAAAGTGGTGGACGACGTTCATGCGGCTGGCGGGCGCATAGTGCCCCAACTCTGGCATGTGGGCCAGAAACGGTCGAAGGCGGCCGCAGACTGGGTTCCGCCCGTTCCCTATGAAAGCCCTTCAGGACTCTCGGGAGCAGGCGAGTTGGTGGGCCATCCCATGAGTGAGGCTGACATCGCGGACACGATCGACGCGTTCGCGCGCGCTGCCGCCGATGCCGAGCGGCTCGGGTTTGACGGCGTCGAACTTCACGGCGCGCATGGCTACCTCATCAACCAATTCTTTTTGGATCACCTCAACCAACGCAATGACCGTTACGGCGGCTCGACGCTCCTTGAGCGCTCCCGCTTCGCGATCGAGATTCTGAAGGCCATTCGGTCGGTGGTGACGCCAGGCTTTCCGGTGATACTCCGTTTGTCCCAATGGAAGCCCACTGACATCCAAGCTCGCCTCGCCGAGACGCCTCAGGCGCTCGAGCAGTGGCTCAACGTGCTTGCCGATGCAGGTACAGATGCCTTCCACCTCTCCCAGCCGAAATTTTGGGAACCCGCTTTCCCTGAGTTCGACGGCGAATTGAACCTGGCTGGCTGGGCGAAGAAACTGACGGGCATCACTGCGATAACGGTAGGCTCTGTCGGCCTCTCCACCGACGTCTACCAGTCCTTCGCTGGCAAGAGTGCCCAAAGGACCTCCCTGGACGGGGTGCTCGAGCGATTGGAGCGCAGCGAGTTCGACCTCATTGCGGTCGGACGCCCACTGCTCCAGGACCCGGCCTGGCTCAACAAGATCAGGCAACGCCGATTCGACCAGATTGCTGATTTTACACCGGAAGCTCTGGCGACCCTGAGTTAATCTTAGGGTTAGCACGCCCAGAGCCGATCAGGGTTGCTGCGCTAATGTCCAACCCGAGGTCGAGCGCCTATGGAATGATCAAACGCGCTGCAATGGAGTGACGGAGGGGCTGGGCTCGTGGTCCGGCGCACGCGGGATCACCGTCAACTTCGTCGAGTCCGGCCCAATTGTCACCGAGACCAGCGTCAGATGTTCAGGTTATGGCAAAGTCGGGCGCATACCTTCTGTCTCATATTTTAGACGGCCGAGAGGGCGCCGTCCGGCCGCTTTGGTGAAGAAAATGAGATTAGCCGCCAACGGCAGGTACAGGCCGTACCGGCAGGTGACGACCCAGCCGCGCCATAAAGCGAACGTCAGGTATCCGCTTTCGTGAGACACAAGCCATCTGGCAGCTATACTTCCCCATTGGTGCTACCCAGTGGATATAAATCCAAGTCTATTTGTCGCCGCCTGCACTTGGTCGCTCAGGCCGCATTTTCCTGAAAACGGCGCACTGGTGGCTGCTTGTGTTGTCGTGCAAGCCAAAGGTCATAGTTTGCCTGCATCCCAAGCCATGCCTGCGCCGTGCTCACCCCGGCCTGTTCAAGCCGGATCGCCAAATCAGGGCTAATGGCAGCCCTGGCATTCAACACACGCGACAACGCAGCGCGAGACATTGCCAGCCTCTGGGCAGCCTCGGTAACGGAAAGCCCCAGTTCGCCGATGACATCCTCTCTAAGCATTTCGCCAGGATGTGGTGGATTGTGCATCATTTTGGTTTCTCCTAGTGGCAATCTTGATAATTCACCAACTCAACGCCCGCCTCAACGAACCGAAACGTCACTCTCCAATTCCCGTTAACCCAAACGGACCAGTGTCCGGCAAGGTCACCTTTCAGTGAGTGCAGCTTAAACGCCGGGATGTTCATATCCTGCGGCGTCTGCGCCACATCCAAAAGGCCAAGAATGCGCTTCAACTTGCCAGCCTGCGCGGCTTGAATCCCGCGCATGGAGCCCGTGCGGTAAATTGCCTCCAGGCCCTTATGTCGGAAACTCAAAATCATAACTCAGTGTAGCGCGTCGCGCGTCACTATACAACTTCGATTAACGCGACCATGACCAAAACCGGTTGATTTCGGACATCCACCCAGGGATATGCCCAAAACTATGCTTGACGATATTATGGGCACTGCCCGATAATTCGGGAAGGTTTTTGGACGAAATTGCCCCATGTCCCGCGTATTTCTGTATGCCCGCGTCTCGACAGTCGAGCAGACCGCCGAGAATCAGATCGCCGAGGCGAAGGCTGCCGGCTTCGCCATCCGTCCGAACCGAATCATCATGGAAACAATCTCGGGAAGCGTCGCAACTCGCCAACGGCCCGAGTTCCGCCGCCTCCTCGATCGCCTGGAAGATGGGGACGTGCTTGTTGTCACAAAGCTCGACCGGTTGGGCCGCAGCGCGCTCGACGTGCGGGCCACCGTCGATGCCCTCGCCGGCGTCGGGGTCCGGCTTCATTGTCTGGCCCTAGGCGGCGTCGATCTCACCAGCTCGGCCGGCCGCATGACCATGCAAGTGATCGCCGCTGTGGCGGAGTTCGAGCGGGACCTGCTGATTGAACGAACACAAACCGGGGTCCAGCGGGCCAAAGCGAATGGCAAGGTCATAGGCCGGCCCGCATCTTTGACTGATGAACAAAAAGTCGCCGTCAGGGAGGCGCGGGGCTCCGGCGCATCAATTTCATCTCTAGCGCGGGCCTATAAGGTTAGCCGTCAGACCATCGGCCGTGTCTGCGAATAAAACGCATGCCCCTTCACCGGGTTATCCAGGAGGCGCTATTTCTGTTCTCGACCCTTTTAAGCCACTCTCAGGTCCGGTGAGGCCGCCACTGACCGGACAGATCACCTCGATATTGCGCTGGCTCTCGGCCTCAAGCCGGCGGCTGGACCGCACAGGGTTGAGGTAGCCGTAAATGTAGAGCTTCAACAGGTCCGCCGGGTGGTAACCGGGGCGGCCCGTCGCTTTAGCCGCGGCCCGGACAAACCCCAGAGCTTGCAGGTCAAGTTCGTCAACAAATGCTTCAATGAACCGGACCGGGTTTTCCGGCCCCACGT
The DNA here is from genome assembly GCF_900129125.1 of Acidocella aminolytica 101 = DSM 11237. GTDB lineage: Bacteria > Pseudomonadota > Alphaproteobacteria > Acetobacterales > Acetobacteraceae > Acidocella > Acidocella aminolytica. The sequence goes on along the minus strand of NZ_FQVJ01000055.1, from coordinate 3,689 downwards.
AATCTTCGACCGCCTCGGGCAAAAGGAGAAGCTGCGAACGATCCGTCCCTCTAAGATGTGCCATGGCAAACCGTACCATCACGCATCAATTCAAGGAATCATAGCCCGGGAAGTTTCCATACGGTCTGTACAAGTTACGCGATAATCGATGACCGGGTATTCGTCCGGCAGTTTTAACGCTTGCGGAAAAACAGCATGGCCTGTTCCACGCTGCTGGGTTCGTACACAAAGGCGCTCAGCTCAAATTGTTTCGAGAACGCCGTGCTGGCATAAGCCTCGGAGATGAAGCTCTCACCATAAAAGCTCGCGTTCATTGCCCCTCCGCCAGATACGCCCGGAATGTTGGAATGCACGAACTCCCCGGCATCGTAGCGGCGCCGGGCTTCGTCGAAATCAGGAAATATCTCAGCCAAGGCGGCGCTATAGCTATCTGTCGCGCGGCCCTTCAAGTTTTCGCAGGTGGCAAAGAAATCGCGTCCCCGTGTAGTGACAGCCACCATGCCACCGGGCGTAAGAATGCGGGCGAATTCCGCCATCCAGGCATGGCAGGCATCTGGCGAAAGATGCGAGAACACCGAATAAGCGACGATGAAGTCAAATCGCTCCGCGGGAATGGGCGTGGGTGGCAGTGCGGGCGTGGCGATGAAATTATGGCTGCGGAAGGCGCGCTTGCAGAAATCTGCGAATTCCGGTGTGACGTCGATACCGAAGATATTGGCTGGCGGGATTTCGCGGATGAAACAGCGTGCAATGCGCCCCCAGCCACAGCCGAAATCTAGCAAGCTGTGCGCTGGGCTGAGTGCGCGTCCCATACGGGCAAATTGTGCCCGGCAATGTGTGTAAAACGCAAATGCCTCAATTATAGCCTGCGCGCCCGCTTTGCCTGTGGTGTTGCGCTGGAGTGTTTCGGGGGGAAAGGCAGGTAGTGGGGCGCCGTTGAGCATCACACCAGGACGGTGGGCACTCTCGCACAACAGCGCAAACCATGTTTCGTCGATCAGCACATGGCGAGGTTAGTCCGCCCCTCAACTCGACGCAACAGAGTGTTTTTTATTAACGATGCTGATACAAATGGGGCCTTACAATGGGGTTGGGCCCAAGGTCGCCAGAAAGCGAATGTCCATTACCGCTTTTCTTGGCCTCTAGCAGCCATTCTGCAATCCCCCCGAACCCCCATCATCGACGTGGCGGATGCCGACCCATACAAGTTATCGGCAGTGCAACAGGCACTGCCGATAAGCGGACACTAATAAGTTACGATTCCGCGGTAGAATGTCTCTGCAATTTATGAAGCCAACGGATAAACAAAAACAGATAAATTGCGGCTGCCACTAAATCTCCGCCGAGGAGACCAGCCCAAAGGCCAGATACTGGCAGCGACATTGAGTGGGACAAGAGAAATGCCAAAGGCAACCCAACTCCCCACGCACACAGCGCTGTAGCGATGAGAGGGGCTTTGGCATCTTGCAAACCATTAAGTGCCCCACCGATGACGTTGTGTATTCCTCCTAAAAGTAAGACGCCAGCAGTGAGAGGAAGCGCAAAATCCGTTATCTGAAGAGTGCTTAAACCTTCTGAACCGAGAAATAATACGGCGATCTGGTTCGGAAAAAGTATCAGTGCAGCACCGAATAACCCATTAAACATGAGAGATAATTGTAGCGCCACCCATCCTGCTGCTCCGACCAATTTATGTTGTTTTGATCCCGCTCCAATTCCAGCGCGGATGCCTGCCGCTTCGCTAAATCCGAACGAGAACATGCTCAAAAGGTCGATGATGCGAACTGATACGGCGTATCCGGCCAATGCCACAGATCCAAACGGGGCTATGATGAAACCGGCAACTGGTAACACACCTTCAGCCAGCACAATCCGGCACATGAAAGGAATGCCAAGGCAGATTATTTGTTTCATGTAAGGCCAATTCCACGTGTAAGGACGAGAAAAGGCTCGCTTAAAAATATCATCGGGAGATTTGTGCAGGATTACACCGAGTATACTCCAGGCAAAAAACGCGGCCAATGAATAGGCGATCCCGGCGCCCAGAGCCCCAAGCGCCGGAATACCAAAACCACCGAACACCAGCCAGTATGTCAAAACAAGATGAAACGGTACAGCGGCAAGCATGATGGCGGTGGTTGCTTTTACCCTTCCGGCGGCAATGGCAAAGCTCCGTACCGCCACATACCCGACCCAGGCTGGCAAACCAAAAGCGGCACCAACTAAATAGCTAGGAGCCTGTCCCGGTAACGGGCTAAATTCACTCGACAAGATGGTTGCGTCGTGATTCTGTTTTTCGATGAGCAAAGTGTTTCGCCCTTGGAAGACCGATGAAGTCTGGCTGCTTCCGCCTTCGGTGGCGGACTTCGTCCCCGCCGGCCATCCGGCCCACCTGATCCGCGATCTGGTCAGCGAGGAGCTTGATCTTTCCGCGATTATGGGAGCCTACACCGAGATGAAGGGCTATCCGCCTTATCATCCGGCGATGATGGTCGCGCTGCTGCTGTATGCCTATCGCAGCGGTGTTTATTCGTCGCGCCGGATCGCGCGCGGCTGCGAGGAGCGGCTGGATTTTCAGGCGGTGACGGCACTCAACCAGCCGGACTTCCGGACCATCAGCGAATTCCGCCGCCGCCACCTTGCTGCGTTGGCTGGGCTGTTCGTGCAGGTGCTGGCGCTGTGCCGCAAGGCGGGTCTGGCTGAACTGGCTCATGTTGCTGTTGACGGCACCAAGATCAAAGCCAATGCCTCCAAGCATAAGGCGATGAGTTACGCCCGCATGGTTGAGGCCGAGGCTGAACTCACCCGCGAGGTGGACGCGTGGCTGGCGCGCGCGGCAGCCGAGGATGCGGCCGAAGATGCCACCCACGGCAGCACGCGCCGCGGTGACGAACCGCCCGACTGGATGCGTGACAAGCAGGCGCGGCTGGCGCGCATCCGCGCCGCCAAGGCTGAGCTCGAGGCCGAAGCCCGCGCCGCGGAAGCCGCCCGGCCGCCGCCGCCAGCAAACCCTGACGGCAGTGCCAAACCCCGGCCGGGCAAAACCCCAAAACACGAGCCAGGCAAACCAAAGCCCAAGGCGCAGCGCAATTTCACCGATCCGGAAAGCCGGATCATGAAAGGCCGCGATGGCTTCATCCAGGCGTATAATGCGCAGGCCGCGGTCGATGCCGGCGCACAGATCATCGTGGCGCACCGGCTCACCAACAACGGTTCTGATCAAGACGCCCTGCTGACGCTGCTCGATGCGATCGAGGACAACACCGGCGAGATGCCCAATGAAGTCTCCGCCGATAACGGATTCTGTTCGGAGGCCAATCTTGAGGGCCTCAACGCGCGCACGGTTCGCGGCTATGTGGCGGCCGGGCGCGCAAGCAAGCCAGGCAGCGGCAAAAAAGGCGGCAAGCTGGTTCAAGCCATGCGCGCCAGGCTCCGAAAAGGCGGACATCGAAGCCGGTACCGTATCCGAAAATACACCGTCGAACCCGTGTTTGGACACATCAAGCAGGCCAGAGCCTTCCGGCAGTTCCTCCTCCGCGGTATCGATAAGGTCAAAGCAGAATGGGCAATGATCTGCACCGCCCATAACCTCGCAAAACTCACCGCTTGAGGGGGAGCGCCGCAAATGAAAACACGGGGCTAATGCAGATAATTGCTGCCGTAAAGATTACCAGGACAGGCTCCTAGAG
>NZ_FQVJ01000054.1 GCF_900129125.1 Acidocella aminolytica 101 = DSM 11237 | reverse complement strand
GGATCATCAGGGTCCGCCAGCATATCCAGCATCTCATAAAATGGCGTTTGCAGCACCTTGTCGCGTACATACCGCAGCGCAGAAAAATCCTCAGTTGCGAAGCCGACGGAATCAAACAACGTGATCTGCCCCGCGCTGTCGCGTCCGGTAGCTTGGCCGGTGATCACGCGCCACAGCTCCTGTACCTCGTGCTCGGGCGCAAGCTGCTGAATTTCGCCCTCGATCCGCGTTTGCGGCGGATATTCGACAAAAATCTTCGAGCGCAGCAGAATATCGCGGTGCAGTTCGGTCTTGCCCGGGCAGTCCCCGCCAATAGCGTTGATATGCAGCCCAGCGCCGACCAGATTATCTGTCAGGATGGTGGCATATTGCTTATCCGCCGTGGCGGTGGTGACAATCTGCACCCCTTGCATCGCCTCTTCAGCAGAGGCGCAGGGCGTGATCTTGAACCCGAATTTGGCGAGATTGCCCGCGCATTTGTGGGTCGCGGCGGGGTCGATATCATATAGCCGCAGCGTATCAATACCCAGCATAGCCTTGAACGCCATGGCCTGAAATTCAGACTGCGCCCCATTGCCGATCAGCGCCATGGCGTGTGCGTTTTTCGGTGCCAGATGTTTCGCCGCCACGGCGGAGGTGGCGGCGGTGCGCAGTGCCGTCAGCAGTGTCATTTCAGACAGCAAAATCGGATAGCCCGTGGCCACATCCGCCAGCAGTCCAAATGCGGTCACGGTCTGCCTCCCACTGCGCGTGTTCTTGGGGTGGCCGTTCACATATTTGAAGGCGTAGAGTACATTGTCGCTGGCAGGCATCAGCTCGATCACGCCATCCACCGAATGCGCTGCCACCCGCGCGGTTTTATCGAAGCTTTCCCAGCGGCGGAAATCCTCCTCCACATAAGCGGCTAGTTCGGTCAGGCAGGTTTCAATGCCGATTTGTAGAATTAGCTTCATCATATGATCGACGCTGACAAACGGCACGACATTCAGATTGGCGGGTTGAGACATCAGAAGCTCCAGGTTGGGCGGTCCAGCACGCGGCGCCCCAACAGGCTTGCCACGAGATCGACCAGCAATGTCGCGGTACGGCCGCGTTCGTCGAGAAACGGGTTCAGTTCCACAATATCGAGGCTCGACACCAGTGCGCTGTCATGCAGCATTTCCATCACCAGATGCGCCTCGCGGAAATTCACCCCGCCAGGTACGGTTGTGCCCACAGCGGGCGCGATGGCGGGGTCGAGAAAATCTACATCGAAACTGACATGCAGCAGCCCATGGTCCGCCTGCACGCGGTCCAGAAACCGCTGCAACGGCAAAGCGATGCCGAATTCATCAATGGCGCGCATGTCGAATACAGTGATCCCGCTGGCGGGCAGTTTCTCGCGCTCGGCGTCATCCACGCTGCGTATGCCCAGCATGACGACATTGCTGGGGTCCACCAGCACCGGCGGCGGCGCAAACGCCCCCTCAAACCCCGCCTGCCCGGTGAAATAGGCCACTGGCGTGCCATGAATATTGCCGCTGACGGTGGAGTGCAGGCTATGAAAATCCGTATGCGCGTCCAGCCATAAAACATAAAAAGGCCGGCCCGCTTGTTGCGCGCGCCGTGCCAGGCCGCTGACCGTCCCCGCTGAAAGGCTGTGGTCTCCACCCATGAAAATGGGCATGGCATCCGCGCTTTCCTCATACGCCACATGCGTTAGCAGTTGCACCCAGGCGGCGACATCAGGCAGGTTCTTCAAGGCATGGTTGGGGAAGGCCGCCGCAATGGGGGCGGGTTTGGGCAGCGTACCAAGGTCCGTCACGCGGTGGCCCAGCCGGGCAATCGCCGTTGCCAGTCCCGCCGTGCGCAGCGCACTCGGGCCCATCTCACAACCCATCCGCCCGGCGCCATCCTGCACCGGCGCGCCGATCAATTTGCAATGTCTTGGAATCATCTCACCCCCTCGCGGGTCAGGCGGCCCGCTGGATTGATAGAGCCAGAGCGCCCCGGCGAGGGGAATAAGGAAATTTGGCATTTTTTTTAGTGTTTTTGCCATTTAGAAAAACAAAATTTGTCATTATGGTAAGTCATGGACGAGATCGACCACAGACTGATCACCTTATTACGACATAACGGTCGCGCCAGCATTTCTGAGCTTGCGGCGGAGCTCGGGCTGTCCCGCGCCACGGTCCGCACGCGCATGGCACGGCTAGAGCAGGCGGGGACCATTCTTGGATACACCGCCATCCTGAAGGCGGGTGTTGTCGCGCAAAAAGTGCGCGGCGTCATGATGATCGAGGTGGAGGGCTACGCGGCGGACCGTGTGGTGCGTAGCCTGTCCGGCTTCCCCGAGGTCACAGCAATTCATTCCACCAACGGACGGTGGGATTTAATCGTTGAGCTGGGGACGGAGACGCTGGAGGATCTGGACGTGGTGCTGCGGCGGATCAGGCTAATCCAGGGCATCAATAACAGTGAGACAAACCTACTTCTGGCTACGCCGCGCGCCACCCGGCCGGGGCTGTAGGAGCTGTTTCCTCCATCCGCCAGGGGTCATAAACGTGTCACACGCTGGGTAGGGTTCCTGACGTAGAGAAGCCCCTCGATTTTACAACGCGTTCACTTTGGGTGTCATGACATGCGCTTCCGCGATTTTCTTCTTAGCGCCACATTGTGCGTTTCAGCGGGGCTAGTGGCCCTCACCGCCGCACAGGCCGCAATCCAGGCGCCGCAAGGGGCAGTGGCGCCGTCTGCTCTGGCCCAGGCTAAGGGCACGGCGGACCAGTTCAAAACCGCGACGCCGATCAAGCATGTCGTTATCATTTACGATGAAAATGTCTCCTTCGACCATTATTTTGCCACCTATCCACATGCCCAGAACCCGCAAGGCGAGCCCAAATTCACAGCGTTGTCAGGCACGCCGCATGTAAATAATCTGGTGAGTGCCAATCTGCTCACCAACAACCCCAACTTCACCAACAAGCAAAACGGGGCGGACGCGGCCAACCCCTTTCGGCTGGACCGCACGCAGGCCGCTACTGCCGACCAGAATCACGGCTATACCGCCGAGCAGCAGGCTTATGACGGTGGCAAGGCGGATCTGTTCCCCAAATATACCGGCCGGGGCACGCCGGGCGGCGTGGGTGCGTTCGGCACCAAGGGGCAGGTGATGGGCTATTATGATGGCAACACCGTCACCGCGCTCTGGAATTACGCCCAGCATGACGCGATGGACGACAACGCCTATACCGACACGTACGGCCCCTCGACCCCCGGCGCGCTGGAAGTCGTCTCCGGCCAGACAGACGGTGTGAAGCTCATTGCCAGTAACAAATCCTCTTATTATCTCAAGAATAACATTAACGGCAAAACCGATTACGCGCTGATCGCAGATGTCGATCCTGGCCATGACGTCTGCTCCAAAAAGACCAACCAGGTGATGATGACCGGCAAGAATATCGGTGACCTGCTGAATGCGGGCAACATCACTTGGGGCGGCTTCATGGGCGGGTTCGACCTGCAAACCAAAAACCCCAACGGCACCACCGGCTGCGCGCGCAGCACAGTGTCCACGGTCGTCGGCAAAACGGTGCCTGACTACATCCCGCACCATAACTGGTTCCAATATTACGCTTCTACCGCCAACCCGCGGCATTTGCGCCCGGCTGGGCTGGTGGATATCGGCTACAGCTACGACCATTACGGCCAAAAAGACCCCGCCAACCACGAATACGGGCTGCATGATTTTTACAAGGCCGTGGCGGCGGGCAATTTCCCGGCGGTGTCATACATCAAACTGCCCGCCTATCAGGATGCCCATGCCGGCTATTCAGACCCGCTGGACGAGCAAGCAGGGCTGGTAAAGTTGATCAACTTCCTTCAGCATCAGCCGGACTGGAAAAACACTGCTGTCATCATCGCCTGGGATGATTCCGATGGCTGGTACGACCACGCCTTCGCCAAAACCCTGCGCAGCTCCTTCAACCCCAAGGCTGACCGGCTTGACGGGCCGGGCAAATGCGGCACCGGCACCCCGCCGGACGGCCTTGATGGCCAGCCCGTCAACGGGCGTTGCGGCCCTGGCACGCGTTTGCCCTTCCTCGTTATCTCCCCCTGGGCACGCCCGAATTATGTGGACCATACAGAAACCACCCAGGCTTCTGTGGTCAAATTCATTGAGGATAACTGGCTGCACGGCGCCCGGCTGGGCGGCGGCTCTTTCGATGCACAGGCCGGGTCCATCATGGGCATGTTTGATTTCACCCAGGTGCCCCATAACAAGCCGCTGCTGCTCAATGCCAGCACGGGTGAAATCCTCGCATCCGCCGACTAAAAAACCGTCCGGGGATGGGCGCCCCCCATTCCTGGACGCGCTTATTTGGTCTCGAACAAATGCTCCGCCGCTATTTCCGCTTTTGACGCGTACGCATCATTCAAGGCTGGGGTGTGGGAGTGATAATCCCCAATCGCGGGCAGCAACGCGCCATGGGTCTCTTTCAAATAGCCACGTAAAATCAAGGCCGCGGCTGCAATGTTGAAGCAAGCGTCATTAATTAGTCGCGCTCTGGTTTCCGCCTCGCTGAACCTGGCTCGTGCCGCTAGCATGGGAATCCAGATTGTGTTCACCTGCATCACCCCCAGATCTTCTGTGCCGTTTGTGTTCTGATGCACAACTCCCACGGCACCGCCTTCGATTTCTTGAATCACCGGCAGCACGCGTGGCGGCAGCGCCGTTGTTGCCGCCACCACGATCATACAATGCAGATACGGGATCATCAGCGGGCGATTTCGTGTTTTCCTGGTTTGCCAAGCATGGTGCCGGTGCTATAGCCCGCCACGTCCTCCAGCAAAACAGGCGGCTTTGCTAGTCATGAAATTGTCATATACCAGCAGCAACTTTTTAAACAGTCGTGAAGGTGAAGCGGGCTTTACACTGCTTGAGCTGCTCGTCGTCATCGTCATTCTCGGTCTGCTCATTGGTCTCGTCGCCCCCGCCGTTTTGCGTCAGCTCGGCCATGCCAAAGACTCCATCGCCAAACAATCGATCGAGCGTATTGGCTCGGTGCTGGATCTCTATAAGCTGGATGTTGGGGCCTACCCAAGCACGCAGGATGGTTTGCAGGCGCTCATCACCCAACCCGCCGATGCCCCCGCCTGGGCAGGACCTTACATTAAAAGCAACAAATTGCCGCATGACCCGTGGGGGCATCCTTATATGTATCAATCCCCCTCCAGCCGTCCGGGGCTGGATTACGATCTGTGCTCGCTGGGACCTTCAGACAAGCCAGGCCAACCGGGTGATCCGGGGCTGATCTGCAATCGCTAAGCGGGGCAGGGCAGGTAGGTCAGGCTAAACCAGCCTTCCAGTGTCTCGCCCGGGTTTAAAATCCTTACCCCATGGCGGGCCATGTCATCGCCACGGTTGAACGCATCATTCAGATGCGAAACCGGCTCGAAGGCAAAAAAAGGCTTGTTTTTTGGGGTGAACAGCACCGCATGGCCTAACCCTGCCGAGGCTTCGAGGGCCAGCCCATAGCCAAGCTGCGGATATTCAATGCGGGCCGTGCCCGCCCAGTCTTCAAAACAATGGTCGAACCCCTCGTCCCCCAGCCGCTTGCCCGCCGCAAATGCCTCCCGCCAAACTGTGCTGGGGGCGGCGGGCAGCATATCGCCGTCATTCTCCCACATCGCTGAGGCCACGAAGCTCAGCTTCGTTTCAGGCGCTCGCGGGAAAAATAAATGATGCCCCATCCCGGCGGGAAAAGGCTTGGCGTCGCGGTTGGTAATTCGCAGGCGCACATGCAGGGCGCCCGCCCATAGCTCATAAAGTTGCTCGGCCTCATATCGGAAGGGAAAAAACTGCATGTCCTGCCGTTCCGGTGCGGCGTGCAGACGTAGCAAAGCGTGCGTAGCGCTGGCTTCGGCAATCTCCCAGACAGCATAAAGCGCATTGCCGTGCAGGGCATGGCGGGTCTCGCGGTGGTCACGTGACAGTGCATAATCCACCCCCCCAAAGCTGAACCGGCCCCCGGCCACGCGGTTGGAGAAGGGCATCAGCGGATAAGACGCCTGCTCCCGCACGCTCACCACGTTCTCCGGTCCCGGCGCAACAGGCCGCAATAGGCAGGTGTCCTCATGCCACCAACCCGCAATCGCCCCCCCCCATGGCCGGGTTCAGGGCCAGCAGCATATGGCCGTTGGCCAGGCGCAGTTCATCCATGTCGGGGCTTAAACGCTGGCGAGAATGCGGCTGCGAGCATTATCGATATGCGCCCGCATGGCTTGGCGCGCAGCTTCTGCGTCATGGGCCCGGATCGCCCCGGCAATCGCCCGGTGTTCAGCTTGCACCGCCTGTAGCCGTGCCGGGTCCGGCGCGGCGAGAGACAGGCTGCGCGCTACATGCATCCCCGCGAAGATATGGGCGGAAAGCGCATCCAGGCTCTGGATGAACAGTTCATTCTGCGTTGCGCAGGCAATGGCGACATGAAAGAGGTGATCCGCCTCCACACCGATCTCGTGGCTCGCCACGGCATTATCTAGCGCCATCAATGCGTCATCTATCCGCGCCATGCTCTCCGGCTGCTGGCGCAAGGCGGCAAGCGCGGCAGCCTCGCCTTCCAGTGCAATGCGCAGCTCATAGCAGCGCATCAGATCGGCCATGCCGCCAATCGGAGCGAGGCGCAAAAACTCATCACGCGGACGCTTGGCCACATAGGTGCCTGCACCGTGGCGGGTATGCACCAGCCCATCCGCCTGCAATCGGAAAATCGCCTCTCGCACCACCGGGCGGGAGACTCCATAAAGCTCGCATAGCTTGGCTTCTGAGGGCAGGCGCTCCCCCTCCGGCAGAGTGCCGTCAATAATCTGCGCCACAATTTGTTCGTAAAGCTGGTCGGCTAAACGGGCAGCGCGCGGCAGTTGGCCAAAGCCCGGCGGCGCAGTGGAAAGCGGGGTGGACACGGTAACAACCTCCTTCTCCTTCCATACACGCCAGAGGGTGGAGGCAGGCAAGAGCAAAATCACTTGACAACAAGTTGTATGACAAGTTTATAAATTGCAAGGGATGCTAGGGTGCCATTTTCCCGGCCAGGAGGACGTGATTGCTAAAAAAGGATAGGTTGATAGCCAAAATTCTCCTGGATTCAGCGTGCCGGGTGGTTGAAACTGCTGCCCGTCACACACCACCGCACATAACAAATTCATCAGCACGCCGCATGAGTACGAAGGATTTTGCCCAATGAGCTTCACTGCTGAAGCGTTCCGCGCCCAGCTCACCGGAATTTCTGGCATTCTGGTCTCGCCGTTCGATCATCACGACCAGTTTGATCCGGCGCCGTTAAAACCGATTGTTGACCGTGCTGTGGCGGCGGGGGTGCATATCCTCACCGCCAACGGCAATACCGGCGAGTTTTACGGCCTTACCACTGCCGAGGCGGAGCGTGCCGTTCATGCGGCGGGTGAGGTCATTGCCGGCCGGGTGCCTATGCTGGCGGGCATTGGCCGCTCCATTGGCGACGCGCTGGCCCTGACCAAAGCCTCGCGCGCGGCGGGGGCCTCCGCCCTCATGGTCCACCAGCCGCCCGACCCATTCGTCGCCCCGCGCGGCGTGGTGGAATACGTCAAACGCGTGGCTGAGTCAGGGCAGGGTCTGCCGGTGGTGATCTATCTGCGTAATGACGGTATCGGGTTGGACGCCATTGCCGACCTCTGCGCCATTCCGGGTGTTGTGGGCGTAAAATGGGCCACTCCCGCGCCGCTGCGCTTGGCCGAGGCCATCCGGCGTGCGGATCCCTCTATCGTCTGGGTCGGCGGCCTAGCGGAAACCTGGGCGCCGCCGTTCTACGCGGTGGGCGCGCGCGGCTTTACCTCTGGCCTCATCAATGTCTGGCCCGCGCATTCCATGGCAATTCACACCGCGCTGGAAGCCGGGGATTATGCCAAGGCCCGCGCCTTGATCGCCACCATGGAAAGCTTCGAAGCCCTGCGCGCCGAAGAAGGCAACGGCACCAACGTCTCCGTGGTGAAAGCGGCGCTGAAGCTGATGGGGCATGATTGCGGTGCCGCCCGCCCGCCCGGTGCCTGGCCCCTAACCGCCCGCCAGCATGATGAGTTGGCCAAGCGCCTCGCTGAATGGGGTCTCACCAAGGCGAGGGCCGCGTGATGGACGGGTTGCTCTGGCTGAACAGCACCGGCATGGCCAACGGTCCCGTCACCTTCCATGGCTACGACGCCGCCAGCGGCGTGGCGCGGCCGCGAGGCTTTGGTGAGGCCGGACCGGGGGAGTTGCAGCGCGCCTGCGACTTGGCTGAAGCCGCCTTCAACACCTACCGCGCCACCCTGCCTGAAATCCGCGCAGCCTTCCTTGAGGATATCGGTACCCGGATCATGGCGCTGGGGGACGCGCTGGTAAATGCCGCCTGCGCTGAGTCCGGCTTGCCCCGCGGGCGGATAGAAGGGGAACGCGCCCGTACGGTCAACCAGCTCAAAATGTTCGCGGGCGTGCTGCGCGCCGGGCGCTGGCTGGATGTCCGCATCGACCCCTCCTTGCCGGAACGCCAGCCGCTGCCGCGCTCAGACCTGCGCCTGCGCAATATTCCGCTCGGCCCAGTGGCAGTGTTCGGCGCTTCCAATTTTCCTCTGGCATTCTCCGTCGCCGGGGGCGACACCGCTTCTGCTTTAGCGGCCGGCTGCCCGGTGGTTGTCAAGGCGCACCCCGCCCACCCAGAAACCTCGGCCCTGGTGGGCGAGGCCATTGGCGCGGCGGTAAAAGCCAGTGGTCTGCCGGAAGGCGTGTTCTCCCTGTTATTCGGCGCTAGACATGAGCTGGGCGGCGCGCTGGTGGCGGAGCCACGGATCAAAGCCGTAGGCTTCACCGGCTCCCGCGCGGGTGGCTTGGCTCTCTGTGCCATCGCCGCCAAGCGCCGCGAGCCGATTCCGGTCTATGCCGAGATGAGTGCGGTAAACCCTGTGCTGCTGCTCCCCGCCGCCCTCAAGGCACGCGGAGCCGCGCTGGGCAAGGCGTTTGTAGCCTCGCTCACCATGGGGGCGGGGCAGTTCTGCACCAATCCCGGCTTACTGCTCGCGGTGGAAGGCGAAGAGTTGGAAGACTTCATCGTCGCTGCCCAGGCCGCCTTGGCAGCTGCCCCGGCACAAACCATGCTCACCGCCGGCATCCGCGCTGCCTGTGAGCGTGGTGTGGCCGCCCGCGCGGCGGACCCTGCGCTTACCACCCTGGCCAACGGCCCTGGCGGCGCCTTGTTCGCGGCCGATGCCGCCAGCTTCCTCGCCAACCCGGCTCTGGGTGACGAGATTTTCGGCCCCGCCGGACTGCTGGTCCGCTGTCCGGACGAAGCCGCCCGCCAGCAGGTTCTAGAGGCGCTGGAAGGCCAGTTGACCGCCACCTTGCACATGGATGAGGCGGACCGTGAACTGGCCCATGCCCTGCTGCCGCTTCTGGAGCAAAAAGCCGGGCGCATCTTGGCCAATGGCTGGCCCACCGGCGTGGAAGTATGCAACGGGATGGTACATGGCGGGCCGTTCCCCGCCACGTCCGACGCGCGGAGCACCTCAGTCGGCGCCAAAGCCATTGAACGCTTCCTGCGCCCTGTCTGTTACCAAGATCTTGACCAAGCCTTGCTGCCGCCTGAGTTGCGTGATGAGAATCCCCTCGGGCTCCCGCGCCTTCTCGACGGCGTGCCGGGCTAAGGCGATTATTTAGAGAGGATAACACGTCCATGACTGAGCAAACCCCGCGCCGTAAGAGGCCGGAGGATCTGCGCTCCGCTCGCTGGTTTGGTCCGGCTGATCTGCGCTCGTTCGGCCACCGTTCCCGCGCCATGCAGATGGGCTACGCCCCGGAGGAATGGCAGGGTCGCCCGGTGATCGCTATTCTCAACACTTGGTCCGACCTCCAGCCCTGCCACGCCCATTTCAAAACCCGGGTGGAGGATGTGAAACGCGGCATTTTAATGGCTGGAGGGTTCCCCGTGGAACTTCCGGCGCTGTCTCTGTCGGAAACTTACCTTAAACCAACCTCCATGCTCTACCGCAACATGCTGGCCATGGATGCCGAGGAGCTTCTGCGTGCCCACCCCATTGACGGTGTGGTGCTGATGGGCGGGTGCGACAAAACCACCCCGGCATTGTTGCTGGCCGCCACCTCCATGAACCTCCCCGCCATTTATGTGCCCGCTGGGCCGATGCTGCGCGGCAACTGGCATGGCAAGGTGCTCGGCTCCGGTTCCGATAGCTGGAAATATTGGGACGAATTGCGCGCCGGAAAAATCACTGAGAAAGACTGGGGCGGTGTGGAGGCCGGCATTGCGCGCTCCTATGGCACCTGCATGACCATGGGTACCGCAAGCACCATGACCGCTATTGCCGAGGCCGTGGGTATGGTGCTGCCGGGCGGTTCCTCAATGCTGGCGGCGGATGCTGGGCATATCCGCCTCGCCTCCGAATCCGGCCGTCGTATTGTGGACGCCGTGTGGGAGGATCTGACTCCAAGCCGCATCCAAACGCACGACGCGTATGAGAATGCGATTGCTGTGGCGATGGCCATGGGCTGCTCCACTAACGCCATCATTCATCTCATCGCCATGGCCAAGCGCGCCGGGCAGGATATCGGGTTGAAGGATTTTGAGCGTTATTCTCGCAAGGTGCCTGTTATTGGCAACGTGCGCCCATCTGGCGACAAATATCTGATGGAGGATTTCTTCTACGCGGGCGGCATCCTGGCGTTGATGAACAGCATGAAGGAGCATCTGCATCTGGACTGCCTGACCATCAACGGCCGCACGCTAGGCGAGAACATTGAAGGCGCGGAAGTCTATAATGACGACGTCATCCGCCCTCTTACCAACCCAATCTATGGGGAAGGTTCGTTGGCTGTACTTACAGGCAATCTGGCACCGGATGGCTGCGTCATCAAACCCGCCGCGATGGATCAGAAATTTCTGAAACATTCTGGCCCAGCCCTAGTTTTCGACGATTATCCAAGTCTGAAAAGGGCCGTAGACGATGAAAGCTGGGAAATCACCGCTGACCATGTTCTCGTGCTGCGCAATGCCGGGCCGCAAGGTGGACCGGGCATGCCGGAATGGGGTATGCTGCCGATGCCCAAGAAACTCCTGAAGGAGGGCCACCGCGACATGCTGCGCCTATCGGATGCCCGCATGTCCGGCACCAGCTACGGCGCCTGCGTGCTGCATGTGGCGCCGGAGAGTTTTGTCGGCGGTCCGCTGGCGCTAATCAAAACCGGTGACATTATCAGCATCGATGTCGAGGCACGCAGCATCCGCGTGGAGATTTCGGACGACGAAATGGCGGCCCGGAAGGCCGCCTGGCACCCTCCCGAACCGCGTTATGAGCGCGGTTATGGCTATATGTTCTCCAAACATATCCAGCAGGCCAACGAAGGCTGTGATTTCGATTTTCTGCGGACGGATTTCGGCGCGCCGATAAAAGAGCCTTCCATTTATTAAAGGGCCAACCAGCCCACATAAAAAACCCCGGATAGCATGACGCTATTCGGGGTTTTAAAATCCAAGATTTTTACCGGTTTTGTTTCCACGCCTCGAACTTACGGGAGGACTCAGGGTCGGTCGGTGGATATAGCCCCAAAATCGTCGCGCCCTCTCGTACCTGCTCGGTTACGAAATCCTCGAACTGCGTCATATTCACCGCTTCCTCGGCGACTTCGTCTGCAATATATGCAGGAATCACAATCACCCCATCCGCGTCGCCAACGATGATGTCTCCTGGAAATACTGGCGCATCTCCGCAGCCGATAGGGTCGTTAATCGCCACGGCATGGTGCAGCGTGAGGTTGGTGGGCGCGCTAGGGCGACTGTGAAAGGCAGGAATATCCAGCCCGGCAATCTCCGCGCTGTCTCGGAACCCTCCATCCGTCACCACACCGGCTGCGCCGCGCTGCATCAGCCGGGTGACGAGAATACCACCGGCGGAGGCCGCGCGTGCATCCTTGCGGCTGTCAATCACTAGCACCGCGCCAGGCGGGCAGGTTTCTACCGCTTGGCGCTGCAAATGGCCGCGGTCACGGAAGGATTCGAGTGTGTCCAGATCCTCACGTGCGGGCATGTAGCGCAAGGTAAACGCCTCGCCGACCATGCTCTCCTTCAGCGTGCCAAGAGGCAGCACGTTCTGGATAAATTGCTGCTTAAACCCCCGCTTGAACAAAGCGGTGGCGAGTGTCGCGGTGCTGACTTTCCGTAAGAGAGCCTTAGTCTGTTCGCTTGGCATGATTCCTCTTTGGGCGATGTGGCCGGGCGCACAATACACCCGGCCGCGATAATGTTTAGAACTTCATTTTCGTTTCAAGGCCAAATACCCAGGCGTTTGGCACGTGTGCGTACGAGAATGTACCCGGGTCCATCACATATTGAACGTTGGGATGGATCAGTAGCCACGGTGTCGCCTGTAGGCCATAGCCCACTTCTAGCACGCCTTCACCGGTAGAAAGATTGGTTAGCGTCCCGTTGGATTCAGCCTGCTTTACATCCAGCGCGCGCTTATTGATGATCGCGCGGACATAGCCGAGATTAATGTAATCATCCGGCCGGGACGCGAACAACCCACGCGCTTCCATTGCCCCTAGCACGGAGCCCTGGAACAAAGCGGTGCTTGGGTCGGAGTAAGACACCATCGCAATGGCAATCAACCCGCGCTTGGGACCGCCAAATCCCATCACCATCTGGTCGGCGATGGCATAAAACCCATAGCGCCCGCTGATCATCTCAGAGCTGTTGGTGACGGAAGGCGCGGAGCTGGTGTCGTAATAGGCGCCAACTTTATATTCTCCGGTCAGCCCGTTGAAATCGGTCTTGTACCCGGCTTCGACGGGAATCAACGCGCCGGTGGAACCGGACGTGGACATTTTCAGCCCATTGCCGTGCTGCCCATAGGTCGGGTTCACGTCATAAACGCCAGCCTGCAGATACAGCGACGGGGTAAAATTTACCTTCGCTCGTCCGCCCCAATGGCCGGTCGGGTTATCAGACCAGCCTGAGGAATTCGGCAAATTCTGAGCATGGGCGCAGAAGCCTACGTTCTGAAAGTCGCAGCCATAAGCCATCCCGCCGAAATCATTCCCCATCGGGTAAAAACCGACCTTGAGCTGGAGCATCTTGTGGAACAAGGATTGCTCGATACTGACCTCGGAAATACGCGTGGTCTCACCAGCGCCATATACCTCCTGAACGGAGAGTTTGTTGCCGATATAATCTGCTGAGGTAGAGCGGCCTTCGCGGGTATTGAACCCCACTTTCAGCACCGCACCATCCAATCCCGCCAGCTTGCCGAGGTCCGCCTTGAACCCATAATAGAATTGCTGTGCATAATCATTGCCCTGGCGTTTGCCGCCAGACATAGCGTCAGCAAATTCGCCGTCATATCCGGCATCAAAGGTCAGGCCATCCGCAGCCAGCTTGGTCCGCCCGCCATTCCAGTCCCCGGTCATGGTCTTCTGATTCATCCAGTCCTGCCAAGTATAGGCATGGGCGGCGGAAGCCAGAAGCCCGGTACCGGCCACACCCGCCATCAAGGTCCGGCGTAGAATCGATCGCTTTTTTGACAAATTAAGCTTGGTCATGAACATGCTCCCAGCATTGTTTTTTGCTTTGACTTAGTGTCGTGCAGATAATCTGTACAAATCACTCGAAAATATGTTAAATATAATTATTACTTATATTACAAATTAAAAGTACGCGTGGTCGCTAAAGAAAGGTAAAATAACGATTTTAATTGTGAACAACAAAATGACAAACAGTAGTAAAATCGTTTGACATATTTTTCGTGTTGCCCTCATATGCGCCACGGTCGCGCCGTTAGGTGTAGGCGATGAGAAACGCCCGGCAATGCGGGCAAACGGGAAACGAACAACATGATAAAAGACAAATTTTCGCGCAGGACGGTTCTGGGTGGAATGGCGGCTGCGGGCCTTAGCGGGTTTGCTGGCAGCGCGCGCGCGGCGATGCCGTCTCTGCCGTCTTCGCCGGTCCGTCTCAGTGTCGTGGACGTTGCTGGCACGCTAGCGCTCACCCGCCCGGCATTTGACGCTTATGTCAAACAACACCCCCAGTTGGTCTCGCATATTGAATACAGCAAGGCTCCCGCGCCGGAATTGCCGGGCAAGTTGAAAGCCGAGCAGGCCGCCCACCGGCTGGATATCGACCTTGTCCTCACCGGCATCGACGCGCTGTCCGCCGGGTTGAAACAGGACATCTGGTTGCCGCTGTTCCCGCAATATGCTGGGGCGCTGCCCAATCCCTCCGAGATTTATCAGCCGCACGCCCTGCAAATGCAGAGCTTTGCCCAGGGTCATGCCCTGGAGGTTGTGTTCTGTCCCGCCGGTCCTCTGATTGAATACAACCCGGAGTTGGTGAAAAAAGTCCCCACCACCACGGCGGATGTTTTGGCCTGGGCGAAAGCGAATCCCAAGAAGTTCATCTATGCCCGGCCTGAGAATTCCGGTCCGGCTCGTATCTTCATGATGGGCCTGCCCTACCTTTTGGGCGACACTAACCCGCGTGATCCGCGCAAGGGTTGGGACAAAACCTGGGCCTATCTGGCCGAACTTGGCAAGACCGTCGAATATTACCCTTCCGGCACGGGTGCTGTGATGCAGGAGTTGGGCTCCGGGCTGCGCGCCATGACCCCCACCCAGACCGGCTGGGACATCAACCCCCGCGCCCTGGGTGTGGTACCCGCCTCTGTCGAGGTCGCAAAGTTCGATAATCAGATCATCGTTTGCGACGCGCAATATATGGCTGTGCCAAAAGACATAAAACCAGAAAAACTGGCAGTGGTACTTGATCTTATGAAATTCATGCTGCAGCCTGCCCAACAGGCAGTCACTTACGATGAAGGCTATTTCTACCCCGGCCCAGCGGTGAAGAACGTGCCGCTTTCTATGGCGCCCAAGAGCAGCCAAGAGGTCATCGCGAAATTCGGTCGTCCCTGGTATGACCAGATGATCGCCACTGCGCCAACCTATATGCCGTTGAATGCGGACGATCTGGTTTACGCGCTTGGCCGGTGGGACCAGCAGATTGGCGTGATCACCGCCTCCTGATCAAGAGTAACGAGGAGTTCAAGATAAATGACGATTTCCGCGAAGAATTTCCGGGAGCTCCGGCTTGAGCGTATGCGCCGTGATTTCGGCACGCATAACGCGCTTAAGGATATTTCTTTGACCATCAAGCGTGGCGAATTCATCGCGCTGCTGGGTCCTTCCGGATGCGGCAAATCGACAGCCTTGAACTGTCTGGCTGGATTGCTGCCGCTCACCGGCGGTAGCATCTGGGTGGATGAAACGCGCATCGACCACCTCAAGCCTGAGGACCGCGGATTTGGCATGGTATTCCAGAATTACGCGTTATTTCCTCATATGTCTCTGCGCAAAAATATTGGCTTTGGCCTCAGGATGCAGAACAAGCCGAAAGATGTCATCGACGCGAAGGTGGAGGAAGCGCTGTCCCTAGTGCGTCTTTCCACCCAGGGCAGTAAACTGCCAGGGCAGATTTCCGGTGGCCAGCAGCAACGCGTCGCCATTGCCCGTGCCATCGTGGTCGAACCGCCTCTCGTGCTGATGGATGAACCTCTGTCCAATCTCGACGCGAAGCTGCGCCTTGAAATGCGCGCCGAAATCCGCCGCATACACAACATGATCGGCTGCTCCACTATCTATGTAACCCACGACCAGGATGAAGCCTTGTCTCTCGCGGACCGGATCGTGGTCCTGCGCGATGGTGAAGTGCGCCAAGTCGGCACCCCGCAAGAGCTGTATGCCCGCCCCGCCCACGCGGATGTGGCGGAGTTCATGGGTTATCGTAACATTCTAAAAGCCGAGGCAGAATCTGAAGTAAACGGGATGTTGAACATGCGGCTTGGTGCCGCGCGCCTCAGCGGGAGCGCGGTGGAGGCCATGTCCGGGCGCGATGTCGTGGCGGCGTTGCGGCCGGAGGATCTCACCCCCTCCAAGGACGGGCCGATTACCGCCTCCGTCATTTCAGCTGAATATCGTGGGAGGGATTTCTATGGCCTTGCCCGTACTGAAGACGGTATGGAGCTGTGGTTCCGTTCCGAGATCGCGGTGCGTCCGGGTGAAGACTTGCGCCTTGGCGCTCCGGCCGACCGTGTTCTGGTGTATCCCACGAGGGCGGCATGACCACCACCATGCAAAGTATTCCTCTTTCCCCGCCAGCGGAACCAGATCGGATCAGCCTCAGCCAGCGCCTCGCCCGGCGCGGACTGGATGTCACAACGTTATTGCTGGTGCCCGCACTGGTTTTCGTGCTGGCGCTATTCGTCTATCCGGCCTTGTACGGGCTCTGGCTATCGCTACACCCCATGAAGGCCAATGGTGTATTCGGCTTCGGCAATTACCTATCCTTTTTCAGCAACCCCTATATTTACGGCACCATCTTGACTACGCTGGAGCTGGCGGTGCCAGTCACGCTCATCAATATTTTGCTGTCCGTGCCTATCGCGCTGCGTGTCCGGCACATGCGCAAGCAGCGTCTGCTAACCACCATTCTCATCATCCCCATCACGCTCGGTACCGTGCTTACCGCGCAAGGCATGTTGAATTTCTACGGTCCGCTGGGTTGGTTCAACCGCACGTTAATGGTATTGCACGTTATTGATTCCCCGGTGCGGCTGGTTCATAATTTCACCGGCGTGTTTCTATCGCAGATCGTCAGCGGCTTTCCGTTCTGCTTCATGCTTATTCTGTCTTATGTCAGCGGCATCGATCCATCCTTGGAACAAGCCGGCGCCATGCTGGGTGCCGGCCCCACGTCGCGTTTTCGCCACATCATCCTACCGCTTCTAGGCGCGGGGCTAGCGATTACATTCTGTCTCGCCTTCGTGCAGGCGTTCTCGGTGTTTCCCTCGGCGGTTTTGGTCGGCGCTCCATCCGGCCCCACGCGCGTCATTGCCATCGCGGCCTTCCACGCGGCCTATGAGCAATATGATTACTCAATGGGCTCCGCTATCGCCATCATCATGGGGCTGGCGCAGATCATCGTGGTGGCCATTGTCATGAAGGCAAGCACCGCTCTCTATCGCGGCCCGGCTGCGGGCGGCAAAGGTTGAAATCCATGAAGTTCGAAAGCGAAATCGCAGGCAAGCTCTGGCGCATTGCCATCTGGGTCCTAGGGTCAAAACCCAATAACTCTATTGCTATTTCCTTGGTCTGATGATTCGCTGTCCCCGATTCGGGAGGGCACATGCGACGGAATTTATTTTGGTTGTCTGACGAGCAATGGGCGAAGATTGAGCCACTTTTGCCAACTGATGTGCGCGGCAAAGCGCGTGTTGATGACCGGAAAGTACTGAGCGGCATCCTGCATGTGCTGAAAAGCGGTTGCCGCTGGTGCGATTGCCCGCCAGAATATGGCCCTCCGACGACGATTTATAACCGGTTTGTGCGCTGGGCCGAGCGCGGCGTTTGGGAGAGATTGTTTCAAAACCTT
>NZ_FQVJ01000053.1 GCF_900129125.1 Acidocella aminolytica 101 = DSM 11237 | reverse complement strand
GCCCGACCGAGCCGTCGATGATGGCGGATAGAAGTCTCTTCAAGCCCTTCTTGTTGTAGTTCATGCCGGACCCAAGATCCGCCACCACCTCGAAGGTCCAACCTTGCCGGGCGCAGTAGAGCTCGAGCACTTGCTTCTGGCGTTCCAGATCGTCTTTCTGGTCGTGGCTGGATACGCGGGCGTAGGCTATCGTCTTGCGGCGGGCGTCCTGCTCGGCCCGGAATTGGTCAGGGCGCAGCTTCGCAAGATCGTAGCGGCGATGGCCGCCCGGTGTGTGTTCCGCGACCAGCTTGCCTTCGGCTTCCCAGCGGCGCAGTGTCGTGATCGACACCCCGAGCACTTCCGCAGCCTCACCTATGCCTACAAATCTCTCCATTATGGAGAAATTCTCATAGATTTAGATAGGTTGCAATCGAACTGTTCTAACCCGCACAGGCCACCAACCACCGCGCTTGATAAGCCTGCCCGGCTGCATGAACGACGATCTGGCTGGCTGTCTCCTCGATTCTGTCCACGCGCGCGCCATAGACGACTTGCCCGCCGGACTGGGTGATCTTCCGCGCCAAAACCTGACAAATGAGCTGATAATCGACAATGCCGGTGGATGGGATAAACAAAGCGCCGACACCTGCGATCGCCGGTTCACGGCTGCGCAGTTCGGTCGCATCAATCCGCTCATAGGCGATATTGTTCTCATCCGCGCGTTGCGCGAGCGCTTCCATGCGGCTTGCTTCAAGGGCATTGGTTGCCACGAGATGCTTGCCGCAAACTTCAACGGGGATATCATTCTCAGCGCAGAATGCCTCGGTCGCCGCTGCCCCTTCTCGGCATAGCCGAGCTTTCAGGCTTCCTGGGGCGTAATAAATACCGGAATGGATGACGCCACTATTATGTCCGGTTTGGTGCAGGCCCGGCTGCTGCTCTTGCTCTAGCACCGTGATGCTGATGCCGGGGCGTTTGGTGAGCAAAGCATTCGCCGTTGCCAGCCCAACAATACCGCCGCCAATGATGCACACATCCTGCATGAAACCTCTGCCTCCTCGTTCGCTTTCTTAGGGCATCTCTGAATAAGTTGTCTTGAAGGGCAACGACGGCATTTCCTAAACGCTGCTTTTTGCGGGGGTGTTTGCATGCGTCAGTCGAGCTTTGCCGGAGTTGGCTTTGAGCGTTACGGCAAACCAACCTGAATTCAGCGTTCTTCACGGCGGACTAGCAATTCTTTGGGGTTTCAGACTGAGAACCGTAAAATACAACCCTTATTTTCGATCGTGCCCTGTTGGTGGTGTAGGAGGCCGGTAATCGGCCTGCCGTAGCGACCGCCGAGTGTCTGGCGGAGGCGGGCCGATCGGCGGTCACCGGGGCGGTTTTGGGGTAGCATTGGTTTGCGAACCTCAACGCGAACCCAAGGAACCATCCCGATGACCGACGACGAGATTGCGCTTTCCACGCTTCTCGAGAAGTCCTCCGATGCCAGTTGTCTGCGCGAGATAATTGGTTTTGCCGCCGAACGGCTGATGGCGCTGGAGACCGAGACGCTCTGCAACGCCGCCCCCGGCGAACGTGCGCCTAACCGTCGCAACCAGCGCAATGGCTATCGTGAGCGCGACCGGGAGACCCGTGCCGGCACGGTCGAGCTGCGCATCCCTCCGCTGGCTTCCACCGGCGCTACGCACCGGCGGAACCTTGGCCAGTTCCGCCCAAACTGCGCCGCGTCAGCTACTTTCCGGCCTTTCTGGAGCCGCGGCGCATGGCCGAGAAGGCGCTGACTGCCGTCATCCAGGAAGCCTATATCCAAGGTATTTCAACGCGCTCGGTCGATGATCTGGTCAAGGCCATGGGGCTGGAGGGCGTCAGCAAAAGCCAGGTCTCGCGCCTGTGCGGCGGATCGAAGCGCGCGTGAATGCCTTCCTCACCCGCCCGATCGAAGGGGACTGGCCCCACATCTGACTGGACGCCACCTACATCAAGGTCCGCCGCGACCACCGCATTGTTTCCACTGCGGTCATCGTCGCCGTGGGCGTGAACACCGACGGCAAGCGCGAAGTGCTCGGCATGACCACCGGCCACAGCGAAGCCGAGCCGTTCTGGGTGGAATTCCTGCGCAGTCTGGCCGGGCGCTGCCTGCGCGGCGTCAAGCTGATCATCTCCGATGCGCATGAAGGGCTGAAGGCGGCGATTTGCAAAATCTTCAGCGCCACCTGGCAACGCTGCCGCGTCCACTTCATGCGCAATGCGCTGGCCTATGCCGGCAAAACCCAGAAGCGCGTGGTCTCCGCCTGGGTCGGTACCGCCAACGCCCATAAGCAGTGGCGCAATGTCGCCGACCAAATGCTTCCACGCGTGCCAAAACTCGCCGCCCTGCTCGACGAGGCCGAAGCCGACGTCCTCGCCTACATGGACTTCCCCGCCCAGCACAGGGCAAAAATCCACTCCACCCGCTCGAGCGCCTCAATGGCGAGATCAAGCGCCGCGCCGATGTCGTTGGCATCTTCCCCAACGACGAGGCTGTAATGGACTTAAAATTCTGGGTTAATCAATTTAAAATTCTGAGTTAGTCGATTTAAGATTCTGCGTTAATCAATTTAAGATTCTGCGTTAATCAAATGTATTGTCCGTGTTGAGGAGTATGCACTTAATGGGGGGCCAAAATCAAAAAAACGGCGGAAATCCGGCATTGTCGGGCGAAGTGAGAAATTGACCCCCTGACGAATCGTAGAACTGACCCCCCTCATTTTTTGAGAGGAGGGACAGATGACGAGTGTCGGTTCAGAGAATTCTGCATTGTCGATGACGACCAACCCGCTCGAGCGCCTCAATGGCGAGATCAAGCGCCGTGCCGATGTCGTTGGCATCTTCCCCAACGACGAGGCTGTAATGGACTTAAAATTCTGAGTTAGTCAATTTAAGATTCTGCGTTAATCAATTTAAGATTCTGCGTTAATCAAATGTATTGTCCGTGTTGAGGAGTATGCACTTAATGGGGGGCCAAAATCAAAAAAACGGCGGAAATCCGGCAGTCATATTTGTCTGGCGAAATATTTGCGCTCCAGGGTAGCAAAATGAAGGACTGAAAGGCAGCATAAACGAAGTCGTCCGGCCTGTAACTGTCTTGGCCATAGCCCCGTAATTATAGGCGGGAGTGCAAGTGATAAATAATTAGTCCGCCGTGAAGAATGACGATCTCATTGATTTGAATAGATAAATTTAGCCATTTGCGCGTTTCGTTTTGCCGTAAATTGCATGTTTTGGTTCGCGTTTCTGGCAATTTGCTACGGCGCGTAGGGTTGTGATTCTGTGCTTCTGTAACGGTTTTGAGGGCGGCTATGCGACCGAGTGAAGCGCAGGATAATGGTCAGCATGATCTGCTTCGCGCCCGTCTGGATCAGATCATCGACGTGAGCCATGCGCTGGCGAAGCTGGCGCGGACGATCGACTGGCGGTTTCTGGGCGAGCAGGTCCATGCCCAGCGCGCCAAGCAGCGCGGGCCGAAAGTTTACAGCCTGCACGCCCCCGGAGGTCGAATGCATCGGCAAGGGCAAAGCCCACAAGTCCTACGAATTCGGCGTCAAGGTCTCAGTCGCAGGCAATTCGTCCCCTCCGCTGACTTTCCATCAAGCTACGCTTCACGGAACCTTGGTCAGCTTCCCCATGTCGCCGCCATGCCCGGCAATCCATATGACGACCACACCCTGGCGCGCGTGGTGCCGGAGATCACCCGCCAGATCGGCGTCAACCTGCGCCGCATTGCCGATGCCGGCTATCGCAGCCAAAACGCGCCCAAGGAACAGGGCTTGAGCGTGTTCATCTCCGGCCAGAAGCGCGGCGTCACAGATCAAATCAAACGTGAGCTACACCGCCGCTCAGCCATCGAGCCCGTCATCGGCCATCTCAAAGCTGAGCACAGAATGGACCGAAACCACCTCAAGGGACGCACAGGCGACGCAATGAACGCCATCCTTGCCGCCGTAGGATACAATTTCAGCCGGCTCCTCGCATGGATCGCACTTCTACGGGCCTGCTGCCACGCACTTACCAAACACAAACCAACCTGAATTCAGCGTTCTTCACGGCGGACGATTTAATCACCTATGGGCCGGTGTGCGTAGGTTCCCGAGAGCGGAAAGTGTATTAACCTCCGGCAGGCGGAAGCAAGCTCTCATACCCCAGCCGCCGTCGTAAGGCCGCATGCTGGGGGCTGGCGACATCCGCCAATGTATAACGATCCAGCACCGCGAGCATGGCCGCCAGAGCCTCATCCAATATGGATTCAAGACGGCAAGCACCACGAATCGCGCAGCTTCCTGCCCCTTGGCACTCGGCCAGCGCCATTTCCGGCTCCAACGCACGGACCACGTCACCGATCCCAATCTGGTCAGCGGCACGCGCCAGACGTATCCCGCCATTTCGCCCGCGGATGGTATCGATCAACCCCGCCTGCCCCAGCCGATGCACGACCTTAGTCATGTGGTTTTCAGAAATCTGGTAAGCCTGCGAGATCTCCGCGATCATGGCCAGTTTCTCCGGCGCCAGCGCCAGATAAATCAATGTCCGAAGGCCATAATCGGTGAAACGGGTAAGGTGCATAATCTCTGCCTACCAAGCACCCTCCCGTGCATCAATGCGGTAAACGCTCGGCATAGAGTTGCGTTTCCGGTACAGCTTTGTCCAGCGCCACGGCCTCTATGCTCTCCAGCATCCGGGGCGGGCCGCAAACGTAAATATCCGGTACCAACGCCGTCCCTATCAAGTAAGCCTCCAACGCGTCCGCCGCCGTACCGGTAAAGCCGAACCAACCCGGCTGCGGGTGCCATACTGCCAGCGTGACCCCAAGTTGCGGCAAAGCGGCCCGCAAGGTCTCAAGTTCAGAATCCGGCAGTAACTCCTGCTCCCGGTTCGCGGCATAAATCAGATGCACCGGCGTGCTGTCCTGAAACTCACCCATATGACGCAGCATGGATAAAATTGGCGCCATGCCGCACCCACCCGCCACCAGAACACGTGGACGCGGGCTAGCTTCATCCAGAACAAAGCTGCCCAGCGGACCACGCACCATCAACTCGTCCCCCACCTTGGCTCTGGCCGACAGCCAGCCTGTGAAAGCACCGCCGGGTACCAGCCTGATCAAAAACTCTAGGTGCCCCTCCCAATTGGGCAAATTTGCCAGGGAGTATGCGCGCTTCACGCCCAGCGACGGAACCGAAAGCTCCATATATTGCCCCGGGACAAACTCCGCCCCCTGCCCCATAACCGGATCAGACTTTAATAATAGGCTCAACGCCACGGTGCCCGCCGCAACCTCTTTCAGCCCGGTGATAACCGCCTCCCGTTCTGGGATCTGCTGGCGGGAAATTTGGGCGTCCGCGTAAGGCAGCGCCACCGTCACATCGCCCTGCGGCTGGCAGCGACAGAGCAGCACGCCTCCTGGCCCGGTGGGAATCGCCTGCGGATTATGCGGCCCCATTTCATAGCTGCCTTCCAGCACATGCGCGGCGCAAAGACCGCAACTGCCCTCATGACACATAGCGGGCGGGTAAAGCCCCGCCGCCTCAGCCGCCGCCATGATGTTCTGGCCTTCGGCGCATGCAACATCCAGCCGCACCGCATCATTAGTGATCAACGTCACGTTCATATCAGTCTTCCTTGCCCCCGGCTTTTCGGGCCGGAGGCGGTGAGGAGTTTACGCGGCCTGCCGGGTCAGGGCCGCCTGAATATCCGCCTCTGCCGTGGTAATCGGCTGCACGCCGAATTTCTCCACCAGTACATTCAGCAAGGTCGGTGTCAGGAAGGCCGGCAGGCTTGGCCCGAGGCGTACATTGCGCACCCCCAGCGCCAGGAGTGTCAGCAGCACGGCGGCAGCCTTCTGCTCGAACCAGGAAACAACCAACGTCAGCGGCAAGTCGTTCACCCCACACCCAAAGGCATTGGCCAGCGCCGTGGCAATCTGGATGGCAGAATAGGTATCATTGCACTGACCGACATCCAGCAAGCGCGGCAGACCAGCTACCTCACCATGGTCATGCATGTTGAAACGATATTTACCGCAACCCAGCGTCAGCAGCATCGTATCCTTGGGGGCGTGGTCCGCGAAGTCTGTATAGTAATTGCGCCCCGGCGCAGCACCGTCACACCCTCCGATCAAGAAGAAATGCCGGATGTCGCCACTCTTCACAGCATTGATCACCGTTTCCGCGGCACCCAGAACCGTCTCACGCGCGAAGCCGACCTGGATGGTCTTGGCGGGTGCGGCTTCGGCAAAGCCCGGCATAGCCTGGGCCGCCTGAATCACCTGCGCATAATCGTCATTCTGGATATGACGGATACCCGGCCAACCCACTGGCCCGGCGGTGAAGATACGGTTGCGATAAGCAGGCTGCGGCTCGATCAAGCAGTTGGAGGTCATGACGATCGGCCCGGGGAAGGCCGCAAATTCCTGCTGCTGATTCTGCCAGGCCGTGCCGTAATTACCCACCAGATGCGGGTAAGCATGCAGCTTGGGATAACCATGGGCGGGCAGCATCTCACCATGGGTATAGACGTTGATGCCCTTATCTTTGGTGGCCTCTAGAATATTGTGCAGGTCGCGTAGGTCATGCCCGGAGACCAGAATAGCCTTACCCGCAACCGGCGTGGTCAGCACCTGAGTAGGCACAGGCGCACCAAAGCGGCCGGTATTGGCAGCGTCCAACACTTCCATCACAGTAAAGTTCAGCCGCCCAAGCGCCAGGGCCTCTGCCAACAACGCATTGATATCATCCGGGTCCGTGGCCAAGAACGCCAGTGCGTGAGCAACGCCTGCGTAAATCTCATCGCGCGCCTCACCCAAAACCTCGGCGTGGTGAGCGTAAGCCGCGACACCTTTCAGCCCGTACAGGATCAGCGCCCTCAGCCCGATCACATCTTCGCCCACCAGATCCAACCCGGCGCGGACAGAAGCAATATTTGCCTGGGCCAGCAGCCCCGGCAGATCCGTGGCAGGCTGGAAGCTAACGGCCGCGCTCAAACCGGACACATCGCCCCCGGCGGCGGCCAGAGCATCACGCAGCCGGTCACGAATACGAGCAGCCTCAGCGATTAACCCAGTGAATACCGCACGGTTGAAATTGACGTTGGTGAGCGTGGTGAACAACGCATAAAGAGTAAAGCTGTCCGCTGCTTGGTCTGGCTTGCCTAACGCGCGTAGGCGCTCGCTCAACTGACCGATGCCTTTAAGCTGGTAGATCAGCAAATCCTGCAAATCGGCGGTGGTTTCATCCTTACCGCATACGCCCTTGGTGCTGGCACACCCGGCTTGGCCGTTTACATGCGCTGTCTGCTCACACTGAAAACAAAACATATGGCTTGTCCCCTGAATTGGTCCCGCCCTGACATGCGCCCGTGCGGGGCATATAAGGTGCATTTCTTATGAACCTTTTTGGACAAGCCAACCTATGATCCAGATCAAAGATTCAAAATTCTTGCGTTAACTCATCCCTGGTAGGCCGGACGGCAACCAGATCAATCAACGCAGACATGCCGGAATGCCCGCCCCCTTCCTCGATCACACTGTCGTGAGCGCGCAGTTCCACAATTTCCATATCGCTGAACGCATCACGCAGTTGCGCCTCCGTATAAAGCTGGTCGATCTCTGGTGGGCCACCGGTTTTATAGGCACGTTGTTCCGGCCGGTAGCCTTGCATCAACAACACCCCGCCAGGCTTTAAAGCGCGCTTGAGGTGCGTGAAAAAAGCCTGCCGTTCATCCGGCGTGATGAATTGCACAAAAATCGCCGCCACCACATCGTAAGCTGCTTCAGGCCAGGTCCAGTCTGTTACATCCACCTGTTCCCAATTCAGTGACAGCCCCCGCGACGCGGCGAGGCGTTTGGCCTTGGCAATCGCGGCGGCGGAAAGCTCGATGGCATGCACCTGCGCCCCCAACCCCGCGAGGAACACACCATTGCGCCCCTCACCATCCGCCACCGCCAGAACCCGGTCACCGGGCTTGATCCGCTTCGCCTGTGACACCAAAAACGCATTCGGCGTCTCGCCAAATATATAAGTGTCAGTCGCGGCGAAACGCTGCTCCCAAAACTGCCCGCGGCTTAGCTCTGGCATACTCGTTCCTTACTCGAACGCCACGCCAGGCTTCACGCCCAACTTTTTCAACAGCATGGCCGCCGGGCAGAAGCCCGTGAAGCCTGTCTGCAGCAGATTCAGCCCCACCAAAGCGGTCAGTATTAACCACCATTGCGAGAATAGCAGCGTCAAAACGACGCTCACCAGCACCATTACCCCCGCGAAAGACAATACAGCTTTATCAATCGTCATCGTCATCTCCTATCGGGACAAAGATTGGTTGACCCATTGCGCGATTTGCCCGGCCGCCATGGCCCCGGCCTGTTGCGCCACCAGCCTGCCGCTGGAAAACAGCAGCAAAGAGGGAATTGACCGGATACCATAGCGCGACATGGTTTGCGGCGCGGCGTCGGCATCCAACTTCAACAAACGCACACGCGGTTCTAGTAACGTGGCGGCCTGGGCGAATTGCGGCGCCATCGTGCGGCAAGGGCCGCACCAATTCGCCCACACATCAACCAGAACCGGGATGCCATCATGCGTGACGTGTTTGGCTAAACGCACTTCATCCACCGCCAAGGGCTGAGCGGAAAACAGCGGCTTGTGACAAGCGCCACAGCGCGGAGCGTCAGCCAGCCTTTCCTCCGGCACACGGTTGAGCGCCGCGCAATCAGGGCAAACCAGCGTGATGCCGCTCATATTTTCCTTCCTCTCATTTCGTCCTTCCACCAAAAACCGTTTCGAAAGACGATATTGCTTTTGTATTCGATTTTTCGTATATTCGCAATAATGAAAGTTGATGCCAAAACCATGCAGACAGCCGCAGGTCAGGCGAGCGATTTGCTGAAGTCGCTCTCCAACCCGCATCGTTTGATGATCCTTTGCCAGTTGCTGGAAGGGGAACGCTCCGTTGGCGATCTAGCGGGGTTTTTAGATTTGCGGAGTTCAACCGTCTCTCAACATCTGGCCCTGTTACGGCGGGAAGGGCTGGTGACCGCGCGACGTGATGCCCAGACCATGTATTATGCCGTCGCCAGCCTTCCGGCGCAGCGTGTTCTGCAAACTTTGTTCGAGCTGTTTTGCATGCCGAGCACGTTATGCGGCGCAACGCCGTAATCAGCGCTGATTTATAAATATAAGAGTATACGCATGACACCTTACGAAGCTCTGGGCGGCGCGCCCGTGCTGCGGGAATTCACGCAGCGTTTTTATGCGCTCATGGACGAATTGCCAGAGGCCAAAGCCTGCCGGGATATCCACCCGAAGGATCTGACCCGCAGCGAGGAAAAGCTGTTTGAGTTTCTCTCCGGCTGGCTGGGCGGCCCGCCTTTATTCACTGAGAAATACGGCCCGCCGATGCTGCGCCGCCGTCACTTCCCCGCCAAAATTGGTACGGCGGAAGCCGATGGGTGGCTGCTTTGCTTCCGTCAGGCGTGGGGTGAGGTAATGCGCGATCATAAATTGGGCGAAGCATTGCTGCCGCAGGTAGAAGCGCTGGGTCGGCACATGATCAATCAGAGCTGAGACACAAAAAAACCGGACGGCGGTGCGACCCGCCGTCCGGCCATTTTACCCGGTCAGGACACCAGTCTTATGCCGCCGCTAGCGTGGTGGATTTCTGCTTCACAACGCCCAGAACCAGCGCGGTCAGTACGCTGCCCGCTACAATGGCAAAAGCGTAAATGCCAAGATGTGTCACCGCGTTGGGGATCGGCAGCACAAAGATCCCGCCGTGCGGAACCTTCAGTTCCACGCCCGCAGCCATGGAGATTGCCCCCGCCAAGGCCGAGCCCGCCATATTCGCGGGAATAACACGGAACGGGTCACGGGCAGCAAAGGGAATGGCACCTTCTGTAATAAAGGAGAAGCCAAGCGCCGCCGTGGAAACACCGGCTTCACGCTCTTCCTCCGTAAAGCGGCCAGGAAACAAAAAGGTCGCCAGCGCCACACCCAGCGGCGGTGTCATGCCAGCAGCCATCACGGCTGCCATCGGCGTGTAGATCTGCGCGGAGAGCAGCCCAACCGCGAACGCATATGCCGCCTTGTTGACCGGGCCGCCCATGTCGAACGCCATCATCGCCCCCAGCAACAGCCCCAGCACAATGGCGGAAGAGCCCTGCATGGATTTCAGCACATGGGTCATGAAGGTCATAATGTCGGCAATGGGCGTACCGATCACATAGACCATCGCCAACCCAGTCACCAATGTGCTGACCAGCGGCAGAATCAACACAGGCTTCAGGCCCTCCAGCGAGCGCGGCAATTTGAGAATGCCGTTGAACCAGGAAGTGAAATACCCGGCCAGGAAGCCAGCCGCGATCGACCCCAAAAAGCCCGCGCCGGTCAGAGAAGCCAGCAAGCCGCCGATCATACCCGGCGCCAGACCCGGCCTGTCAGCAATGGACCAGGCGATAAACCCGCCTAAAATCGGCACGAACAAGGTAAAGGCGGATTTGGCCCCGATCTCGAACAACGCGCCCGCGAAAGTGTGTGCGTGGCTAGGCTCCGTGGCGTAAATGCCGCCGAATGCAAAGGCCAACGCAATCAACAGCCCACCCGCCGTGACGAACGGGATCATATAAGATACGCCGGTCATCAGATGCTTATACGGGCCAGTTTTAATCTGCTTGGCTTTTTGCCTCGTTGCAGGCCCCGTGGCACTGCCATGCAGGCTCGCCTCCGCGAAAGCGCGCTTGATGAGATTCTGCCCATCATTGATCGCGGGCTTGGTTCCAGACAAGAACAGTTGCTTACCCGTGAAGCGGGATAGTTCCACCTGTCGGTCGGCGGCGATAAGCACGAGGTCCGCCGCCTCAATTTCCTCAGGCGTTAGAGGCGTCTGCGCACCGACGGAGCCTTGCGTCTCCACCCTGATCTCGTGTCCCAGCGCGGCCGCCGCCTGCTGCAACCCCTCGGCGGCCATAAATGTATGGGCAATGCCGGTGGGACAGGAGGTGATGGCGACAATTTTTTTCGCTGCCGGCTTTTCCCCAGTAAGGACTGCGGCGGGGTCGGCCAGAACCTGCTCAATGCTCGCATTCCGGCGTGCGGCAGGGCCCTCAGGCAATACGGCCCCCTCACCCACCAGCAACGCGAGGTTAGCGCCTTGCATCTGCGCGGGGGTGAGCTTGTTCAGCACTCCCTCGGCAGTGTGGACCTCTACCTCAATGCTCTTGCCTTGAGCCTTGGCCTCCTTACGCAACGCTTCGGCGGCCAGTACCCCCTGCACGACGGCACCGCCCGCGGCGACCGACGCGATGATTTCTGTCATATTTCCATCCCTCCAGCCTTTACCTTTATCTCTAGGTTTTGCAGTTGAACCTGATCCGCCAGGGTTTCGACGTCCTGACGCGGCGGCAGGTTGGCACCCGGCCGCAATAATTTTCCGGCAGCAAAAGCGGTGCCGAGACGGGCAATACGGTCCAGTGCCGCCCCCTCGCGCAGACCGGCCAGAATACCCGCCATCATCGCATCCCCGGCACCCACGGTGCTCAACGCGCGCAACGGCGGCAGAGACGCACGCAGCGCCTGTTTTGCCGTCACAAACAAAGCCCCTTCCGCGCCGAGCGACACCACCACCAGTTCCACACCACGCGCGTTCAACTCATGCGCGGCTTCAAGCAGGGCGTCGTCATCCGCAAGCTCATGGCCAACGAACTCCTCAAGCTCCGCCCGGTTAGGCTTGATGGCAAACGGCAGCACTGCGCCGCTCAGCCCGGCTTTTAGCGGCGCGCCGGATGTATCAAGCAGCACGCGTACGCCACGTGCGGCCAGCCGGCTCAGAAGCGTGGCGTAAAATGCTGGCTCAATGTCAGCAGGCAGGCTGCCAGCCAGCAACGCCAACCCTCCCGGTACGCACAGCTCCTCCACCCTGTCAGCCAGAGTGTTTTGCATCTCAGCCGGTACAGTGAGACCAGGCAGGTTAATGTCCGTGGTGTCACCGTCATGGCTGAGCTTGATGTTGGTGCGTGTCTCACCGGGGACACGCAGGAAACCATCGGCAATTCCCTTAGCAGCAAACAAGGCCGTAAAGGCCGCTTGATTGTCCGCACCCAGAATGCCACTCGCGGTGAGCGCATTGCCGCTCCAATCCGCGAGGCAGGAAGCGACATTCACCCCTTTGCCACCCGCATGCAAAGCCGCCCCCCTGGCGCGATGCACTTCGCCCGGCACAAGATGGTCCAGCAGAATCGTCTGATCCAGCGCCGGGTTCAGGGTAACGGTGAGAATGGCCGCGCTCATGGCAAGTCCAGCGCCCGCACCTCAGCAGCGGTGGCGGCATCCAAAGCCTTTTCCGCCAGCGAAGCCAGGGCTGAGAAAGCCACGCCACGCAATTTGGCTTTCACGGCGGGAATATCGCGCGGGGTCATGGAAAGCTCGCTCACACCCAGCCCAGCCAGCAAGGCCGCTCCCAGCGCATCACCCGCGATACCGCCACACACGCCCACCCAGCGCCCATGCGCCTTGGCGCCCTTCACGGTCTGGGCAATCAGTCGCAGTACAGCGGGGTGCAGGCTGTCTGCTTCAGCCGCAAGCTCCGGGTTCTGCCGGTCGATCGCAAGCGTATATTGCGTGAGATCGTTGGTGCCGATGGAGAAGAAGTCACAATGCGCGGCCAAGCTATCCGCCTGGATGGCGGCGGCAGGAACTTCGATCATAATGCCGATAGGCAACACAGGCCCACTCACCGCCGCGCGCACCTCCTCGCAGATTTCCCGCAACCTGATAATCTCGCCCACAGAGGTGACCATCGGGAACATGATGGAGACGTTTCCGCCTTCCGCCGCCGCGCGGTAGATGGCGCGTAATTGAGGAATCAGTAGATCCTGCCGGCGCAACAAAAGCCTAGCCCCCCGCACACCCAGGAACGGGTTTTCCTCCCGCGGCAGATGCAGGTGCGCGACCTGCTTATCTCCGCCAATATCCAACGCGCGGATAATAAGCGGACGGTCACCCAAGGCATCGATCATGCCTCGATAAATCGCGTGCTGCTCATCTTCGCTGGGCGTTGCGCCGGTTTCCAGAAACAGGAATTCCGTGCGCATCAGCCCAACCCCCTCTGCCCCCTCAGACAGCGCGACAGGCACTTGGTCCGGCCGGTTCACATTAGCGGCGACCTCGATATGCACACCGTCTGTGGTGGTGGCCGGACGAGCACGTTCGGCCTCTTCCTTCTCGCGGGTGGCCCGCAAGTCCGCCGCCCAGGCTTCCGCCGAGGCGACATCCTCTGGCGAGGGATTCAGGTAGAGACGGCCGGTCTGGCCATCAGCAATAGCGAGTTGACCTGAGATCGCCTCCTGGGCCAGCGTCTCCCCACCTGCAACAATCGCGGGCAGTCCCAGAGTGCGGGCCAGAATGGCACTGTGTGAAGTGGGACCACCCTGGATCATCGCCAGCGCCAGCACACGGTGCGTGTCCAGCCCCGCTGTGTCGGAAGGTGAAAGGTCCTGCGCCACCAGAATACAGGGATCTTCTGGAAGGCCGGAGAGTGAGCCAGCGGCGATGGACGGGTCCAACCACGACAGCACCCGGCGCCCGACATCCCGTAGATCCGCCGCGCGTGCGGCAAGAACCGGATTCCCAAGTGCTGAGAGACGTGCGGCCATGCGGTTCACCGCCTCGTTCCAGGCCCAGGCGGGACCATGGCCTTCAACCATCAACTGGCAGCTCAGCGTGATCAGGTCAGAATCATTCAACAGTTCGACCTGCGCCTTAAAGATTTGCGCATCCTGCGCGCCGAGACGCCGGGCCGTATCATCCGCCAAGGCTGCAAGCTGCTGACGGGTGTTGGTGAGCGCCTCATGCAGCAGATTACCACCTTCGGAGAGCGCCACCGGCTGATCTGGGATCTCCAAAATCTCGCTCCCAAGCACATGCAGCTTGCCAATTGCCAAGCCCGGGCTGGCGGCAATGCCGGAAATGGTCAGCGGGTTGCCGGGCGGCGTCCAGCCGCGAACCGGGGCAGCAGCTTGTTTGGCAGCGGCGCGGGCGGCATCCGCCACCTCTTGCGCGGTGAGGCCGGTAATCTTGGCCCGCAAGGCGGCCAAAGCCGTCTCAGCCCCCTCACCTTCTGCTGAAACAGTGATTTCATCGCCTTTGCGCAGACCGAGCTGAAGCAGCGCCACGAGGTTACGCGCATCCGCCACCTCCTGATTGTGGCGCACGCGTACGGGCACGCCATTGGCACGCACCACATCCACCCAGGCGCTGGCCGGGCGAGCGTGAAGGCCGGTGGGGTATTCCACAACCCAGCTGAAGGACTGGTTGAAATCGTTTGCAGCCGCAGGCGCGACGCGAGGTGCGTCGCTGGCTAGACGGTGCACAACTTCATCGGCATCATTCGTGGTGAAAAGAGCCTGAAGCTTGGCGTCATCCTGAATCAGGCGGGTCAATCGGCGCAGAATGGTAATATGTGCATCACCCTGGGCGGCGATCGCGACCACCAGATGTGCCACCTGCCCAGGATTCCACTCGACACCTTCGGGGATTTGCAGAACGGCGATCCCATCCCGGCGGATG
Source organism: Acidocella aminolytica 101 = DSM 11237 (assembly GCF_900129125.1). Taxonomy (GTDB): domain Bacteria; phylum Pseudomonadota; class Alphaproteobacteria; order Acetobacterales; family Acetobacteraceae; genus Acidocella; species Acidocella aminolytica. The sequence continues at coordinate 4,068 of NZ_FQVJ01000053.1, read as the reverse complement.
AGCCCCTTATCTTCCCCCATGCCATGCGGGATGGCCACACCATGGCCCAGGAAAGTATTGGCCACAGCTTCGCGGCGCAGCATGGATTCCACGAATTCCGGCGCCACGCAGCCCGCCGCCACAAGAAGCTGGCAGGCTTCCGCAATGGCGGCCTCCTTGCTCGCAGGGGACGCGTTCAGCCGGACAAACTCCCGGCCCAACAGATTGTCTGGTGGTGTCATCAGCATGGGCATTTCCTCTGGCTTATAGCCAGTTGTTGAAATCGTTTTCAGCCTCTTTGTCAAGCATTATTCAGCAGCGCGAAATTTCTGCAACGCACTATCCTGCGTATCTCTTGCTTTTTTCTTCCATCCGGCGCTGTTTAGTGTGAGAACGATTGCATGCCATTGCGGCAGAGCCGGAGGAAACATGACCGTTAGCATCAAAGACGTTGCAGCCATGGCGCAGGTTTCGCCTGCCACGGTGTCGCGCGCGCTGGCGGGCGGGCCGGTGAGTGCTGAACTGCGCGCCAAGGTGGAAGCGGCGGTAAAAGCGACCGGCTACCGCCCTAATCTTTCAGCCCGGCGGCTGCGTTCGCGGGATTCACAGACCATTGGGCTGATCGTGGCCGATATTTCCAACCCATTCTTCACCGCCGTTTCCCGGGCAGTGGAAGATGAAGCCTACAAAGCCGGCTTACGGGTTATTCTGTGCAACACGGATGAAAACCCCGACAAGGAGGAGATGTATCTGAAGCTAATGGAGGAGGAGCGCGTTACCGGCGTTATCTATGCCCCTACCCGCGCCACGGTTGGCAAGCTGACCCGGCAGAGCTTCAACTTCCCCATCGTGCTGATTGACCGTGCCGACGCAGTAAGCGGGCAGGATGCAGTGGTACTGGATAATTTCGCCGCCGCCGCGATGCTCGTGGAACATCTACACAGCCAAGGCTACCGGCGCATTGCCGGGCTGTTCGGTAACGCCTCAACAACCGGCGTGGAGCGACGCACGGGATATGAAGAGGCAATGCGTCGTTTCGGCCTCACGCCACAGGCGCGTTTTCTTGCCCCTTCCATCGAAGCGGCTGAAAAAGAAGCCGCAAGCTGGTTCAATAGTGGCTCAGCGCCAGAAGCCGTCATCGCCTCGAACGGGCTGTTCCTGATGGGGGTGGTTCGAGCAATGCGGGCCGCGGGTAAATCCATGCCGCGCGATTTGGCGGTGGCAGGATTTGACAATGAAAGCTGGACGGAACTGGCAGGCCCCGGCCTCACGGTGATAGAACAGCCGGTGAACGCGATTGGCCGCACCGCGATGCAGTTGCTTCTCGAGCGGCTGGAAGACCCGGATGCCCCGCGCCGCAAGGTGGTGCTTGGCGGACGCTGCGTGATACGCGGCTCAACCCAAACCCAACAAACCAGCACGGCAGGAGCTGCCTGATTATGAAGCCCCCCATCGGCCCCAAGACCCAGCTTTGCATGTCCCTCGCCGCGCGACCGGGCAACTTCGGCTCCCGCTTCCACAACCGGCTTTATGAAGGTTTGGGGCTGGATTTTATCTATAAAGCCTTCACAACAACAGATCTTCCGGCCGCGATCGGGGGGATCCGAGCGCTCGGCATACGCGGCTGCGCCATCTCCATGCCGTTCAAAGAGGAGGTGATTGCGCTGCTGGACGGGCTGGCACCTTCGGCAGCGGCGATCGACAGCGTGAATACCATTGTGAATGAGAGCGGGACGCTGACCGGCTATAATACCGATTACAGCGCCATCGCCACATTGCTAGACGAGGCAGAAATTTCACCGGCAACACCATTTCTGCTGCATGGCGCGGGTGGCATGGCCAAGGCCGTGGCCGCCGTCTTGCGCGATCGGGGGCATAAGCAAGGTACTGTTATAGCCCGGAATGAGGCGAAAGGCCGCGCTCTCGCCAGGACATATGGCTTTGCTTGGGACCATGCCCCTGAGGGCCTTTACGCGCCGCTGATCATTAACGCCACACCGCTAGGCATGGCCGGGGCAGATGCGGATAGGCTGGCTTTTCCCACCGAGAGCATTAAAGCCGCGGAAATTGTGTTTGATGTGGTAGCGTTACCTCCTGATACCCCCTTGCTGCATACCGCGCGAGAGGCAGGGAAACGTGTGATTTCGGGCGTAGATGTAGCGGTTTTACAGGCGCTGGAGCAATTTGTGCTTTATACTGGGGTGCGGCCAGAACCAGGTTTGGTAGAAGACGCAGCGCGATTTGCCAGGTGCGTGTAAGAGCTGAATACAACCTCCCTGGCTTACGCGCCTCAAAACAGCACAGCGGCAAACAGACGGTTGGCTTCCACATCTCAGGAATGCCCGAAGACTATTTGGAATTTTGTGCCTGACGCGTTTTGTTAGGTCCTTGGGAAGTGATCTTCGAACATGACTGCAAGCTGACTTCTGACAGCATGCCATTCGCGCACCGAGCGCTTCCACTCGGTGGATGTAGCATTCAAGGCCAGGTAGATCAATTTCGCTGCTGCCTCGTCATTTGGGAAGTGGCCGCGAATTCGGACAGCGCGGCGGATCTTCGCGTTCAGCGCCTCAATCGAATTCGTGATATAATTCAGCCTGCGCACCTCCGGCGGATAGTCGAGGAACGGGATGACCTCATTCCAGGCTTGGCGCCAACTCGGAAACCTTTCAATCCATCGACGACGGCGGTCAGGATGTCCTGGACACCCCGGTTGCGTAAATCGCTCAGGACCTTGGCCCAAAACTGCGCCCCCTCATTCGCCTGAAACCACAGCCCCAGCACATCCCGCCTGCCGCCGGCAGAACTGCGAGCGCTACGAAGACTTCCTTGTTTGAGATTGCCCCATCGCTGCGCCGGGTCGCCTCCATGAAGACAATCGAATAGCACGGCTCCAGTTGGCTGCTCTGCCAAGCGGCAATCTCCTCCATCTTCGCATCCGTAATTACGGAAATGAACCTCGGAGATGTCCCAACGCGATAGATTTCCCCAATATGCCCCCATATCTCGCCGAGCGTTACGCTCCAGGGCGTTGCGGCGGTGATACTTGGCGATTAACACGGGGTCAAACGTGCCTTTCTAATCCCGGGGAACGTCCAGTACAACCTAGCCTCTGTCCACGGCCATAGTTTTCTGACTGCTGTCGTTCCTCCGATTGGGCGGCTAGTTTCCCTCCTCAAGCGCCTTCCCGGTGCACACGTCATCGATCCACCCCCGTGCTCAACGCCCCTTTCCGCCAGCACCTTGCCTGCTCCGCAAAAAAGGCGCCCTTGACAAACAAATCACCTGGCGAATGACCAGCCATCAGATGATCCAAAAGTTCCCTGTCGATGCTCATACGCCGGCGCTCCTCTCAGGAAAACCACGGTTTCGGCACACAGAACTTACGGAATCTTCAATCAAATGCAGAAGAAACCAGACCTCTCTGCCTTCAGCGGAAGAGAAGCTTTGCTCATCGAAAAACAGAATCATGACACGCGATTGCCAACACAAAATCCGCTGTTACGGGGCACGGGCCTAACGGCAGCAACCGGCAATCTATCAAACACTACAACCGCCAGGACAAAAATTCATCACATTAAGTTTATAATCGGCCAAGCGAAAACACAAAAGAATACATTGTACATCCAATGATTTTATCTCATATAAAAATCCAAAATTCCTATCTTTTTTTCTCTCCGTATAATTTTTTACGAGAACCAAAATGATTGGCGCAAAACTCAACCTTCTTCTCCACCTAAGCAGGCAACAATCATAGCGAGAACGCTTCATTCATAGACACTCACCAAGCCGGTCGATTATGTTTAATTTTTTAAAAAATATTTATATTTTGGGACGTTTTGCCAGATTTTGATACTATCAACGGATATTTGAAATAAAATTAAACAAGCCCATGACTGCGTCTCAAAATATTTATCAAGCAAAGGTTGCACCAGAAGTAATTTCTGACGCCATTGGTGCGGGAAAGCGGGCACGACAATCAGGCAACCGCGAAGACGCGCTACGCTATTTCACATTAGCCATTGAGGCCGCGCCGGCGCTATCAGAACCAAAGCTAGAAGCCGCTACTGAGATGCGGGCGTTAGGCCG
>NZ_FQVJ01000051.1 GCF_900129125.1 Acidocella aminolytica 101 = DSM 11237 | reverse complement strand
CAGAGGGCTCTTGCCCGCATGAATACTCACAACCGCGCCATACATCACGTACGTGGCAGAATCGAAAAAATCTTCGGCACTTGGAAACGAAGCTACGGATTACGACGAATGCGATGGTGTGGTCTTGCTAAAGCCGCTGTTCAGGTCCGTCTCACCGCCATCGCTTATAACCTCAAACGAACACTGAACCTCTTCACTCAACCGGCCTGATACCCATCGAGGGTAGCCTCACGCTCTTCTACAAAAAACAAAGAAAATTCCAGATCTTATCCCTTAAAATCAGATCAAAACCCTACCCGCGCACAGGTCTCATTACACCTGGGATGCGTTCTCCCTAATACGTGTCGTCAAGCAAGCGTTACACATGGCGTGCATGCCGTTCCAGCGATCATGGATTAAGTGATGGTAAGGTCTGCGCCTTTGTCGCAAGGTGCCGCAAAGCTTCCCGTAACAAAATTTATATACACCCTTATCTTCTTTGTCGCAGCACAAGTGCGCGCAAATAGTCGGCGCGGCGGAGGAAAACGACGTCCGTCGGGGCAAGCTTAAGTGCCTTATCTACCGAAGCTGCCGCCTGCTCGTAATCTCCAACCGCCAGAAGTACACTCGCTTCTTGATTGTGGCTATGAGGATCACCCAGATTGGCGGACGCCGCTTGGCGAGCAAGAGAAAGCGCAATATCTGCCTTGCCTTGGCGAAGCATGATATCGCTTAAGAGCCGTAAGGCACCCACGTGAGTTGGTGAAAGCTCCACGGCTTTCGTAGCAACACTAGCGGCCGCAGTTAGGTTGCCGTAGCTAAGATGTAGGCGAGCCAAGAAATTATATGAGTTGGCGTCACGGGGGGCGGCTTCGATGGCTTTCTCAGCCGAAGTCAGCGCAGCCTCAAGGTTGCCTTTTCGCTGCTCCATCTCAGCAAGGCGTCGTAGTACCGGCGCGTTCGTGGGTTCAATCTCAGCCGCCCGTCGCAGAACAGCTTCGGCGGCATCGATATTGCCCTGGCGTATATGGAGCGTTGCGAGGTGGTTGTAGCCCACCAAATTGTACGGCTGAGCGCTGATGGCGCGTTCAGCAAAAGCGAATGCTTCCTCCTGCTTGTCGAGACGCATCTTCAGATCGCTGGCGCGGGTCAACAGGTGAGCGTTAAGAGGAGCGAGCTCCACAGCACGGACGAGAGGTGGTTCCGCTGCCTCATTCTGCCCTTGCTGCATCAACAAGCTTGCCTGATATGCATGGTTCTGGGCGTCAGCTGGATGTGCCGCAACTGCTCGTTCCGCCCATTCCAAGGCAGTCTCGACCTCGCCCTGCTTCCAGGCGATCTCGCTGATGCAGCGGCTGTAGGCAGCTTGGCCAGGAGCAAGATCCAGCGCAAGCCTAGCGGCTTCCTGGGCCGCCGCGAGATCGCCCTGGTGGAGATAATGAGAGGCTAGATGTGCGTGATTCTCTGCGTCAAATGGATCGGCTTCAACGGCGCACCTCGCCCAGTCGATCGCCTGAGCGTACCACCCCTTCTGCTGCGCGATGCTGCTCAGTCGCCGCATCATCATGGTTGCAGCGTTGGGTTTTGCTGCTTGGCCAACCGCAGCTTCCAGCACTGCGTAGGCTGCATCGTGCTGGCCCTGTGCCATATGCAGGTTAGCAATATGGATGTAGCCGGACTGATCCTGTGGATAGTCAGAAATCGCCTTCTTAGCCCAGGCCAGCGCACCATCTAGGTCGCTACGGCGCATAAGTACATCGCTCAGACGCCGCATGTGATGAGCGCTTGCGTTGTTGAGGCTGGCGGCGGTACGAAGCGCGTGCTCGGCCGCCGTAAGATCGCCGCTCTCCAGCGCTAGGTTGGCTTCGAGGTCGTAATTGGCCAGATCGTTGGGGGCGGCTTCGCGGGCCCGCTCGGCCCACCTCATTGCGCCATAGATATCACCGCGGGCTAGTCTAAATTCCGCCATGCGGCGCAGTAGGGCAGCACTCTCGAGCACCTGCTTGATGCCCGCTTGGAGCGTCGCTTCGGCAGCATCGAAATCGCCGTAGCGTCGCTGAAGTGAGGCGAGGAAAAGATAGTTGTGAACATTCTTTGGTTGTAGGCTGGTCGCCTGCAGAGCAAAAGCCTTGGCGTCCTCGCTGCGGCCAAGATGCACCATGATGTCGGCTAGCCGACACAAATAATGCGGATTATCCGGCTTGATTTCAACTGCGTGGCCCAAGAGCTCAGCGGCGTCCGTGTAGCGCCCCTGCCGCGCGCGGAGAAGACCGAGATACGCGTAGTTTTCAGCATCGCCGCGATCGGCCGCTAGCGCCTGCTCTGCCCAATCCAGGGCTTCGTCTGCTTTGCTCTGCTCCCAGCGCAGTTCGCTCATGCGACGTTGAAGCGCGGCATGATCCGGGTTGAAGTCGAGCGCCCAGCCGAGCAGACGCTCTGCGGTGGAAAAATCGCCGCTCTGCATCAGCTCTGTTGCAGCCCGCACCGTCGCTTGCGGGTTGGTGGGATCAACGCTAGGGCCGGTATAATCGTTCATCGCTCTGTTAATTCCGTCATCAGAATTATTAAAGGGCTTAGCTCGGGTAGTTACCTGCAACCTGAGGGAAGGCCATAGGGCTGCTCGTTTTCGTGAGGTTCATATGATCACGGGCTACGGCGCTACTAGGGCCGGGACGGCGGCAGGCAGCTGATGATTATAACGGGCGCGGGCCATATCCATTGCGCTGGCCCAGTCATCGGCAACCAGACTTAAGCTCTCGGTGGACTGGCTACGCGAGATCTCATCCGGCCGCCAGCCAAGCGCCTTCTTCGACAAGCTGTAAACGATGGCGCGGGAGATGCGCCTAGTCAGCGCCCATTCGGCGGTTTCCGTTGCGATGCGGCGCGCTTCCTCTTCATGGGGCCCAAGCTGCACCTCGGTCTCGACCAAGAGAGCGGAGGCCATCTCCTGTACGGCGGGATAGGCAAGGTTAATGAAGATCTGGTGCGACTGCGGATAGAATTTGGCAGCGCGGCCTTCAAGTGTGCGCTCTTTGATCTGTTCTGGGGTACGCAGCCCGATGATTTCTGGCGGCCGCTCGAACACTGGAGGCTTCGGCTTGGGCGGCAGAGACGATGCCTGCGCATTCTTAGCCTTTTCCGTCAGCGTCTCAGCAGCTTTCAGCTGCGCCTCGACGGGCGAAGAGATCGGTCGCTCGGGCGCCCCGGGAGCCGGAGCTTGAAACGTGGGCAACACGCCAAGGGAGGTAAGCAGCTCCTTCAGTTCGTCGCTAATGTCATCGAGAAAATTGGCTTGGCCGGGGCCGAAGCTGCTGATGATCTCGGCAAGCCAGACTGGCATGTAGCTGCGCACAAGCGCGCTGAAATCGATCATATGCACTTGCCGCTGGTCATTGCCGCGGAACCGCAGGAACTGACGATAGGCTTCCGGCCAGACGAGATAGTCATGTGGTAGTTCGACAAAGATGGAGATGTATTTGGCGCCGAAGGGCACGCCGTAATTAGGCGCATCCTGCAGCCACGCCTCGCCCGACCGCACATCATACATTTCGTCACGGAAGACGACCGCCCCGCGGGAGATACTAGTTGTAATGGCGCTCCTTGCAGATCGAGTGCTTTCGCCTTCGGGCGGGTCGTAATAGTAATGGATTTTCACGCCACTCGGCGTAACGCGGGTTTCGGTGCGGCCGAATTCGCTCTTCCGGTCATCGAGCCCAACCATGGCGCGCGGCGCCCCTCCGCCCCAGACCGCCGGCATGAGCATGAGTGTCACATCATGAGGCAGGCGAAAAAAGCGGTTTTCCAGATAGGCGCCCATCCAATCCGGAGTGACCTTGAGTGTGGTCCCGTAGGGTGCTGTGACCGTATCCTGATCCGCTGCATTGCCGCCGAGCAACACTTCGGTCCAATCGAAGGAGAGGTCGTAATCCCCCTCGGCGATGCAGGTTTCGGTTGCGTCGATCACTTCCAAGCGCTCTAGGCCGATGCGTAGCCGCCCATAGGTGCCATCGCGATAGCCCATGACAACTTCGCTGACCCGTCCGCCCGCGCAGGAGCGGTAGCGTAATCCTTGACGGTTGGAGGGAAGGGAGGCGACCTTGGCGCCCATGCCGAAATTCTGGTCCAGGCTATTCTGCTTTCGTAGCGATGAAGCGAGGTCGGTAATCTGCAGCAGTTCGGCTGCGTTAAGGCCGGGGCCTGTATTCCAGATCCGGAGCTTGCGCACGCCTTCGTGCATACGCGCTCCGATGATAACTTCCCGCTTGCCTGGAGCCCCCTGGGCCGCGGCTTCCAGCCCGTTTACCACCAGTTCCCTGATCATCATGGTCTTGGGGCAGCGTTCGATCATACTGGAAACAAGGAATGCCTCATTGGCCACCTTGAGGGGCGCGATCATGGAACTGTCTGACATTCTGGCTCCGTATTCTCCGAAGAATGGGACAAGGCTGAACTATATCAGGAGGCTGTATGGTGTAATTGATTGACGCGGGCAAGGATCAAGTAGCCATCAGCTACGCCCTCAAACATAAAGGTGGAATCCTAACCAATAGTCAGATTTATGCATCAAAGCCACTTCTCAGTGGAAACAATGCGGCCGTCAACCGGCGATCAGCGGCAGACCACGCAAAACGCTACAAGGTGGCCCTCATATGTCGGCTACGGATCATCTAACTTTTGAAATCGGCTCCTGGCTATGCGGCGCTTCGGAACGGGATGGGAATATGCCCTCGGAGGTTGTACCTGAGCTTCCTAGACTAGGGAAGCAGCCACCTGTCGTTGTTTTGCCCGCTCCTACCGGAGCGTGCAATGGACAATGAATCGAGCCTCGGTTGGCTATGCCCCTCGAAAGGCGTCGGCGACGGTCGAACAGACGGGCGCAAGCCCGGCTCAGGAATTAGTCGGGGCTAAAGCGCCACCTGTTGGTGGATCCTCGCCAGAAGGGTATGTTGATTTTTACGGCTATCATGTTCTAGCGGAAGGAGGGTACTTGGCAGGCTAGGTTTCTCTGCCTGACGGTGTCGCTGATGGACCCGTGCCATGCAACATTACCCTTTGTCGAGGAGGCGCTTGATGGAGAGCGTGCTATCTCCCCGCTTTCAGCGCCAAGATATTCTTGACCGCAACACGCTTGGTTTGCTCATTTTTTGTCTGCTCCGCATGCCGTAGGAGGGGAACTGTTGGAGGTGAAACCAGAGATCACGACGTGAGCTATAGACTTAAGGAATCTTATGTGGACGGCCTCGGCGTGACAAGTATTTTTGGCTTTCTAAAGCCTGTTCTATATGGTTGCACTTCTTAATGAAGTATGGGCGTTACGGTCAGCATCACAATCATGATGCAGGCGGTGTCGGACCAAGATTTTCCTGCGGTCTGGGCCGCGGTCAAATTGGATTTTGTGGCAGCCTCTTGGATATCATTTTAGGAAGTTTCATTTCCATTAGAACCGACAATTGACGTTGGCGAACGAACCGGTCAGTTGCGCCCTTATGTCCGGCCTCTGTAACGCGGCACGTGCCGCTGGCCATCATGGGTGTGCGCTTGCGTGTCAGGCACCAATCTCTGTCCGCGTGCTCAAGGCACAAGGTTCCTTCCGGATCAGTTGGGCATACGCCCGCTGTCTACCATTTTGCGCAGGAACAACATCACGTCACAACTTTCGCGACTGTCAACATGCGTCCCTTTGCGTAATAGACCTCATTACGCGTCATCAATGCCCATGCGATGCGCGTCATCTTATTCGCCAACGCCATGGTCACCAGCCTAACAGGCCGGCGTTGAAGAACCCCTCTGACCCAAACTCCAGCGGCACTATTCCATTGTGGAGCCCGACGAACCATGGATGTGGCTCCTATAACCAGCAGCCTGCGTATCTCCCGATTGCCGGTTTTGGTGATCCTGCCAAGGCGGGTTTTCCCGCCGGTGGAATGCTGTCGCGGCACCAAACCAAGCCAGGCGGCGAAATGTCGTGCACTCTTGAAGACACTAATGTCGGCGACGGCCGCCGCAATCAGGGATGCGGTGATCGGCCCAATGCCGGAAATCAGCCAAGCGAAACTGCCAAAAACCAGCGACACACCCTAATCAGACAAGGAGTCATTGAACCGACAGCTTGTTCAGAGGCTCCCTAAATTCATGACATACTCCACTTTTTGCCAAACAAAATTGAATGACAATCCAGTTAAACTGTCTTGGATGAACTCCGCCACTCCAAGCAAAAAATCTAGCCAACATGAGGTTTAGCCAAGACAAACGTACCTTTTTCCGGCGTCTCAAGGGCAACGGCTACCCCGCCGCATCATCCCGGAAAGCACGCGGCGAACGCCCCTCATACCGGGTAAAGAAGCGCGAGAAATGCGCCGGGTCCGCAAAGCCCAGCGAATAGCCGATCTCCGAGACTGTCAGGTTGGAGTAGAGCAGAGCTCGCCGGGCTTCGAGCATCGCCCGCTCGTCCAGTAAGACAGAAGGCGGCGCCCCGGCAATGCGCGCGCTGGCATTGCGCAACGCCGTGAGTGACACCCCCAACGCCTCGGCATAGGCTGGAATCGGCTCGCGCAGCCGAAAGCGGGCCTCAATCCGCGCGCGCAACTTTGCAACGAGTGCCGCCGCCGGGCCTGCCACGGGGATATTTGTCTCGGCTTTCAAGGCCCGGGCGCGGATACCGGTGAGCAGAACAGCCAACAGCGCCGCATCAACCGCCGTACGATAGCCAGCCCGTGCCCAGCCCAGTTCGCGCATCATCTCAGCGCCGCTAGCTTCCACCTTCTCTGCCTCAGTCGCCTCCAACGGTAGCGACGCGGCCTCGCCAAACAAGGCGGCTATATCCGGGTCACGCGCCGCAAGACCGGCCAGATAAGCGCTGGCCATGGTCATCACCACGCCGCGGGATTCCGCAAACCACTGAAAGCCATGAACAATGCCGGAAGGAACAACCAATAGGCAGGGGGCGGTGAAGCGAAAGTTGCGGGCCTCTGCCCTCATCTCGCCACCGCCTTGGGCAATCAGGATAAGCTGGGCCAGCTCCCGGTGAGCATGAGGGCGAATGGTCCATTCCGAGGGGCGAGAACGATCATCCAGCCACTCCACATGCACGAACCCCGGGGCCGCCGCGCGGTGCGGTTCACCATAAAGATAGAAACTCGGAACTGGATTGTTCTGCCGCATGGGCCGATATTGGCCCGGAGATGCGGCTGCTTCAAATGCCGGAGGGCGATCATTTCAGGCTTGACCGCGCTGCACGCCGGGCCGGATAGGTCGATTATGAACATCCCGCAACGCGTCATCCGCCAACGGCGCCAATATAACCAATGGGTCGGCAACCAGACGCTGGAGGATTTTGCGTTGCGCTTTACCGGCGCAAAGGCCCGGCGTGGCGCATTTCTTGTGGGGAATACTGCACTGGGAGCGGTCTCGTTTCTCGCCTGCGAGGCGATTGGCGGCGCCATCACCCTGACCTTTGGGTTCACCAACGCCATGGCGGCCATTCTGGCGGCGGGGGTGATCATGTTTATGGTCGGATTGCCGATTTGCGCGGCAGCAACGCGCTATGGGGTGGATGTGGATCTGCTCACGCGCGGGGCCGGGTTCGGCTATATTGGCTCCACCATCACCTCGCTAATCTACGCCACCTTTACCTTTATTCTATTCGCCATCGAGGCCAGCATCATGTCGGCGGCGATTGTAATGGTACTGCATCTGCCGCTGTGGCTGGCCAACTGCATTAGCGCGCTGGCGGTTGTGCCGATTGCCGCGCTGGGCATCAAGGCCATCAGCCGCATGCAGCTCTTCACTCAGCCGATCTGGCTGCTTTTGCAGTTTGGCCCGCTGATCTATCTCGCCGCTGAGGGGCTGCCCGATATCGCGGCCTGGACGCAGTTTCCAGGCAGTCTGGGGTTTAACAGCCTCGCTTTACTGCCCTTTGGTATGGCCACATCCATCCTGCTCTCACTATTGCCGCAGATTGGCGAACAGGTGGATTATCTACGCTTTCTGCCTGCCAAACGCGGGAAGCGGCGCGGGGCGGCAATGATGCTTGCGGGTCCCGGCTGGGTGCTGACCGGCTGCGCGAAGCTCGCGGCGGGATCATTTCTGGCTTATCTTGCCATAGAGCGCGGGGTGGATTGGGAGCATGCGGCACAACCCGCCACGATGTTCCATATCGCGTTTCTGGAAGTGTTCCGAAACCCCGTTTTGGCCTCGGCCCTAACACTCATCTTTGTGGTCACCTGCCAAATCAAGATTAACAGTACCAATGCTTATGCCGGGTCTATCGCCTGGTCGAATTTCTTTTCCCGCCTGACGCATAGCCACCCTGGCCGGGTTGTGTGGGTGGTGTTCAATGTCGGGCTGGCCCTTCTGCTAATGCAGCTTGGCATCTACCGGGTGATTCAGAATATTCTCGGGCTCTATGCGAATTTCGCCGTGGGGTGGATGGGCGCACTCGCAGCAGACCTCGTAATCAATAAGCGCCTCGGCCTCTCCCCGCCAGGAATCGAGTTCAAGCGGGCTTATCTTTATGATGTAAACCCCGTCGGGATTGGCGCCATGGGGCTGTCCGTTCTGGTCTCCACCTCCATGAGCTTTGGCGTGTTCCAGGATACCGCCCGCGCCCTGGCTCCCTTCGCGGGGTTAGCGGTTGCCTTTATCGCCGCCCCGTTAATCGCCTGGGCCACCAAGGGACGGTTTTACCTGGCACGCCCAGTGGCAGCTGCCACAACACGGCAATGTATCGTCTGTGAAGGCGAGTTCGACATGCCGGACATGGCCCCCTGCCCCGCTTACGGCGGAGATATCTGCTCACTATGTTGCACGCTGGAAGCGCGCTGTCGGGATTTGTGTAAGCCCGAGCCGCATTTTGCCGCCGTACTTGGCCGTTCGCTGCCCGCTCGACTGCGTAACTGGGCCCAGACGAAGCTGGATGAACGGGTCCTGCCGTTTCTCGGGCTGTTACTTCTGTTTTCATCCATTATCGCTGCGTTGTTCGGCCTGATCGATTATGAATTTGGCTTGCTAGCGCCGGGGATCCGCATGGCGGAGCGGCAGACGCTGCGGGTGGTATTCTTTGCCCTGTTCATTCTCGCGGCGCTGGCGGCCTGGCTGCTGGTTTTGGCACGCGCCAGCCAGCGGGCCGCGGAGGCCGAAACCAACGTTCAGACCACCACACTGCTCGATGAGATCGAAGCCCATAAACGCACGGACGCCGCCTTACAGAAGGCCAAAGCCGCGGCGGAATCCGCCAACACCGCCAAAAGCCGCTATATCGTCGGGGTGATCCACGAGATCCGGGCCCCATTGAACGCGATTTTCGGCTATGCGCAGCTTTTGGAAACAGGCGGCACCCCGCGTCCGGACGAGGCGATCCGTACCATCCGCCATTCGGCGGCGCATCTCTCCAACCTTGTTGATGGATTGCTGGATATTTCGCAGATCGAGACCGGCGCCCTGCATTTGCACCGCGATCTAGTGGATTTCAGCGAGTTTCTGGATCAACTCGTCGATATGTTCCGCCTCCAAGCGAAGGCCAAAGGGATCAGGTTTCGTGATGAGCGCGCCCGGCTGCTGCCGCGCTTCATCCACACCGATGAAAAGAGGCTGCGGCAGATTCTCATCAACCTGCTCTCCAACGCCATCAAATATACCGCTTCGGGTGAGGTGCGGCTCTCTATAGAGCGGCGCGGGCAGGTCACGGAATTCAGCATCACCGATACCGGCCATGGTATTCGGCCTGAAGATCTGACGAAGATTTTTGAACCATTTGAACGCGGCCATCTGCCTGCTGCCAATGCCGTGCCTGGCACCGGGCTGGGACTGACCATCACCAAGCTTCTGACTGAAATTTTAGGAGGTGAAATTACGGTCGAAAGCACGCCCGGACAGGGTAGCATATTCAAGGTACGACTGCTGCTCTCTGAGGCGCAGGGCGCACAGGCCAGCGCGCCGCCCCGGCGCATCACGGCCTATGGCGGGGATAGGCGCAAAATTCTAATCGCCGATGACGACCCGGACCATATTCGGCTGGTTAGTGAGGTCCTGCTGCCATTAGGGTTCGTGGTGTTATCCGCTCCGGAGGGGCAATCCTGTTTGGCGCTCTGCGAGGACGCTGCGCCGGATTTGATCATTCTGGATATCAGTATGCCTGGCATGTCCGGCCTCGAGGTCGCCGCGCAACTGCGTGAGCGGGGGGAGCGAGCAAAAATCCTCATGGTCTCGGGCAATCTGCACGACGCCACACGCTCGGGCGGGGCGGATTATGACGGCTTTCTGCCCAAGCCCATCGATATCCGGGCCTTGCTTGAAAAGATTGGCGCCTTGCTGGGACTGGACTGGGTGTATGAAGCCCCCGCCGCGCCCGTCCCCACTCAGACCATGACCGTGCCGGACGCGGCGGTGATTGAGGAACTGCGCCAGCTTGCGCGGATTGGCTATGTGCGCGGGCTGGAGGCTCGGTTGAAGGCACTGGAAGCCGAAGATGCAACATTGGCGCCGTTCTGCACCTTGCTCGCGGGCTGGCTACGCGGGTTTGAACTAAAACGCCTACTCGCATGGCTGGACGAACTGCCGGAGACTGCACCATGACAACGCGCCGCGATCTGGTTCTGGTTATTGATGATACACCCGAAACGCTGGGCATGCTGACCGATGCGCTGGAGACGGCCGGGCTGACCGCTTTGGTAGCCTCTAGTGGACAGGCGGCTTTGGAGACATTGCGTCATGTCACACCGGACCTGATTTTGCTCGACGCGATGATGCCAGGGCTGGACGGGTTTGAAACCTGCCGAGCGCTGAAAGCTCTGCCAGCCCTTAGCCCGATTCCAGTGATCTTCATGACCGGCCTGTCCGACACCGCCCATGTCGTGCGCGGGCTGGAAGCCGGCGGGGTTGATTATGTCACCAAACCGATCGTCATTGATGAGCTTCTGGCGCGAATCCGCGTGCATCTGGGCAATGCCCGCGAAGCCCTGCGGACGCGGGCCGCACTGGATGCGGCAGGCGGGTTTCTGCTGGCGGCCGATGAAGCCGGCGGGCTACTCTGGTGCACACCGCAGGCGGAGCAACGCTTGGCTGACGCGCTGCCGGGCTTTGCCATCACCAGCTTCCGCCTGCCAGCAGGGCTGGAGATGCAGGCTGGGGAGCGTACGCTAAATTTCAGTCTGGTGGGACGGGTGGGGCCCGGGGAACGGCTTTATCGCCTCACGGAAACCGGCGGCGGACAGGAGGAGGCGTTTCTGCAAACACGCTTTGCTTTGAGCGCCCGCGAGGCGGAGGTGCTGCTCTGGGTCGCGCGCGGGAAACCGAACAAAGATATTTCGGACATTCTCGGCATCTCACCGCGCACTGTGAACAAGCATCTGGAGCAGGTTTTTATCAAGCTTGGGGTGGAAAATCGCGCCTCGGCGGCGGCACTGACAGTGGGCGAACTGGCGCGGCGGGGTTGATCCATGCCCGTTTGACGCCCGGCCGCTACGTCAAACACCCCATGGTGCAGCGCCGCAAGCCATTCCCATAGTGACCCATCTTGAACGCGGGCACTCCGCCAAATGATGGGAGACTTCCTGTATGACGATGCGAAAACTGGGTCTGGCCGCGGCACTTCTGGCCAGCACGGCGCTGGGCCTTGCCGCCCCGGCCCATGCCGAGGGCACGGTAAAGGTTGGGGTTCTGCAATCACTCTCCGGCACCATGGCGATCTCGGAAGTACCGCTTGAGGATGCCGAACTGCTGGCTATCGACCAGCTGAACGCCAAGGGCGGCGTGTTGGGCAAGAAGATTGTGCCGGTGGTGGAAGACGGCGCCTCCGACCCGGCGATTTTCGCCCAGAAAGCCACCAAGCTGTTGCAACAGGATAAGGTGGTGACCGTGTTCGGCGGCTGGACCTCGGCCTCCCGTAAGGCGATGCTGCCGGTGTTCCAGCGCCTCCACGGCCTGCTTTGGTATCCGGTGCAGTTCGAGGGCAACGAATGCTCCCCCAACATCATGTATTCCGGCGCGCAGCCCAACCAGCAGGCGCTTCCGGCTCTCGAATGGGCTGAGAAGCAAGGCTATAAGAAGATCTTTCTGGTCGGGTCAGACTATGTGTATCCGCGTACTGCCAACCTGATCCTGAAAAAGCACATCAAGCATGACGGGCTGACCCTGTCCGGCGAGGAATATGTGCCGCTCGGCGGGACCGATTTTTCCTCCATCATCGCGGAAATCCAGCGGACGAAGCCGGACATCATTATAAACACGCTGAATGGTGACTCAAACGTCTCCTTCTTCAAGCAAATGGCCGCAGCAGGCATGACGCCTGACAAGATGCCCGTGATGAGCTTCTCCATTGCCGAACCGGAAGCCAAAGCCATGGGCCCCAGCCTGCTCGCAGGATCCTATACGAGCTGGAATTACTTCCAGAGCCTGCCCGGCAAGATGAATGCTGACTTTGTGGCGGCTTATAAGGCCAAATACGGCAAGGACTCCGTGGTCGATGACCCAATGGTGCACGGCTATGAAGATGTGATGATCTGGGCGAAGGCGGCTGAGAAAGCAGGCAGCTTCGATCCCAAGAAAGTCCGTAACGCGGCCATTGCTCTTGGTTTCGTGGACAGCCCGCTGGGCGAGGTGAAGTTCGATCCTAACCAGTCAATGGTGCAAAAGGCTTATATCGGCGAGCTGCAGCCGGACGGGCAGTTCAAGATCATCTGGTCCTCCCCGAAACCGATCAAGCCGCAGCCTTATGATCCGCTGACTTTCCCCGGCAAGACCTGCGGGGCTCACAGCAACTTCTAACCTTCTCAGACCGGCGCGGCCTGCAACAAAACAGGCCGCGCCCCTGTTCCGCAGCAGGAGGCCCCATGCACGAAACTGCTTTTCTGATTGGCCAGATCTTCAACGGCTTCTCCGTCGCCTCTCTTTTCATTATGGCGGCGCTGGGGCTGGCACTATCTTTTGGGCTGATGCGCGTCATCAATATGGCGCACGGCGAAATGCTGATGCTGGGCGGGTATCTGGCCTATTTGACACTGCTTGTCGTGCCTGGGCCGCTGGGCATTCTGGTCGCCATGCCGGTGGCGTTCATCGGGGCAGCGTTGCTTGGGGCGGTGCTGGAACTCACGGTCATCCACCGGCTCTCCGCCCGTCCTCTGGACACGCTGCTGGCGACCTGGGGCGTTTCTCTGATCCTGCAGCAAGCGGCGCGAAATTTGTTTGGCGCGATTGGCGTGCAGGTGGTGGCGCCAAGTTGGCTTAACCACACCATTTCCTTCTCAACGGGCATTCTGTCCGGACTGACGCTGCCGGACACGCGACTGTTCATTCTCGCTGTCGCTGCCTTGATCCTGGGTGGGGTTGCGCTGCTCATCAATAAGACGCGGCTGGGTCTTTATGTACGCGCCGTGAATCAGGACCGGCCAATTGCCGCCGCCCTGGGGGTGAACGCACGTCTGATCGATCTTTGTGTGTTCGCGTTGGGCACAGGCGTGGCCGGATTGGCCGGAGTGATTCTCGCTCTGCTGGGACCGGTTACCCCCACTGTGGGGCAAAGCTATATCGTGCCGGCATTCCTGGTTGTGATTTTGGGCGGTCTTGGCTCGCTGGTGGGCACCACCATCGCTTCCATCATGGTCGGACTGTTTACCGCCCTTATTGAAATTTACGTCGATGTCAGCGTCGCCCAAGTGCTGTTGCTGGCCTTCGTGATCCTGTTCATCCAGATCCGCCCTCAGGGTGTGATTGCCGTGCGCTCCCGCGCGTTGGAAGGCTGACATGAAACCCGCCTCTCTCATCACTATTCTGACGCTAGCCCTGGGAGCGGCTGCGCCATGGCTGATTTCTTCTTATGAACTCTCGCTGCTAGGCCGATTTCTGGCTTTCTCCCTGGTGGCACTGGGTATCATGCTCACCTGGGGCGAAGGCGGAATTCTCTCACTAGGCCAGGGCGTATTTTTCGGACTGGGCGGCTATGCGCTCGCTATGAATCTGAAATTAGCGGGCTTGAATCTTGCTAATGGCGACATGCCGGACTTCATGCAGTGGAGCGGCGTCTCCGCCCTGCCCGGCTTCTGGTATCCGTTCGCCAATCCCTGGTTCTCTCTGGTCTGCGTGGTGCTGGTGCCGGGCATTTTCGCCGCCGCATTCTCCTGGTTGGTGTTCCGCCGGCGGATTGGCGGGGTATATTTCGCGCTCATCACCCAGGCACTGGCGCTGGCCTTTGCCACACTGCTTGTGAGCGAACAGGCTTTCACCGGCGGCTTCAACGGCCTGACCGATTTCTCCACCTTCGCGGGGCATGACATTACTAGCCAGGGCGCCGCGCGGGTAATTTATCTCATCACGTTCCTGCTGGTTGTGGCCTCTTACTTCTTTCTGCGGTGGCTGCTTGGCACGCGCTTTGGCACTATGCTGCGCGCCACCCGTGATGGTGAGAACCGCGTGCGCTTTCTCGGCCATAATCCGCTGCCTTACAAAGTGGTGGCCTTCACGCTGGCAGGTATGCTCTCAGGTATGGGCGGCGCGTTGTTCACCTTGCATGCTGGGGTGATCTCTCCGGCCTTGGTTGGTGTCGTGCCGTCTATCGAGATGGTGGTGTGGGTCGCAGTGGGGGGACGCAACGTGCTCTGGGGCGCGATTGCGGGGACGCTGCTGGTGAATTTCGCCAAGGACGAGATCAGTTCCGCCCTGCCCTCGCTCTGGCTGTATGCGCTGGGTGGACTGTTCATCCTTGCTGTCAGCTTTCTGCCGGGCGGTATCGCCGGGCTATTCACCACGCCCCGTATGCCCCGTTTTTTTCAACGCCGCCGTCAGGAGGCCGCCGAATGAATACCGCCCCGCTTTTGACACTTGAAAATGTCACGGTTGATTTTGATGGCTTCAAGGCGCTGACAGATGTGTCTTTATCTCTGGCCCCCCAGGATCTGCGGGTTCTGATCGGCCCCAACGGGGCCGGAAAATCCACACTATGCGATACGATCATTGGCCGGGTCCGGCCAACCTCCGGGCGCATTCTGTTCAAAAACCAACCGATTACTGCTTTGCCAGAGCAGGATATTGTCCGCCGTGGTATCTGCCGCAAATTCCAGACACCTGGCGTATTGCCCAGCCTCTCGGTGATGGAAAACCTGCTGGTGAGTGCGCGCAAGAACCGCGCCTGGTGGCTAGCTTTCAGCAGCAGCCCTCCCGCCGCTGAGCAAGAGCGCGCGGAGGAGATTCTGGAAACAATAGGTCTGACAGACCGGCGCGAGACGCTGGCGGGCAGCCTCGCCCATGGCGAAAAGCAATGGCTCGAGATTGGCATGGTGGTGGCCACCGACGCTGAATTGCTGCTGCTGGATGAGCCCACCGCGGGCATGGGCCCACAGGACACGCAACGCACGGCGGATCTCATTCTATCGCTGGTGGGACGGCATGCGGTGCTGGTGATCGACCATGACATGAGCTTTGTGGAGGCGCTGAACGGCTACACGACCGTGCTGCATCAAGGGCAGATCCTGCGGGAAGGCACCGTGTCCGAGATTCGCGCCGATGCGGCGGTGGAAGCTGTTTATCTGGGGAGGGCCAAGGAAGATGTTGCTTGAACTTGAATCTGCTTGCGCCGCCTATGGCCAGAGCCAAGTATTGTGGAACGTCGATATGGGGGTGACCCAAGGCGACGCCGTAGCGCTGATCGGCCGTAATGGCGTGGGCAAGACCACATTGCTCAACACCATCGCGGGCGTACAAAAACTTACTGGCGGGCGGCTGCGTTTTGGTGGTGATGACCTGACATCAACCCCCGCCCATGGGCGCGCACGCGCGGGGATTGGCTTTGTACCTCAAGGGCGGCACGTGTTTCCGCATCTAAGCGTGATGGAAAATTTGACTGTCGGGCTCGCGGCCCTGGCCGGGCGCAAGGCAGTGAAGGAATCAGGCATCGCAAGCCATATTTTCGACCTGTTCCCAAAGCTCACGCAGATCCGTAACCGCAAGGCGGGCTTGCTATCAGGTGGGGAGCAACAGCAGCTTGCCATAGGCCGCGCCCTCGCCGGACAGCCACGTCTCTTGTTGCTGGACGAACCGACGGAAGGCATCCAACCAAATGTGGTCCAGCAAATTGAGGCGGCGCTGCGGCGCATTCGCACAGAACTTGGCATGACCATCCTCATTGTTGAGCAATATCTGGATTTTGCGTGGTCCTTTGCCGAATCCTACCACGTGATGCAGCGCGGGCAGATTATCCGCTCCGGCAGCACGCAAACCGAAAGCGCGGATGAAATTTCGCACCTTGTGAATATCTGAGCCGTCGAAAAACAAACCCTGGGGGCCGGGCTGCACGGCCTGCGCCCCACGCTGGAAACCTCATCTAAACAATCGATCTTTTCGATTAAAAATTCTCATAATAATCGATCAAATCTTCCCTTCTAAAATGCCGCCACCCTTTGTTATGGTCGAGCATCCAGGTTTTCCCATGGCTCAGGGCGGCTTGGCATCAGGAAGGAGACCAGCAATGAACGACATCTCACCGACACCGGGCAAATGCCCTGTGATGCATGGCGGGGTTACGTCAGTAGATAGCTCTAAAATGGATTGGTGGCCGAAAGCCCTCAATCTGGACATACTCCACCAGCACGATACCAAGACAAACCCATTCGGGCCGGGCTTTAAGTATCGCGAAGCGCTGAAGGCGCTGGATATGAACGCCCTTAAAAACGATATGAAAGCCTTGCTGAATGACAGCCAGGATTGGTGGCCGGCGGATTGGGGCCATTATGGCGGCTTGATGATCCGCATGGCATGGCACTCGGCAGGTACATACCGCATTGCCGATGGGCGTGGCGGCGGCGGGCGCGGCAACCAGCGTTTCGCGCCGATCAATTCCTGGCCGGATAATGTCAGCCTGGACAAGGCACGCCGGTTGCTATGGCCCCTCAAGAAGAAATACGGCAACAAGATCAGCTGGGCTGATCTAATCATCCTTGCCGGGACCATGGCTTATGAATCGATGGGGCTGAAGACCTTCGGGTTCGGCTATGGCCGCGAGGATATCTGGCATCCTGAAAAGGACGTTTACTGGGGCTCGGAAAAAGAGTGGCTGGCCCCCACCGGCAGCGAAGGCAGCCGCTATTCCGGTGAGCGCGATTTGGAAAATCCGCTCGCCGCGACAATGATGGGGCTGATTTATGTGAATCCCGAGGGCGTCGACGGCAAACCCGACCCGCTCAAGACCGCCCATGATGTCCGTATCACCTTCGCCCGCATGGCGATGAATGATGAAGAAACCGTGGCCCTGACTGCTGGTGGCCACACAGTTGGTAAATGCCACGGCAATGGCGATGCCTCCAAACTTGGCCCGGCCCCAGAGGGGGCGGATGTTGACGAGCAAGGGCTTGGATGGGCCAATCACAGCGACCGCGGCATTGGCCGCAACACGGTCTCCAGCGGTCTGGAAGGCGCCTGGACCAGCAACCCGACTAAATGGGACAATGGCTACTTCGAAATGCTGTTGAACCATGAATGGGAGCTGAAAAAGAGCCCGGCCGGAGCATGGCAATGGGAACCGGTAGACATCAAAGAGGACGATAAGCCTGTTGATGTCGAGGATCCCTCGATCCGGCACAATCCGATCATGACCGACGCGGATATGGCCATGAAAATGGACCCGGAATACCGCAAAATTTCCGAGCGCTTCTATAAGGATCCCGCCTATTTCTCGGAAGTTTTTGCCCGCGCTTGGTTCAAGCTCACCCATCGCGACATGGGGCCGAAAGCCCGTTACATCGGCCCGGACGTTCCCGCGGAGGATTTGATCTGGCAGGATCCTGTGCCAGCCGGTCACACCAATTACGATATTGGTGGCGTGAAGACAAAGATTGCCGCCAGCGGACTGAGCGTCAGCGATCTGGTGACCACCGCCTGGGATAGTGCGCGCACATTCCGTGGGTCCGACAAGCGCGGCGGCGCTAATGGCGCACGTATCCGCCTGGCACCGCAGAAAGACTGGGAGGGCAACGAACCGCAACGCTTGGCACGTGTCTTGTCGGTTTTGGAGCCGATTGCGGCAGCAAGCGGCGCCAGCCTGGCCGATGTGATTGTGCTGGCGGGTAATGTCGGCATCGAAAAAGCCGCCAAAGCTGCTGGTTTCGATGTTACAGTGCCCTTTGCCCCGGGCCGTGGCGACGCGACGGCGGCCATGACAGACGCCGAGTCCTTTGAAGTCTTGGAGCCATTACATGATGGCTACCGGAATTGGCTGAAGAAAGACTACGCCGTGCGCCCCGAGGAACTGATGCTCGACCGCACCCAGCTCATGGGATTGACCGCCTGCGAGATGACGACACTGGTTGGCGGCATGCGCGTCATGGGCACCAATCATGGCGGCGCCAAGCACGGTGTGTTCACAGACCGCGAGGGCGCGCTCACCACAGACTTCTTCGTGAACCTCACGGATATGGGGTACAAGTGGAAGCCCACCGACCAGGGCCTGTACGAGATCCAGGACCGCAAAACCGGCCAAACCAAGTGGACAGCGACGCGGGTGGATCTGGTCTTCGGCTCCAACTCGGTGCTGCGCGCCTACGCCGAAATCTATGCACAGGACGATAATAAAGAGAAGTTCGTCCATGATTTCATCGCGGCATGGACGAAGGTAATGAACGCCGACCGGTTCGACCTGCTCTAATTGAAAAGCCCCGCTTCCAGGAACGCTGGAAGCGGGGCGCTCAAGCGGGAAATCACGTGCTTTCCCCCTCCCCCTGCGCGCGGGATATAAGTGCAGCACAATCAACATTTTCTGGTAACGTACCGAACGCAATGCCACCGCGGCGCTCTAACCGTGTAGCGCAATAAGCTGAAGACGTTGCAGACGGGGCATGGCGCAGCAACAGGCTGGCGGTGAGCCCCAAAGCAAGGTGTTCGGTGAGGCGGCGGGCGTTATGTTCCTTAATCTCTGGCCAAGGCGTGTTAAGCCATTGATCCAGCTCCGGATGCGCGCCGCGCGCACGGGATATTTCATGACGCAGCAAATCAGCACTTTCCGGCACACGGGCCAAAGCGCGCATTACATCCAGACAGATGACATTGCCTGACCCTTCCCACAACCCATTCAGCGGTGCGTCGCGGTAGAGGCGGGCAATTTCATATTCTTCAATAAAACCGTTCCCCCCATGACATTCCAAGGCTTCTGCGATGAAGACAGGGGCCCGCTTGCATATCCAGTATTTTGCAATGGGGGCAAGAAGTCGGCTCAGAATGCGTTCGCCTTCATCATGAGGTGCTTTATCCAGTGCAAGCGCGGCGCGCATGGCGAGCCAGGTTGCGGCTTCACTTTCTAGCGCAAGATCAGCCAGCACATTCGCCATGCTGGGCTGCCCTTGTAAGATGTTTCCAAAAGCTGAGCGGTGGCTGGCATGATGTAGAGCGAGACGCAAAGCCTGACGAATCTGCCCAGCGCTACCCAACGCGCATTCCAGACGGGTCAGATGCGCCATCTCCAGAATGGTCGCGATTCCGCGCCCCTCCTCGCCAACGATCCTGGCTTCAAGCCCTCGAAATTCAACCTCGGACGAGGCGTTCGACCGGTTACCGCATTTTTCTTTAAGGCGTTGAAGAAGCAGGAAATTACGGCTGCCATCATCCCGCCAACCCTGGGCTAAAAAGCAGGTCGGTCCTGCAGGCGTACGCGCCAGGGTTAAAAACAAATCCGCAACTGGCACGGAAAAAAACCATTTATGGCCAGTCAACGCATACCATCCGCCGCCTAGCGGCTCAGCTTGCGTTTGAATTTGCCGGAGATCGGAGCCACCCTGCTTCTCCGTCATAGCCATGGCAACAGTGAGAGCCGGCTTCTGGGAAGGTGGCAAAGGGCGCGGATCGTAAAGCGGGGAAAGAATTTTTGCCTGAAACGCCGCCTGCATCTCGGGGGCATGGCGCAATGCCCCAAGAGAGGCAAAGGTCATGGCTGATGGGCAGCCGACACCTGCCTCCCCTTGCGCCCACAAATAAGACAACGCCGCACGCGCCACATGCGCGCCGGGAGTGGACTGGCTCCAACCGAATGAATGCGCCTCATCCGCCCGAATCATGCACATAAGCTCATGCCAGGCGGGATGGAAGGCAACCTCGTCGATCCGGTGCCCGTAGCGGTCGTGCGTACGTAGCTCCGGTGAGAACCGATTGGCCTGTCGTGCCAGATCCAGCACGCGAGCGGAACCCACGTGCCAACCGCTGGCCGAAAGCCTTGGCTCCGCCCAGCACCCGCCATAAACCTTCACCGCTTCTCTTAGCGGCTTGTCGGTTGCCCAGGCGTTGAAATCCTCCAGAGGTGGGGGCTGGTTAAGCACCTCATGCGTTGCGTGGCGTTGCATGGTTTTCCTCCGGGTTTTGTCCTACCTTATATCCTTTCTGGGCACTATCAAGTTGACATAGCAAGCACCATATCTGGTGCTGTTGTCTGACCTGACATCCGGGCCGAGACCGGCTTTCCTCCACCGAAGTAGGGGTTGGACAATCGCGGGTCGGCGGTGGAACCCTTCCCACCGGATCGGGTGCTATGCACCCTTCGTTCACCGAGTTGGCGCACCAATTCGGTGAGGACTGACGCCTTCGACTGGAACACGGAGCCGATAGACAGCGCACGGCGCTGTCCGATGTTCCGTGCCGCATTGACATCGGCATGCAGGGTTGAGCCGCACCACAGACACCGAAAGGTGCTCTGTGAGCGGCGATTTCGTTTGTCCACGTAACCGCAGCACGAGCAGGTCTGCGACGTGTAGGCAGGATTAACTTCTTGCGAAGTGATTCCGAAGCGGTCATGGAAGTCGGCCAGTTTG
>NZ_FQVJ01000050.1 GCF_900129125.1 Acidocella aminolytica 101 = DSM 11237 | reverse complement strand
CAAAGCTGATCCGCAACTGGTTCGTCAAGCGGCCACGCTGGCATGTTCACTACACACCCACCTCAGCGTCTTGGATCAATCAGGTCGAACGTTTCTTCGCTTTGTTGACAGATCGAGCCATCAGACGCGGCGTGTTCCGCTCCGTCGCAGAACTCGAGCGCGCCATCACAGCCTATATCGATACCAACAATGCCAATCCAAAGCCGTTCAGATGGACCAAGAGCGCCGACGATATCCTCGCCTCAATTCAACGCTTCTGCCTGCGGTCCCTCACAAAAATGCCCAAAATGAAGACAAATTCCGAATCAGGACACTAGCTGGGCACATCATCCCGTCTTCGCTATGCATCAAGGCTCGGTCGCTGAACATAACTTGCGGCTTGGGGCGGGAAAATCTTGCGAAGACCAAGCCCGTCGCGACCGCATTCAGCATCATGCCGACCAGCAATTCGAAGGACACAATAACATGCGCCATCGGGCCGGTTGGCGCCATGGCGCCATACCCGACGGTTGAAAGAGTCTGGACGCTGAAGAAGAATAGATCCCAGAATGCGCTAGGCTGTACGCCACCAATCTGCCCAGGTGTCATCATATAAAGCGAAGCAAAACAGACATTGATCGCAATATAGAGAAAGAGTGAAGACCATAAGAAGGTGGACCAGCGTACGGTCAGAGCATGATGATAAAGGTCAGACCACATGCGGTCGACCAGGCCGACGCGGACAATATTGTCGTGCCCGCGATCTTCCAGCCGGTGATGCCGAAATTTCTTCACTATAGTGTGATGCGAGCGTGTTGAGGATTGAGTATCCTTGCCGCCTGCGCGTTGCGCAGCCATGTCTGGTCGATTTGGAAGCTTGGCAGCTCTTCTGAAGAGCTGCCGAAGCTCCCGCAAAATACGTACGCCAAAATTAGAGGATGACATTTATAAGTTAGATAAAAGGCTTTTCGTGCCTGGCGGAAAAAGACTTGGTCCGCCGAGAGGTGCGCGGAACTGGTATTGCCACGGCTTCACCTTGCAGTGTCTTCTTCACAAGCTGATAGCCTTGTTCTTGGTTCGCGCGGATCGAAATGTCGGAAAAATCATAGTCGCGCGAGGATGGCTCCCCATCCCGCCCTTGCCGAATGAAGCGTGTGATTGTTGTCGCGGCGCCGTCACCCATCAGTTCGATGTAGAGAGGCCGCTGCTTGATCTTTCCTCTGGTCGTGGGGTCGACATAATCGAGGATGCGGTCGACCATTTCACGGTAGTTTGCCGACAGTTCCCGGAGGCGGAGATCATTCCGAACTCTTTCCGAGTAAACGATCTCGTCACGCCTTGCCATGACTTCCATCAAATTCGTCGGAAGCGGCCTTTGCCCTACATAGAGGTCAACGATAAAGACACGCTTTCCATCCGGGCCGCAGCGGTCTATCACAATGTCAAGCGGCGAATTGCTGATGATGCCGCCATCCCAATAAGCTTGACCATTGATCTCAGCCCATGGGAAGCCCGGCGGTAGGCTGCCGCTGGCCAGAATATGGTCCGGGGTCATGTCGTCGGCATAGCTATCGAATATTTCCAGCGCCCCGGAGGCCACATTCACAGCGCCGACAAGCAGCCGGACCGGGCTGTTTTTTAGCTGCGGGAAATCAACATATCTCGCGATAAGTTCGCGCATCGGTGACACGTCATACAGGCTGGTCCAGTCGCCCGGCTGCTCAAACAGTGACGTCATGGACGGCATCCAGCGCGGCTTGAAGAATTTAGGCACGCCGAATGTCAGAATTTGCATGGAGGTGACAGTACGGGCCGCCTCCTCGCTCATCAATGGCAGAGGAGAGACCACGGCAAGCTCTGACCAGAATGATTCGAGCGCCTGCGTGGCATTGCGTGGATTGCCGGCGATAATCGCTCCATTCAATGCGCCGATTGATATGCCCGCCACGATATCGGGATAGATTTTTTCTTCCTCCATCGCCTTCACAACGCCGCATTCAAAAGCCCCCATGGCGCCCCCGCCTTGGAGAACCAGCACCGTTTGGGCGGGAATTTTGTCGAGCGTGAAGCTCGGGTCGCAGAGCTTTTTCTTTTCGTCTTTCAGATTGACGCGGTGGCGGATGAGCCCTTCGATGCTTCTGGTTTCCTCAACCGGCCGGCCAACCGAGAGCAGCGCGCGGGGAATATCGTCCTTTAAGTAGAAAAGAGCCAGTGATTTGTCTTCGAGAGAGCCGCGGATAATATGCTCGTCGGATTCAGCCGGCTCTCCCAGCATGCTGAAGCTGATATCACCCACATCGCAGTAGAAATAGGAGACTTCGTCATAACGCAGCCTACGCCCAAGCATGTTTCTGGCCGCCAACCGGCCTTGCTTGATGGCGTTGTCCCAATGCTCGATATGCCGGCGATGGCCAAAAACCGGGTCCACAAAGTTGGTTACGTCTCCGGCGGCATACACATCGGGTAGACTCGTCTGCAGATGGTCGTCGACGGCGATATGGCCCGTTTCCGTAAGCTCAATTCCGCTGTCGGCAAGGAAAGACGTAACAGGCGTCGCGCCGACATTCACCATCAACAGGTCACATGGAACATGCTTCCCGGAGGATGTCTCGATCTCGGTTATCCGGCCGGTCCCATGGATTGCGGTGATATTTTCAGAGAACAGAAATGTCGCCCCAAGCTCTTCGGCATGTTTACGGAAATAATCCGAGACATGGCTTGATTCGACATGCGCCAGAACAAGGTCGCGCTGTTCGATAATTGTTACCTCTAGGCCAAGCTCAAGAAGCGTCATGGCGATTTCCATGCCCTGGAAACCCGCGCCGACGACCACCGCATGCTTCGCGCCGCCGGTGATTTCTACTTTCACGGCGGTACAGTCTGCCTTGCTGCGCAGATAATAGACGCCTGAGAGTTCCGCGCCCGGCACATCCAGTCGCCTCCATTGGGAACCTGTAGCGATCAGCAGGCGATTATAACGATATTGCTTGCCATTCGCCGCCAGGACGATCCGGCGTTTCGCGTCGATATCTTCAGCTTCGGTTCCCAGGGTAAGTTGAATCTTCCGTTCCTGATAGAAGCTTTCCGGATGGATCAGGACTTGTTCATCGGTCGCGATTCCCAGCAGCAGCTGCTTCGACAGGGCGGGGCGATAATATGGTGCGCTATTCTCGGCGGACAGGATCGTAATGGAGCAATTGGCATCTTCAAGGCGGATCATTGCCGCGGCTGTTATCGCAGCGCCGCCTCCACCAATGATGAGATGATCAACATCGATAATGTCCATGATGATTTCTTTCATTTTAATGCCGGCATGCAAGGTCAATTTTGCCACAAAAAACAGCGTGCAACGAATCAGTGGAGGGCCTGTTTGGCGTGGCGTCGCCAACTATGTTGCGCTGGGGCTGGAGGGATGCCGATGCACCCGCTCCAGCCTTCTGTCGCTGCGGTTTAGTGCGACACCCAGCCGCCATCGATCGAGATCGGGGTGCCGGTAATGGTGGCGGCCCCGTCCGAGCTGAGGAACACGGCCAAGGCGCCGATTTCCTCCGGCGTGGAGAATTTCAGCATCGGCTGTGTCTCCTGGAGCATCTTCTTCTTCTCCGTTTCAACATCCGTGCCGGCTTCCTTGGCGCGGTCCTGCAGCTGCCGCTCAACCAGTGGCGTCAGCACCCAGCCGGGGCAGATGGCGTTCACGGTGATGCCGTCATTGGCCGTCTCAATCGCGGCGACCTTGGTGGCCCCCACCACGCCATGCTTGGCCGCCACATAGGCTACCTTGTGCGGGCTGGCGACCAGACCATGCGCGGAGGCGATGTTGATGATCCGGCCCCATTGCTTCTTCTTCATCGCCGGAATCGCCGCCTTCATGCCGTAAAACACGGCGGAGAGATTGATGGCGATGATCGCTTCCCATTTGGCTTCGGGAAACTCCTCAACCGGCGCGGTAAACTGAATCCCCGCGTTATTCACAAGAATATCGATACTGCCGAGCGCATCCTGGGTCTTTTGCACAAGCGCCGCGACCTTATCAGGCTTGCTGAGATCGGCCCCGTCATAAGCCACCTTTACGGAGAATTCCGCTTCCAGATCCGTACGGAGTTTCTCAATCTCGCCCGCATCGCCAAATCCATTCAGCATGACGCTCGCCCCTTCAGCCGCCAGAGCGCGGGCGATGCCCAGGCCAATGCCGCTGGTGGAGCCGGTAACGAGAGCTGCTTTGCCTTTAAGTGACATATTTGATGACCCTTGTTACTTCGATTCAGTCAGATAGTCGTGCAATACCTTGCCATAGGGCAGCGTCAGATCGGCCTTCAGATGCGAGGCGCCCAGGATTTTGCGGACGGGCAGATCGGCCACGCGGCAATTAACGTGCGGGATCAAATGCAGCCGCGCATCGCCGCAATATGCGAATTTGAGATCAATTTCTTTAAGGTGATAGCCCACCAGCTGAGCGATTTTTGGGGTGCCGTCAACGTCAGGAATCCATTTGAGATTGACGTTGAGCTTCTCCATGCCTTGGACCACGCTGGCGGGGTCTATTTCTTTTTGTTTGTAAGTCATGGTCCCCATGGCCACCCGCTCACCGTCATAATGCAGTGTGCCGGTAAGGGTTTCTTGAACTGTTTTCAGGCGTGGAAGACCATATTTCTTAGGAAAACCCCAAATTTCACGCCCGCCGCTTGTCGGTGATTCGTCATCCAGATACATCATGACACTATAATTACACGGTGTGCCGTTATAGAGGGCGGAGATGCCGCAGCCGCTCTCTTCATAGTCGCCAAAGCCAGTGGAATCCGGCATTTTTATCCATTCGTAGAAAACGCGATTTCCGTCTGGCACCAACGGTTCAGGAAGCAAGGCCCGTAAGGCGTCCGGGTCCGTTTCATAGTAAATCAGTAGATATTCTCTATTAAAAAACCGAAATGGTCCTTTCGGGTAGCTGGGCGAGGCAAGTGGCATCGAAGTCGCGGCAAGAATTTCATCACGCGTCATACAAGTGCTCCTGTAAGGTCGGCGCCGGTGTTATAGTAATAGAATTTGCCAAATTCATATAACGTAATCGCATGGGACCCTCGCGTTGATTACTCCTATGCGAAAACCGCAGGGTCAGTGACGGGCTGCTTTCTGGCTTTGTCAAGAGAAGGGGATAAGGGAAGCAAGGCTATTCCATAAAAATAGGCGACTGCCGTTGGTCTTCCGTTTGGTGAGAACACCGGAAATAAAATGGGCCATGGAACAGCCTAGATGCCGTAATGGGCTGGCTGCCTGGTTCTAGGCGTAAAGGTGGCTGTCCCTCAGAGTGATGTTGTGTCGAACAGGGTTGGAATGGGTCTGCCCTGAACATCATGGAGGAACAGCCATGGAGTATTATGTTGGAATTGATGTTTCGCTGACAGAGAGCCGCGTATGCGTGGTTGACGGCAAAGGGACGATCGTCCGGGAAGCGAAGGCCCTGAGCGAGCCCGAAGCGCTCTGCGACCTGATCTCTGGGCTTGGGCTGCTGCCGGTTTTGTGGACACGAGGATAAGATCGTGACGCAAGAACCGGAGGGCGAATATGGCGAAGCGGAAATTTGGAGCTGAGTTCAAAACTGAGGCTGTCAAGCTGGTTACGGAGCGGGGCGTATCGGTTGCCCAGGCGGCGCGTGACCTTGACCTGGCAGAGAGCGTGTTGCGCCGCTGGAAGCGTGAACTTGCGGCGGCGCCTGCGACGGCATTCCCGGGCCATGGCCAGCAGCGGGCCGATCAGGCTGAGATCGCGGCCCTCAAGAAGGAGGTCGCCAAGCTCAAGGCGGAGCGTGACATCCTAAAAAACACGTCGATGACCCTTGCCCGCCTGGGTGCGGTAGAAACGGACCGTGGTATCGTTCCGCAAGGAGGGTAGCGGCCGTCAGCTTATTGGAGGCACAGTCCCCGTAAAAAAACGTGGTCCATGGGTGCATGCGAACTTGAGAGTGGTGACACCGTCTCGGCGGTGATCCCGATTAGGAAAATGATTGATTGGCATAGCCCAGACCCTCCCCAACGACTGATGGAGGATTTTATGCCCAACACAAAGACCAGTAACCGTCCAGAATTGAAGATAGTCAATATTGGCGCTGCGGCGATCGACATTGGGTCGAAGATGCATATGGCCGCTGTGAACCCTGCATGTGCCGACACGCCGGTGCGGGCTTTTGGCACGTTTACTCAAGATCTGCATGATTTGGCCGATTGGTTCAAAGCATGTGGAGTGACCAGCGTCGCGATGGAATCCACCGGCGTATATTGGATTCCGGTCTACGAGATCCTTGAGCAACGCGGATTTGACGTCATCTTAGTCAATGTGCGCTATGCCAAGAACGTCCCTGGGCGCAAAACGGATGTCAATGACGCGTCTTGGCTGTGCCAACTTCATTCTTATGGGCTGTTACGAGGCAGCTTTCGGCCAGACGCCGAGATTGCAACACTACGTGCTTATCTGCGGCAAAGGGAGCGGCTGGTCGAATACGCTGCGGCTCATACTCAGCATATGCAGAAGGCATTGATGGAAATGAACCTGCAGCTCCATCATGTGGTTTCTGATATTACTGGTGCAACCGGCATGCAGATTATCCGTGCAATGGTCGCGGGCGAGCGCGATCCGGATGTGTTGGCGAGTTATCGTGACGTGCGTTGCCATTCTTCCACCGAGACCCTCCGCGCCGCGTTGGTAGGCAATGACCGTGACGAACATGTCTTCGCATTGGCGCAGGCATTGGAACTCTACGATACCTATCAGGCAATGATGTTGGCTTGTGACGGCAAGCTGCAGGCCGTTATTGCGACCCTTTCCCAGAAATCTGGTCAGTCTGAAGCGAAACTGCCGAAGGCGCGCGTGAGGACCAAACAGGTCAACGCACCGTGTTTCGACGTTCGGGCCGCTTTGTTCGGTCTCCTTGGCATTGACTTAACCCAGATCCACGGGTTGGGGCCGGCGCTTGCGCTAAAACTGGTCGGTGAATGTGGCACAGATCTGAAGGCTTGGCCCACTGCTAAACACTTCACCTCATGGCTCTGCTTGGCGCCGGGCAACAAGATCTCCGGCGGTAAGGTACTCTCCTCAAGGACACGGAGGTCTTCCAGCAGGGCCGCAGCGCTATTGCGTCTGGCAGCCACAACGATCGGGCGGAGTGACACCGCATTGGGCGCATTCTACCGTCGGCTCTCCTCGCGAGCCGGTAAGGCAAAGGCCGTGACCGCAACTGCGCGCAAGATTGCCGTACTGTTCTACAATGCCCTCAGACACGGCATGAACTACCATGATCCGGGCGCCGATCGGTATGAGGCGCAATATCGTAGCCGCGTCGTCGCCAACCTACAACGGCGGGCAAAATCGCTCGGCTTTGTTCTGCAAGCCACTCCGATCGAAGTGGAAGTGGGTGTTTCTTAGGAAGGCTGCGGCATTCTTCGCGAGAGAGTCGACGTGAAGTTCGCCTTCATCGTGAAGCACCGGCATATCTGGCCGGTCAGTTGGATGTGCAATGCTCTTGAGGTATCGCGTTCCGGCTTCCATGCTTGGCTCAACCGGCCAGCCTGTGAACGGGCTGTGCACGATGAGAAACTGGCATCGGTGATCGGCGCGAGCTTCAAGGCCAGTGACAGAACCTATGGTGCGCGCCGCGTGTGGCGTGATGTGCTCGAAGAGGGCCTGGCCTGCGGCCTGCACCGGGTTGAGCGGCTGATGCGCGAGAACGGCTTCCGGGCCCGTCCGAAGTGCCGGGCCAGACCGAAGGACGAGGGCGAGCGTGCCGTGATCGCGGATAATATCCTTGATCGGGCGTTTTCCGCCGCCCGGCCAAACCAGAAATGGCTCGCCGATTTCACCTATATTTGGACTGCCGAAGGCTGGCTGTACGTGGCCGTGGTCCTTGACCTCTTCTCCCGGCGCATTGTCGGTTGGTCTATGAAGGCGGAGCGCGATGCGGTGCTGGTCATGGATGCGTTGATGATGGCCGTCTGGCGCCGCGGCAAGGCCGATGCGCTGCTCCATCATTCGGATCAGGGCTCGCCCAATATACCAGCGAGCAATTCCAACGTCTGTTGGCAGACAACGGTATCACCTGCTCCATGAGCCGGGCCGGCAATGTCTGGGACAATTCGGCAATGGAGAGCTTTTTTTCATCGCTCAAAACCGAGCGCACCGCCGCCAAAACCTACCGCACCCGTGACCAGGCCAGGGCGGATGTGTTCGACTATATCGAGCGTTTCTACAATCCACGGCGCAGGCATTCGAAATTGGGCGGAGCAGCCAAGGTTCCACCGGTGCTAAGCACCGGTGGAATGCTGCGGAGGGTATGTCAGCCCCATGGAGTTCGAGGACAAGGCCGTGTTAGCTTAACCTGCTGACCACCAAACCGGCAGCAGCCCACTTCGCAATTATATAGGTAAAGGAGTGCTCTTTCACCTACTCAGTAAGCTCTATCAACGCATCAGTGCATCATTACTACCAACATCAGCTTCGCCGAGTGGTCACACCTCATCAGATCGCGGCCTAAAAGGCGTAGGACTTGGGGCTGTGGATCTCCCTCGTGAGTTAGATCATCGAGTTACATCGTGGACGAAGATTGCGAGCAACGGTTGTAGGCTCCTGCGGTAAGTGCATCATTCTCGACGGATGGGAGCTGAAAATGATAAAATTATCATACTCTCGTCGGGGAAAAAGCATTTTCACTTACTATAACACCTACCTAGAGGTGCTATTCATGATCGATTCCGGAGTCTTTTGCGGCGTAGCTGATTTCCTCGCCCCGTCCTCATGCTACCTGAGTGATAAGCGCGAGCTCATTCCTAGGACTTTTTCGGGTAAATATTTTGAGTTTGGTTACCCTGCCGGGACATTTGTTACTCTTCGCGCCACTGAGAATAAATCAAAATCTTCGGTTAAAAAATATGAATTTTAGTCAGAGCCGCCTTGGAATTAGCGCATTCCTACTTACCGGTCTCATATTTGTAGTGGTAAGCAGTCTTGCATATGGTCGAAATGGGCACGGTGCTGTGCATCCGGGTTTGCCGTCAATTTCCGTAAATACCGCGCCTATATGCTCACTGCCTGTACCTATCGTGGTGCACGCACTCGGCATTGTAAACAGTCTTGGCCAAACCACTCTGACAGCCACTATAACTGGCAAGATTCAAGGGCCGTTTGACACAGAAGGAGCGGTGGCTGCAGGAGCTATTGTGGCCCACAATGTTTCCCCTGCACTGCAAGCCCAACTTGCCTCGGCCCGCGCACAACTAAAATACGCGAATATCGCTTTGAAAAGAACTTTAGCATTAGCTCACGAAAAGTTACAAACGGATTTAGATGTCGCGTTAGCACAGCGTAATCAGGCCCAGGCCGAGAGCAGCTTGGTCACAATACAACAACAAGCCAATGAGCAAGTAATGCGAGCGCCATTTGCCGGTACCCTGCATTATCTTGTTGCGCCGGGAACGGTCGTCTACCGAGGTACACCGGTGGCTACTATAAATGGCCGCGCAGTGCCTTGGGTCGATATTAAAGTCTCGCCTGCCACTTCGCATGACATAAAGCTCGATGAAGAAGCCGAGGTTTCTGATGGGACATGGCATGGTATGGGCCATGTGTTGTCGATCGGGAAAAACGCTCGCTCATGGGGTTTGATACAAATTCGTATCAAGCTGCCTGTCGGCAGTCCTTTGATCCCTGGGGAATGGGCGCGCGTAAAATTAATCCAGGACGGCGCTCCTGCGACAACCGTTCCCAGGACTGCACTTATTATGCATGGCGGGAAAGCCGTCGTGTTTATCATCACCCAGCATCACGCCAAAGAGGTTCCGGTGCAAATCCTGGCTGATACCCAAAAGAAGGTGTGGGTAAAAGGTCCTCTGAAAGCAAGCGAAAGAATTGCAATTTCTGGAGTAACTCGGCTGAAGAATGATAGCCGAGTTGTCATGGCCACAGCGCAGGACAACAAATGATGTTGCGCTATCTGGCGAATTTATGGACCAATCGGTTCTCTGTTGTCTTGCTTGTGCTCCTTGTGTTGGGTGCTGGAGGCGCGATGCTGTCGCGCTTGCCCAAATCGATCTTTCCGGATGTCTCCTTCCCGAAGGTAACGGTCCTTGTTACAGATGCCCAGCAACCCGTTAAACTCATGCTGTTACAGGTCACGCGCCCCCTTGAACTGGCCGCGCAAGGTGAACCTGGCGTCCGTCTTGTTCGATCGCAGACCGGCAATGGTCTCTCCAAGCTGCATGTCTATTTTACAAAAAGTGTTGATCCGCAACTTGCGTATTTATTGCTACAGGCGCGCTTATCGCATGTGCCATTGCCGCCAGGTGCGCATATGGCGGTTAAGCTACAGACACCCAATATTTATCCTTTCGCTGAATATGCACTCGTATCTAACACCTTAAACAGCGCCGAAATGCAGTCGACGTTTGCCTTTCAGGTTCGACCGGCGCTGGTCAGCATCCATGGCGTTTATACTGTTTCGGGCACAGGTCGCGGGTGGCCGGAGGTGGACGTTGACCTCTCGCCTCGCCGTCTCGTGCAACATGGGCTAATGGCAACACAGGTGATGGCATCATTGGAGGCCGCGCAAGGCCCGTTTTTCTCAGGAGTATTGAAAGCTTATCACCAGCAATTTATTGTTAGCACCACACCGAGGCCGGTGAATGCAACCGACCTCGCCGCACTTACGTTGCCGTTGGGGCCAAAGGGGCCGGATGGTAAGCGCGTTCCAATATCGCTTGGTTCATTAGGTAAGGTCTACACCTCCCCTCCGCCCTTACTGGTAGAGGCTGCCGTTCATGGGTGGCAGCATGCGCTGGTCGTCGATATCGCACCACAGGAAGGTGTAAACCAAGTGGCGCTGGGTCGGGCCGTACGAAATAAAATCGCGACACTGCAAGCCCAGCTACCCCCTCACATGCATCTGGTGCGTGTATATGATCTCAGTCGGGTGATCGGCACCAGCTTGAGAGATGTTTGGGCAGCCTTGATTCTTGGAAGCATCATCGCCTGGCTCATAGTACTTCTCTTCCTGCGGCGCTGGAGCGCAGCCTTGGCCACATTATTGGTGGTTCCGCTAGCCATCTCTGCAACATTTTTGATTATGCACCTACTTGGGCTTGGTTTGAATGTCATGACTTTAGGTGGTCTCACTGCGGCCATTGGCGCACTTGTTGACCACGCAATCGTTGTGATGGAGCGCGGGCTGGAGGTTAATGGAGCCACAAGAGCTGAACGGCGCCAACAGGCTTTGGCTGCTGTGGGGCGCATTCTAGTACCGATGAGTCTGGCAACAATCACCGCTTCACTCGTGTTCCTCCCATTAATCCTATTGTCTGGAACTATCGGCTTATTATTCAGGCAGATGGCAATCACCATCGTCGTAGCACTCGTTACCTCGCAGCTTGTTGCGCTCGTGGTTACACCTGTCTTCGCGATTTGGCTGGGTGGCGGGAAAAAGAACGCGGCAGCGCATAATTTTGGAAACCTGTTGCGCCATTGGTATTTGCGCCATTTGATCTCC
Organism: Acidocella aminolytica 101 = DSM 11237; assembly: GCF_900129125.1. GTDB lineage: Bacteria > Pseudomonadota > Alphaproteobacteria > Acetobacterales > Acetobacteraceae > Acidocella > Acidocella aminolytica. The sequence continues at coordinate 9,308 of NZ_FQVJ01000050.1, read as the reverse complement.
AGCATGCGGCGACCTTGGCGAGTTATACCAGTCTTCCTGATTTTAGTTGTGGCAGGTTCTGCGGCCTACCGATCATTGCCAACGGCCTTTCTCCCACCATGGGATGAAGGCGTTGTCTCGGTACCTTATCGTACCCCCGTCGGAAGCACCGTAGCGGAAACAATGCGTGCTGGCCAACTGCTGATGAGCATCGCCCAAAGTGACCCAGCTGTGGCGCGAACCTCCCTCCTCGTTGGGCGCAGCTTTGGATATCCCCGCTCGACCCCTAACAAGGGTGCGTTGGCCATTGTACTCAAGCGTCACCGCACTATCAGCACCGAAGCTGTTATGGCTCAGTTGGAAAAAGAATTCCGTGCTGCGGACCCAGCGTTGATCGCTGTCAGTCAATCGCAAGTGATGGTAAACCGTCTTGGGGATTTGTCTGGTTCGCATGCGCCGCTAGAGGTTTTCCTGTTCGGGCCATCACAGATGGCTTTGCTGCATGCTGGCGCTAAGCTAGCCACTGCCTTCCGCCAGTCTGGTAAGTTCGGAACGGTTATTTTCAAGTCGGCCTCGGCAGGCCCCGAACTAGCGGTACAGCCACGCCATAGGATTGGCCTCTATGGGTTGACTCCGGCTGACGTCGCACGGGATTTGCGGCTGCGCTTGTGGGGCGAGCGAGCGGGCTATTTATTGAACGGACAGCAAATCATGCCGATCCGCGTTCGGCTTCAGGCTGCGTCGCCGACTCCGCAAAACTTAGCCATGACTCCACTTCCACTGCCCGCACGCATTCTGCCGGATGGCAAGGTAGAACCGCCAGCTTATGTCGACCTCGGCAGTCTGGCACATATTGCGTTGCACAGCGTAGTGCCCTTCGCAACGCATCAAGCTCTCGTGCCTGATTCATATCTCTGGATTCATCCATTGCCGGGGGAAGGCTTATCAGCCGCCGCTGCCGCTGCCCAGCAATTGATCGCTCATACGCATCTCCCCAGTGGCACTACAGTCATGTTAGGCGGATATTATTCTCAACAAAAGCAGAGCTTTATACAAATGGAGCTGGTGCTGGCTGCAACCCTCCTCACACTCCTGGTCTTGTTCGGATTTCAATTCAACGGGCAGAGTAAGGCGCTGGCGGCCATTATAGCGATAGCCGCTGCTTCGCCTGGGGCGTTGGCGGCGCTGGTGGTCACCAGAATGGACCTAGATAGCACAGCTTTTCTTGGCGTGCTGTTGGTTTTTGCGATTGCCGTCAATAATGTCATCCTCATCTTCTCGGCCGGCGCGCATCCAGGTACTCGCCATGGTCCAGCGCAGATTGCGTGGGCCGCAGGTACTAGATTACGGCCAATTCTTATGACCATGCTGGCTGATATCGGTGGTTTTCTGCCACTCGCTATTGGGGTTGGGCGCGGTACAGAACTGCTTCAGCCCATGGCTGTCGCGGTGATGGGTGGTCTCGCGCTAACCACGGTGAGCTCGTTATGGATGGCACCAGTGCTTTATGCCACGTTCAATCGTCTTCGTCGGGCTGTAGACGAATAAGCGGAAAACATACTTCCTACACTTAATCGCTGAACACACAGTCGACTGGATAACCTGTAGCTGTTTGTGTCTCTGCGAGAGAGCAGCCAGACCGCAGGACGGCAATGGCAGTTTTTACTCCAAACCCGCCATTCCGCTCCCGTGGACGCAATACCATTAATCACATTCACTAGCTGAGCTGTAATCCGCAAAAACTTTATGTCATCGAATGGGGCACCGCCCAAAGCCCATAAGGCATTCTGCAGCCCTTCGGCGAGAGCGACATAACTCTCCCCGCCCAGGATGACATGGGCATGTTCGAAGCCCGACCAGATCAGCCGGAAATGATACAAGGGATGGTCGAGGGGCTGCCCGGCAACAAGGACGCCGAGATCACCCATGTCGGTGAAATCCGACAAACCGAGCCGGCCCGGCTCGTGATGCTGGCGGAAGATCACCTCCTGCTCGGGACCATAGACCGCCCGCCAGGCGCGAATGCGCCGTTCCATGGTCCGCCGGATGCCCGGATCAAGATCGGGATGACGGCGGCGCATCTCCTCAAACACCGCCACCGGCCGCAAGCCCGGTGCCGCCTTGAGTAACGGCACGATCTCGCTGTCGAAAATATCGGCCAGCGGGTCGGGCCGGCGCCGTTCGCGGGTATTGCCACGCTGCGAGGGCAACACCGGATCCGCCGCGATCCGATAGCCCGTCGCCATACTGAACCCGGCCTTCGCGGCCGCCACCGGAACGCTGTGGGTTTGTCGAAGTCTCATGAATAACCTCATCTGATGATCGTTGACATGGCAACCGGGCACCCACGGCATCTCCCTTAAGTCCTGGAAATGCACATGAATATCCGGCTGGCCCCGACCATCGGCGCCCCACTGCCAAGGGGGCGCCGGCGGTTGCCGCACCGTCTCCGAGCTTCGGGCTACGCCCTCTGCCATGCGACGGCGCGGCAACCGCCGCTTCTCATCCTGATTGATGCCGCACTCTCATCTTGTCTCTCGCGCGGCGTGCCGGAGCCGAATTTGTGGAGCCGAATAAGGCATATCAAAAATGCTGTGGATACGTCGATTACGAGCATCCATGCGGCCATGAAGCATGTTCTATTCAACCTAGCAGGCGTGGCGGCGGATGAAAGGAGCTACAGGGCTACTCGTGGAAGGGAAGAGGAATGATATGATAATATCTGAGCCGAGTGGCTGGCTTAGCTGCCGGTGTTCGTTACGTCGAGCTTCAATGCTGGTCGGTAGGTTACTCGACTTTGTTGAGTAAGCATTAAGCTTTACTGTATTGATTGCTTAGCCGCGTGAATCGGAAGAAACTCGATGATTGCTAAGAACTGCTGCCGCAAAACCAATGGGAACTGATTGCATAATACAGACTGACGGCGGCATGAAGCGGTACTGGTTTCCTGGAGCCATTCAGATTCAGGAGAAAAATGCTCCGCTATTTATCCCGGCAATGTGCGGTACGCCGACCATGGCCTACTTTAGGCACCACATAGAGGCAATCGAGACGATATGTTTTTAGAGTTGATCAAGGCAGCGGCTTTCCTCCTGGCCCTCAGTATGCTGCAGGGTCTCATCGCCCGCCTGCTTCGACCAAGGTTTCGTCGTCTTTCTGAGGCCGCGTCAGGATTAGTCTTTGGCGTTATATGCATTTTCGGGATGATGGACCCCATTCACTTTCTACCGGGTATCTTTTTTGATCCACGTTCTGTAGTCCTCAGTATGGCTGGCCTTTTCGGAGGCACTCTAGCCGCGGCGATCGCCGCACTGGTGGCGGGTAGTTATCGGGTCTGGCTTGGGGGCAGTGGCGCACCCATTGGCGTCTCAACCATCATTGTCAGCACTCTTTTTGGATTGTTGTTTCGATATGCAAATAAAAAAAGGCTGGTGGCGATCAACGTTGTCTCGCTTTTGGTATTCGGCCTACTTCTGCATGTCGTCGAGGTGCTAATGTTTACACAACTCCCGGACATTACGGCGCTTCAGGTCATGAAAAAACTAGCTCTTCCGCTACTCCTGACCTTCACCCCCGCTACCGCGATCCTCGGCTTGATGCTCAAGGATGCAGACCAACGGCTCAAGACCGAAGAGGACCTGCAAGCTAGTGAAACCCGGCTTTCGCTGCATCTGCAAAACACCCCACTTGCGGGGGTGACTTGGGATCCCGATTTCTACTGTGTGCAATGGAACCGGGCGGCCGAACGAATCTTTGGTTATACCCGCGAAGAGGCTCTCGGACAGCGCGCCACAGATCTAATCGTCCCCGAATGGCTGAAACCGCAAACCGATAACGTGTTCCGGAGCTTGCTGGTTCAGAAAGACGGACAACGCAATACGACTGAAAATGTTACTAAGGATGGACGAGTGATTATTTGCGACTGGTACAGCACGCCGATAATTGATTCGCGAGGAAAGACACTCGGAGTGATCTCATTGGCTGATGACATTACCGAACTCAAGCAAGCAACCCGAGAACTCGAATTTAAAAATCTTATGCTTACTACCCAGCAGGAGTCGTCAGTTGACGGGATTTTGTCTGTCGATAGAGAGAATAAAATTATTTCTATAAATAGGAGAATGTTAGAAATATGGAGTTTACCAGGAGATCTTCGTGATTTAGTCGAGGTTGAACAACTGCTAAAGAGCGCAACAACTAAAGTGGCTAACCCCGCTGCTTTCTTGTCTAGGGTCAACTATCTCTATCAGCATTACGAGGAAATTTCGAATGACGAAGTTACGATGCTCGATGGTCGAACTCTGGAATGCCATTCTTCTCCGATGTTTGGTAATAACCATGAATATTACGGCCGGCTCTGGATGTTCAGGGACATCACAGCTCGCAAGCGGTCGGAAGAGATTATCTGGAAACAAGCCAATTTTGATAGCCTGACTGGCCTCGCAAACCGCCAGCTGCTGCATGATCGATTAGAGCAAGAGATCCAGAAGGCGCATCGTGTCGGCACGAAAGTTGCCCTTCTTTATATCGATCTCGACGAATTCAAACATGTCAACGACACACTAGGACATGATGTTGGTGACCACCTTCTGATAGACGCGGCTAAACGCATTAATAAGTATATACGTGAGGCAGATACCGTAGCTCGTCAGGGGGGCGATGAATTCATTATTGTTATGGGCGATCTGACAGACGTGGACGATATAAGTCGTACGGCAGATGAAATATTAGAGCAGCTCTCTCTACCATTCCATCTCGGCGCAGAAAAGGCATATGTATCTGCCAGCATGGGTATTACTTTCTATCCAGACGATGCTCTCCGTGCCGAGGATCTTATGCGGAATGCAGACCAGGCGATGTATGCCGCTAAAGCCAGGGGCCGCAATTGCTATCAATATTTCACTCCATCTATGCAAGAACATGCTGTGACCCGGATGCAGTTGGTGCGAGATATGAAAAGCGCCATAAACCCTGCCAATAGTGGACAGTTTCAATTATATTATCAGCCTATTATAGACCTTCGCGACGGCTCTGTGACCAAGGCGGAGGCATTGATACGCTGGTATCACCCAGAGCGTGGCTTCATACCACTAAATGAGTTCATTAAATTGGCAGAAGAAACACGAATTATCATCGATATCGGCGACTGGGTATTCCGGGAGGCTACCCTACAATGCGCAAATTGGCGTGATCGATTTGGTGACGATTTTCAAATATCAATCAACACATCACCAGTTCAGTATCATAGCGAGCACTTCAGGGTCAGTCGGTGGCTTGACTATATGCATACAATAAACTTGCCTGGAAAGGCGGTTGTTGTTGAAATCACAGAGGGTTTGCTCATGGAAACGACAGGTAAAGTAACAAGCGAACTACTCGAATTTCGTGATGCTGGTGTGCAGGTATCACTTGATGATTTTGGCACGGGATATTCCTCTTTGGCCTACCTCAAAAAATTCGATATAGATTATTTAAAAATCGATCAGTCGTTCGTCAGGGAGCTGGAGAATGGTTCAGACGACATGGCACTTTGCGAGGCTATTATCGTAATGGCCCATAAGTTGGGGATCAAGGTCGTCGCTGAAGGGGTCGAAACTGAGGAGCAGAAAAGGCTGCTTATGGCCGCCAGTTGCGACTATGCACAGGGCTATCATTTTGCCCGCCCTCTGCCTGCTAGAGATTTTGAGGCACTGCTTACTCGTCGGCTCGTTGGCGTGTAAAAGGTAGCCATCTCGTTGTGCCGTCACCTCTTCGAATGGCGTTTGCCTAAGTAGCATCCCTAGCGAAAGGAAGCTTTGCGCGCGCGGGCATTCTCATCCGGTATGGCGTCGGCATAATTATCAGGTGGCGAAGCGCAAGTCGCTTCAATAAGGAAAGCTGGATGCAACACACCACACTGAACTTGCGGCATGGTCTTCTTGCATTGGCGGTTATGGCCGTCTGGGGCAGCAATTTCGTAGTCATCCGGTTCGGGCTGGACCAATTTCCTCCCTTTCTGTTCGCCGGGTTGCGCTTCACCCTTGCCGCTGTGCCCGGCATTATGCTGCTTCCCCGGCCAGATGTAACCTGGCGCAACCTTGCGGCTTATGGGCTACTGATCGGAGCCGGACAATTCGGACTGCTGTTTCTGGCAATGGATGGCCATGTTTCCCCCGGATTGGCCTCGCTGGTCATCCAGGTTCAGGTATTCTTCACGATCTTTCTTGCAATGGCCAGAAGCGGCGAGCGGCTGCGGCGCTTCCAGATCCTCGCCTGCCTGCTGGCGGTTGCGGGCATTGTGGTGATCGCTGCGCATGTCAACCGCCACACGACGCCGCTAGGCTTGGTTTTGGTGCTGCTTGCCGCCGGCTGCTGGGCCTCCGGCAATATCGTCGCGCGTGAAGGCCGACCGGATAATTTTCTGGCTTACGTGGTTTGGGGTAGTCTGTTCTCAGCACCGCCCTTGCTCGTTCTCTCACTGCTAGTGGACGGCCCGGTAGCGATCTGCCACGCCTTAAGTCATGCCTCGCTTGGAGGCTGGGGTGCTTTGGTGTGGCAGTCTCTCGGGAATAGCTGGTTTGGCTATGCGAGTTGGGGATTTTTGCTGGCACGCTACCCCTCCGCAACCGTAGCGCCGATGGCGCTGCTTGTACCGGTCTTCGGTATGGGTACTGCGGTGCTGTGGCTCGGCGAGCCCATGCCTCTATGGAAGCTCGCGGCGGCGGCGCTAGTACTCCTGGGCCTCTCAGTGAGCGTGTTCTATCCGCGCCTACGTCGGGGTTGGCTAACCGCCGCCCCGTAACCGGGTTGTCTCGTAAGACGAGTGGCCATTTATCGATGAGCGAAAAGGGCACTATCAAGTTGACATAGCAAGCACCATATCTGGTGCTGTTGTCTGACCTGACATCCGGACCGAGATCGGCTTCCCGCCACCGAAGTACGGGTTGGACAATCGCGGGTCGGCGGTGGAACCCTTCCCACCGGATCGGGTGCTATGCACCCTTCGTTCACCGAGTTGGCGCACCAATTCGGTGAGGACTGACGCCTTCGACTGGAACACGGAGCCGATAGACAGCGCACGGCGCTGTCCGATGTTCCGTGCCGCATTGACATCGGCATGCAGGGTTGAGCCGCACCACAGACACCGAAAGGTGCTCTGTGAGCGGCGATTTCGTTTGTCCACGTAACCGCAGCACGAGCAGGTCTGCGACGTGTAGGCAGGATTAACTTCTTGCGAAGTGATTCCGAAGCGGTCATGGAAGTCGGCCAGTTTGGCCTTGATGACTGAGCGACCGCAGTTCTGGATGATGCGGTTCAGCCGTCGCGATAGCGTCGGGTTCTGGAAATTTAGCCGTTCGAGAACGAGAGCCGCAGGGCGCTTGGCGGCGACGAGGGCGTTGAGCACGCGTCCCACCTCCGTCCTGATCCAGCCACGAAGGGACGCAACGGCTTTTCGATAGCGGGCGCTGTCGCGTGGCTTGCGTCCGTGCCGCTGCTGGCCGCGAGCTATTCGTGTGATGCGCTGGTCGTAACCGTGCAGCGCATCGAGCCAGCCCTTCCCAAGCAGCGCGCCGTCATCGGTGGCGAACAGCGTGGAAAGACCGAAATCCAGCGCCATGACCTCGCGCTCTGGCTGGTAAGCGTTCCGACTGGCCTCGCAGTCTTCACCGATGTCGGAGACAACGCCGAACGACAGAGCGCTGCTCTCCCGGTCTTCGGTGACGAGCACGCCATTGCACAAGCGACCGCCGCGCTGTTCGTGCCGGTCGTAGGTCAGCAGCGGGACGGCGATCTTCCTGCCTTTGGTCATGGTGGACATGTTGATCCACCAACCAATTCGTTCGTTTTGACTTGCCTTGATAGGGTCTTCCAGACATGCAGCGCGCTGATCCAGCCGCATCGAAATACGACGCATGTCAGGACGCCGATGCTTTCTCATGACGTGCCGCATGATGGAGCGCGCTAGATGCCGGATAGCACCCGGCACAATCTCGCCCGTTTCCTTCATCGCGATTTCATGCCGCGAAAACCAAGCGCCAAGCCGATTGATGAGATGTAGCATGTGCTTCGTATCAGGATCGAGTGTGCTTCGCGTCACCACATCACGGAAATCGTTGGCTCGATTGCTTAACCACGAATCAAGCTGCCCTACGACCTGATACCGGCACATCTGCACCCGGTTTGCCGCGCCGATCACCGCCGCAAATGTCGTCTTGTCCTTGTCATGGTTCTTGTTGAAGCGGCCCGTCTCGAAGAACAGCCGCCATTGCTCACTCGCCAGCATGACCGCTCCGCGCCGATAGGCCGCAAGAACAGCGCGAACCTGCGCTTCCTTCGCCGCCGTCATGTTCGACGGCAAAAGGTCTGTGCGCATGACTGGACGAGGTCCGGCGGTCGGCTGCCTCCGTGCCATCAAGCCGCTTTCCCGGTCAGGAACGCATACGACAACAGCCGACCTTCTCCATTGCGGATCATCCGGGTCATTCGGTCGAGACAGGAATCAGCCTTCCGGTTCCATCGGAATGTTGCCTCTCCGGTATAGCGTCCGAGATGCTTCACCGAAATCGAGTGGAACACGCCAGTCACGGCCCGACGCATGAAACCATTGAACGACTCAACCCGGTTGACGTGGACACGATGGCCCGTTGCCTCATCAGTGCGTGCGTATTCGCGGGCAGAATGGTTGACTGCCAGATGAACCTGCGCCTTGCCAATGTGCTTGTAGGCCGGAAGGCCATCCGTCATCACCGTGGCGTTGCCATCAATAACCCCTTCCAAAGCCGAAGCAATCGCCTCTTTTCCGTGCGTCGGGATCACCCTCGCAATCACATCGCCACCGCGCTTCGCGGCCACCAGTACGAGCGGTCGCTTTGTGCCGCGTCCTTTGCGATTTGCCGGAGGCACATCGTCATCGTCGTGATAGCGAGATGATTTCGCCTGCTTTCGAGGCGGCGCACCGGCATACATCTCGTCCAGTTCCACAACGCCTGCGAGGATGGGATTGGTCTCGGCCATCATGGCCCGCACGCGATGCCCGAGATGCCATGCCGATGGATACGAAATGCCAAGCATCTCGCCCAGTTTCACAGCGGAAATACCTTTCGACGAGGACACGATCAGGTAAATGGCATGTGCCCATGTCAGAAGCGGCAAATGTGTCCGATGCATCGGCGTTCCCACGGTGACGCTGAACTGGTGGCGGCAGCCCATGCAGTTCCAACGCCGTGGCGTCTTGAGCCAAGCCGAGTGGTTGACAGACCCGCATTTCGGGCACTCGGGACCATGCGGCCAGCGCGCTTTCTCGAACCACGCCCGCGCTGCGTCCTCGTCGGGGAACATCTCGTTGAAGG
>NZ_FQVJ01000001.1 GCF_900129125.1 Acidocella aminolytica 101 = DSM 11237 | reverse complement strand
CTGCCAAGAAACCGGCAACCGCACGTAAGACCGCCGCAACTGCCAAGAAACCGGCAACCGCACGTAAGACCGCCACAGCTGCCAAGAAACCGGCAACCGCACGTAAGACCGCCGCAACTGCCAAGAAACCGGCAACCGCACGTAAGACCGCCACAGCTGCCAAGAAACCGGTAACCGCACGTAAGACCGCCGCAACTGCCAAGACAGCAACGGGCACGCGCAAGAGCGCAACGACCACCGCCGTCAAGAAGCCCGCTGCGCGCAAGACGCCTGCTGCGAAGAAGACAACTACCACGCGCCGGTCCCGCAAGATCGAAGAACCGGTATTGGAGCGGATCGTCGAGATCATACCGGAACCGCAGGCGGAGCAGGTGTCGGAAGAAATTGTGGAGTTCCTTCTCCCCACACCGGAAATTGATAATCTCGACTAAGGATTATCCTTTCACCAAAACAGGCGCGGATGTCCGCGCCTGTTTTTTTATGGCTGTGCCAGCCAATCCTCGATTAAGCGCCGGGCGATTGAATCATGTGGAGGCAGCCCAAACCCCAAGGCCGCATGATCACGAATCTGTGTGCGACTGAACCACCGCGCGTCACGCATTTCATCGTCCTGAAGCACGATGTCCTCACTAAGGCCTTCCGCGTGGAACCCCAGCATCAGCGACGCCGGAAATGGCCAGGGCTGGCTTGAGTGATAATGAACCGCGCCGACCTCGATTCCGGCTTCCTCAAAAACCTCCCGGCGGACGGCATCTTCCAGACTTTCACCCGGTTCAACAAAACCCGCCAAGGTGGAATACATCTTCCATTCTGGCGGAAAACGGTGGGATTGGCCAAGCAGCGCCACCTCCCCTTTGGTGACCAGCATAATCACGGCGGAATCCGTGCGGGGGAAATGATCTTTTTTGCATTGTGCGCAATGCAGAACCCACCCCGCGCGATGCGGCGTCAACGTTCCACCGCAACGCGGACAATATTTATGTGTCGCGCGCCAGTTGAATATGCCGCGCGCGGTGGCCAGCAACGCCGCATCCAACATTGGCAGCAAAGCGGTCAGGCCGCGCAACTCTCTGAAGAATTCGGTCGTGATGCCATCCGGCAGAGCGCGCTCTGAAAAATCGAGCGCGAAAACAGGCAGGCCATCCGTCAGCCCCAGGAACAAATCCGGAGCCAGCCCCAAAGGCGGCAGCAGCCGTGCGCGGGGCGTCTCGCCCGATTCTTCAATCAGCACCTTGCCCTCATGCAGCAGCACATAGCGGCTGGTGCTATTTTTCGCCGCGCGGGCCAGCCAGCAAGCGTTCTCGCGCAGATGCGCGGCCCGGTCTAGCGCGGCGGAACTGTAGTGATTAGGTCGACTTTTTTGAGCGAAATCCATGTTTTGCCATGTGACATGGCGCCATGTCACTGCCAAGCTTGCACTTCGGCGCCACAAAGGCGATAATCAGTTTGGGAGATCGGCGGCGGACATCGCGGCCCGCCAACTTGGTCAGGGCCGGAAGGCAGCAGCCACAACGGATTTCGCATGGGTCGTTGTCCGGTCTCCCACCCCGTTTTCAGGTTTCAAGGTCCGCACTGCTCATGGGTATGTTCGACGACGATGCGCCAGACGCCCCGCCGCCGGGCCCAAATCTTTTTGGTGATGAGCCCGCGCAGGAGGCACCGAAAGCCGCCGCCTACCGGGTTCTGGCCCGCAAATACCGCCCCACCACATTCGATGATCTGATCGGCCAGGACGCGTTAGTGCGCACACTGCGCAACGCCTTCGCCATGGACCGCATCGCCCATGCCTTTATGTTGACCGGCGTGCGCGGGGTGGGTAAAACCACCACGGCGCGTATTCTGGCCCGTGCTCTCAACTGCACCGGGCCGGAAGGCACTGGCGGCCCTACACCCGACCCGTGCGGCGTGTGTGACAACTGCAAGGCGATTCTCGCTGACCGTCACCCGGACGTGGTGGAGATGGACGCCGCCTCCAATACCGGCGTGGATGATGTGCGCGAGATTATCGATGCGACGCGCTTCAAGCCGCTCTCGGCGCGGGTGAAAGTGTTTATCATCGACGAGGTACACATGCTCTCCAAGGCGGCGTTCAACGCGCTGCTGAAAACGTTGGAGGAGCCGCCGCCGCACATTAAATTTGTGCTGGCTACCACCGAAATCCGCAAGGTCCCCATTACCGTGCTCTCGCGCTGTCAGCGTTTTGACCTGCGCCGCGTGCCCGTGGAGACGCTGGCCGCGCATTTCACCCGCATCGCGCAGAAGGAAGAGGTGGCGATTTCCGAAGCCGCCCTTACCCATATTGCCCGCGCGGCGGACGGCTCGGTGCGCGATGGCCTCTCGCTGCTCGACCAGGCGATTGCGCGCGGCACCGAGGATGGCGGCGAGATTACCGGCCCGATGGTGGCCGACATGCTCGGGCTAGCGGATCGCGGCTTTGTGTTCGACCTGATGGATGCGGTGGTGAAAGGCGACATCCCGGCCGCGCTGAAAATTTCCGATGATTCGTATGAGCGCGGGGCGGATCCGGGCGTGCTGCTGTCTGACATGCTGGGACTGGCGCATCTGATCACACGAATGAAATCCGTGCCGTCTCTAGCCAAAAGCGGCGCGCTGCCGGAGATGGAACGCACGCGTGGCGCGGCCTTGGCGGAAATGCTCTCTATCCCCTTCCTGGGCCGGCTTTGGCAGATGCTGCTTAAAGGGCTGCAGGAGGTGGAAACTGCGCCGGACCGGCGGGCGGGGGCGGAGATGATTCTCATCCGGCTGTGCCACGTGGCGGACCTGCCGCCGCCCGGCGAGCTGGTGAAGAAGTTCACTGAAAATCCTGGCGCGACGCTGGGCGGGGCGCCTGCGGGCGGGCCGGGCGGCGGCAGTGCGCGGGCCGTGGCCAACGGCCATGTGGTGATGCAAACCGCCGCCCCCCGCGCACTGAGTTTTCAAGACGTGGTGGCGCTGGCGCAGACGAAGCGGGATGTGATGCTTTACGCGCATCTGCGCCAATCCGTGCATCTGGTGCGGTTTGCGCCGCCGGTGATCGAAATACGGCTGACGGAGGACCATCCGCGCGACCTGATCTCCAAACTCTCCTCTATGCTGGAGGAAGAAACCGGGCGGCGCTGGACTATTGTACTTTCCACCCAGGCGGGCGCACCGACCATTGACGAGCAGGAAGGTGTAGCCACCGCCAAGGCGCGGGATGACGCGCTGGCGCACCCTTTGGTGCAGGCGATTCTGGCGCAGTTCCCCGGAACCAAGGTAGAAACACCCGAATTGCCGGAAGCGGAACCGGAACTGCCCGCCGATTGGGCAGCGCTGGTACCGCCCGACGAAATCTATGAAGGAGAAGAGTAAATGAAGAACATCGCCGGCCTGATGAAGCAGGCTCAGCAGATGCAGCAGAAAATGGCCGACATGCAAGCCAAGCTGGAAGCCACCGAGATGGAAGGCGTAGCGGGGGCAGGCTTGGTGAAGATTGTGCTCTCCGGCAAGGGCGCGCTGAAGAGCGTGAAGATCGACCCCAAGCTGATCGACCCGAATGAGACCGAAATGCTGGAAGACCTTATCGCCGCCGCCCATGCAGATGCGAAGGCCAAGCTGGACGAGATGATGGAGTCCGAGACCAAGAGTGCCATGGGCGGCCTAAACCTGCCGCCAGGAATGAAACTGCCTTTCTAACGTGGGCGGAACAGAGCTCGAAAATCTGATCACTATGTTCGCGCGCCTGCCGGGGCTTGGCCCTCGCAGCGCAAGGCGCATTGTGTTGAAGCTACTACGAGAAAAGGAAAACGGCCTGGTGCCGCTGGCGGACGCGTTGCGCAATGCCGCGGCCTCGGTACATACTTGCTCTGTTTGCGGCAATCTGGATTCGTCCGACCCGTGCGCCATCTGTACTGAGACGCTGCGGGAAGCCCGCATCTGCGTGGTAGAGACGGTCGCGGATCTCTGGGCACTGGAACGCGCGCATGTGTACCGGGGCAAATATCATGTGCTGGGCGGCACGCTCTCCGCGCTGTCTGGCCGCGGGCCAGAGGAATTGGCCATCGCGCCGCTGCTGAAACGCCTGGAGCAAGGCGGTGTTGAGGAAATCATCCTCGCTTTGCCCGCCACCGTGGATGGCGCAGCCACGGCCCATTACCTGATTGAACGGTTGCGGCGGTTTGCTGTGCCAATCTCCCGCCTCGCGCAAGGCGTCCCCATTGGCGGCGCGCTGGAGGTGCTGGATGAAGGTACGCTGGCAACGGCTTTACGTGCCAGAGGAGCAGCGTAGCACCCCATGAATACCCTCGACCCCGCCAACTGGTCCTCTCTGCGCGCCCTTGGCCACAAAATGCTGGATGATATGGTGGACCATCTTGCCTCCATCCGTGAACAGCCCGTTTGGCGCCCGATGCCGGAGGCTGTGCGTCAGGGATTTGTGGCCCCCCTCCCTCTGAGGGGGACAGATGTAGAGGCGCTCTACGCACGCTTTACGGCCGATATTCAGCCTTATGTCACCGGCAATCTACATCCGCGCTTCATGGGCTGGGTGCATGGTGGGGGGAATCCGGTTTCCATGCTTGCAGAATTGTTGGCCGGTGCCATGAATGCGAATTGCGGCGGACGCAATCATGTAGGCATTGCGGTGGAACGGCAGGTGATTGCCTGGGCCGCAGAGATGCTGGGTATGCCCGCCGAGACCTCCGGCGTGCTGCTCACCGGCTCTTCCATGGCGAATTTCTGTGCCGTGCTTTGCGCCAAACAGAAGGCGCTGGGCGAGGCCGGGCATGAGAGCGGCTTGAATGGCGCCAAGCTGACGGCTTACGCATCAGCGGGCGTGCATCGCTGTGTGACCGGCGCTCTGGATATGGCGGGGTTTGGACGCGCCGCCTTGCGGAAAATCCCGCTCGACGCGGCATTCCGCATGGATATGGACAAGCTGCGGGAGGCGATTGCGGCGGATAAGGCCGCGGGGTTCACGCCTTTTTTCATCGCCGCCACGGCAGGCAGTGTGGATGCGGGCGCGTTTGATGATCTGAACGCCGCAGCTGATATCGCGGCGGAGCATGGCGCTTGGTTTCATGTGGATGGGGCATTTGGCGCGCTGGCGGCTTTGTCGCCTGCCTGGCGGCATCTGACCAGCGGGCTGGGGCGCGCGGACTCGATTGCGTTCGATTTTCATAAATGGGCCCAGGTGACTTACTCTTGCGGCTGCCTGCTGGTGCGCGACCCGGCGGTGCAGAATGCAGCCTTCGCCCAGGCCACCAACTATCTGGCCGCGGCTCCGCGCGGGCTGGCGGGGGGCTTTCCCTGGCCGTGCGATCTGGGGCCGGACCTGTCGCGCGGGTTCTCGGCGCTGAAAGTCTGGATGACACTATCCGCTTACGGCACTGAAGGGCTGGCCAGCTTGGTGGAGAATAGCTGCACCCTCGCCCAGCGCCTTGCCGCACAGGTCCAGGCCAGTGACCGCCTGACGCTGTTGGCGCCGGTGACTCTGAATATCGTGTGTTTCGGGATTGAGGATAAAGCCAACCAGGAGATTCTCGACCTCGTGGCGGATTTACAGGAGGAGGGATTATTCGCGCCCTCCACCACCACCATCGAAGGGCGCACCGTCATCCGTTGCGCGATAGTGAACCACAGGACGCAGGCAGGGGATATAGACGCGCTGGTGGCGGAGATTTTGCGGCGGATCTGAAGGCCCGCTGCGTAATCTAGCCGTTAATCCTTCGGCAGGCGGACCGCGATGGATTGTGCATGTGCCGTCAGCCCCTCAGCTTTGGCCAAAGTGACGGCGTGCGGCCCCAGGGCGGCAAGTGCCTGGCCCGGCACAGCTGCATAGGTGGTGCGCTTCATGAAATCATAAACCGAAAGCCCAGAGGCAAAGCGCGCCGTGCCGGAGGTGGGCAGCACATGGTTCGGCCCGATAATGTAGTCGCCCATGGCCTCCGGCGTGTTGCGGCCGAGAAACACCGCTCCGGCGTGACGCACTTTGGAGAAAATCGGCGCGGGGTCGATCAGCATAAGTTGCAGATGCTCCGGCGCGACACGGTTGGCGATATCCACCGCCTCATCCTCGTCCTGCACCAGAATGATGGCGCCATGACGATCCCAGCTTGTCCTGGCAATCTGTTTGCGGGGCAGTGTTTCCAGCGCCCGCGTGACTTCATTGGCCACCGCTTCGGCCAAGGAAGCGCTGGTTGTCACCAGAATGGATTGCGCGTCCTCGTCATGCTCGGCCTGGGCCAGAAGGTCGTAGGCAAGCTGGGTCGGGTCGGCCCCCTCATCGGCGATGATCAGCACCTCGGATGGCCCGGCGATGGAATCGATCCCTACCTGCCCGAACACCTGGCGTTTGGCTTCCGCGACATAGGCGTTGCCGGGGCCAACGATGCGGTCCACCCGCTTGATGGTCGCGGTGCCGTACGCCAGCGCCGCCACGGCCTGGGCGCCGCCGACACGGTAGATCTCGGTAATGCCCGCCGCATGGGCTGCCGCCAGCACATACGGGTTCAGCACCCTGCCAGGAGCCGGTACCACCATGGCAATACGCCCAACCCCAGCCACTTTGGCGGGGATAGCGTTCATCAATACCGAGGAAGGATACGCCGCCTTGCCACCGGGCACATACAGCCCCACCGCATCCAGCGCGCCCCAGCGCATGCCGCAGGTTATGCCCGCCTCATCCGTGAATTCAATGTCGCGCGGGAGCTGGGTCTTGTGAAACAGCTCAATCCGCCGAGCCGCGATAGCCAGCGCCTCACTCAGGACTTCGGGCGTTTGCGCGAGGGCGGCTTCAATCTCCTCCGCAGTGACGCGCAAGCTTTCAGCAGTGAGCGTCTGCTTGTCGAAGCGGGCGATGTAGTCGAGTAAGGCCACGTCGCCTTCCGTGCGTACACGCTCGATGATCTCACGCACCACGCCGGAGACCTCAGGCGCCACGCTGGCGCGGGCCAACAGGGCTGTGAAGTCGGCCTCGAAGGACGGGGTAGTCGTTGACAAGGTTTTCATGCCGCAAGCGCCTTCTGGAAGGCCTCGATCCAGGCGCCGATTTCATCCGGTCTGGTTTTCAAGGCAACGCGATTGACGATGAGCTTGGAGGAGATCTGGGCGATCACATCCGTTTCCACCAGCCCATTGGCTTTCAGGGTACTGCCAGTCTGGACCAGATCGACGATGATGCGCGAGAGCCCCAGGCCCGGAGCCAGCTCCATGGCTCCGGAGAGCTCCACCATCTCGGTCTGGATACCCCGGCGTGCGAAGTGACGGCGGGCGGTATTGGGGTATTTGCTGGCCACGCGAATGGCGGAGACGCGGGAGAGATCCGTCTGCCCGGCATCGTCCTTAGGCTCGGCCACGGAGATGCGGCATTCGCCAATCCCCAGATCCAGCGGGGCGTAAACTTCTGGGTAATCGAACTCCATCAGCACATCGCTGCCGCAGATGCCGATTTCAGCGGCGCCGAAGGCCACGAAGGTCGCGACATCGAAGGAGCGCACCCGGATGAGGTCGACATCCGGGCGGCTGGTATGGAAACGCAGCTTGCGGGAGTTTTCGTCTGTGTATTCAGGCTCCGGCACTAGACCGGCCCGGGCCAGCAGCGGACCAGCCTCTTTCAGAATCCGCCCCTTGGGCAATGCAAGCACGATGGACATGGCCGGGCCAATACCACCCCCCCGGCAGTGAGGCTAGGCCACAGGTCAGCTCAGATTGAGCAGGCCGCATTGCAGCCGCAGGGGCCAGCTTTTGCTGATCTGGTCTCCAAGCCGCTCCAGCCCCGCATCTCGTGGCTGCTCCTGACGCAAACCCAGCCCCAGAGACGGTACCAAGCGGCGCAAGGCGATGTTGAGGTCAGCCTCGAGCTCTTCATACACCAGCCGCAAGAGGGTGATTCCGTGCGCCACGAACCAGCGCGCCCAGCTTTGGCGCTCCTGCTCCTGCGCGGCGTGGATCGTCAGCAGGCGCTCTAGTGAGAATTACGCCTCCTGTACCTCTGGCGGCGGGTCGCCAAGCGCGCGCTGCCATTTGCCAGTGAGTTCGGCCCTGAAGGCGGAGACCGCCTGGGTCGCGTCGTTGCGGCAAAGCAGGTACACCAAGCGCAAATCCGGGAAGATACGGGTCAGCGCTGAGGCCAGGGAGGCGACGTCCAGCCAGCAGGTTTTGAAGATGAAGGTTATATCCGGCTTGGCGGCGAAGGTGGCGATATAGTCGCTGAAGGACCTGACGCCGCGCCGGTTACGCTCCTGCCCGGCGGAACCGCGCGGGCTGAAAACCTCATTCGGCTCGGCCTGCTGCCCCGCCTGGTGCAGCACGGCGCAAAGATGCGTGCTGCCCGTGCGGGGCGTAAAGGCGATCATTACCGCCGGCTTAGGACAAGAAAGGCCGGCAAAGCCTTTCGCGGCCCAATTCGCATAGTCGGGAATATACTTCCCAACCCCATACCGCCTCTCTCGTTACGCGCCCTGGTCAAATAACACCGCCAAAGCGCGGCAAGAGGGAGAGCGGCGGTTAATGCACCAGATTGGGCACCATCTCGTGCTGGATGATGGCCGCCGCCGCGAGTTCCGGATTGGCGGCAATTGCCATGGGCGTGCCGTCAGCGGCATGGATAGCAAAAGCCGGACCATTATCGGTCATGACCGGTTTGACGAAGGCGATCTCCTCCAGCCCCAGCAAAGCAAGTTGAGCGGGCGAAATATGGTGAATATCCAGCACCGTGCCGGGGACGAAATTGGCCGTGCCGTCATGGTTTTTGATGTTCATCTTTTGTCCTTTCAGGCCCCTCGATCGGATCAGCCATCCAGCCGAGGTCCTAGTCTATACGAACCGGAAGCGCGCCGGGATTATTTTCCGACTCCGGTTTAAGCGGCTTAGTCCCCGTCCACTGTTCTGGTGGGGGCGGGCACTTTGCCTTGGCCACGCACGATGGGAATGGTTTTCACCACTGGCTGCGGCACCGGGCGGACGAGGTCCACATGCAGCAGGCCGTTATCGAGCCACGCGCCCTTCACCTCGATTCCCTCCGCAATCACGAAAGCCCGCTGGAACTGCCGAGCCGCGATGCCACGATGCAGGAAGACCCGCCCATGCCCTTCGTCAGTCTGGCGGCCCCTTATCACCAACTGGTTATCTTCCAGGGTGATTTGCAGGTCATCCATCGTAAAACCCGCCACGGCAAGCGTGATTCGCAGCGAAACCGGACTTAGCTGCTCTATATTGTAAGGCGGGTAGCCGTCCGAGGAGTTTTTCGCCGCGCGTTCAATCATCTGTTCGAGATGGTCGAAGCCCAGGAAAAGCGGAGAGGTGAAAACGCGTGTCGTCATGATCTAAAGCTCCCCCACATGAGCGAAGCAGGTTAAGGACCCTCGAATGAGGCATCCGGAACCTTATGTTGGCATGGTTTTGCAGCGATGCAAGAGGGGCGCGTTGCAGGGACAGGCCGGGCGGATTACATGCGTTGCATGTCTGTGTCCGAAACCAGCGCTCCGCTGCTGCCCATCCTGATCTACCCCGAGTCCGTGTTGCGTAAGGTGGCACGGCCCATTACCCCGGCAGATGCCGATGAAGTGCGGCGTCTGGTGCCCTCCATGTTCGCCACCATGTATAACGCGCCGGGTATTGGGCTGGCCGCCAACCAGATTGGCAGCTTGCTGCGCATGATTGTTGTGGATGTAGCGCCGAAGGAAAAACCCGAGCCGATGGCGCTAATCAACCCCGAGATCATCGCCAAGTCCGACGAAACGGCCACCCAGGAGGAAGGCTGCCTGTCCATCCCGGACCAATATGCTGAGGTGACACGCCCGGCACGGGTGAAGGTGCGCTACCAGGACCCTGAAGGAATGAAAAAGGAGATTGAGGCAGAGGGGCTGCTTTCAGCCTGCTTGCAGCATGAGATCGACCATCTGAATGGGGTGCTGTTTGTGGATTATCTCTCGGCGCTGAAGCGGAACATGCTGCTGCGCAAGCTCGCCAAGGCGCAGAAGGGGCGGTGATGGCCGCGCCTCTCAAACTCGCTTTCATGGGCTCGCCCGGCTTTGCCGTGTTCCCATTAAAGGCGCTGGTGGCGGCCGGGCATGAGGTGATGGCGGTGTATGCCCAGCCCTCCAAACCCGCTGGACGCGGCCAGAAAGAACAGCCCTGTCCTGTTCATGCGGCGGCACTGGAGCTTGGCCTGCCCGTCCGCACGCCGGTGAAGCTGCGCAAAAACCAGGAAGAGCTTGATTATTTCCGCAACCTGAAGCTTGACGCCGCCGTGGTGGCCGCATACGGGCTGATTTTGCCGCAAGAGTTTCTGGACGCGCCCGAACGAGGCTGCCTGAACATCCACGGCTCTCTGCTGCCGCGCTGGCGCGGAGCCGCGCCAATTCAGGCCGCCATTGCGGCGGGGGACGCGCAGACCGGCATTACCATCATGCAGATGGAGGCGGGGCTGGATACCGGCCCGATGCTTCGGAAAGACACCACCCCCATCGGCCCGGCGGATACATCGGCGGATTTGCACGACCGGTTGGCCGAGATGGGCGCGCGGCTGATTATTGAGGAACTGGCTCAGCCCAGCCCCCCGCAGGCGCAGGATGAGGCGCTGGCGAATTATGCCCCCAAACTCTCCCGCGAGGATGCGCGGTTGGATGTCCGCCTGCCCGCCGTGGCGCTAGAGCGACGTATCCGCGCATTTTCCCCCTGGCCCGGCGCGCTGGGATTGCTGGGGGATGTGGTGGTCAAGATCATTTCCGCCGAAGCGGTTGAAGGCGAAGGGATTCCGGGCACACTGTTACCGGGCGGGCTGACCATTGCCTGCGGCGAGGGCGCGCTGCGCGTCACGCGGCTACAACGCGCGGGCAAGGCCGCCATGTCCACCGAGGATTTTCTACGCGGCTATAAACTGCCTGAGGGGGCGCGGTTTTATTGACGCTCTGGGCTTTAGAGATCGAGTATAACGGCACGCCCTTCATGGGCTGGCAGCGTCAGAAGCACGGGCTGGCCATCCAACAGGTGATTGAGGAAGCGGCGTCACGGATTCGGGGCGGCGCAGAAGTGACCGAGGCTGTCTCAGCCGGTCGGACGGATGCCGGGGTTCACGCGCTGGCGATGGTAGTGCAAATCGAACTGCCGGATTTCACCCCCTACCGCATCCGCGAGGCGATGAATTTTCACCTCAAGCCCCACCCGATCGCGGTGCTGCGCTGCGGCCCGGCGCCGGAGGGGTGGAGTGCGCGCTTCTCGGCCAAGGCGCGCTCTTACCGCTATGTGATTCTCAACCGGCCGCAACCGCCAACGCTGGAGGTCAAGCGTGTTTGGCATGTGAAGGCGCAGTTGGACGAGCAGGCCATGCACCGCGCCGCGCAGCTTTTGCTCGGGCATCATGACTTCTCCTCCTTCCGCGCCTCCGCCTGCCAAGCCAAAAGCCCGATGCGGACTCTGGATTTTTGCGCCGTGCGGCGGGAGGGCGAGAAGGTGATCATGGAGACCAAAGCGCGCTCCTTCCTGCATCATCAAGTACGCAATATGATCGGCAGCCTGAAAATGGTTGGCGAAGGTCATTGGCCAGAGGCTCGGATCACCAAGATTCTGGCCGCCAGATCCCGTCCCGCCGCCGGGCAGACCGCCCCGGCCGAAGGACTGTATTTCACTGGGGTGGAATATGATCCGCCGCTTGAACTGAGCTAAGCCTCAGTCCAAACTGATACTCTGCCAAGGAGTCCCGCATGCCGCATGCTGATTTCGTGCATTTGCGCGTCCATTCCGCCTACTCACTCTCGGAAGGCGCGATTAAAGCCGACAAGCTGGCCGCCTTGGCGGCGGCGGAGAACATGCCGGCGGTGGCGATTACCGACACCTCCAATATGTTCGGTACGTTGGAATTTACCCAATATTGTACCAAATCTGGCGTACAGCCGATTATCGGCTGCCAGCTTGGCCTGGCCCGCGAGGGAGTGAATCTGCCACCTGACTATGTGGTGGTGCTGGCCCAGACTGAAGAGGGCTATGCCAACCTGCAAAAGCTGAGCTCGCTCTCCTTCCTTTCCGGCGATGCGGTAAAGCCGCAAATTACCCTCCAACAGCTGTGCGACCATGCGGATGGGCTATTTCTGCTGACCGGCGGCGCACACGGGCCGGTTGGGCGGTTGCTGGCGGAAGGACAGATGGAGGAGGCGAAAATCTGTCTCAGCGCCATGAAGGCGGCCTTCCCGTCGCGGATCGCTATTGAGCTGCAACGCCATGGCGAGGCTGTTGAGATTGCGACGGAGCCGGGCTTTTTGCTGCTGGCGGAAGAGTTCGATCTGCCGCTGGCGGCCACCAATGAATGTTTCTTCGCCAAACGTGAAATGTATGAGGCGCATGACGCGCTGCTCTGCATCGCGGAAGGACGTGTGCTGGCCGAGAAAGACCGTCGGCACGTTACACCCGAACATTGGTTTAAACCCGCCGCGGTGATGCGAGAATTGTTCGCGGACCTGCCTGATGCATGCGACAATACCATCGCCATCGCGCGAAGCTGCACGGTGATGACCAACACGCGCAAACCGCTGCTGCCGCGCTGCCCGAAAGTGCGTGAAGGCGCCACGGAAGAAGAAACCTTGCGCGCCATGGCGGAAGAGGGACTGCGCGCGCGGCTGGCCTTTGACGGAATAGAGGGCGACGCGCAGAAGGATTACTGGGAAAGGCTAGGGTTTGAGCTGGGGATCATCGTTCAGATGGGGTTTCCTGGCTACTTCCTGATCGTGGCGGATTTTATTCAGTGGGCGAAGGATCACCAGATTCCCGTGGGGCCGGGCCGTGGCTCGGGCGCTGGGTCGCTTGTGGCCTGGGCGCTGCGGATTACCGATCTCAATCCACTGCGCTATGCGCTGCTGTTCGAGCGGTTTTTAAATCCTGAACGTGTCTCCATGCCGGACTTCGATATCGATTTCTGTCAGGAACGGCGTGATGAAGTCATCAATTATGTGCTGCGTGAATATGGCGCGGACCGGGTAGCGCAGATCATCACCTTTGGTAAGTTGCAGGCTCGCGCGGCGGTGCGCGATGTGGGCCGCGTGCTGGGCCTGCCTTATGGGCAAGTCAATAAAGTCGCTGAACTGATCCCGAATAACCCGGCTAAGCCCGTGAGCCTGAAAGAAGCCATCGAGGGCGAGCCGAAACTTCAGGACATGCGAGATTCCGATGAAGGGCTGGCGCGGCTTCTGGAAATCGCACAGCAGATTGAAGGGCTTTACCGCCACGCCTCCACCCATGCGGCGGGCGTGGTGATTGGTGACCGTGAGCTGGTGAAGCTGGTGCCGCTTTACAAAGATCCGCGCTCGGAACTGCTCGTCACGCAATATTCAATGAAATATGTCGAGCAGGTCGGGCTGGTGAAGTTCGACTTTCTTGGTCTCACCACGCTCACGATTATCGACCGGGCGCTGAAATTTTTACGTCAGCAGAGCGTGGAGCTGGATATTTCAAAAATCCCGCTGGATGACAAGAAAACTTACGACATGATCGGCCGTGCGGATACGGCTGGGGTGTTCACCTTTGAAACCGCCGCCTTCCGTGGCGCTCTGGCGCAGATGCGGCCGGACAGGTTTGAGGATCTGGTGGCGATCCAGGCGCTCAACCGACCAGGCCCGATGGCCAATATTCCTGATTATTGCGACCGTAAGCGTGGCGCCCCGTGGGAGGCGCCAGACCCGGCCATTCATCATATTCTTGAAGAAACCAATGGCATCATAGTGTACCAGGAGCAGGTGATGCAGATTGCTCAGGTGATGGCGGGCTATACGCTGGCGGGCGCTGACCTGCTGCGCCGCGCCATGGGTAAGAAGATCCGCGCGGAGATGGATAAGCAGCGCGAGATCTTCCTGGAAGGGGCGGCGAAAAAAGGCTTCACCACTGAACGCGCCAACGAGATTTTCGATCTTATGGCGAAGTTCGCGGATTATGGCTTCAACAAATCTCACGCCGCCGCTTACGCTCTGGTTTCCTACCAAACAGCTTATCTGCGCGCGAATTATCCGGTGGCGTTTATCGCGGCCTGCATGTCGCTCTCTATCGCGAACACCGAAAAAGTGGCGCTGCTGCGTGCGGATGCGATGAAAAACGGCATCAAGGTGCTGCCGCCGGATGTGAATAAATCCGGGCCGGATTTCGAGGTGGAATTGCAGGAGGATGGCAGCTACGCCATCCGGTTCGCGCTAGGCGGCATCAAGCGCATCGGCATGGGCGCAATGGAGGAGCTTGTGAAAGCCCGTGGCAATACGCCGTTCAGATCCATCGATGATTTCGCCGCGCGGATCGACCCCAAAACGCTGACGCGCGCGCAGATCGAAATTCTAGCCAAGGCGGGGGCGTTTGAGTGTTTGGACGAAAACCGTAAGCGTGTGTTCAGCGCGGCGGAAATGATCATGCGCACGGCCCAGACCGAACAGGCCCAGCGCGCGAGCGGGCAGATTGGCCTGTTTGGCGGTGGCGAGCCGGAGAAGATCCGGGTGCCGCAAGGTCCGGACTGGCCGGAGAGTGAACGGCTGACCTTTGAGGCAGAGGCGATCGGGTTTCATATCTCCGCGCATCCGCTGGATATGTATGCCCAGGCATTGAAGCGGCTGGATGTTATTACTTCTGGCTCCATTCAACGTAAGGCCGAGGCCGGCGCCACACGGGTGAAGCTGGCCGGAACGGTGGGGGCGAAAAAAGAGCGCATCACCCGTACCGGCAGCCGCATGATGTGGCTGACGCTTTCCGATATTCAGGGCAGCTTCGAGGTTACTTTGTTCTCGGAAGTGCTCAACCGCTCCCGTGAAATGCTGGAGGAAGGCACCGCCCTGCTGGTGACGGCGGATGTAAAGATGGATGGGGAGTCACTGCGTATTACCGCATCCGACATCACATTGCTGGATGATGCCGCGCGCGACGCCGGGGCAGGGTTGAAAATCTGGCTGGACCGCGAAGATGCCGTGGGGTCGCTTAAAGCGCTGCTTGAACAAGAGGGGCGCGGCAAAGGCAAGATTATTCTGTTGCCCAAAACTAGCACGGACAGGCGGTTGGAAATGCGGCTGCCGGGTGGGTTTAACGTCTCCCCCCGTCTGGCCCAGGCCGCCAAACTGGTGCCGGGCGTGGAGCTGGTAGAAGATGCGTAACCCGGCATAGTGCCCCCGGAGCTGCCGCTTCGAATCAACGCTGCCCTGCCGTTCCGCCCCTCCGCAAACCGACTAAAAACAGTTTAAATGGGTGGCAAAAGAGGTAAAAAAATGCCGGGACATCTGCCTCAGAAACAAAGCAAGCCGCCACGCCATTCCCGGCGCGGAAAGGCAAAGGTTATAACCGCGCCCAAGCCGGACCCGCGGATTCTGCCTTACGGTACCCCGGCTGTTTCCTATGTGCTGGCAGGCATAGTGTTTGGCGTGCTGTTGACCTGCGCGCAGTTCGTGAACGGCACTCCCGTACCGGGAGACCGCTTGGCCGTGCCGGCGGGGGCAATTCCCAGCAATGGTTCCGGTCACAGCGTTGCACCGCCCGAGCAGGTCACGGCGCGGCTACTGGGCAATGTGCTGAGCCAGACCGGCCCCGCCTGTACCTTGTCAGAATCCGCTTTGCGCGCACAGGGCGGCAGCTTCGCGGTGCTGGCCACACGACCGGATGGCATGGTGCTGAGCTGGGCAGGTGGCGCAACAGCCGCCAACGCCCCCTGCCCTGCGGGCCAGCCAATTCTGGTCTCTCGCGCGGCGTATCAATCCTTACAGGATTGGCGCCCCGCCCCGGCTTATCAGCGCTGAGCCTCAAGTCAGGGCGAAACCGCCATTACTCCGCGGCCGCTTGGGAGACGGGCTTTTCAGCCCGGCGTTCCTCACGGCTTGGTTGCCGCAGACCACCTTTATGTTGCGGCAGAAAGCCATGGGCCAGCTCATGATAAAGCGGGCGCGGGCAAACAAGGCGCGAGGCACCCAGCCCCAGCATGGCGGCGACCATTAAGGGAATGACCGAAGCTGTATTGCCGGTCATTTCCAGAATGATGACAAAGGCCGTCATTGGCGCCTGCACCACCCCGGCGAAATAGCCCGCCATGCCCAGTAGCGCGCCTACACTGGTCGCACTGCCGCCAGCACCGGCGATCCAGGCGCCAAGCCCGGCCCCAACAGAGAGGGATGGTGCGAAAATACCGCCCGGAATACCAGAAACCGCCGTAATCAACGTGGTGGCGAATTTCGCGGGCCAGAAATACCAATGTGGCGTGACCCCTTCCACCGCTGCTCGGGCGGTTTGGTAACCGGTGCCGAAGCTGTCGCCCTGAGTGAAAATGCCGATAAGCGCCACAAGCACCCCGCAGATCAGTGGATAAATGAATTTTCTGACCCTTGGGTTGCCGGCAATCCAACCTTTGGCCCAAGTGGTGATGTCCAGCATCAGGCGACTAAACAACCCACCCAGCAACCCACCAGCCGAGCCACAAAAAGCCGTCAGCACCCAGCCATTCATGCCGTAAACCGCTGCGTTGCTGGTACCGAAATAGGTGTAATTGCCGGTGAGGCCCAATGAGACGAGACCGCCAATAATCACCGTGGTCAGCACAATACCGTTGGTTTTGACCTCAAAGCTGCGGCTCATTTCCTCAATGGCGAACACAACCCCCGCCAGAGGCGCGTTAAACGCCGCCGCGATGCCCGCCGCGGACCCAGCCAGGATAAGGCCGCGCTCATTCTGCAAACCGCGCAGACGCGCTACTTGCAGCATGATCGCCGCCCCCACCTGAACAGTTGGCCCCTCACGCCCGACGGATGCGCCGCACATCAGCCCCACCACGGTGAGCCCTATTTTTGCAAAGCACATACGCACAGAAAGCAAACGTCGCCGGGCGACTCCGCGCGGCAGTTCCCGCGCGGCGATGGCCTGCGGAATACCACTGCCTTGCGATCCAGGAAAAACACTGCCCGCCGCCCAGGCGCAAAATACGAATCCAAGCGGGGTAATAATCAACGGGAGCAACCAGAACCGGTGTGAAAAATGGAAAAACATATTTTCCGCACCGTCCGAGGCGCGCGCAAACAGCACGCTAACCGCCCCCACACACAAGGCGCCGCCCCAAAAAGCTGCGCGCCTACGCCAAAAACGGCCTGCCAGATACGGCAAACGCCGCACTGGTGACCCTAGCTTGCCTTCCAAGCTCTTGCCTCCTGTTCCCAACGCCGCTAATAGGCCACTCACGGATATGGGCACATAGCTCAGCGGTAGAGCACCACCTTGACATGGTGGGGGTCACAGGTTCAATCCCTGTTGTGCCCACCATATCCGATTTTTCCCCGCAAATTCATTAACTTAGGGTTGCAGAAACGGCGACCCAACCGTTTCGGTGGACACTTCTGCACCAGGAAAAGGCAGAAAGCCTTGACGCCAAAACAATCCCGGCCCATTTGGGCGCAGGATTTTTCATTTTTTACGGCAGAGGTGTGTTTGTCTAAGGAAGATATGATCGAGTTCACTGGCATGGTCACGGAATTACTGCCGAATGCCATGTTCCGCGTGAAGCTTGATAATGACCATGAAATTCTCGCCCATACCAGCGGCAAAATGCGCAAGAACCGCATCCGCGTTCTGGCAGGTGACCGTGTGAATGTCGAAATGACCCCGTATGACCTGACCAAGGGCCGGATCACATTCCGCTTCAAGTAATTCTGGCTTCGGCCAGCCCGCGCCGGTTGGCGCTGCTACGGCAGATTGGCATCGAACCTAGCCGAATCGCTGCCCCGAAGATCGACGAGACACCCCAAAAAGGCGAGCTACCCCGCGTCTTCGCGCGACGGATGGCATTGGAAAAACTTACCCCGAATTCCGGCGCTTTTGTTATCGCGGCCGATACTGTTGTCGCCGCTGGACGGCGTATGCTGCACAAAACCGAATCACGCGCCGAGGCAGAGACATATCTACGCCTCCTCGCCGGACGCCGCCATAAGGTGCATAGCGCCGTGGCTGTGCGTGCGCCGGATGGCCGTATCGCCTGCCGTGTGGTGGATTCAGCGGTGGGGCTCGCGCGCCTCGATGATACCCAGTTGCAAACTTATCTGGACAGCGGCGAGTGGCAAGGCAAAGCAGGCGGCTATGCCATTCAGGGGCTGGCGGCGAGTTTTATCGATTATCTGTCAGGCTCTTATTCCGGCGTGGTCGGGCTGCCCTTGCATGAAACCATGAAGTTACTGCGCGGGCTGGGCTGGCGGTGATTGCAGCCTCGGTCCGCGAATCGCTAGTTCGAATCGGCCTGCTGCATGGCGACGAACTGGCAGAATTTTATATCTGGAACCGCACCGCGCCGGATGGTGTGGGCGACCTCTATACCTGCCGGGTGGACGCCGTGGAGAAAGCCCTGGCGGGTTGCTTTCTGGCGCTGGGATCAGAGCTTACTGGCTTTCTGCCCGATAGCGCGGGGGGCAAGGGGCTGAGCGTTGGCCAATATATAACCGCGCGCGTTACCCGTGCCCCGCAAGGCGGCAAAGGGCCACGGCTGACGCGGGACGAAACCGACGCCGGGGATGCGCCCGGGCTTCTCTCACGCGGCCCAGGCCCGTTGCTTGACTTGGCTGCGCGATTTCCCGCCGAGACGATTGTTCTGGACGATTACGCATTGATGGCTGAACTGCGCCCGGCTTTGGAAGGCCGTATGCGTTATCATGCAAAAGCGTTTGATCCGGTTCTGGAGGATGAAATCGCCGCGCTAGCCGAGCCGTCCGCGCCCCTGCCCCATGGCGCGCGGCTGCATATTACCTCCGCCCCTGCCGCCACGTTGCTGGATGTGGACGCCGCCGCCGCCAGCCACATGAACCCGATGGCGTTGAACCAGGTGATTATCCCGGAAATCTGCCGGCAGATTGTGCTGCGCAATTTGTCGGGCGGGTTGTTGATTGATTTTGCCGGGCTGAAAGCAGGGCAGCGGCAAAAACTTCTGCCAGCCTTGCGGGACGCCTTGCGGCGGGACCCTTTGGCTCCAAATCTGCTCGGTCTATCACATCTCGGCTTTGCCGAAGTGAACCGTCGGCGAATCCGGCCTCCTTTGCATGAGATTTTACACGGATGAAATGCCCCATCTGCGGCAAATGCGCCGCAAGTAACCATAAACCTTTCTGCTCCCGTCGGTGCGCGGAAATTGATCTCGGCTGCTGGCTGAATGACCGCTACAAACTGCCAACTCGTCAGGATGAAGAGGACGAGGACGATAGCGGCTTCGCGCCGGAAAGATAAATCATTCGCTGCGTTTGCGGCGTGCCTCCGGCTTCAATGAACGGGCGCAAGGCGCGTTCAAGCATGATGGCCTCGGCAGTGGAATAATGCGTTTTTAAAAGCGCGCCCAGGGATGGTGCCAGCGGGTGCGGCGAGGTTTCCAGAAACGCTACCCATTGTCGGGGCGGAGCTGGTTTGAGGCTGATGTGGAGTTCCATTTGTAACGCCTCAAAACCCGCCGCCTGGGCCATTCGGAGCAATTCCCGCTCATCATAATTAGTGAGCGGATGTGCCGCGATGGTTTCAGGCGTGTCTGGGTATTGCGCAGCTTTCCAACGATGCAGCAAAGCCAGATTCGGATCTGGGGTAACGGCCAGCCGCGCGCGCATGGCGGCGGCAGCAAGGGCCTCTTCACGGAATAAAGGCTCAGCGATTGAAAATCGCCCACCGGGCCGCAGCACGCGCAACATCTCCGCGAAGGCGGCGGGCTTGTGCGCTTCATAGGCCAAAGCGGAGCGGGCGGTTATCGCGTCCTGGCTGGCTGACGGCACGGCGAGCCGTGCGGCAGAACAGGCAACAAAGCCGCACTGCCCGGCGAAACCCAATATTTGAGCCCGTACTTCGCATTTTGCCAAAAGCGGCGCGGAGAGATCCGTGAAGGTGACGTGAAGCCCCGGCGCGTGCGCCAAGGCGGCAAAGCCCACCAGCCCTTCACCGCTGCCAATATCCAGCAACGCTGCGCCCGGTGCGAGCGGCAGCGCGTCAAGAAGTTTGGTCGCATAGGTTGAGGTCTGGGCGTTAACCCGGGCCTTTGCGTTTGCGTCACCGCCGTCGCGCCCACTGGCGAGCCAGCGGGACCAGAGATCATCCAGCATGGCCGGAGCATGACAACCCCGGCTTAACAATTTCAAAAAAAGCTAATGCCTGTGAGCGAAATAAACCGATCCCAAAATCATTGTGCCGCCCGCGAGTTCGGCCAGGGTTAGAGGTTCGTTCAAAAGCAGGCGGCCGCCCAGGGCGCTGAACAAGGGCAGCAGATACAGAAACCACCCGGCTGTCTGCGCGCCCAGCAGCGCCACGCCCTGGTTCCACGCCAGCAGCGCCACAACAGAGGAGCCAATGGCCAGCATCACCAGAAGCTCCCAGTCCTGGTGCGTCATTTTCGCGATCATGATGCCAAGGTCCGGCCAACCCGCAAGCAGCAAGGGCAGCGTGCCGATGGTCATGGTCACCGCTGAGCTTTGCAGCACGCCATGTTTGCTGATGAGTGGCGGGATCAGCACGCAATAGATCGCCCAGCCCAGTGCGCCGCCCAAAAGCATCAGGATACCACTGACATTGCCTTCCGCCGGTCCGGCGGAGCTCGCCAGTAGCACAATACCCGCCAGCCCCAGAATCGCCGCCATCAGCGTACGCCCGTTGGGTATCCGCCTTGCCATAAAGCAAGCCACAACCAGGATCATCAGCGATTCTGAGGCGTTGAGAAGGCCAGTCATGCCTGCGGACACAGTCCGCCCGGCGATGCCGCCCAGCAGATTATAAGCGGCCACGCCGGTAAGCCCACAAACTGCGCCGCGCAACCAGTCCTGGATGGACCAGCGCCTGATCGCCGCCAAAAGCCCTGGAAAAAAGCAGATTGTCGCAATGCCGTAACGCAAAGCCATATAGGCGGCACCGGGCATAGCCAGATTGCCATTGCCTATGAAATAACGGTTGCCGATAGGCGCGAATCCCCACAGCATCACTGCGCCCAAAACAAGCAGCAGCGCCTGTGCCTTGGGCGCAACGTAAGGGCCGGAGACAACGGACTGGCT
Organism: Acidocella aminolytica 101 = DSM 11237; assembly: GCF_900129125.1. Taxonomy (GTDB): domain Bacteria; phylum Pseudomonadota; class Alphaproteobacteria; order Acetobacterales; family Acetobacteraceae; genus Acidocella; species Acidocella aminolytica. The sequence goes on along the minus strand of NZ_FQVJ01000001.1, from coordinate 214,020 downwards.
CATGCGAAAGCCTGAAATTTAAGAAATTGAAGGAAAAAACCGCGAAACTTACCCGTGACCGGGTGAAATTCCCACTAGGCTTGCGCCGTGCAACTGTCCATCAGCAGGAAACGCTGGGCATCTATACCGGAATATGAGTTGCGATCTGGGAGCCCTGACATAAAAAAGCCGCCTTTCTGGAGAAAGGCGGCCAAAGGCGCTAAATTCTGAATTTATCTTCAGCCGTAATTGGAGAAGATTTTGCTCAGCGCTTCCACGCCGGGGAGAATCTTGCCCTCCATCCATTCCAGGAAGGCGCCGCCAGCGGAAGAGATATAGGTCATGTCATGATGCACGCCAGCCAGTTTCAGGGCCGAGACGGTATCACCGCCACCGCCGACCGAGATCACCTTGCCTTCCTTCGTAGCCTGGGCAATGGCCTGGGCGAGCGTGTTGGTGGAGGTATCGAACGGCTTGGTCTCGAAAGCGCCAAGCGGGCCGTTCCAGATGATCGTCTTGATCTCTGGCAGGCGCTTGATGAAGTTCTCAACCGTCGCGGGCCCGACATCCAACGCCATGGCGTTGTCGGGGATGGCGTCTACATTGACCACCTGGGTCGAGGTGTCAGCCTCGAACTTCTCCGCCACCACGACATCTTTCGGCAGTAGGATCTCACAGCCCTTGGCGGCGGCGTTCTTGAGAATCTCCAGCGCAGTGCCGTGCAGGTTAGGCTCCTGCAAGGACTTGCCAACCGAATAGCCCTGTGCCGCCAGGAAGGTATTGGCCATGGCGCCGCCGATCACCAGAATATCTACTTTGGTGACAAGGTTGTTCAGCAGGTCGAGCTTGGTGGAGACCTTGGAACCCGCGACGATGGCCGCGACCGGACGCTGCGGGTTGCCAAGCGCGGCTTCCAGCGCGTGCAGTTCAGCCTGCATTAGCCGCCCCGCGAAGGACGGCAAACGCCGTGCCACCCCCTCGGTGGAGGCGTGAGCACGGTGCGCAGCGGAGAACGCGTCGTTCACGAAGATGTCACCCAGCTTTGCAAGCTGTGCGGCAAATTCCGGGTCGTTCTTTTCCTCTCCTGGGTGGAAGCGGGTGTTTTCCAGAACCAGCACGTCGCCGTTCTTTAGAGCTGCAACGGCTTGTTCAGCTTCTGGACCAACACATTCCGGCGAGAAAGCCACCGGCTTGCCGAGGATGCGGCCCAGAGATTCCGCGATGGGTTTGAGCGACATCGCTGGTACGACCTTGCCCTTCGGCCGGTCGAAATGGCTAAGCACGATCACCTTGGCGCCCTTTTCGGACAGCTCGCGGATGGTCGGCATCAGGCGTTCGAGACGGGTTGCGTCCGTCACCTTTCCGTCCCGGACGGGGACGTTGAGGTCGGCACGGAGCAGCACGCGCTGCCCCGTGACATTCACATCATCGAGCGTCCGGCTCGCCAGATTGATCTCCGGCGCGGGGCTCATAACGCACCAAAATAGGCGGCGGTATCGGACATGCGGTTGGAGAAGCCCCACTCATTGTCGTACCAGGATAGAACCCGGGTCAGGCTGCCATCGACCACCGTCGTCTGCGGCGCATCGAATGTGGAGGAGGCCGGGACATGGTTAAAGTCCGAGCTGACCAGCTTTTCGGTGGAGTAGCCGAGAATGCCCTTCAGTTCACCTTCGGAGGCCGCCTTCATCGCCGCGTTGATCTCATCCGGGGAAGCCTGCTTCTTCAGCACCACGTCCAGCGAGATGAGCGACACGTTTGGGGTCGGCACGCGGATGGCGGTACCATCCAGCTTGCCCTTCAGCTCCGGCAGCACCAGGCCAACGGCTTTTGCCGCACCGGTGGAGGTAGGGATGATGTTGCAGGCGGCAGCGCGTGCGCGGTGCAGGTCTTTATGCAGCGTGTCCACGGTGCGCTGGTCGCCGGTGTAGGAGTGAATGGTGACCATATAGCCACGCTCGATCCCGAAGCTGTCCTGCAGAACCTTGGCGACCGGCGCCAGGCAGTTGGTAGTGCAGGAGGCGTTGGAGATAATCTGGTGGTCCTTGGTCAGCGTCTTGTGGTTCACACCGAACACAATGGTGGCGTCCACGCCGTCAGCCGGCGCGGAAACCAGCACCTTGCGCGCACCAGCGGAGAGCAGCTGGGCGGCGGCGTCACGCTTAGTGAACAAGCCGGTGCATTCCATCGCCACGTCCACGCCCTGCAGGGGCACCTTGGAGGGGTCGCGCTCAGCGGTGACCTTGATGGGGCCGTAAGTGCGGCCGTTATGGGTGATGACGAGCGCATCGCCTTCTACCTTGACCTCACCAGGGAAGCGGCCATGCACGGAATCATAGCGGAACATGTGGGCATTGTCGGAGACCGAACCCAGATCGTTGATCAGCACCGGCTCGACATCCGTACGGCCGCTTTCAATGAGGGCGCGCAGAACCAGGCGGCCGATACGGCCGAAGCCGTTGATCGCGATTTTCACAGCCATAGTCAGTTTCCTTCTTGCTTTACCGCGGCCACGATCGCCGCTTCCGTGATACCGAAATGTTCGTACAGAATTTCCGCCGGGGCGCTAGCACCAAACCCGGTCATACCGATGAAAATTCCTTCAGGCCCGAGCCAACGCTCCCAGCCGAAGCCGCTCGCAGCTTCCACGCCAATGCGCAGCGCGGTGCCCAGAACCTCTTTCTGATATTCGGACGATTGCTGGGCGAACAGCTCAAAGCACGGTGCGGAAACCACCGCTACCTCAACGCCTTGTCCGGCAAGCTTCTTCTTCGCCGCCATCGCCAGGGAAACTTCCGTGCCGGTGGCGATAATGGTGGCGGCTCGGGGGCCGTTGGCCTCAGCCAGCACATAAGCGCCGCGGGCGGTCTTATTGCCGTTGGCCACGTCACGCAAAGCGGGCACACCCTGGCGGGAGAGAACCAGCAGGCTCGGGCCCTTGGTATTCTTGATGGCGACTTCCCAGGCCTCGGCGGTTTCAATCGCATCACTCGGGCGCAACACTAGCACATTCGGCATGGCGCGCAGTGAGGCCAGATGCTCGACAGGCTGGTGGGTCGGACCATCTTCACCCAGGCCGATGGAGTCATGGGTTAGCACATGGATGGCGCGGGTACCCATCAACGCCGCCAGACGGATGGCCGGGCGCATATAATCGGAGAACACGAAAAACGTGCCGCCATAAGGGATGAGGCCGCCATGCAGGGCGATGCCATTCATCGCCGCCGCCATGCCGAACTCGCGAATGCCGTAATAGATGTAACGGCCCGCATAATTGCCCGGCTCAACGCCAGCCATGCCCTTCACCAAGGTAAGGTTGGAGCCGGTGAGATCCGCTGAGCCGCCAACCAGCTCAGGAATGGCGGGCACCAGCACCTCCAGCGCCTTCTGGCTGGCCTGGCGGGTGGCGAGTTTGGGCTTGGTCTCGGCAAGCTGGGCCTTGTAGGCGCTCATCGTCTCGGCCCAGCCTTCCGGCAGCTTGCCCTGCATCACACGCTCGAACTCGGCGCGCATGGGGTGTTTGGCCAGACGCTTCAGCCAAGCACGGCGGGTGGAAGCCCCACGCGCCCCGGCCTCATGCCAGGGGGCGTAAATTTCTTCCGGCACCACGAAGGGCAGGTGGTTCCAACCCAGAGCTTTCTTGGCGGCCTCAGCCTCGGCCCCACCAAGGGCGGCGCCGTGTACACCTGCCGTGCCCGCCTTGGTGGGAGCACCGAAGCCAATGACGGTGCGGCAGGCAATGATGGTGGGCTTGGATGATTTCTGGGCGAAGGCCAAAGCGGCGGCCAACTCCTCGAAATTATGCCCGTCGATGCGGCGGGTGGCCCAGCCATACGCGGCAAAGCGCTTCAGCGTGTCCTCTGAGGTAGAAACGCTGGTGGCGCCGTCGATGGAGATGGAGTTGTCATCCCACAGCACGGTCAGCTTGTTCAGCTTCAAGTGGCCCGCCAGGGCGGCGGCTTCGTGGGAGACACCTTCCTGCAAGCAGCCATCGCCCGCAACCACCCAGGTCCGGTGATCGACCAGGGACTTGCCGAACTTGGCCGCCAGCATACGCTCCGCCAGCGCCATGCCGACGGAGGTGGCAAAGCCCTGGCCGAGCGGGCCAGTGGTCATCTCAATGGCCGGGTGCTCGCCATATTCCGGGTGGCCGGCGGCGGGGGAATGCAACTGGCGGAAGGTCTTGAGTTGCTCAATGCCCATCCCCTCATGGCCGGTGAGATGCAGCAGCGCGTAAAGCAGCATGGAGCCATGACCAGCGGAGAGCACGAAACGGTCGCGGTCCCACCAATCCGGCACGGCAGCGTCGAATTTCAGGAATTTACGATAGAGCACTGTGGCGGCGTCGGCCATGCCCATCGGCATGCCGGGATGGCCGGACTTCGCGGCTTCCACCGCGTCAATTGCGAGCGCCCGGATGGCGTTGGCCATCATCCGGTCTTCGCTGGGCTGCTGGGCCAGAATTTCCGCCTGGCGCTTCAGCGCCGCTTCGTTGCCTGAATTATCCGCAATGCTCGCCATGATCCCGCCAATCCTTGCTAATCGGCGCGTGCATAATGCTACAATTCCTTTGCATCAACCCGGCGAGGCAAGGAAATGGCCGCGTTCAGGCTGGGCCGGCGGTGGTTTTGGCGGTCCATGCCATGGCTTCTGCAAGGCGGGTGAAGGCGTTATCCATCTTCACACGCAAAGCTTTGTCCATCACCAGCCCGTCCATCGCCTCGCGCATGGCATCCAACCATTGTCCGGCGGTTCCCGAGGTGATGCCCATGCCTGCATGGCGGGACATCAGGCAAAAGCTGCCACGCTGGTCCAGCCAATCCCGCGGGCCGCCCAGCCAAACGCTCAGAAACCCGGTGAAGGAGTCACAGACCGCCTTCAGATCCGGCATATGCATGGCGCGCAGCTCGGCATAGGCTGGGTTGCTGTCCATAATATCGTAAAAACGTTCTGCCAGGGCCCGCACAACCGCCGCCCCCCCCAGAATTTCATAGGCTGTTTCAGTTTCGCCGCTCATTTTCCGCCTTTCGAACGCGGAAGCAGAGCAAAGATCCCGGTGACAGCCATTGATCCAGATCATGGCGGCGGAGATGGACACGAAAAACCCTCCCGGCGGGGCCGGGAGGGCGGACCAACACGTGACCGAAGATGCGTGTCAGCCGTGTGAGATGACCTCGCCATGCTGGTTTATGTCTAGACCTTCGATCTCTTCTTCCTTGGAGACGCGCAGACCCATGGTTATGTCGATTAGCTTGAGTAGAATGTAGCTCACGACTGCGTCGTACACGATGGTGACGATAACGCCCTCGGCCTGGATGAGCACCTGACCAGCATTGCCGTCGATCAGGCCGGAATGGCCCGCGCCACCCACGGAGGAAACCGCGAACACGCCGGTGAGCAGCGCTCCCAGGATACCACCGAGGCCATGTACACCCCAGACGTCCAGCGCATCGTCATAGCCGAACATATTCTTGAAGCCGGTGACGCCCCAGAAGCAGACCACGCCAGCCGCTAGGCCAATGACCAGCGCACCACCGACCGGAACAAAGCCGCAGGCCGGGGTAATGGCAACCAGACCCGCAACCGCACCGGAGATCGCCCCCAGCAGACTCGGCTTCCCCTTCACGGCCCACTCAGCGAGTGTCCAGGATAGTACAGCGGCGGCGGTGGCGAGTTGGGTGTTGATGGCCGCCATACCCGCCTGACCGCCAGCGGTCAGCGCGGAACCGGCATTGAACCCAAACCAGCCAACCCACAGCATGGAGGCGCCGATCATTGCGTAGCCCATATTAGCGGGCGCCATGTTTTCACGCCCATAGCCGGAGCGCTTGCCGACCATGATGGCGGCGATCAGGCCGGGAACGGCGGAGTCGATGTGCACCACGGTGCCGCCCGCGAAGTCAAGCACGCCGAGATTGCCCAAGAATCCGCCCGGGCCCCAGACCATGTGCGCGATCGGGCAGTAAACCAGCAGCAGCCAAATGCCGATGAACACCATGGAGGAGGAGAACTTCAGACGATCAGCCGGCCCGCCCAGGATAAGCGCCGGGGTAATAATAGCGAATGTGCACTGGAAGAAGGCAAACACGGTCTCCGGGATTGTGCCTGACAGGCCATTGAGGCCAGTGCCTTCCAGCATTACGCGTGAGAAACCGCCAAAAAGCGGGTTCCCCGCAGTGAAGGCGAGGCTGTAGCCGACAACACACCACAGAACGGTGACGAGCGCCGTGGTGAAGAAGCACTGCATCAGCATGGCCAGCATGTTCTTCTTCCGCAACAGGCCCGCATAGTACAGCGCCAAACCCGGCACCGTCATCATTAGCACGATGGCGGAAGAGGTCAGCATCCAGGCGGTATCACCCGAGTTAAGGGTCGGCGCGGCGGTCTGCGCCATTGCGGGCGCGCAGCTGGCCGCTGCCAGGCCGAGGCCCACGGGCAAGCCTAAAAGAGATCTTTTCGTCATCAAGTCCTCGTTCCTCAATGCGTTGCCTTGAAAGGCCCGGAGCCCGGACAGGCCAGCAGCGCGTGATCATGAAAGCTCAGTGCGATAGGCAATCTCTTCCGCAGCAAGGAGCATGCCAGTCTTGCGGGGGCCTTCATGTTCATCTCGTTGGCGGGAGGTTCCGGCGGCTCAGGCAAAGCGGAGCGCGGCTAAGACAAGAAGCGGACCGACAGCCAGCCCATTTTTTAGGCAAAACCATGGTCATTTTTTCTTCATATAGCGGAATGGATGAACGCGCCGTCATCTGCCCCCCCGCCGCTGTACAGTTTCCGGCTTCGGAATTTTCTGGCAAGGTTTCATCATGACAACTTCATGCGAGATCGCGGTGGTGGGCGCCGGCCCGGTGGGCGGCACGCTGGCGCTGGCCTTGGCGGCGCGGGGCCGCAAGGTTCTATTGGTTGATAAAGCCGACCTCAAGCCAATGGAGCACCCTGATTTCGATGGCCGGGCCTATGCCATCGCGCATGGATGCAAGGACATCCTGCGGGAAGCTGGGCTTTGGGAGCGCTTGCCTTTCGCTCCCTGCCCGATTCTGGATATCGACGTGACCGACGGAAAGCCCGGCCGCGCCCCCTCCCCGCTCAAGCTTCATTTCGATCATCGGGCCGTCGGGGACGACCCGTTTGGGTGGATTATCGAGGCGCGCTCCGTCCGCGTGGCGCTGAACGCGGCGCTGGCGGACTCTGACGTGATCGTGCGCGCCCCAGCCGAGGCGGTGGTGACACGCAATGCGGATGGTGCCGTGCTTCAAGTTGGAGATGAACGCTTTGAGTCCAAGCTGGTAGTGGCGGCGGAGGGGCGGCAATCCCCCTTGCGTAACCAAGCGGGCATTAGCGTGACGCGCTTGCCTTACCATCAAACCGGCGTGATCTTCGCCATCGCGCATGAAAAGCCGCACAATAGTGTGGCATTGGAGCACTTTCTTCCCGGTGGGCCGTTTGCCGTGCTGCCCATGACCGGCACCGCCGCGGCCCCTAACCTCTCAGCCCTCGTGTTCACTGAGAGCGACGCCAACGCCAAACTGCTTTACGGCATGGACGATGCCGCCCTGGCACGGCAGGTGGCGGCACGGCTTGGCAACCGGCTGGGCAGCTTCACCCTGGCGGGACGGCGCTGGCTTTACCCGCTCTACGCCATGTATGCGTCGCGTTATTACGATACCCGCCTGGCCCTGGCCGGGGATTCCGCGCATGGCGTGCACCCTATCGCGGGGCAAGGGTTGAATTTAGGCCTGCGGGATGCCGCCGCGCTGCTGGATCTGGCCAGTAAGGCGGAAGACCCTGGCGCTGATTCTGTTCTGCGCGCTTATCAAGCCCGGCAGCGCCCGGTGAATATGGCCATGCTGCTGGGCATGGATGCGCTGGACCGGCTGTTCTCAACCAACTTCCCACCCGTAAGGCTGGCACGGGATTTGGGGCTGGCGGCGGTGGAACGGATGCCGCGCCTGAAGCAGCGCTTCATGCTGGCAGCGATGGGGCGGTAAGGCTGACGCTGAGTCTTGTAGGTTCCGGCGCAGCGGAACCTGCACCGCTAAATGCTTACAATGTTTGATTTTTAACACGCAGGCAGCGTTTTTCATATAAGGAGCAGACATGCTCTTAACGTTGCTGATCCTCCTCGCCGCCATTGTGCTTGCCGTGCCCTTGTCCCGCTATGCGGGGCTGGGGAGCATCCTGGGTTATCTCGCCGCCGGGGTGGTCATTGGGCCCTCTGTGCTTGGTCTGGTCACCAATGTTAACGAAATAAGCGATGTGGCCGAGTTTGGCGTTACCATGCTGCTGTTTCTAATCGGGCTGGAATTGCGCCCTCATCGCTTGTGGGTGCTACGCAAGGCCGTGTTCGGACTGGGGCTGGGGCAGATGGTGCCCACGGCGTTCATAATAGCCTGCCTGCTCGTGCTGTTTGGCGTTAATATGGAGGACGCCACCGTGCTGGGGATTGGTCTGGCGCTGTCTTCCACCGCTATCGCGCTGCCCTTGCTCTCGGAACGCAATTTGCTGCCCACCATTCCGGGGCGCGATGCTTTCGCGGTGCTGCTGTTTCAGGATATGGCTGCGATTCCCGCCCTAGCCTTGCTGCCCATTCTGGCAGGCAGCGATACGGCGCAATTCTCCTGGGACGCCGTGGCGCGCGGGGCGGCGGTGGTAGTTGGCATTCTGGCCGGCGGCACGCTGCTGGTGCCTTATGTTTTCCGCATGGTGGCCGCCGCAAAAGTGCCGGAAGTGTTCACCGCCACGGCTTTGCTGCTGGTGGTGGGCACGGCGACCTTGGCGCATTGGGCAGGGCTATCCCCTTCGCTTGGCGCGTTCATGGCGGGGGTGATGGTCTCTGATTCCGATTACCGGCATGAGGTACAGGCGGATATCGAGCCGTTCGAGGGGCTTTTGCTCGGGTTTTTCTTCATCTCTGTGGGCATGTCGGCCGATCTTGGCCTGTTGGTACACAAGCCGCTGGAAATTCTGGCGCCGGTGCTTGGGCTGGTGGCACTGAAGACGGGGATTGCCTTTGCGGTGAGCTATGTGCGCCGCCGCCTGACCGGGGCCGCGCTGCGGTTTTCCCTGGTGCTGTCAGAGGGCAGTGAGTTTGGTTTCGTACTGTTCACCACAGCTGTGGCGGAAGGCACGCTGGATAAGCATCTGGCGGCGAAGGCCACGCTGGTGATCGCGCTTTCAATGATGGTCGCACCAATTTTGCTCTCGCTGTCAGAGCGTTTCGTGATGCACAAGCTGGAGACCAAGAAATCCCGCCCCTTCGACAAATTGGAGACCGTGGAGGCCGCGCCGGTTATCATTTGCGGGTTCGGACGGATGGGGCAGATTATCGGTCGTATTCTCGCCATGCAGAAAATCAACTTCACCGCCTTGGACCGCAGCGCCGCTCAGGTGGATTTTATTCGCCGCTTCGGGGTGCAGGTATTTTACGGCGACCCCACGCGCGAGGAGCTTATGCGCGCCGCCGGACTTGAGAACGCGAAAGTTCTGGTGATCGCGCTAGATGATTTTGAAGGCTGCGTGGCGGTTGCGGAAATGGTGCGGCGGAAATTTCCGCATGTGAAGGTTGTGGCGCGAGCGCGTAACAGGCGCCATGTGCATCTGTTGATGTCCGCCGGGGTGGACCTATTTGTCAGAGAAACCTTTTTCTCCTCCTTGCGTATGACGGAAATCATCATGGAGGCGCTGGAGATACCGGAAGCCCGCGCCAAGCGGGCGATTGAGATATTCCGCAAACATGACGACCGCCTACTGCATGAAAGCTACGACATCGGCAGTGACGAAACCAAGCTGATCCAAACCGCACAGGAGGCAACGAAGGAACTTCAGGATCTGTTCGAGACGGATAAGAGCGATCTGGATGAAAAGGACGGCACGGCCACGGCCTGATTACAGCGCCTCGGCGACTTCCTTAAAAATCTCTGCGGGCAATGTGCCGCCCAGCAGCTGCTGGCCAGGGCTGTTATTGTCATTGCCAAGCCACACGGCAATGATATCGCCCCTGGCATAGCCGACAAACCAGCCGTCACGGTAATCCTGCGTGGTGCCGGTTTTACCGGCCGTGTACACCCCGGAGATAAACGCCGCCCGGCCCGTGCCGGAAAGCACGACCTGACGCATCATGCCCGCCACCGCCCAAGCATCCCTCGCAGGGACCACATGGACCGGTGCAGGGCTATGAAACGGCACATCATTGATGGCGGTGACACAATAAGGGGTGACACGCTCCCCGCCATTGAAAAAGGCGGCATAGGCCGCGGCCAGTTGCAGTACACCCACCGTGCCGGTGCCCAGCGCCATGGTGGCATCATCGGGGAAATGGTCATCAAGCCCCAAAGAGCGCGCCACCGCGATCACCCGGCGCGGCCCGCCCGCACGCAGCAGAATGCGAATCGCAACAGTGTTCATCGAATCCGCCAACGCCTCGGCCATGCTGACCTCGCCACGGTAAGACCGCTCATAATCACGGGGACGGTAGCCATGAATATCCAGCGGGGCATCCAGGACCGAGCTGTTGGGGGACATGCCCGCCATCAGCCCGGCCAGCCAGACGATGGGCTTAATGGCCGAGCCGGTCTGGCGCCGGGCCAGAACGGCCCGGTTATAGCCTTCGCGATCTCCAACTCCCCCCACCAAGGCACGCACCGCACCGGTGTGAGCATCCAGCACCACCACTGCGCCTTGGGAGACGTGATATTGCGCGCCATGCTCGGTAATGGCTGCATCAAGCGCCGCCTGGGTGGCGGTTTGCAGGCCGGGATTCATCGTGGTGGTGAAGCTGACATCCTCCCCCTCGGAAATCCGCCCTGCCATGAGTTGCATCGTCCAAAGCGCGAACCAAGAGGAGCGAAAGACGGGCGAGGCCGCGTCATCCAAATGGGCAGCGGCCTCGTTTTCCTGTTCTGGAGAGATGACGCCTGTTGCAACCATGGCATCCAGAACTAGCGCGGCGCGGTTGGCGGCGGCCTGGGAGTTGGCCAGCGGGTTGAGGCTGGAAGGCGCCTTTGGCAACCCTGCAAGGATAGCTGCCTGGGCCAAGCTGAGGCGCTCCGCAGGTTCATTGAAATAGAGCCGGGCGGCGGCATCGATACCATAGGCGCCGCCGCCCAGATAAACGCGGTTGAGATAAATACCAAGAATCTGGCTCCGGCTATAATGGCGCCAGAGCCAGACGGCCAGAAACGCCTCCTGGATCTTGCGGCGGAATGTACGCCGATTGTCCAGAAACAAGGTCTTGGCGACCTGCTGCGTAAGGGTTGAGCCGCCCTGCACCACCCGACGATGCCAGATATCAGACACCAAGGCGCGGAGGATCCCCTGCATGTCGAACGGGCCATGCTGGTAAAACCGCCGGTCCTCAATGGCGATGAAGGCGGCCGGCACATAAGATGGCAAGGCGGATGGCAGTACGACTCGGCCCGAGACATCCCCAAACCGCGCCACCAGGCGCCCCGCGGGGTCGAGCAGCTTGATCGCGGGGCGACGGGCCTGGGTGATGGCATGGGCCGGATTCGGCATATCCCAGGTAAACCACAAGACCACCAGCCCAACCGCCACCGCGCCCCAAATGGCCGACATAATGGCCAAGCGCGCAACCCGCCAGGCATCACCAAGGCGGCGGGGCAGAACAGGCTTGGGCGGCTTACGGCGGGGCATGAAGCCCTCTGCTGCCAAGTGAAACCATAAGGCGTCAACCTTGGCGTTATTACCTATTTGACCAAAGCGCCAGAACCGTTAAACAGGCGCTATGCGGGCGTGGCGAAACTGGTAGACGCAACGGACTTAAAATCCGTTGGGGGCAACTCCGTGCCGGTTCGATTCCGGCCGTCCGCACCAGAAATGGCCCTGGCACATGGCCGGGGCCACTATTCTCATCCACTTAATGTTGATGGCGCCGCCGCACCTGACGTGTAGGTCGGCGTCGGGCAGGTAAAGACGAACGCGGCGTTCCGGTAGATAATATTATCGCTCTGAGCGCCGCCCATGTCGTTCCAATAAAGGGCGAAAGAGCCGTTCGGGTTCAGGCTGCAATCAATTGCGCCAAGCTCTGGATTGGCGAGAGGGTCGATAGGGCTGCCATTATTGTTATTGCTTACACTGAACGTGCTGGAAGAATAGCCGTTTTGTTGCGGATTGTAGCAGCGCAGCGAAGTTTCCGGTGGCAGATCCTTGTCATAAGACTGTGTGCCGGAATCGCTCTGCGACGGACGTTCGATAAACACATAATCCCCGGCATATTGCCCTTTGGTAATACGATAGAAAGGGTATCCTGTTGAAGCATCATAGGTTGGATAATATCCAGAGGAATCCTTGTCCGTCACGGCAGCTGAAGCCAAACTGCCGTCTTTATTATAAGTGTAGTTTACGGATATATTTGAATCATATCCTCCCAAATGCTGCGTCGCCACACCTGGGTAAATATCCGCAAAACTGGTGCCGGAGGATGTGCCGTTCTGATTGTCGTAGATCGGATCAAGTAGCACGATAGGCGCCGTGGCGTTATTGGTGGCTCTGACCACAAGGTAATAATCAGGCTGCATCACCTCACCAGAGGTCAATGTTGGCACGGCATTCCCCAACGGCTGAATCACCAGCGCGCAATTGTTATAAGCCGGGTCATAGCTTCCTGCACTGGTGGTTGGCTGGTTTGAACAGAAAGAAGAACTAGCTGGGTAACTGTTCTGATAATAGATTGTTGTGGTTGACTGCGGATTTGGCGCGCTCCACCCCCACCATGCGTTGGAATAAACCTGATTACCAGACGATGGATAAGATGCGGCAGGGGAACAGGCACTCTGCAAGGCAGGCGGATAAATAGAGGTTCCACGGCTGTCCGTAACGGTCTTTCCCGGATAATAGGTCGCATAGGCGTTGATATTCGTGTCGTAAGGCACTTGGCTGCTATCGCCATCCGTCAATGCCGCGGCAGCCGTTGTCGGCCAGCGTGGACATTGGGTGGAAACCGAATAGGACCCATAACCTATATATTCGGAGGTTGTTGCCGTAAATGTCGGAAGGACATGGTTCGTGTCGTAAGTCGGCGGATAGCCCAACATTTCGTAGGAGGAGGAGTAAATATTCAGTGAGTCATCGGCGGTCGCTCCATTATAAGTTAAAGATCCGCCGGTCCCCTGGGTGATACTGCCATAAAGATTATGAGCCGGACATTCCGCGTATAATGAGGTTCCGTTTTTCTCTTGGCAAGTAGCTTTGGACAAATTGCTTATTGAGTATATCTTTTTCCGATACTCTTCACCCCAATAATAATAATATTGATATGAGACGGTTGCACAAGCGCCATTTGAATAGGTCGTACCATTAACCGTTATATTATCATAATAAAGAACTCCCCCATCTCCCCCGAAAGAGTAAGTGCCACCGGTTAGGTTAGCGAAAGCAAAGGAGATGTATTGCCCCGCCGAAAACGTCAGAGTGCCGGATTCAGACCCGCCCGTTGAACTGCCGATCAGAGCGAAATTACATCCTGTTCCGGCTGGCACACTGGTTTTTGAAGTCTCGTAGGAAATAACACCGGTGGTGCAGGCCGAGTTTGCCGCGGGCACGGTGCTGAACTCATTTGCGCCTGTTGAGGATGTCGGCACCACATAGGCCAAAATATTACTCAGATCCATGGCGCCGCCAATCCCATTCGAAGTGAAGCTGCCCGCGTTCACCGTATAGGTTGAGGTGCCGACCGTATCCACCGCTTTAACCGTGAGGAATGTCTGCGGCACAATCCAGCGCAGCAAAAGATTGCTTAACTCAAGCTGAGCATTCACGACCACGCAATAATGATAAGCAGACGGGCAGGCACCTGTAGTATCCGCACCGACGCTGCCGCACGTCGAGTTTCCATTAGCTTGGCAATACACGCTGACCAAGCTGTTATCGGTACCTGGGGTGAGACGCATGGTCATAGCACCTAGTGTTGCCGTGGACCCGGCATAAGTCGCTTGTGCCGCGCTGACCGCCGCCGTGCTGGAGCCTGACGTGCTGTATGCCCCGCCACCGGAAATGGCGGCGGAGTCGACGGCCGACTGCAATACTGTGCGGGCCGCCGCGATGCGGGCCATGTCAATCGCCGAGACACCGGCAATCATCATCGGCACCAGCATGATCGCCACGGTTACTGCGGTGGCGCCCTTACGGTCAGAGAACAATCTCCTGAAAAGTCTGGTCAGCATGGGGACCATCTCCTCAATTTTTGGCACTTGTATCGTTGGTGTTGCAAGCTTGCGTCACGCTTCCATTTCCGGATGAATAAAGCGCTGTACTGTTATTATTGGAAACGGCGCAGGTGGGGCATTGCAGTTCGCTCATCGTGCTGGCGTAGCGCCATCGCATATAGGCTGACTGTGTCAGGACCATTGTATGATTGATGATAAGCCCCAAAAGGCCAGGATAGTTCATCTGCGCCTTGACAATAATGCCATTATCGCACGGATACTGCACCAGACCACCAGACCCGCCACCGGATGTGCTGGGAGGGTTGCTTGTCATCAGATTAATCGCGTTATTGCTGGTGCCGGCCGCGCCGATACCGCTGCCGCCACTGGCAACGCAATTACTGCCAGAAACCGTGAAGTCCTGCTCCCATTCATCATAAAGATTGCTGCCATTATAAACAAAGGAGGAGGAGGAATTGCTGGCAGGCAGGCCCTTTGGCCCGGCTTGCATGGTCACACTCGCAATTTGCACGGTTAAGCCATTCGCGGGGTAGGGTTTAAACCCGGCAACCGCGCCATTGCAGACATCCTGCAGCGACGTACCGCCCCCCCCCGTGGCCGGAAGCGAATAAACACCGCTCACGGCGCTGCCCGGCGTCTCGATTGAAACCATCAAAGCCAGATTGCTTACAAAAGCATTCAGCTTCTCCTGCGCGCGGTACAGCGTGACAACCTCAATTAGCCCAATAAACAGCGGCAGCAGGAACAGGCCGAAGATAAGCGCGAATTCAACCGCTGCGGTGCCGCGCCTGTCGCTGAGAAGCCCGCGTTTTCTCATGGCTCAACCTCCGTCGCCGCGGCTGAATAGAGGTAATCCGTACCATTCTGCGTCACGACTGCATTCAGCGCGCTGTCCATGCTGAACGGGACAGGAAACGCCACCTGAATTAGCACGAATTGCGGCGCCCCTGCTGACGAACGCGTGATGGTTGGAAAATTGGCCGGCTTCGACAAGCCCGACGCTGTCAACCCACCCGCTTGACCAATGATCGAGGAAGAGTCACTGGCACTGCCAAAGTAAGAGCCACTCTGAACGGAATACTGCAGCTTACTGGTACAGCCATTGCCCGCGACCAGAGTAAATTCCTGACAAACGGCATCAACAAAGCCGGTCCCGGTGGTTACCTTGCCAATCTGTACCTCGCGTACGGCGGCGTTCAACGCCGTATCCAGCGTTAACTGCCAATACATATCCAGAGACAGAATAAAAATGGCGGCAATAATGAGAAAAAAGACGCTACCAATAATGGCGAACTCAACTGCGGTCGCGGCCTCCTTGTCCTGGGTAAAACGGCTAAGGATACGCCATACGCACAAGTTCACCCCGCCTCCTGCGGTCTCAAAAACTGGATATTTCAGAGCCAAACCAAAACATTACAAATCGTATAATAACACCTCCCTCTTACTCGACTTCCCGAATCCAATCCAGCGCTTTGATCTACCAGGGTTTACCCTGCCTGTTCCCCAGCTCGGGGCCCTGCCTGCACATGCTTAGATAAAAATTATGTCCTATTGTAGAACAGGCTGTTCAACGCGAAAGGCCGAAATGGACAGCTTTATTTGACCCAGTCCATGAGCATCGCCCAACGGAGGACGGGCGTACATTTGAGCGTCGGGAATAATCTGGCACTTGGAAAAAACCCGCTTTCCTATTCAGTGACCATGCAGAAATACATGGCACGACAAGGCGTCCAGGAGGCAACAGATGACTCGTATCAGATCCGCAGCTTTGCGCGAAAAACTCATGCAGGCCGAGGAAGCGGCGGCCCTTATTCCACCTGGCTGCACGGTGGGGATGAGCGGCTTTACCGGCTCAGGCTACCCCAAGGCGGTACCGCAGGCACTGGCCAAGCGAATTGAGGAAGCGCGCAACGCGGGTAATCCGTTCCGGGTGAAAATCTGGACAGGCGCCTCCACCGGGCCGGAGTTGGACGGCGCGCTGGCCAGGGCGGACGGCATTGAATTCCGCCTGCCCTTCAATTCTGACCCCGTCGCGCGGGAAAAGATCAATAAGGGCGAGATGGAATATCTCGACATGCATTTGAGCCAAGTGGCGCCCATGGCGTGGCAGGGCTTCCTCGGCAAGCTGGATGTGGCGTTGATTGAAGTTGTGGGCATCACCGAGGATGGTTCGCTCATCCCCTCCTCCTCCGTCGGCAACTCCAAAACCTGGGTTGACCGCGCGGATAAGATTATTCTTGAAGTGAATAACTGGCAGAATGAGGCGCTGGAAGGGGTGCATGACATCTATTACGGCACCGCCCTGCCCCCCAACCGCGTGCCCATCCCACTGATCCGCCCGGACGACCGGATCGGCCAGACCACCATTAAATGCGACCCTTCCAAGGTGATCGCGGTGGTAGAGACCAACTCGCCGGACCGCAACTTGCCCTTCGCCAAGCCTGACGGCACGGCCTATGCCATTGCCGGGCATCTCATCGAGTTCCTGGAGCATGAAGTGAAGATGGGGCGGCTGCCGGAGCATTTGCTGCCCATCCAGTCCGGGGTGGGCAACATCGCCAATGCGGTGCTGTCCGGACTGAACGAATCCCGCTTCGAGAACCTCACCGCTTATACCGAGGTGATTCAGGACGGGATGCTGGATATGCTGGACAGCGGCAAGCTGCGCTTGGCCTCGGCCACCGCCTTCTCGCTCTCCCCCAGCGCGGCGGAGCGGATGAACAACAACATGGCGGAATACCGCAAACATATGATCCTGCGGCCGCAGGAAATCTCGAACCATCCGGAGTTGGTGCGACGTCTGGGCTGCATTGCCATGAACGGGCTGATCGAAGCAGATATTTACGGCAACGTGAACTCCACTCAAATCATGGGCTCACGTATCCAGACCGGCATTGGCGGCTCGGGTGATTTCGCGCGTAATGCTTATGTGTCGATCTTCATGACCCCGTCCACGGCCAAGGATGGCGCCATCTCCTCAATCGTACCGCTGGCGGCGCATGTGGACCATATCACCCAGGACGTGCAGGTAATTGTGACGGAGCAGGGGCTGGCGGATTTGCGCGGACTTTCACCCAAGCAACGCGCCCAACTGATCATCGAGAATTGCGCGCACCCAGACTACAAGCCAATGCTCCGCGATTATTATAACCGGGCACGGGAGCATTCCTACGGCCAGCAATCGCCCTGCCTGCCGGGCGAGGCCCTGTCCTGGCATCAGCGTTTTATCGACACGGGCACGATGCGCGCCTGAGCGCAACAGGCCGAAAAGCGACTGGTTCTTCTTAACAAGCGTAACGTCCTCCGGTAGCATTTCATGAACAGCCATAATGGCGAACAGAAATGTACCGGAGGTTCAAGATGGCACCTGCCCTTATTTCCCGCCGGCCTTTGTTGACAGCCTCGCTTTGCGGCGCGGTGGGGCTGCCTCTCGGCGCCCGGGCTTCCGCGGCTAAGAGCGTTGACCCGGCCAGGCTCGACAAAGCCATCGCCGCCACTGATGTCCTGACGCAAAGCCTGATGAAAAGCTCCCGGATTCCGGGCATTGCCGTTGCCGTGGTGCAAGGCGAGCAGATGCTGTTTGCCAAGGGTTATGGCGTAAACAAAATAGGCGCAGCCGATGCGGTTGATGCGGATACCGTGTTTCAGCTTGCCTCCATCTCCAAGCCGCTGGGCGCGACTGTGGTGGCGCATCAGGTGGGGATCGACAGCGTTGCATGGAACAGTCGGATGCAGCACCTGCTGCCCTGGTTCGCCCTATCCAGCCCCGAAGCCACGCGTGAACTAACCATCGCGGATCTGTACGCTCACCGCTCCGGTTTGCCGGACCATGCGGGGGATGTGCTGGAAGATCTGGGCTATGATCGCACGGAAATTCTCCATCGGCTGCGGCTGGTGCCGCTCGATGGGGTCCGGAAAAAATACCACTACACCAATATGGGCATTACCGCCGCCGCGCAGGGTGTGTCCGACAAGGCAGGCAAGGATTGGTCTAGCCTGTGTGAAAGCGCCCTTTATCGCCCGCTGGGCATGCACCGCACGACCTCTGATTTCCGGACCTTCATCGCCATGAATAATCGTGCCGCTGGGCATGTGCAGGAAAATGGCCGGTTTGTGCCGGGGCCGGTCCGCAACCCGCAGGTGCAGGCGCCCGCTGGCGGCGCCAGTTCCAGCGTGAACGACATGGCGAGATGGATGTCGTTGATTCTGGGCATGGGGCGTTATCAGGGACAACAGTTGGTCTCAGAAGAAGCACTTACCCCCGCCCTTTCCCCCCAAATGCTGATGCGCCCCGCACAGGATGGCCAGCCAGCCAGCTATTACGGGTTTGGCTTCAATGTCGGCACCAGCGATGGCGGTTATAAGATGCTTAGCCATTCTGGCGCGTTCGTGCTGGGTGCGGCCACCAATGTCATGATGCTGCCGGAGTTGAATATCGGCATTGTGGTGTTGACCAACGCCTGGCCCGTGGGTGTGGCCGAGGCGATCGGCCTGACCTTCCTGGATTATGTGCAGTTTGGCCAGGCGAAAAAGGACTGGGTGGCCTTCCTGGCGCCGATTTTCTCGCAAATAACAGCGCCGGAAGGCACCCTAGCTGGCAAAACACCCCCTACCTCCCCCGTACCACCGCAAAACCTCTCTGCTTACACGGGAACATATCAGAACCCTTATTATGGCCCCCTGAGCGTGACGGAAACAGCCGACGGGCTGGTGCTGACCGCCGGACCCGGCAAGGTGACGCTGAAATGCCCCCATTGGGACGGCGATGATTTTGTCATCCATCCCGACAATGAAAGCGCGCCCCCCGGCTCGGCCTTCAAGGTTAGCTTCTCCGGCACGCCGCCGCACAAGCTGACATGCGGCTTCTTCGACGAAACCGGCCTGAATGCCTTCACCCGCTGACCACCCGCGCAGAACCGCTCGCCCCCTTCGTGGAAAATAAGGCAGAATGGTATGCATGGCCTCGTTTTTCTCTATTAGGCCTTGAACCCCCCTGGGATTTCCGGGAAATGTAGGCCAATGTGCGTGAAGTCAGGACGTCGCCTTTCCTTCGATTTTAATGTTGGCAAAATTGGTACGGCCCGTGGCCGAGGCTGATCCATACCCACACGGACGCGGATTGAAGCATGCAAGCTGGCTAACCACTAGCCTGGTGCTGCTGGCGGCGATCGGGCTGTGGGAAATTGTTTCCATTCTCCAGCTTTTCCCTCCCATCGCCTTGCCGCCACCAAAGGCTGTTTGGCGGGCATTCGTGATTTTGTTCACGCGCGGTTATGGCGGGCATACAATCTGGACGGATATCGGCATTAGTTCACTGCGCGTGGTCATCGGCTTTCTGGGGGCAATTATCATTGGCGTGCCCTTGGGGCTGTTGATGGCTCGGGTACCCCTTATCTTCCGCATTGTCGATCCGTTCTTGCAGTTTATCCGCCCGGTGCCGCCTTTGGCCTATATTCCGCTGCTGGTGGTATGGTTTGGCATTGGGGAACTGCCAAAAATCCTGTTGATTCTAGTAGGTACAATTCCGGTCATCATCATCGGCACTATCTCGGGTGTGAAGGCCACACCGCCTTTACGGCTAGCCGTGGCACGCACGCTGGGGGCCAGTGAGCGGCAGATTTTCCGTCATGTGATCCTGCCCTCCGCCTTACCGGAGATTTTCACCGCCGCGCGGGTGGGAATCGGCGTCGCCTGGACCTGCCTGGTAGCGGCCGAGTTGATTGCCGCGGACCAGGGGTTGGGCTGGCTGGTGCAATATGCCGGGCAGGCGTTGCAGGTGGCAGTTGTGATCGCGGGGATCATTGTCATTGGCATTCTTGGCTATGCAATGGAGCTGGCGATCCGGCTCGTGGAAAACCGCACCGTGCCCTGGCGCGGGCGGCAATGACGTCAAATAACAAGGGGGCATCATGCTGAAGAAATTTCTCCGGGCCGGATTGCTGGGTGTCAGCGCCGTGGCCGCAACCACCCTTCCCGCCTTCGCGGGTAAGCCGAATATTGTGATCGGCTATGAAAATAACGGCGCTGATCCTTACATGGTCACGCAAGGTCAAGGGTTGTTCCAGAAGGATATAGACGCCAATGTGACCATGAAATTCTTCGATTCGGGCCCGGCGGCTATGAGCGCGCTAGCCTCTAACAGCCTGCAATTCATGTGCGGGCTGGGTATTCCGCCTTTCGTGGCGGCCATCTCCCAGGGGCTGCCGCTGGCGATTATCTACAATCAGGAGCGCTACACATCCGCCGCCGGAATCGCGGTGCGGCCAGGGGCAGGCATCAATTCCGTCGCGGACCTGAAGGGCAAGAAGATCGCCATAGTGCAGGGCTCCCAGGCCAGCTTTGAGCTGGCGACCTTCCTGCAGGAGGCCGGCCTGCCGTTCTTGGCGGTGCGGCAGGTCAATATGTCACCGCCGGAGATGCGCGTCGCCTACACGACCAAGGCCATCGACGCCGCCATCGTCTGGGACCCGGTTTTTGACGCGCTGCGGGCCGAGGGCGCGAAGGTGCTGACAACCGACGCGGACCTGCCGCGCTACGCGTCCTCCTATAATGTCTGCATCGCCAACACCCATTGGGTACAGGCACATCCGCAGTTGGCTGCGCAATTCGTCAAGGCACTGGATGAAGGGGTGACCTACACCAAGCAGCACCCGGACAAGGCGCTCGCCATCATGGCCAAGCAGGCCGGGATTGATGAGAAAACCGCCGCCTCCGAGTTGAAAGGCTATGAGATTTTCTCGGCCAAGGACCAACTCAGCCCGAACGTGCTGGGCAGCGGTGCGGGCGTGGCGGATTCCGCTACCACCAAGACACTGACCAACACCGCCGCCGTGCTGCTGAAGATCGGGCGCATCATGACGCCGCTGGCGAATCCGGCGAAGGCTGTCGATTCGCGCGTCGCGGCAGAGGCTTTGAAGTAACGTATGCCCATCGAAATCGAGGGCGTTACCAAGACATTCAACGGCCAGCGCGCGCTTGATGAACTGTCTCTGCGTGTCGAGGATGGCAGTTTTCTGACCATTCTCGGCGCCTCGGGCTGCGGCAAATCCACCCTGCTGAACATACTCGCGGGGCTGGAGACGCCCAGCACGGGGCGAATCCTGCTGGATGGGACGCCCGTCACCGGCCCTGGGCCGGACCGGGTGGTGGTGTTCCAGAAGCCCGGCCTGTACCCATGGCTGAGCCTGCGGGACAATATCGCCTTCGGTTTGCGGATGCGCGGCTCCTCCAGTCTGCCCTGGCGGGAGGTGGACCGGGTGATTGAGCTGATCGGGCTGAAAGGCTTTGAAAAGCACCGGCCTTACGAGCTTTCCGGCGGGATGCAGCAGCGCGTGGCCATTGCTCGGGCGCTGGTGATGCATCCGCGCGTGTTGCTGATGGACGAGCCCTTTGGCGCGCTGGACGCGCAAACTCGCGAAACCATGCAGGAATTCCTGACCGAGCTCTGGGAGCGCATCCAGGCCACGGTGATTTTCGTGACGCATGACATCGACGAAGCCATCATGCTTGGCTCCCGACTGGTGGTGATGAGCGCGCGCCCAGGACGAATCAGCCTGGACGAGCCTGTGACGCTGGGCCGCCCCCGTGATTGGGACATGATCACCACCCCGGACTTTCTGGCGCTCAAGCGGGCAGCGCGGCGGATTCTCGCCGGGCAGACGCATTGATGATCCGCCTCTTGCCTCATGGGAGTAATTAGGCTTAACGGAGATCAGCGCGTTGTACGCGGGTGTAGCTCAATGGTAGAGTCCCAGCCTTCCAAGCTGGCTGTGCGGGTTCGATTCCCGTCACCCGCTCCAACGGTCCTGGTTTCTTTTTAAAGGGATCGGGTCACAAAAAAGGTGCCGAGACTTGACATTCGGTGCTGCAAAGTGTGGAAGGCGCTTTCCATGCTGGTACGGATAGGGGCGTAGCTCAATTGGTTAGAGCGCCGGTCTCCAAAACCGGAGGTTGAGAGTTCGAGACCCTCCGCCCCTGCCATCCCTTCCCAGCACGTTCGCAGTTTTTGGAGTTTGGTCCGTCTTGGCGTTCAACGTGTTGAAATTCGCGCGCGAGGTTCGTACCGAGGCGTCGCGCGTCACTTGGCCAAAGGGCAAGGAAACGGTGCAGCTCACCGGGATCGTGCTCGCCATGGTGGTTGCCACCTCTTTGTTTTTCCTGGCGGTTGACGGGATCATCGGCGCTGCTATGCGCGCCCTGTTCGGCGCTGGAGGTTAAGGAAATTTCGATGGCCAAGCGCTGGTACGTTCTGCATGTCTATTCCGGTTTCGAGAAGAAGATCGCCCAGCAGATCAAGGAGCAGGCTGAGCTGAAGGGCTTTGCCGAGCATATCGGCGATATCGTGGTACCGGCCGAGGAAGTCACCGAGGTGCGCCGCGCCCAGAAGGTGAACACCGAACGCAAATTCTTCCCCGGCTATATCCTGATCCACATGGATATGACCGATGACACTTGGCATTTGGTGAAGGATATACCGCGCGTCACCGGGTTCCTGGGCAGCCGTAACAAGCCAAGCCCGATCACCAACGCCGAAGCCGAGCGCATCATGAAGCAGCAGGAGGAAGGCACCGAGCAGCGCCGTCCGGCCGTTGTGTTCGAGGTGGGCGAGCAGGTGCGCGTGGCCGACGGCCCCTTCACCAGCTTCAACGGCGTGGTGGAAGAGGTGGACGAGGAGAAAGGCCGCGTGAAAGTCTCCGTCTCCATCTTCGGCCGCTCCACCCCGGTGGACCTGGAATACGCGCAGGTCGAAAAGCTGTAAGCGAGATACAACTGACAGACTTGTAATTCACAAACCTGGGATTATCTCTCTTCCGGCATTTCGAAAGACGTTTTAAGTGTCGGATACTTATAAAAAATCTAACCGGCGCCGCCTTATGGTTGGCGCCGGATTTGTCTTTGCCGTGCTAGCGCTCGGTGGGTGGCTGATCCATTATATTTTGATTGGCCAATATCTCGTCAGTACGGACGATGCTTATCTGGCCGCGGACTCAAGCCTGGTTGCCTCCAAGATCAGTGGCTATGTCACCAAGGTGGCGGTGCTGGAGAACGAGCCCGTGACCAAGGGCCAACTGCTGGTACAGATTGACCCGCGCGATTATGAAAATGCGGTGAAGGTAGCGCAGGCTGGGCTAGCCAGCGCCCAGGCTGAACTGGTCAATGACCAAGCACAGCTCTCCTTGCAGGCGTCCAAGATCGCTGCTGCCATGGCCTCCGTGGAAGGTGACAAGGCGCGGCTAACTTTTGCCGAGCAAAATCAACGCCGTTACGCCACGCTGTCCGCCAAGGGTGCCAGCCCGGTCCAGAGCGCCGATCAGGCTGACACGGATTTACGCACCGCCCGCGCCAACCTGGCCGCCGACCGGGCCACCGAGCAAGCCGCGCAGCGCCAGGTTGACGTGCTGAACGCCCAGCTTGCGGGCGCCAAGGCCGCCGTGACCCGCGCCCAGGCCCAACTGGCCCAAGCCCAGCTGAACCTGGAACACACCGCCATCCGCGCCCCGTTTGACGGCGTGGTGGGCAACAAGACCGTGGCGACGGGAGATTACCTGCAACCGGGCACGCAGATCATGGCCGTGGTGCCGCTCTCCAAGGTCTATGTGCTGGCCAATTATAAGGAGACGCAGATCACCCATATCCGCCCGGGCCAAAGCGTGAAGATCCATGTGGACGGCTTCCCCAACCTCAAGGTTCGCGGCCATGTGGACAGCATCTACCCCGCTTCCGGACAGGAATTCGCCTTACTGCCGCCAGACAATGCCACCGGCAATTTCACCAAGATCGTGCAGCGCGTGCCAGTGAAGATCCTAATCGACCTGACACCGCAGGAGGTCGGCAAATTACGGCCGGGCATGTCAGTGGAGCCGGAAATCGACACGCGTAGCGGGAAATGACCGAGAACATCGCGGAGGCAATTCCTCTTAAAAACAGAATCGCCGTGGCCGGGGCCCTGCTTGGCGCGTTCATGGCCGTATTGAATATTCAGGTGGTGAACACCTCCCTGCCCGATATTCAAGGCGGCATCGGCACCGGGCTGGATAATGGCGGCTGGATTTCGACAGCCTATTTGATTGGCGAGATCATTGTAATCCCGCTCTCGGGCTGGCTGATGAATGTGTTTTCGCTGCGGCGTTATCTCATCGGCAACACCATTTTGTTCCTGCTGTTCTCCGTGGCGTGCGGGCTGAGCACGAACTTCCCGGAAATGGTGGCACTGCGGGCCATTCAGGGCTTCACGGGCGGGGTGCTGATCCCGCTGGCGCTGGTCTGCGTCATGATCTTGCTACCGCCACGGGCGCGCTCCATGGGCTTTGCCATGTTCGCGCTTACCGCCACCTTCGCCCCGGCCATCGGCCCCACGATCGGCGGCTGGATCACCGATGCCTATGGCTGGCGTTATATCTTCTTTCTCAATCTGGTCCCTGGCGCGTTTATGCTCCCCGCTTTGTTCTGGGGGTTGGCACCCGCGCCAATGCGGCTGGACCAGTTCTTGCGCGGCGACTGGCTGGGGGTGTTCACCATGGCCGTTGGGCTGGGCACGCTGCAGACAGTGCTGGAGGAAGGTAATAAGGATGACTGGTTCAGTTCCAGCTTCATCACCCGCCTCTCCTTGATTTCAGCGATCTCGCTCGGGATCTTTCTTTTCCAGGAACTGCGCCCCGGTAATAAGGCGCCCTTGGTGAATTTGCACCTGTTCAGCCGCTGGAATTTCAGCTTTTCGTCCATCTCCAACGTGATGCTGGGCTTTGTGCTCTACTCGGCGGTTTATCTGATCCCGCTCTATCTGGCCGAGGCGCATGGTTACAGCGCTAGGCAGTCCGGTGAGGTGATGGCCTGGATCGGAATGCCGCAGCTCCTCATTATTCCTTGCATGCCGTGGCTGATGCAGCGTTTCGACCCCCGCCGCCTGCTCTCTTTAGGGTTTCTGCTGTTTTTCATCAGTCTAATAATGAATCTGAAACTTGGCCCCAATGATAGCGGCCCGCAATTGCTCATCCCCAACCTGATCCGCGCTGTGGGGCAAGCCATGGTTTTCCCGCCTATCACGATGATCGCCACGGCGGGAATCGCGGCGGTGGATGCCGGGTCGGCCTCGGCCTTGTTCAACATGCTCCGCAATCTAGGCGGTGCGGTCGGTATCGCCACGGTGGAAACCTTCGTCACTAACCGTGAAAAATTTCACTCCTTTATTATCAACCAGCATGTGAGCCTGTTAGAGCCTGCCACACGCTCAAGAATTGATGCAACGCAACATTATTTCGAAGCGCATGGCATGTCGGACCCTAACGACGCGCGGCATCAGGCCATCATTCTGCTTGGCAAAACCATAAGGCAGCAAGCCAATTATTTTGCGTACGGCGATGCCTTCGGTTTGCTAGCCTTGGGCATGCTCCTGGCGTTAGCGGCGTCTCTGTGCATCCGGCGTGTTAGCGGACCGGCGCCGCCCGGCGCACACTGATACGATACCAAATTGATCTGCGTCATGTTCCGCCTGCGGGAATCCTTTTACTTACTTGCGAGTAAGTATTTTTGTACGCTTTTTCATTAAAATGCAGCAGCCTAAACCCTTGCACCGGATTGGAAATGGTCTAGGCTCTGGAAAAAGAAAAAGGAGGTCCACATGGCTCGAGTTGCATTAGTCACTGGTGGAACACGCGGTATCGGAGCTGCCATCAGCATCGCGCTGCAGAAATCAGGGCGGCTTGTTGTAGCCAGCTACGCTGGAAATACAGAGGCTGCGCAAGCCTTCCAAAAAGATACCGGAATTGAAACAATCAAGTTTGATGCAGGGAGCTTCGAAGAAACCGTTGCCGCAGTAAACGATATTGCGTCGCGGCATGGCGCCATCGAAGTTCTCGTGAATAATGCAGGCATCACGCGCGATGCCGTGCTCAGCAAGATGACCCGCGAAATGTGGGATGCGGTGATCGACACCAATCTCGGCTCCTGCTTCAATCTTTGCAAGGCCACGTTCGATGGTATGAAAGCTGCGAAGTTTGGGCGTATCGTGAATATCGGCTCTATTAACGGCCAAGCCGGGCAATATGGTCAGGTGAATTATGCTGCCGCGAAGTCCGGTATTCATGGTTTCACTAAGGCCCTGGCACAGGAAGGTGCCCGTTACGGTGTTACCGTTAACGCCATCGCGCCCGGCTATGTGGATACGGACATGGTGCGCGCCGTTCCGCCTGACGTTCTGGAAAAGATCATTGCGAAAATTCCCCGTGGCCGCCTGGGAAAAGCGGAAGATATCGCGCGCGGAGTACTCTTCCTGACGGCTGACGAAGCGGATTTCGTGACCGGTTCCACAATCTCTATCAATGGCGGTCAGCATATGTACTGAGGCGCCATAATACTTCGCACAGATCTTCAAACATAAAAAAGGCGTCTCTTTTTGAAAAGAGACGCCTTTTTTAAAGTGCAAAAACTTTACGGCATTAAGTATCGAGATTTGCTACCTTGAGCGCGTTATTCACAATAAACTCGCGGCGCGGCTCAACAATATCGCCCATCAATGTCGAGAAAATCTGGTCTGTTCCTTCCGCATCGGAAATTTTCACCTGCAGCAAGCGGCGTGCCTGCGGGTCGAGTGTTGTTGCCCATAGCTCTTCCGGGTTCATCTCGCCCAACCCTTTAAAGCGGCTGATTACCAGCCCCTTGCGGCCATGGGCCAGCAATGCATCCCACATGGCCGCCGGACCATGCACGGGTTTGGCAAGTCCACCATCAATGGCAAGTGTGGCACCCTGCGTGAACAACTCAGCCATCCGCTCAGCCCGTTCAGCCAGATACCGCGCCTCGGCGGTACGTAGCACGACGGCTTCAAGGGTGTAATGCTCGGCCACGCCGCGCACGGTCCGGCCAATTTTTACCCCCTCCTCGTTAGAGGTCACCACCCAACCGCGCTCGGTGGGCTGAGAGATCGCGTTCAACCGCGCCGCCAGGGCTGCATCCTTCGCCACATCGTTCAGCGCAGCCGGAGACAGCAGCCCAGCAATTGCAATCTGCTCTAGATAAGCCTGGGGCAGCGTGTTCTCCATGGCCCGCAAGCGATGCACCAACTGGCCGATCCACACCGCCGCCTCACGTAGCTCATCCCCCGAGAGGGACAGAGCCTCATTGGTTAGCACCGAGTCGCCTAGCGCGCGGTCAAGCAAGAAGGTTTCCAGCGCCGCGTCATCTTTCAGATAACGCTGATCATTGCCGCGCTTGGCGCGGTAAAGCGGCGGCTGGGCGATGTAGAGATAACCTTGCTCAATAAGCTGAGGCATCTGCCGGTAGAAGAAGGTGAGTAACAGCGTGCGGATATGCGAGCCGTCCACATCCGCGTCCGTCATGATGACGATGCGGTGGTAACGCAACTTGGCGGGGTCGAAGCCCCCTTGCTCCGAATCCGCGCGGCCAATGCCCGCTCCCAGCGCCGTGATCAGCGTGCCAACTTCCGCGCTGCTCAGCATCTTGTCGAAGCGCGCGCGCTCCACATTCAGGATTTTACCCTTCAGCGGCAAAATCGCCTGATATTTCCGGTCGCGCCCCTGCTTCGCGGAGCCACCGGCGCTGTCACCCTCAACAAGGAATAGTTCGGACTTCGCCGGATCACGCTCCTGGCAATCCGCCAGCTTGCCGGGCAGCGAGGAAATATCCAGCACCCCCTTGCGGCGGGTGAGTTCACGGGCCTTACGCGCCGCCTCGCGAGCGGCGGCGGCGTCAATGACCTTCTGGACGATATTCTTCGCTTCCTTCGGGTGCGTCTCGAACCAATGGCTCAGCGCATCCGCCACGGCGGCCTGCACCACCGGCTGCACCTCAGAGGAGATCAGCTTATCCTTGGTCTGTGAAGAGAATTTTGGATCCGGTACCTTTACGGACAGCACGGCGGTCAGCCCCTCGCGCATATCCTCGCCAGAGATGTCGGCGTTATCCTTCTTGCCGCCCATTTTCTTCGCATAAGCGCTCACCACACGTGTCAGCGCCCCGCGGAACCCGGCCAGATGCGTGCCGCCGTCGCGCTGCGGGATGTTGTTGGTGAAGCAGAGCATCGTCTCATGGTAGGAATCGTTCCAGGTGCAGGCGAACTCCACTTTGATCCCATTTTCCTTCACCTCGGACATCGCCATGATGGGCTCTGGCAGCAGGGAGGATTTGGCGCGGTCCAGCCAACGGCAGAACTCTTTGACTCCGCCGTCATAATGGAACTCGTTTTCCTGGAGGGGCTGATGCCGCTCGTCCCGCAGCACGATGGCGAGACCTGAGTTCAGAAACGCCAATTCCCGCAAGCGGCGCTCGAACACCGCATAGTCGAATTCCGTTTGGGTAAAGGTAGCGGCGGAGGGTTTGAAGGTGACTTCCGTGCCGTTGGGATGGTTGGACGGACCGATCAGCTTCAGCGGCTGCACCGTGTCGCCATTCTCAAAACGGATAAAATGCTCCTGGCCATTGCGCCAGATCCGCACCTCCATCCAGTCTGAAAGCGCATTCACCACCGCCGCGCCCACGCCGTGCAAGCCGCCTGAGACCTTGTAGCTGTTCTGGTTGAATTTACCGCCCGCATGGAGCTTGGTCAGCACCACCTCAGCGGCGGAAATACCTTCCTCGACGTGAATATCGATGGGGATGCCACGGCCGTTATCGCGAATGGACATGGAGCCATCGCCATTCAGCACTGCTTCCACCCGATTGGCGAAGCCAGCCTGTGCCTCGTCGACCGCGTTATCGATGATCTCGAAGCCCATATGATGCAAGCCGGAGCCGTCATCCGTATCGCCAATATACATGCCGGGCCGTTTGCGGACGGCATCCAACCCCTTCAGAACACTGATCGATGCGGCATCATAGGCATCGTCTTGCGGGGCTGGCTGAGGCGTATCGGACATAATCTGTAACAGGCTCCAGGATCGACATTTGGAGCAGTTTTTATACAGGATTTCCGCGCAAAAGCCTAATAGGCCATGGCCGCGGGCCGGAACATGGCTGGCGCGACTTCCCGGTCCGTCAGGGCATCTGCAAGCGTGGTAATCGCTTGCCGGAACGGGCCGCGATGCCGCGCCGCCAATGTACCATAGCTGGTATGGCCGGACATTATGCGGGGCAGATCTGGGATTTCCACATCAATCTCCTGACCCAGTTGGTTCTCCATGAAGGTCCGACTCAACGCGCCCGGAGCCGTGGCCTTGTTGAGCAGCAGAAGCGGGCGTTGTATCTCATTAGGCCCACCGGGGAACTGCAGAAGCCTCTTCGCATTGCGCAGCGAGAGCAAGGTCGCGTCCAGAACGATCACACGCTGCTGGGCTTGCACCAATAATTGCCGGGCCAGCGGTGTCAGACGCGCACCGGCATCGGCAACCACATGATTATACCGGCCGCGTATAACCTCGGCGAATCGGGTTACCGCCTCGGGATCACAGCGTACAGTCTCACTTAACGGCTCCAGCCCCGCGATCACATGCAACCGCTCCCCGAAATCATGTACACAACGCTCTATCAGCAGTTGGTCCACCCTTTCCGGCGTTGTCAAAACCGATGCCAGCCCTCGATTCGGGGGGATATCGAGGTAAAACGCCAGCGTGCCGGTGTTTATCTCACCATCCAGCAACACCGTGTGGCGATGGAGTTCCGTCGCTATATACCACCCCAAATTCACGACAATGCTGCTTGTTCCCGCCCCACTGCGCGCCCCGCACAACACGATCATACGCCCCCCGCGCGTCGCTTTCGCTGTACGGGGGCGTGACGCGATGGCGGGTAGAAAATATTGATTTAGCGCGTCCTCGGTCAGCGGCTTGGGCAGATATTCCTTCACCCCCAAACTTTTTGTGATGGTCCGATAAAAATTGACATTCCGGTTCTCGCCCACCACCAGCAACTCCGTTCCTTCATCAATGATGTCCGCCAGCTCCATCAAGGCGTTAATCGGCTGATCCTGCCCGCAAAGGTCCACCAGAACGGTCTTTGGCGTGACCATGCCTGCCAGCCTGCTCAAGGACTGCCGGAAGCCTTCCTGATGCACCTCCACACCTTCAACATCGTGCCCTTCCAGAACGGAACGCAGCAGGGTCGCGCTGTCCTGATCCTTCAAAAAGCCGACGAAAGACAGGCGCTCTGACGCTACGGGAACGGGCCGTCGATGCGACAGGCTGTTGTTATATTGAACCTGCGAACGTTCAAGAATGGCGGGCAGGCGCGGCTGGCTATCGGGCTGTTCCTGCATGGCGGCATCTCCTTTTCAATCGGGAAATTTCAGCAGAGTGGAATTGCCATCACGTTAATGTCCTGGCTGGCATGGGTGCCTGTATTGCAATGAGGTTGCGGGGCATGGCGCGGCGCTCTATCAGCGCCGCTCATTTTGGATTTTCACAGGATAAGATGGCTCGGCAGAAAAAAGGCCGCAAACTGGACGGCTGGATCATTCTCGATAAACCGCAAGGCATCACCAGCACGCAGGCGCTGAACAAGGTGAAGCGTGCTCTGGACGCCCAGAAAGCCGGGCATGGCGGCACGCTGGACCCGCTGGCCACCGGCATTCTGCCGCTGGCCTTCGGCGCCGCCACCAAAACCGTGCCTTATGTGATGGACAGCACAAAAATCTATCACTTCACCCTGAAATTTGGCGAGGCGCGGGATACGGACGATGCCGAGGGCGCGGTTATCGCCATCTCTGAAGCGCGGCCCAGCGATGCGGAAATTCTCGCCGCCCTGCCCCAGTTCATTGGCACTATCATGCAAACCCCGCCTGTGTTCTCCGCCATCAAGGTGGATGGTGAGCGCGCTTACGACATGGCCCGCGACGGCCGCCCGCCCGAACTGCCGCCTCGCCCGGCGCAGGTGGACCGATTCGAGCTGATCTCCCGCCCAGACGCCGACCATGCGGTGTTCGAGGTGCAGTCCGGCAAGGGGGTCTATATGCGCTCCCTGGCGCGCGACCTCGCCCGCGCCTGCGGCAGCGTGGGGCATATCGCCGTCCTGCGCCGCCTGCGCGTGGGGCCATTCAAGGAGAACATGGCAGTTCCTCTAGACTTTTTTCTCAATTCGGAGCAGAACCCCGCCACTCTTGCCGAAACTTTGCTGCCGCTCGAGACCGCGCTGGACGACATCCCGGCTCTGGCCCTGAACCAAGCAGAGTTTTTCGCCCTGTCCCAGGGCCAGGCGATCAGCCTGGTGGACCTGATGGGGCGCATTCCGGAAGCTGCCAACCCCGACGAAGGGCTGGTGCGCGTAACGGCGGCGGGGCGTGTAAAGGCCCTGGCCCGACTCTCTGATGGGTGGCTGAAGCCCGAGCGCTTGTTTTAACGTCTTTTTTAAGGGATATCACGATGTCGATTACACCTGAGCGCCGCGCAGAGCTTATCAAGGAATACGCCACCGCGGCCAATGACACGGGCTCCCCGGAAGTACAGATCGCCCTGCTCTCCGAGCGCATCTCCAACCTCACCGAGCATCTGAAGACCCACGCGAAGGATTACCATTCCCGCCGCGGCCTGCTGATGCTGGTTGGTCAGCGCCGCTCGCTGCTGGACTATCTGAAGCGCAAGAGCGTCAAGCGCTATCAAGACCTGATCGCGCGCCTCAACCTGCGCCGCTGATCCGAAACGGGGCCGCAAGGCCCCGTTTTCTTTTCGGGAGGAGACCATGAACCATCACGCCTTGCGCCGCGCCGCGCTGGTAGTGCTTATCCTGAATTTCGGGTTCTTTTTCTTTGAATTCGCGGTGGCGCGGGCCATCGGCTCTGTTTCCCTCTTTGCCGACAGCGTGGATTTTCTGGAAGATTCAGCCGTGAACTTCCTGCTGCTCGCGGCTCTTGGCTGGCCCCCCAAGGCGCGCGCCAAAGCGGGCATGGTCATGGCCGGGCTGATCTTCGTGCCCAGCCTCGCAACCCTTTGGCAGGCCTTGTTAAAAATCTGGCACCCGGATGCGCCGGACGCCACCTGGCTCTCCCTCACCGGCCTTGCCGCCATGGCGGTGAATTTCACCGCGGCAATGATCCTCGCCCAACATCGTCATACCGGCGGCAGCATAACCCGCGCCGCGTTCCTCTCGGCCCGTAACGATGTGCTGGCCAATGTCGCCATCATCCTGGCCGGGGCAGTCACAGCCCTTCTCTGGCATAGCCTCTGGCCGGACCTGATCGCGGGTATTGGCATAGGCGCGATGAATTTGGACGCGGCAAAGGAAGTCTGGGAAGCCGCGCGGGAAGAACACGCCGCCTGAGCACGTTTTTATCAGCGTCGATTCCTGGAAATATAAATCCAGAGTTCATGCACGGCATAGCAAAGTCCCGCCAAGGTGGCGGGCACCAGAAAATACATGACGCGGAACAGCAAGATCGCACCCAGCGCCGAGGCAGCGGGCATAAACCCTGAAAACCCGAGCAGCAGCACGGAATCAAACACCCCTACCCCGCCTGGCAGTCCAGAGAGCGACCCCGCCGCGAAAGCCCCCAGGTAAAGGCTGAGCGTATGCGGATATGTCAGGCCTGACGAGGCGGGCAGAACAGCGTGCAGAATGGCGCAGGCGCATGTAATGTCCAGGCAGGAGAGGCAGATCTGCGCCAGGGCGATCCGCCCGCCCGGCAGCGCGATGCGTTTGCCGAACAAGACCACAGCCTCCCTCCCCCGCGCGGCCGTAATATAAGCTACCGGCACCGCCAGCAGCACAGCCCCAACAACACGCAGTAAGGCAGGCGCCAAATCCCCGGGCAATGGAACGGAGACTGGGTCCAGCAGCAAAAGCGCGCCCAGCAAAGTTAAGACCCCCAGCGTGAAACTGCTGCCGGACAGCGCGACGATCCTCGCAATACCGCCCGGCGGCACCGCCCAATGGGCATAAAAACGCAACCGGATTGCTGCGGCCGTAAGCGCAGGTGCCCCCAAAACATGGCTGAGCGAATAAGCGCAAAAAGACGCCAAGCCGATATTTGTATAAGGCAGCCTGGGGCTGTCCCCCGCCCGGCGGGCAAAGAACACACCCGGCAAATCATAAGTTACCATGATGCAGATGGAGGCCAGCAGCAGCCCCACGGCACGCGCCACGTCCCAGAACGGTGTGGCCAGGAAGGCTTCAAAAATCTCGGCCAACCCAACCTTAGCCAAGACCCTATGCAGCCCGAGGGCTATTCCCGTCAGAAGCAGAAGCCCGAAAACGGGCGGCAGCAGCTTCAGGTAGCGGCGCAATGGATCAGGCCGCCGCCTCCTGGCGCGCCAGGCTGGTCTCGATCAAAGCGATGGTCCGCTTCACACCGTAAAGTGCGATAAACCCGCCAAAGCGCGGCCCTTCCTGCGTGCCAAGCAGCACTTGATAGAGGCAATCGAACCACGCCTTCAGCGGACTGAAGGGATGGCGTTTACCAATGGCATAGACAAGGTTTTGCAGCCGTTCCGCCTCTGTCTCGCCCGGATATGCCGCTTGCTCACCCACGCGCAGGCCGTTCGCCAGATCCTCCAGCGCCGCGCGCTCCACGTCCGTCGGGGCGCGGTAATGGCGCTTCGGCGCTACGAAGTCGCGGTTATAGGCCACGGCATAATGCACCAGTTCGGCCAAGAACGGATAGTTCTCGGCATCGGCCTCGGGCATATAAGCGCGGATGAAGCCCCATAGCATTTCGGCATTATCCGCATTGCTCACCGAGGCGAGGTTCAGCAGCATGGTGAAGCTAATCGGCGATCCTGCATGTTCCGGCAGCTCCCCACCATGAATATGCCAAGCCGGGTTCACCTTCTTGTCCGCCGCCGTCGGAAGTGAAGCGACATTATTGATATAATCATCCGTGGAACGGGGGATCACATCAAAAAACAGCCGCTTGGCGCGTTGCGGCGCATGGTACATGAACTGCGCCAGAGATTCCTTTGGCGCGTAGGTCAGCCATTGCTCAATGGAGAGACCATTGCCCTTGGACTTGGAGATTTTCTGCCCCTTTTCGTCCAGAAACAGTTCGTAGGTCAGGGTGACCGGCGGCTCCTTGCCCAAGGCGCGGCAGATGGAGGAGGAGAGCTTCACGGAATCGATGAGGTCCTTGCCGGACATCTCATAATCCACATCCAGCGCGTACCAGCGCATCGCCCAATCCGCCTTCCATTGGAGTTTGGCATTGCCGCCCAGCACTGAGGTCTCGAGTTTGATCCCGCTCTCCGGGTCCATCCAGAACACGGTGCCATGGTCGGCATCTACCTTGTCGATGGGCACCTGCATCACGATGCCGGTGCGCGGATGGATGGGAAGAATTGGCGAATAGGTCGCCTGACGCTCCTTGCCCAGCGTGGGCAGGATGATCTCTACAATCTCCTCATGGTGCCGCAGCACATGCAGCAGCGCATCATCAAACCGCCCGGACTCATAATAGTCACTGGCGGAGGCAAACTCGAACTCAAACCCGAAGGCGCGCAGGAAGTCCTGCAGCATGTTATTGTTGTGGGCACCGAAACTGTCGAACTTGCCGAACGGGTCGGGGATACGCGTTAGCGGCTTGCCAAGATGCTGGCGCAGCATCTCCTTGTTCGGCACATTGTCCGGCACCTTGCGCAGCCCGTCCATGTCGTCGGAAAAGGCCAGCAGGCGAGACTTCAGGCCCGTGAGGTCCGTGAACGCCTTGCGCACCCAGCTGGTACGCGCCACCTCGCCAAACGTTCCGATATGCGGCAGGCCTGAGGGGCCGTAGCCCGTCTCAAACAGCGCCTCGGTTTTACCTTTCTGTTTCAGCCGCTCGGCAATACGTTCGGCTTCACGGAAGGGCCAGCTCGGCTGGGAGGTGCTTGTATTATCGCTCATGGTGAAGCTTGCTCTAGAGCCGGATCGGTTTCAGTTCAATCTCCCAAGCGAGCAGTGCTGCATCACGGATTACCGATTACACGCGGCAAGCCTGGGCGCCAGGTCGCGTTGTCCGGTGCGTTCATTGAATAAACATGCACCTTTTTCGCCTCGGGAGACTGGATCACCGCCACCGGGTCGGGGCCTGAAAAAGCCGCCGAGGCGATATCCGCGTCCAAATCTGGCGGCATGTCGCCAAGGCGCTTCCAAGCCGCCAGCACCCGATGCTGATAAGGCAGCCCGAGATCCGGCAAGACAGAGTGATAATCCGCGATGGCGGCCTTCCAGGAGCCAGATTGAAACTTCAGCCGCGTGAGATAGCTGGCAGCGTAAGCGGCGTTCCTGGAGGGATTGAACGCATCGGCCAGCGAGGCAAACGCACCGGGGTGATGCTCCAGGCTGATTTGGAAACAGCCTACATCAATATCCCGCGCACCGGAGGCCCTCGCCAGTCGTACAAATGCCTCCGCGTCCTGCTGGCTGGCGAAGTAGCTGCCATGGCCGTCCACATTCACCGTCCAGGGCCAGGGCACCACATGGCCAGTCTGGGGTTCGATCCGGCCGCTCTCCACCATGCCGATTGACAACAATAGATTGGTTGGTAACGCATCCACCTGCTCCGCCGTGCGGCCCGCTGAAACACAGGCGGCGCCATCTGCCATATCGGCCAGAGCCGGCATGGCGCACAGGCATAAAAAACCCAAGGCAAGGCGGAAGGTCACGTCTTTGCTGATACCGGCCAATGATTTGAACTTAGTGAAGCAAGCCTTGTTCTAGCCAAACTGGCGCCCGATGACGAGGCTTTAATATCCTCTCCAGCCTTGCCGCCTTGGCATCCGCGCAGCTCCCCCCAGCTTGAAGGGGCAAACCGGACGACAACCATCAGCCAAGGAGAAAGCCTCATGCGTTTCATCTGGATGGCTTCCGCCGCCCTGCTTCTGAGTGCCGGCGCTGCCTGTGCGCAAACCACCTCCCCCATGCAGCCGCCCGGCGCAAGCAGTACGCCGGCCACCCCGCCTTCCACCATGGCGCCACCCGCGCCCTCCGCAATGGCACCACCCGCCAATGTAAAAAACTGGCTGCGCGGCCCCTTGCCGGAGAATGAGCCGCCGCAGGTTTATCTGCATATCGCCAAGGCCGCGCTAGCGCATCATGATTACGGCCGGGCGAATGACGCGCTCTCTCACGCGGAAACCTTGCTACTGACCCGCTCCGTTGACCAGGGCTCTAGCATCCCGGTGGACAACTCACCGGCGGTGAGCGCGATCGAGCAAGCGCGCAAGGCTCTCCAGTCACATGACACCGTAACCGCCATGCAACAGACGGATGCCGCGATGCAGGCCATCCAGCCGCCACCGCCCGGTAATGCCCCCATGACTCCCACGAATGGCGCCATGAAGCCCCTCGCCGCACCGGCGCAATAGCCAAAATGGGCGCCGCAAGGCGCCCATGCCGTACAAACAGCGATTTTACCCTCGCTTTTGCGCCGCAATATCGCTATGCGGGGGCACATATTCAGCAACGAGCATCCCGGCCAGACCGGCGCGCCCCAAGCGCCCCGGCCCGGCCGGTTTGCTCATTTCGATAGGTAGTCTTTAGATGTCTGCGCCGAAAATCCGCAATATTGCCATCATCGCTCACGTTGACCATGGCAAAACCACCCTCACCGACCAACTCCTGAAGCAGTCCGGTGCCTTTGCCGCCCACCAGGCCGTGGCCGAGCGCGCGCTCGACCGCAACGACCTAGAAAAAGAGCGCGGCATCACCATTCTGGCCAAAGTCGCCTCCGTGGTGTGGAACGATGTGCGCATCAACATCATCGATACACCAGGCCACGCCGATTTCGGCGGCGAGGTTGAACGTATTCTGAGCATGGTGGACGGCGCCGTGATTCTGGTGGACGCCGCCGAGGGCGTGCTGCCGCAAACCAAGTTCGTGCTGGGCAAGGCCCTGAAGCGCGGCCTGAAGCCGATCGTGGTGGTCAACAAGATCGACCGTGGCGATGCCCGCCCGGACGATGTGCATAATGAGATGTTCGACCTGTTCGCCTCTCTAGATGCAAATGAGGAACAGCTGGACTTCCCGATGCTATTCGCCTCCGGCCGCCAGGGCTGGGCAGTGAAGGACCTGAACGATCCGCGTGAAAGCCTGACCCCACTTTTCGAGTTGATCCTGAACCATGTTCCCGCCCCAGCGCTGGACACCGAAGCGCCCTTCGCCATGGTCGCGACTATTCTGGAATCCGACACCTTCCTTGGCCGCGTGCTGACCGGTCGCGTCGAGCAGGGCAAGGCAACCGTCAATATGCCGGTGAAGGTGCTAGACTTGGACGGCAAGGTGGTGGAAACCGGCCGCCTGACCAAGCTGCTCTCCTTCCGTGGGCTGGAGCGCGTGCCGGTAGACGAGGTAAGTGCTGGTGACATCGTCGCCGTCGCAGGTCTTTCCGACACCACCATTCCATACACAATCTGCGCGCCTGAAGTGGCCACGCCGCTGCCCGCCACACCGATCGACCCGCCAACACTCTCAATGACATTCCGCATCAATGACGGCCCGCTGGGCGGCCGCGAGGGCAAGAAGGTCACCTCCCGTCAGATCCGCGACCGCCTGTTCCAAGAAACGGAAGGCAACGTCGCCATTCAGGTTGCAGTCTCCACAGAGACCGACGCGTTCGAGGTGTCCGGCCGTGGCGAACTCCAGCTCGGCGTGCTGATCGAAACCATGCGCCGTGAAGGCTTCGAGCTGACTATCGGTCGTCCCCGCGTGCTCACCCGCACCAACGCGGAGACCGGCGAGAAGGAAGAGCCTTACGAAGAGGTGCTGATCGACGTGGATGAGCCCTATTCCGGCGCCGTCGTCGAGAAGATGAGCCGCCGCAAGGGCGAACTGACTGACCTGCGCCCCTCCGGCGGTGACAAGCAGCGCCTAACCTTCAAGATCCCATCCCGCGGCCTCATCGGCTATCATGGGGAGTTCCTGACCGACACGCGCGGCACCGGCGTGATGAACCGCCTGTTTGCTGGCTACGGCCCCTGGAAAGGCAAGATCGAGGGCCGCCGCAATGGTGCGCTGATCTCCTCCGAGGACGGCGAGGCCGTGCAGTACTCCCTGTTCTCCCTGCAGGATCGGGGCGTGCTGTTCGTGAACCCAGGCGACAAGGTTTATGTCGGTATGATCCTCGGCGAGCATAGCCGTGAGAACGACCTGGACGTGAACCCGGTCAAGGAGAAGAAGCTCACCAACATTCGCGCCGCTGGCAAGGACGAGGCGTTGCTGCTGGTGCCACCCCGGCGGATGAGCCTGGAGCAGGCCATTGCCTACATCCAGGACGACGAACTGGTGGAAGTCACTCCCTCCGCCGTGCGGATCCGCAAGCGTTACCTGAACCCGCATGACCGCAAGAAGGCCGAGCGCCGCGCGGACGACGCGGCCTAAGCCATCTTATCGAAAAAGGCGCCGATATTGGCGCCTTTTTTATGGCTCCTCCCCCATCGACACGAAAAATCGCCCCAGGCATGATGCCGCGCAAAGAAAGGGCAAAGCGTGGACGCACAATCACAGGCTGAAATCGACATAATCCGGCGGAGCGGACTGTTTCTTTCAGAGTGGTATCTCGGCCAACATCCGCAGGCCGCGGATGAGGGAAAAGACGGAATCGCGCATTTTTGCCGCACTGGCTGGAGGAAGGGCGCACGGCCCAACCCTTATTTCCATCCGCAATGGTACCTGGAGCGTTACCCGGACGTGGCCGCGGATGGCGGCAACCCCTTGCTGCATTACTTTCTCGCCGGAGAGGCCGAGGGACGTGACCCTTGCCCCTACTTCCACACGAACTGGTATCGTGAAACTTACAGCTTGCCCCCAAGTGTCTCCTGCCTGGAGCATTTTCTGCGCCGCCACCGCACAGGACAAGTAAATCCGGTTCCGGTGTTCGATGGCGCCTGGTATCTGGACCAAAATCGGGACGTGGCCGAGGGCGGCGCGGATCCATTCGAGCACTTTCTGGCGTTTGGAGCTGCAGAACATCGTGATCCCTCACCGGACTTCGATGTCAGGTTTTATCTCGGCCGTTACAAAAAAAATCTGAACGGGCAAAACCCGTTGCTGCATTATCTCGCCAATATAGATAACGGACTGTTTCTCCCAAAGCGGCCGGAACAGGAAGGCCTGATCCCCTCCGCCATCCGGCGTTCCACCCGTCCCGCAACGTTTTTTGAGAACTTTACCCCTGCCCCGCCCCACGCCGCCCGCAAGGCAATGCTGCTGGCCTATTACCTGCCGCAATTCCACCGCGTTGCTGAAAATGACGCCTGGTGGGGCAAGGGCTTTACGGACTGGACGAATCTCGGCCGCGCCATACCGCGTTTCGTGGGCCATGTGCAGCCGCGTGTGCCGCGCGATCTGGGCCATTACTCGCTGGATGATCCGTCCACGCTGAAACGCCAAGTGGAGATGGCCAGAGCCGCCGGGCTCTCTGGCTTTGTGTTCTATTATTATTGGTTCAACCGCCACCGGCTTCTGGAAAAACCGCTTGAGCAGTTTCTGGCCGACGAATCTCTAGATTTCTCTTTCTGCGCCATGTGGGCGAACGAGAATTGGACGCGCCGGTGGGATGGTCAAGAACGTGAGGTGCTAATCGCGCAGGAATATCTGGAGGAGGATGACGCTGCGCTGATCGCCAGCTTCGCCAGGCTGTTCGCGGATAAGCGATACATTCGCATCGAAGGACGGCCCCTGCTGATGATCTACCGGGTGGGGCTGATCCCCGATACACAGGCGCGTCTACGAAAGTGGCGCAAGCTGTTTGAAAAAAAACATGGTGAGCGCCCGCTGCTAATCATGGCGCAAAGCCTGGGCGATGATTACGATCCCACCCCTTATGGGCTAGACGGCGCGGTGGAATTTCCACCCCACAAGCTGAGCCAAGCCACTCCGCGAATCAACGAGACGCTGGACCTTCTGGACCCGGATTTCAGCGCCACCGTGCATGATTATGCGGCCCTGGCCGAAACCTCACTCACCATGCCGGTGCCTGATTATCCACTGATCAAAGCAATCGTCCCCGGCTGGGACAATGACCCGCGCCGCGAAGGCAAGGGGCTAGCCTTGCACAACGTCACCCCTGCCAAATACCAGGAATGGCTGGAAAAACTCGTCCGCTACGCGGCGGATCACCCATTCTACGGCCAGCAGATTATTTGCGTGAATGCCTGGAATGAATGGGCCGAGGGTGCGTTTCTGGAACCCGACATTCATGCGGGGGCCGCTTTTCTCAACGCTACCGCACGTGCCATTTGCGCAGGCGAGACCGGAAGCTTGGCGGCAGGTATCCTGCTGGTGGGCCACGACGCGCAACCCCACGGTGCACAGCTTCTGTTGTTGCACATTGCTAGGCAGTTACGGCGCCAATGGGGGATGAGAGTACACCTGCTGCTACTCGGCGTTGGCCCATTGCTGGGGCAGTATTACGATACCGCCGAAGTCACGGTCAGCCATGATGAGACGATCATAAAAAGCCACCTGGACCAGTATCGGCGCATGGGCGTCCGCCACGCCATCATTAACTCCTCCGCCTCGGCGCGGGTGACGCCCATGGCTGAAGCGCATAATATCCAAAGCGTGCTACTGGTGCATGAGCTACCGCAGCTATTGAAGGAATATAACCTCGAGGTACAA
The DNA here is from genome assembly GCF_900129125.1 of Acidocella aminolytica 101 = DSM 11237. GTDB lineage: Bacteria > Pseudomonadota > Alphaproteobacteria > Acetobacterales > Acetobacteraceae > Acidocella > Acidocella aminolytica. The sequence goes on along the minus strand of NZ_FQVJ01000001.1, from coordinate 173,392 downwards.
GCCCAGCTTGGCAGCCAAGCGGCACGGAAGGTGATCTTCTCCTCTGGTTTCGCAGCGGATACGTTCCGGACCACAATAGGGCTGGATGGTCACAACGAGGTTATCCTGCCCCAAGGCAATTACCAGTGCATCAGCTTCGACCCACTGGCCAGGACTCGTATCCGCGCGGACCTGGGGCTTTCAGAGCAGCATTTCCTTATTCTGGGCGCTGGATTTGGGGATATCCGCAAGGGATTTGATCTGTTTTTGCAACTCGCCCGCCGGGTTTCGGCCACGCAGCAAAAAGTGCATTTCCTCTGGGTCGGGAACATCGACTTCAAACTAAAAACCTATCTCGAACCGGAAATGGACAAGCTGCAAAAGAGCGGGGCTTTCAGCCATATCCCCTTTACCCAGGAGATCTCGGCTTATTTCTCCGCCGCGGACATATTGGCACTAACCTCACGCGAGGACCCTCTGCCAACCGTGGTCATAGAGGCCCTCGCTTGCGGCGTACCGTGCGTCGCCTTTGACGAAAGCGGCGGAATACCCGAATTGCTGCGTGCCGACCAGGGAGGCTATGTGGCCCGGCGGGCTGATTTGGATGATTATCAGGCCGGTCTGGAAGCGCTGCTGGACCACAAGGCCCTGAAGAGACAACGCCCCCGCCTGATGCAAGCGGCTGAACAGCGTTTTGATTTCCAGCATTATGTGGATGAACTCCTGCGCCTTGCCGTGCCGGGCCTCAAGCGCGTCACTGCCGCTATACTCAACTATAATTATGCCGCCTATCTGCCTGAGCGACTCTCCAGCATTTTCGAGCAGAGTTATCCAGTGCAGGACATCCTCCTGCTTGACGACGCCTCAACGGATGACAGCCTGCAGGTTGCGCGGCAGCATGCCGAAGCCGCCGGGCGGGATATTCAAGTGCATCTCAACGCCTCAAACTCAGGCTCGGTTTTCGCGCAGTGGCGCCGGGCCGCCGAGGCCGCGCGGGGTGATTATGTATGGCTCTGCGAGGCCGACGACGCTGCCCACCCTACCTTTCTGGCCCGGCTGGTCGAAGCGATGGAGCACGAGGACGCGCCGCTCTTCGCCTTTGCCGACAGCCGCGCGGTGGATGCGCAAGGGTTGGAAGTCATGCCCAGCTATCAAGGCTATTATTTCCAATCGGGTATACGCAACCTAGCCGCCTCCGGCAGTTGGGATGCCAAGGATTTTGCTAACAAATTCTTGAAAATTCGCAATCTCATCCCGAATGTCAGTGCCGTGCTCTGGCGCCGTGAGGCGTTATTGCGGGCTTTGGCGGCTCTGCCGGATCTGGAAAGCTGGAAGCTGGCAGGGGATTGGCGGATTTATCTTGCGGCGTTGACTGCACAGGTGGGCCAGGTAGCTTTTCTGGCCGAACCGCTAAATACCCACAGGCGGCATGAAGGCGGCGTCACAAAGCGGCTGGACGCAGCGTCTCATCTCGCGGAAGTGGAACGGCTGCATGACGTGGCGGCTGATTTGTTGGCGTTGGATGAGGCGGATATCGCCTCCCAGGCGGCGTATCGTGCCCAACTTTCAAACCAGTTCGCACGTGCAAAAAAGAAAGTGGTTTCACGTGTTGCCAGACGCAAAAAGGTCTGATTGTACTGACCTCAGATCCTTGCGAAACGATTGGAGTGTCCATGAAGATCCTATTGACCGGCGGTTGCGGCTTTATCGGTTCCGCCGTTGTCAGGCGTGCGGTCCGGCAGGCAGGGCATCAGATCATCAATATCGACAAGATGACCTATGCCGCTTCCGAAGATGCGCTTGAGGATGCGCTGCACCACCCGAATCATGCACTGCTGAAGCAGGATATTTGTGATCTGGCGGGCATCCGCGTGGCCTTTGCCACGCACCAGCCAGACGTGGTGATGCATCTGGCCGCTGAAAGCCATGTGGACCGCTCCATAGACGGTCCGGCCGCGTTTGTTCACACAAATATCACCGGCACCTTCGTGATGCTGGAAGCCGCGCGTGAATATTTCGCGACACTCTCCGGTGAGAAGAAAGAAAAATTCCGGTTCCATCACATTTCGACAGACGAAGTGTTTGGTGCGCTGGCGGATGAAGAGCCGCCGTTTAACGAACATACTCCTTACGACCCGCGTAGCCCGTACTCCTCCTCCAAGGCCGCGTCCGACCATCTGGCCCGCGCCTGGATGCACACTTATAACTTGCCGGTGATCGTTTCCAACACCACTAACAATTACGGCAAATGGCAATTCCCCGAGAAGCTGATTCCGTTGATGCTGATCAACGCTATCGAGGAAAAGCCACTCCCCGTCTATGGCGACGGTAAGAACACGCGTGACTGGCTGTTTGTCGACGATCATGCCGAGGCGCTCTTGAAGGTTGTCACGCAAGGCGTGCCCGGCGAGACCTATTGCATTGGCGCCCGCCAGCCCCAGAAAAATATCGACGTGGTGAAAGCCATCTGCTCCATTCTGGACCGGAAGCTGCCGAGCGAAAACGGCGCGCGTGAACGGCTGATAACCTATGTCACCGACCGTCCTGGCCACGACCACCGTTACGAAATTGATCCATCCTCCGCCGAGACTGCTCTGGACTGGACCGCCGCGCATGATTTTGAACGCGGACTGGCGGTAACGATTGGCTGGTATCTGGATCATCGTCCGTGGTGGGAGGGTATCCGGTCGAAAAAATATTCCGGGCAACGTCTGGGGGCCGGGGCATGATCACCAAAGGCATCATTCTCGCGGGCGGGTCTGGGACACGGCTGCATCCCATAACTCAAGCCAGCTCGAAGCAACTGCTCCCAGTGTTCGACAAGCCAATGATCTACTACCCACTCTGTACGCTGATGCTGGCGGGCATTCGGGAAGTGCTGATTATCTCTACCCCGCAGGACCTGCCGCAATTTCAGCGCTTGTTCCACGACGGGTCACATCTTGGCATCCGCATCTCTTACGCTGAACAACCAAGTCCGGACGGTCTCGCCCAGGCCTTTCTAATCGGCGAAGAATGGATCGACGGCGATGCCTGCGCCCTGGCACTGGGGGATAACCTCATCCATGGCGATCATCTCTCCACCCTACTGCGTGCCGCCGGCGCGCGGCCCGAAGGGGCAACCGTGTTCGCCTATCAGGTGCGTGACCCGGAGCGCTACGGCGTCGTCTGGTTCGATGCGGATGGCCGGGCCGTGAACATTATAGAAAAGCCCAAGGAGCCAAGCTCCAACTGGGCGGTTACCGGGCTTTATTTCTACGATCATCGCGTGACCGAATTCGCCAAAAAAGTGAACCCCTCGGCCCGTGGAGAGCTGGAGATCACCGACCTCAACAATATATATCTGCAAGAAGGCACGCTGAAGGTGGAACGGCTGGGGCGCGGCACCGCTTGGCTGGATGCCGGTACGCCGGATAGCCTGCTGCAATCCGCCAATTTCGTACAGACTATCCAGGACCGGCAAGGTAATCTCGTCGGCAGCCCGGAAGAGGTAGCGTATAGGATGGGCTTCATTGACGCGGACCAACTTCGCGAACGCGCCAAGCTGATCTCCAAAACCGAACTAGGCCGGATTCTCAACAATATCGCGGATGGGGTGCATCACTGATGAAGGTTGAAGCTCTCGCTATCCCTGAGGTCAAACTCATCACCCCGCCGAAATTCAGCGATAGTCGGGGTTTCTTCTCCGAAACCTGGAGTGCGTCCAAGCTTAAGGCCCAAGGCTTCGACGAGCATTTCGTGCAGGACAATCAGAGTTTCTCCGCCCAAAAAGGAACCATTCGCGGCCTCCATTGTCAGGTGGCCCCGCATGTGCAGGGTAAGCTGGTGCGTGTTATCAAAGGCGCCATCTGGGATGTGGCGGTGGATATCCGCCAGGGGTCGCCCACCTACGGTAAATGGGTAGCGGCAGAGCTTTCAACTGAGAAATGGGCGCAGCTTTGGGTGCCAGGCGGCTTTCTGCACGGCTTCTGCACTCTCCTTCCGGATACCGAGGTGATTTATAAAGTCACGGGCGATTACGCAAAGGACTGCGAACGTGCCGTACGCTGGAACGATCCGACGCTGGCCCTGCCCTGGCCGATAGCCCCCGATGAGGCCCTGTTATCTGAAAAGGATCAAGCTGCCCCCCCGTTCAATGCAACAGACCACTGGTTCACCTACTGATGATCCTCGTCACCGGTGCCTCCGGGCAATTAGGAGATGCTCTCTCCCGGCGCCTTACCGCGCGCGACACTCCCTTCACCGCCGTGCAGCGCCCGGCTTTTGATTTCGAGAAGCCGGAAACACTCACCACTAGCTTTGAAGACGCAAGGCCAACTCTGGTGATCAACGCCGCCGCCTATACGGCTGTGGACAAGGCCGAGACCGACCAAGCGGCCGCAAAAGCCTGTAATCACACCGGCCCATTGGCGCTGGCTAAGCTATGCGAAGCGGCGGACATTCCTTTCATCCACGTCTCGACCGACTATGTGTTCGACGGCGACAAGGGCGCGCCTTATTTGGAAAGCGATCCTACCGGCCCCACCGGCGTGTACGGTGCCACCAAACGCGATGGCGAGGAAGCGATTCTGGCCACCAGCGCCAAGGCCATCATTCTACGTACCGCCTGGGTTTACTCCGCCCACGGCAAGAACTTCGCCCGCACCATGATCAATGCCGGACGCAAGATGCCCGTCCTGCGCGTGGTTGCTGACCAGCACGGCACCCCCACGGCAGCAGGCGATCTGGCGGATGCCATTCTCGCCATCGCGGACAAAATTGAGGCCACGGGATGGCAAGCGGCTTATCGTGGCATATACCACGCCACCGGCAGCGGTGAGACCACTTGGCACGGTTTTGCCACCGCCATTTTCGAGAATGCAGCTAAGCTAGGCTATCCGGCGCCGGAGGTGCAGCCCATCTCAACCGCCGACTGGCCAACCCCAACCCGCCGCCCGTCGGATTCCCGATTGGATTGCACCAAGCTGAAGCAGGTCTTTGGGGTGTCGCTTCCAGAGTGGCGCGCAACGCTCCCCTTAATTGTATCTGACCTTATGGATACATGAGCACAATATAGAGTTGATTTTTTAAAAAAAACAACTCTATGCACTTTATGAGTGTAATTCATTTGTTAATTAGCGGATTGTAAATGTATATTTACTTTTATAGGGATGTTTTTTTTGATCTGTGAGCAGATCATGGATCCCAACTCTGTACTTGGGCGTTGAAGGGAAGCCTAGGCCCGATGAGCCCCGCGTTGTCAGAAAATACCACGCATACAAGCGTCACCATACTGCTTTCCACCTTTAATGGAGCAAGCTTTCTGCGTGAGCAGTTAAACAGCTTTCTGGCGCAAACACATGAACGCTGGGTCCTGCACTGGCGGGATGACGGCTCCACAGACGAAACCGTGGCCATCATGCGGGCGTTCGCAGCACTCGTCGGCCCAGAACAATGCGTGGAGTCTACCACTTCCGGGCCGCATCTCGGCGCATCGGCGAGCTTCCTGGCCTTACTGCGTGAAAATCTCGGGGCCATGGCAATTGCTTTCGCGGACCAGGACGATGTCTGGCTGCCGGAGAAGCTGGATTGCGCGCTGAAAGCCCTCGCTGAAGCGGAAGAAGCCCCCGCCCTCTATTGCGCTCGGCAATATCTGGTCGATGAATCTCTGCAAAACGCCACACTCTCCATTCGGCACCGAAGCAATATCGGCTTTCCGGCCAGCCTTACCCAAAATATCGCCAATGGGAATACGCTGGTCCTCAACGCGGCGGCGGTGGCACTTATCGCCAGCACACGCGAGCCGGAGGGGACGGTACATGACTGGTGGAGCTATATCGTTGTCTCTGCCTTCGGTGGAAAAATCTTCTTCGATGACAGGCCGCAGGTGCTCTACCGGCTGCATCAAAAAAACCTGATCGGCCGCGCTCAGCCGCTTTATGGCCGTGCCCTGGCCGCGCTGCGGCGCGGGCCTGTAGTATATATGACCATGATGCGCCGCCACGCGGAAGCGCTTGCGCTCCAAAGCGCCCGCCTGACACCTCAGGCCCGGCAAGACTTAGAGTTGGTGCGCCGGGGCCTGCAGGGCCGGCTGATCCAGCGCTTCGCCGCCTTGCGGTGCCAGCGCTTCCGTCGTCGGACTGCCCTGGAGAATCTTCTCTTTCGCTATTGGTTTTTGACCAATCGGGGCTTCATGGGCGTGCAGCCGGCGGTTAGCCGGGTGTTTCCATCCCTCCCCGCCGCGCGCAGCTACCAGGACACAAAAGGCTGACCACCTGTCAGGCCTCGCGTATGTCCTGCCAGTCTTCGGTAAAGGGCTTCTTGCGGAAGGTCGCCCAAAAGAAATTCATTGTATATCGCACCCCGATGGTGAACACCCCTTCCCCCACCAGCCTGCGCCCCGAGGAACGTGCGGGCAAACGGAAGGTGAATTTTACCTTACCGACCTTGGCAAGCCTGTTCGCCATATCCGTATCCTCGCCATAGAAAGAGAACCGCAGATCTGGGTTGCCGAGCTTGAGCATTGCCGATCTCTTGACGACGAAATTACCGCCCTGGAGCATCGCCCCTACATTCAGGACGTAATGGTTGAAGACGTAAGCCAACCAAGCCAGCCGATAATAGCAGGCAACGACAACATTCACTTTCTTCGGTACGCCATAATAAACATAAGGCCCAGATAGCCCGACCAACGCCGTTGACCGGCCGAACTGCCGCAGCACCTCCGCCAGCCAGCCTGGCGGAATCACTGTGTCAGCATCGATATTGGCAATCAACGCTCCAGTTGAGTTTTCAAAGCCGCTCCATCTGGCCTGTACCAGCCCCTTGCGCGGTTCATCGACTACTCTCACCCCTTCAACCGCGAGCGCCACTTGGCGGGTATTATCCGTGCTGGCATTATTCACGACGATAATCTCCGCTTCCTCACCCAATTTCAGCCCCGTGCGGTCGATTTCCTCGCGGATTGCGGTCAGGGAGCCGATGAGCAATGTTTGCTCATTATAGGCCGGAACAACGAAACTGATCTTCATTACGCAAAAGCTCCTGAGACTCGGGGGCACGGGGCACCTTAAACCTCTATCAACAGAGGAGCGTCGGCAAAGGCGAATGACCTTTTGATGAAACCCGGAATGAACGGCCTTTTTCATCAATTTTCGGCCTCTTGCCGGGCTGGCGGCACCGGTATCAGCCAGTAACGGTTGACATCTGCGTGTCAGGACGGCATATCGCGCCTCCAATTGTTCCATTTCTAGCCGAGATATGTGATGAAGATCCGCAATTCCCTTAAGTCCGCGAAGCTTCGCGACAAGAACTGCCGCGTTGTCCGCCGCCACGGCCGGGTATACGTGATCAATAAAAAGAACCCGCGCATGAAGGCCCGCCAGGGCTAAAAGCTTTCGCTTTTATGCGACGGCAAGCAGCCCGGCAATTTGCCGGGCTTTTTGCTTTGCACCCGCCCCTATCCGGCAGTCAGGAACCCATAAGCCCCTGACTGTCTGTTTATCGGCCCTACTTAACCAACTAGCAAAGCAATCGGGCGGGGCCAGAACATCCCGGCGCGCGCACGGTAGGCTTTATAGGCATCCGCTAGGCTGGAATTGGCAAATTTACGTTCTTCGCGGGAAGCCGCCTCGATATAGAGTGCCATCATCACCGCCGGGGCGATCCAGCCTAGCATCCCCTGCACGGCCACGGCAGTTCCCAGCCAGAACAGCACATAAGCCAGATAGAACGGGTGACGCACATAGCGGTACGGGCCGTCCTGGAGCAGGAAGTTCGGGGCATCCGTATCGAAGGCCAGGGTTGGCGGGGTGCGATGGCTGGCGGCCACGGCCGCGGCGAACACGGCGAGCGAGGCGGTGAACAGCCCCAGCGCAACCAGCCACAACCCAGACGTCCCCTGCGCGATACGCCATACGAAAGCCGCAAACAGTACTAGGCTGAGCAAGCTAGTCACCTTCATGCCCAGTGGCATCGCGCCAGTCGAGCGGAAATGCTTTTTCACACCCCAGGAGAAGGCGGCAAAGCAGATGGTGGCGTCAAAACCGGTAATGGCGTTGTAAACGATGTGCATTTGAAGAATCCTTCAGGATTTTTTGAATGGTGGAACGCTGGGTAGGAATCAGTCTGCGAAAACCTTCACAACCTCACCTTCAAGCAGGCTGCCATAGGCCTGCTTGGTGGACGCGTCCGTGGCGACGAAAGGGATGTCCGACATCAGTCTGTCGTAACGTGCGTTGGGGCAGAACATCAGATTCGTCTCGAACTTCACGCCGGCATAGCGGCGCGGTCCAGCGACATACTCAAAATGCATGCGTTTATAGAAAGTCGTGTGGTTACGGCGCACGCAGTTCAGCATCATGTCCGCCCCCTCCTCAATCACCAGGAACGAGACAAAGCGGTACAGAACAAACACCAGCATGAAGTCATTGGCATAATCGGGATGGCGTACGAGGCGGTTGATCTCAGTGAGTTTCGCCGGGCGCCCGGTCCGCACCCCGTCAGCCAGGGCCATCACCTCTTCTGGAAAGATGCGCCTAGCCGGAATATCGCCCCATCCGCTCAGCGCGGGGTCGTTAACCAGTGTGCACAGCCGCACGGACGCCGCTGGCCGCCCATGCTTATAAATCACCACAGACCGGCTGTTGGGCAGAAGATCATCCGTGTCCGAAAACTGCCCGCCAGGCATGGGATCGATATATCCACCAGAAAGATAGCTGGCATGGCGGATAGAAAAAGCATCCGCCTTCGTCTGCTCATCCAGGGCCAACTTCGCGGTTAGCCCTTTTGGATGGTCGAGAACCCGACCGCGGACAAGACCAGTTGTCTGATATTTTAGTGAGCTCATGGTAAATCTTCCTTGATTTGCAACCAAAACAAGAAAGATTAGAAACGAAATCCCCCCAAAGATGTAGGTCAATTATTCGTTTCTAAGTCAGAATCACGTACTTTTTGACTCACGACCAGAAGCGTAGACATTCTGGTTCTCTTCTTTCAAAATCTTAACTTTTTAAAACACTAGGCTGTTATGGTTATTTCATTGCATTTTTTCTATTCTACCTTGAGGATTGATTTTTTGAATTTTTGCAATTTTTGGTCGTTTCTTTAAAACTTTTCGATGGCCTTTTGGTCAACAACCCTATCAATCAATTAAAGATAGCGTTTTCTAAAAAAAGAAAGTACGTAAGGTTGTATCCATCCGAGGTGGCGTTTTCTGTTTTTTTCGCCATGTGAAAGGCAAATCTTTTCCGGTTATGACCGACTCGCACCCCGCCTCTTCCGAACCAACCTCTCCCCAGCCAAACCTGTCACGATTGACCGCCAAGCTGCGCCAAGCGGTTCATAGCCTCAGCACGGCCTTACAGATGCCGCCAGACCTGAGTGAGCGGCTACTGCTCGATCAGGCGACAGACTTCAGTTACGTTATCAGCGCCATCGCCGTCCTGGGGATGAGCACGATCGCTTTGATTTTTTTTGACTTCTCATCCTCTCCCGCACCCGCTGAGCGTGTGACGGCAATTTTTGCCGTCTGTCTTTGCTATTTCGCCATCCTGTTCAACGCCTACCGTTGGCTGCGTCGTCCGGTCTCCACCCAGGAGGAAGCGCGAACCTATATCGCCACCATGTCGCGCATCCTGAGCTTTCTCGGGATCTTCTGGTCCTGCCTTCTGGTCATCACCGTCAAACAGGCTAATCCTGGGCAGCTCAACCTGCTTTACGGCATCATGGCCGGCTGCCTAGCGACGCCGGTGATGGTCTCCCCAGCCCTCTGCGCCTTTGCCTTCTGGATGCCTGTGTCCGCAGGCATCTGTTTGGCGGTCATTGCCTCCCATCAGGCGGACCTGTTCGCGGTGTTGGACCTGCTCTCGTTCATCGGCCTCACCGGCTTTTGCATTCTTTATCTCAACCGCCGCATGAATGAGCGCGCCGTCAATGCCATCAAGCTGGAAGAAACTGCCGAGGTGATCCGCCTGCTGTTACGCGACTTTGAGGAGAACGCGTCAGACTGGTTGTGGGAAACCAATGCCGACATGGAACTGCAACAGGTCAGCCAACGCTTGGCCCAGGTCTCCCGGCGCCCGGCTGAAAGCCTGAAAGGTCCATTTCCCGCAGTTCTGTTAGGCAAAACGGCTTTAGACAACGCGCCGCCGGGCTCCACGATCGACAAGCTGCAACGCGCCATCACCGAGCGTTCTCCCTTCCGGGATCTGGTAATCCCGCTGGTTATTGAAGGCGAGCAACGGTACTGGTCTCTTACCGGCAAGCCCATTGTGGATAAACATGGCAATTTTAGCGGGTATCATGGTGTTGGCTCAGACATTACCGGCCAGCGACGCCAGCAGGAGCATATCTCGTTCTTGGCGCGGCATGACAGCCTGACCAAGCTGGCCAACCGTATGCTGTTCTCGGAAGTGCTGCATCAATGTTGCGATAATTCCGCGTCAACTGGCTTCGCCCTGCTCTGCCTTGACTTGGACAATTTCAAAATCATCAACGACACACTTGGCCACGCCACGGGAGATGCGGTGCTGGTGGCCGTGGCGGAGCGTCTGCGCGGTTCCATCCGGGAATTTGATATTGCCGCGCGGCTGGGCGGGGATGAGTTCGCAATCATCGTCATTACAAATGAAAGGAAGGAAGCGGAGGCGATTGCCAAGCGGATTGTCGACCGCATCCTGCGGCCTTTCCAGTTTGACGGACAAATGCTGCAAACTGGTGTTTCCATCGGCATCGCCATGGCGCCGGAGGACGGCAACACCCCCGCCCAGCTCATGAAAAGCGCCGACCTAGCCCTCTACCGGGCCAAGTCAGACGGGCGCGGGATCGTCCGCGTTTATGATCAGGAGATGGACGAGGCCATGCAAGCCCGGCGGAGCCTGCAGGCGGCTCTTCGTCAAGCCATTACACGCGGAGAGCTATCCGTCGCCTATCAGCCGATCGTCAACCTGACCAGCCAGCACATCATCGGGGCGGAGGCGCTTGTGCGCTGGCGCCACCCAGAACACGGTTTTATCCCGCCCGCGCAATTCATCCCGCTTGCGGAGGAATGCGGACTGATCGAAAAAATCGGGACGTTTGTACTGCGTACCGCCTGCGCAGAGGCCGCCAGTTGGCCCGGCGACACCAGCATCGCCATCAACCTTTCACCCCAGCAGAGCAATGACACGCAGCTTGTCCACATCATCGCGGATATTCTGGCCACCACGGAACTGCCGCCAGACCGACTGGAACTGGAAATTGTGGAAACCACGATGCTCGAAACCGGCAGCCCGACCGAGGACGTGCTGTGGCAGTTGCACCGCCAGGGCGTTAAAATCGTGCTTGATGATTTCGGCACCGGCTACTCCTCCCTTTCCTATCTGCGCCGCTTTCCGTTCAGCAAAGTAAAGATCGACCGTTCTTTTGTCTGCGATCTGGGGTACGAGAAGGCGGACAGTTCCATTATTCTCGCTATCATCGGCATTGCCGAGACAATGAACATGCAAGTCACGGCCGAAGGTGTTGAAACGCAAACACAAGCCAACCTGCTGCGGGCCTATGGCTGCCCACAAGCCCAAGGTTTCTTGTTCCATGAGCCCATGGAGGGCACAGAGCTCGCCAAATTGCTAACGGCCCAACAGGCCGGGTCTGAGCGGGCTTTGCCCAGGGTTCTGTAGATATCTGTTTTGCTCTGGCGCCTCTTGGCCTGAAGCGCCTAGGATGGCTTAATAGACGCCTATGAAGGAAGCTAAAGGTGCGTCGCCGGCGATGGCGCAATGGTTCGCCATCAAAGCAGAGCATGAGGATGCCCTCCTCTTCTTCCGTATGGGCGATTTTTACGAGCTATTTTTTGCCGATGCACAGGCCGCCAGCGCGGCGCTGGACATCGCGCTTACCGCGCGCGGCCAGCATCAGGGCCAACCCATCCCAATGTGCGGCGTCCCGGTTTCCCAGGCGGAGATGTATCTGGCCCGGCTGATCCGGCGCGGATTCCGGGTGGCCATTGTGGAGCAGCTTGAAGACCCGGCCGCCGCCAAGGCACGCGGCGCCAAAGGTCCGTTGAAGCGCGGCGTAGTGCGGCTTGTAACCCCCGGCACACTGACCGAGGAAGCGCTGCTGGAGGCCGGACGGGCCAATTTCTGCTTGGCCATCACGGCGCATGAGGGCAAGTTAGGCCTTGCCTGGGCAGATATCTCAACCGGACAGTTTGAAACGGAGCAGACAGCCCTGGACGGGCTGGCGGCGATTTTGGGGCGGCTCGACCCATCAGAAATTCTCGCTTCGGCGGAAATCCCGCTCGGCACATACACGGCCCGGCGGGTGGACACACAACGCATGGCGCTGTCTTTGCCCGCCAACGCGGAAGGCGCGCGGCGTGATCTGGCACAAAGATTCGGTGCCGCCAGCCTTGAGGCTTTTGGCGATTTCTCCGGGGCGGAGGTGTTTGCCGCGTGTTTTATGTTGGCTTATATAGAGGCCACGCAAATGGGCACCCTGCCCCGGCTTTCACGCCCAACCAGCGCGGGCCTTGCCGGGCAGCTTGCCATGGATGCCGCCACCCGCGCCAGCCTGGAACTCGCCAGCGCGCGCGACGGAATGGAAGCGGGCAGCCTGCTTGGAGCCGTGAAGCGGACAGTCAGCCCCGCCGGAGCACGGAAGCTGGCAAGCTGGATCACCGCGCCGCTCTGTACGCTGTCGCCATTGCAGGACAGGCAGCAAGCCTGGATGGCGTTATGCGAGTCAGGCCAGGCGGAGGCCGTCCGCGACGCCTTGCGCGGCACGCCTGACATGGCCCGGGCCTTGGGCCGTATCGCGCTTGGCCGCGCCAGCCCGCGCGACCTTGCCGCCATACGCGGCGGGCTGCAGGCGGGCAGTGCGCTGGCGCCGCTACTGCCAGCGGGTGCGAAATTGCTGGATGAAGCAGCGACCGCGCTCACCCCGGCTCCAGCTTTGCTCGTCACCTTGCAGAACGCCCTGGCCGAACCTGCACCGCTGCGGCTTGATGAGGGGAACGCCATCGCCCCCGATTTCGATGCGGAGCTGGATGCCGAACGCGCCCTGCGTGACGATACCCGGCAGGTGATTGCGGCGTTTCAGACCGAACTTACACAGCGTTACGGCATCGCCAGCTTAAAAATCCGCCACCACGCCCAGCTTGGCTACGTGCTGGAGGCTCCCGCTACGGCAGTGGAAGGGTTGCGCGCCTATCCTGAATTGCAGCTGCGCCAGGGCATGGCCAACGGGTCACGTTTTACCCACCCGGAGCTCTCGGATCTTGACCGCCGCATCACCGAGGCCGCCGCGCGCACCAGCGCCCGAGAAAGGCTGGTTTTCTCCTGGCTGGTCAAGCAGGTTTTAGAGATCGCCGAACAGCTGGCAGCCTGCGCGGACGCGCTGGCGCTAGTGGATGTGTTGCAAAACGCGGCACATCTTTCGTTGTCTGGCCGTTATTGCTCTCCTGAACTTTCAGATGACGAGGCTTTTTCGATCACAGCCGGCCGCCACCCGGTGGTGGAGGCGGCCTTGCCACCGGGCACCGGCTTCATTCCTAACGGCGGCGAATTGTCCCCCAGCCAACGGCTGATGCTGCTCACCGGCCCCAACATGGCGGGCAAATCCACCTTCCTGCGCCAAAACGCGCTTTTGGTGGTGCTGGCCCAGGCGGGCCTGCCGGTTCCGGCAGAAAACATGCAACTTGGACTGGTTGACCGGCTGTTCTCCCGCGTGGGGGCGGCGGACGATCTTGCCTCCGGCCGCTCCACCTTCATGGTAGAAATGACTGAAACCGCTGCCATCCTGCATCAGGCTGGGCCAAAAAGCTTTGTTATTGTGGATGAGATCGGGCGCGGCACCGGCACGAGGGATGGGCTGGCCATTGCCCAGGCAGTGCTGGAGAGCTTGCACAACCAAAACCGCTGCCGCGCCATATTTGCTACACATTTCCATGAGTTAGTGCAGCTCACGGAAACATTGCCGCGCCTCAAGGCTTACACGATGCGGGTTAAGGAATTCCGGGGCGAGGTCGTGTTTATGCATGAAGTGGTGCAGGGTGCCGCTCAGAAAAGTTGGGGGGTGCATGTGGCCCGTCTGGCGGGGGTGCCCGAGGCGGTGCTGCGCCGTGCGGACGCTCTGCTGAAAGCCGCCGAACGTCAGCAAAACGCCGCCGCACCCTTGCCTTTGTTCGCTGCCGTGGCACCGCCCGCGCACGCGCCAGAGCACGAAGCGCTACTGGACGATCTGGCCGTGCTAGACCCGGATACACTTTCTCCGCGAGAAGCTCTGGCCCAGCTCTACCGGTTGCGTGAGCAAGTGCGGCAAATTCGCACCGGCTCCATGGAAAATGGGGCCTGATCCGTGTCTGATGAATTCCAACTTCCAGGGGTTTGATCTAGCTTGACCGACATGCCCGCCGCCAGGAAACAGCCCGATATCGCCGCCGCCCTCGCTGAATTGCTCGAGGCCGAAGCCACACCAGCACGGGACGAGGCGCTGGCCGCCCTCCGCCGCCAACTGGGACGGTTGCAAACGCATGTTCAGACCTGCTTTGAGCAGGACGGATTGAACGGGCTGCAAGCCTCCCGGCTGCATGCGCGGCTCATGGATGAGTTGGCCGGTGTGCTGTTCACGTTTACTTTAAGGGCGATTCCGCTAGGCCCGAAAGACAAGCTGGCCATGGCGGCAACGGGTGGCTATGGCCGCGCCACGCTGGCGCCATTCTCTGATATCGACCTGCTGTTCGTCACCGGCCCCTCTCCCTCCGCCGCGCTTAATAAAGCGGTGGAGTTTATCCTTTACATGTTGTGGGATCTTGGGCTGAAAGTTGGCCACGCCACCCGCACCGTGGCAGAATGTTTGCGCGAGGCCAAAGGCGATGTGACCATTCGCACCTCCATGCTGGACGCACGCTGCTTGGCGGGAGACCGTAGTCTGTTCGCGGATTTCCAGACCGCGTTCCGGTCCGATTGCGCCGCCGCCGGACCCAGCGGCTATATTCAGGAGAAACAGGCCGAACGCGCCGCACGCCATAAACGTTTTGGCGAAACGCCCTTCATGGTCGAGCCTAACGTGAAGGAAGGCAAAGGCGGCCTACGCGACCTGCAGACGCTTTATTGGCTCTCCCGCTACGTTTTCAACACCTTCGCCATGACGGAACTGGTGGGCAAAGACTCGCCCGGCGGCGGTATCCTCACCGAAACTGAGGCCCGTGCCTGCAAGCGTGCCTGGGAATATCTCTGGACGGTGCGCTTCCATCTGCATTACGTCGCAGGCCGGGCTGAGGAACGGCTGACCTTCGACCTGCAGCCCGTGGTGGGCGCGCGCATGGGCTATACCCGCCATGGCCGCCAGGACGGGGTGGAGCGTTTCATGCGTCATTACTTCCTGGTGGTGCGTGAGGTTGCACGCGTTACCGGCGTGCTGGAACCCGCTCTCATCCGCACCGCCCTCGGGCCGCCTGCCATCGCCCCCGCCACGGACGCCTCACTGATCGCCGCGGGGTTTGTGCTGGCGGATGGGCAGATTCTGTTTGCGCCCGGGCATGATCCGGCAACGGACCCGACGAGTATCTTCCGCATCCTCATCGCGGCGCGGGACCGGGGGCTCAAGCTACACCCGCTAGCCAAACGCACCCTCATCCGCCATGCCGGGCTTGGGGCTAAGCTGCGCGGCAACAAGAAGGCGGCTGGCCTGTTTCTCAATCTGCTCTGCGGGGACAGTGAGGAAATACCGGACAAGGAATGCGATTCCGCCGAATGGCTGGCCATTCTCAACGATAGCGGGATACTCGGCCGCTATCTGCCGGACTGGCGGCGCATTGTCGGGCAGATGCAGTTCGACACCTACCATGTTTACACGGTCGATGTTCACACCGTACAGGCAATCCGTAACCTCAACAGCCTGGAAGCGGGCAAGCTGAAAGACATCGCGCCGCTTTCGACGGAGCTTGTCGGCCAAATCCAGTCCCGCCGCGCGCTTTATGTGGCGCTGCTGCTGCATGACATCGCCAAGGGCCGTGGCGGAGACCATTCCGTGCTGGGGGCGGAGCTGGCCTTGACCATTTGCCCCGCATTGGGGCTGGACCAGGAAGAAACCGAGATGGTCTCCTGGCTGGTGTTGCACCATCTGCTGCTCAGCCAGACCGCGTTCTCCCGCGATATCGACGACCCTAAGACAATTCTCGACCTGGCGGATTCCATCCAGTCGCCTGAGCGGCTGCGATTGCTGCAAATACTTACCGTGTCAGACATCCGGGCCGTCTCCCCGAAAGTCTGGAACGGCTGGAAAGCCACGCTGCTACGCGAACTTTACACCCGCGTCGCAGAAGTGCTTGAGGGCGGGCTTTCCACTACTGAGCGCGATACGCGTATCGCAAGGGTGAAAGAAGTCGTGACAACTTTGATCACGGACTGGCCGGCGCAGGAACGGGAGGATTTTCTCTCTCTCGGTTACCCCAGCTATTGGCTCGGCTTCGATCCAGAGAGCATTGAGCGTCATGGACGCATGATCCGCGATGCCAAGGCCCGCAACGCGCCTTTAACCATCCAGACCGAACCCCTGCCCGCCCGCTCGGTCACGGAAGTGGTAGTTTATACCGCCGACCATGCCGGGCTGTTCAGCCGGATCGCCGGGGCGTTGGCCATCGCGGGCGCTTCGATCGTGGATGCGCGTATCCATACCCTCACCGACGGCATGGCGCTGGATACATTCTGGATTCAGGATGCCAATGGCGGGCCGTTCGAATCCTCCCACCGTCTGGCGCGGCTCTCCGCCATGATTGAACAAGCACTGACCGGGCGGATCAGGCTGGCGACAGAAATCCGTAAGGCGGCCAAGAGCCTGATCCCTGGCCGGACACGTGCCATCCATGTGCCACCGCGCGTGGTGGTGGATAACCGCGCCTCCAACCGCCACACCGTTATCGAGGTTAATGGGCGCGACCGTCCTGGCCTACTGCATGACGTTACCGCTGCCATCTCCGCGCAAGGGCTGCAAATTGCCTCCGCGCACGTCACCACATACGGCGTGCGCGCCGTGGACGTGTTCTATGTAAAGGATGTGTTCGGCATGAAGGTGGAAAATGAGCGTAAGCTCAGCCAACTCCGCCGCGCCCTGCTGGAAGCGCTGAAGGCAAATCTGGAGGACCCGCCGCCCCTGGACACATCGTCCAGGCAGTCCGCTGCGGCGGCCTGACACGCCGCCACGAGTCCGTCATTTGACATGAAGCCATTTTAATCCGATGCGAGGCTCTATGCCTCGTCAGGTTTCACCTTCCCGCATCGGCTTCATGCTGTGCTGCTTCCTGTTGCCGGGGCTAATTGGCACCTTTGCCAGCTTCTCCATCCCCGCCCCAGTGGTGGATGCGATGCACCAGCAAGATGCGTTGGATGCGGTGCTGAGCGCCCCCACACCAGCCGCACGGCAAGCCGCCATGGCCGCATTGCCGGCAAGAGTGGATGCGGACACGGCGGCCCTTGTGATCAACGGCACGGCCCCACTTGCCCAAAGGGTGGCGGCGGCGAGCCGCAATATGCGGCACGAGGCCGTGGCACAAGCACGGGCGGAGGCTTACAAAATCAGATTAATGGTGATTACCATGACAATACTCAGCGCAATTTTTGGCGTCATGTTGATGGGACCGGACAAAAATGACTGATCATATCAATTCCTATTACGCCGCAACCGCCAACAAAAAGGATGCACGCCCCCCGCTCAGCGGCAGCGTCACAGCTGATGTATGCGTGATCGGCGGCGGGTTTACCGGCGTGAACGCGGCACTGGAGCTGACCCAAAGAGGCCGCCAGGTGATGCTGCTAGAGGCCGTGAAGATCGGCTTCGGCGCGTCCGGCCGTAATGGCGGACAGATCGTCAATGGCTATTCAAGGGACCTCGACGTGATCGCCTCACGTTACGGCAAAGCAGCCGGGCAGGTGATCGGTGGGCTGGCCCGTGAAGGCGGAAACATCATTCGTGAGCGCGTGGCGGACTATAATATTCAGTGCGACCTGAAGCCGGGCGGCATTTTCGCAGCACTCACCCATTCCCAGATGCGTGGCCTCACGCACCACATGAAGGTCTGGCGGGAATTCGGTTTCTCCGAGGGGTTTGAGCCGTTGGACAAAACCGCCCTGCAAAAACACGTAAAAACAGAGCGTTATGTTGGCGGGCTGATCGACCACCATGGCGGGCATCTGCATCCGCTCAACCTCGTGCAAGGCGAAGCGGCTGCTTTTGAAGCACTGGGCGGGGTGATTTACGAAGAATCAGCCGTGACCGAAGTGAAATTCGGTGAGACAGTCACTGTGAAAACCGCTCAGGGCGAAGTCACGGCGAAAAACGTCCTGGTCTGCGGCAATGCCTATCTGCATAATGTGCTGCCGGACCTTGAGGGACGGGTGATGCCCGTCTCCACCCAGGTTCTGGCCACCGAACCGTTGGGCGAAGAAGCCGCAGCCCTGCTGCCCACCGATATGTGCGTGGAGGATTGTAACTACATCCTCGATTACTTCCGCCGCACCGCGGATAACCGCATTTTGTATGGCGGTGGGATTGTCTATGGCGGACAGGATCCGGAAAGCGTGCGCGCGAAGATTCTGCCCCTGTTGCACAAGACCTTTCCCAGCCTCAAGGAAGCGCGAATCGACTTTGCCTGGAGCGGCAATTTTGCCCTCACCCTCACGCGTTTCCCGCAAATCGGCAAGCTGGCCCCGAACGTGTTTTTCTCGCATGGCGATAGCGGCCATGGCGTGACCACGACGCATCTTTTGGCCCGTTTGCTAGCCGAAGCCGTCACCGGCGATACGCAGCGTTTCGACGTTTTCGCCGGGCTGCCTTATTTCCCCTTCCCTGGCGGCCGTAATTTCCGGGTGCCGCTCACGGTTGCCGGATCCTGGTGGTACCGTTTCAGGGATTGGCTCAAGCTATAACGCCTAAACGGTTGCTGCCTTGGTTTTTTTCCAGTACAGGCTGCAACCCAGGCCGGCTTAGCACAGTGGTAGTGCAGCGGTTTTGTAAACCGAAGGTCGGGGGTTCAAATCCCTCAGCCGGCACCAGACTACCTAATGGCGGCCCTCTCAATCGTTAGCGCCCACACTTTCCGACATCGCTTTCCGCATCATGATATGCGAATCCTGCTCCCGGATCAGCCAATAAATCACCCCCAACGCCAGCGACGCGCCAGACAGCGCCAGCAGCTCTAGCGGGGCGGTTTTCTGTAAATCCAGAATGATGAATTTTCGCGCCACCGCCAGCAGCGCGATTAGCATGATAGTCCGGCCGCGCACGACCTCCTTGCGGTCAAAAAAGCTCAGCCGCAGGGAGCTTTTAAACTCCAGCGCGATGATGACGGTGAAGATGTTGCCGAATACGCTTTGAAATTCGGCGGGGTCGTTCGGGTTGATCTGGTTGGTCCAGACAAGGTCCCATACATCGCGCACCAATGTCAGCGTCGCCACGAAGGTAATGACGATGATCAGCACGGAGAGGGTCAGCAGAATGACATGCTCGAAACTCTCAAAAGGCGAGGCCTCGCGCAGTACCCTGAGCAGGCTCTTCCATTCCCTCATAAGCGGGTTCATTGCTTTTTTGGGCCCCGTATCAGCCATGGCCACCCTGCCCTTCCCTATTCAACCGCATTTGGCTATCCCCTGGTTCGGCCCGTTCTTGGGCTTTGTTTATAAGCCGCCTCCCGAGCAGATGAACGTTACCCGGCACGGCAGGGCAAGGTAGTCACTCTTTTGGGGCACCCGTTTCAATCTTGCACGCCCTTGGTCAGATGACGGCATGATCCCGGCAAAAATCCACAAACGCCCGCACCGCGCCAGGTAAATAACGCTGGCTGGGATAATATAAATGCCACCCCGGAAAAGATGGGGAAAACTCTTCCAGCAAGGGTACCAGCTGGCCCGCCTGAATATACGGGCGCAAGATATGCTCGCTCCAGAAGGCGATGCCCACCCCCTGCAGGGCGGCCTGCAATGCGACCTCCCGGTGAGACACCAGCAAGGGTCCCCCCACCGCCACGGCAAACCAGCGCCCCTCTTTACCGAATTCCCAGTTATAAATGCCGCTGCGCCCCGGCGGGCGCCAGTTAATGCAACGATGCGCGAGCAAATCACCCGGCGTTTCAGGCACACCATGGCGAGCGAGATAAGCAGGCGCCGCCACGGCGATCTGGCGCATGTCGCCGGTCAGGCGAATGGCCACCATATCCTGCTCCAGCAATTCACCAATCCTGATCCCGGCATCAAACCCGCCTTCGACAATGTTGGTCACCGCATCATCCACGGTGATATCTAGCACGATATCCGGATAGGCCGCATGAAACGCCCCCAGCAGCGGTTCAATCAACATGGCGCAGGGCTGGGCAGGCGTATGCAGCTTGACCAGCCCTGCCGGTTTGTCGCTCAGGCTGGCGGCATCCTCCATGGCAGCCTGCATCTCGGCCATCGCAGGTTTAAGTCGCACCAGCAATTTCTGCCCGGGCGCGGTTAAAGAGAGGCTGCGCGTTGTGCGGTTGAGCAGACGCACACCAAGCGCTTCTTCCAATTCACGGATCATCTGGCTCAATGTCGGCGGAGCAATCCGCAGACGCGCCGCAGCACGGGCGAAATTCTGCTCTTCTACCACCGCTGCAAAAGCACGCAGCCGGGCAAACTCACTTCCACGCATTATATCTCCAAATTCGAATAGCGTGTTTCAATTCTATCATATTAATCGAATTACTCCCGCGCCTAAATATGATCAGGACGGGAAGGAGTGTGCGCATGGATATGGACGTCGCAATTATAGGGGCTGGGGCTGCGGGGATTGGCGCGGCAAGGCGGCTCAAAGGCAGCAAGCTCAAAGTTATGATGCTTGAGGCCGCGCCACGCATTGGCGGGCGGGCCTGGACATTGGATATAGCGGGCATTCCGGTGGATATGGGCTGCGCGTGGCTGCATTCGGCCAGCCGCAATGTCTGGACCGGGCTGGCTGAAAAAGCGGGGGTAAAGATCGACCGGCGGGAATCTGCCTGGCGTACCCAACATCGTGATCTTGGTTTTACCAAGGCGGAGCAGGAGGCTGCTCGGCAAAGCTTCGAAGATTTCACCCAGAGGTTGATCGATACTCCCCCCGCGAGCGACATTGCCGCCGACGCACTGAAGCCTGGGGACGAATGGAACAATTCCATCCGCACCAAGGTCGGCTATATCAGCGGCGGGGTACTGGAGGATATGTCCGCCCAGGATTATGCAGCCTACGAAACCGCTGCCACGGACGAGAATTGGCGCCTGCCCGGAGGTTATGGAACCCTCATCACCTCGCACCTGCCCACCGAAACAAGCCTGCGCCTGTCAACCCCGGTGAACGCCATCAGCCTGAGAGGCAATGGGGTGACATTGGAAACGCTGTCCGGCACATTACGCGCCCGGGCGGTGATTCTAACCGTTTCCACCGCGATTTTGGCCAGAGGGGCGATCAAGCTGCCCGCGTCGATGCAGCTCTGGCAAGAGGCCGCAGCACAGCTGCCGCTGGGACGGGATGAAAAGGTGGTTCTGGAAGTTGTCGGCAACAGCCCCTTTGAGCCCGAAACGCATGTGATGGGCAATCCACATGACCTGCTTTCGGCCAGCTACAATATCCGCTCAATGGGACTGCCCTTGATCGAATGTTATCTGGGCAATGACAGCGCCGCGATTGTGTCCGAGCAAGGCCCGGCGGCGGCTTTTGCCCATGTGATAGACGGGCTGGCAAATCTGTTCGGCACGGATGTGCGGCGTTGCCTGCGGCCGCTGATCACCTCAAGCTGGACGCGCACCACCCATATTCAGGGCTCTTACAGCTACGCCCGTCCCGGCCAGGCTAGCGCGCGGCAACGTCTGGCACTGCCTTTCGAGGACCGGATTTTCTTCGCAGGTGAGGCCACCAGCCCTCTGGACTACACCACCGCTCACGGCGCACACGATAGCGGCTCGCGCGCGGCGGAGGAAACCTTGACGGCTCTGGCCAAACTGGCGGCTTAACCCGCCAGTTTCGCTTCATCCTCATTTGGGTCACCCGGCGCGGTGGCCCAGGCGAGTTCCACTAGCGTGACGATACGCCGCCCGGCGCCGTCCTGCTGGCAAACAACCAGCCCCTGCTCCTCCATATAAGTGAGCAGGCGGCGCGCCCGGCCCATGGAGCGCGTGCCATAAGCCCGGGCAATGGCGGGGTCTGAGGGGCACGGCGCGCCATCCTTCGCAGCGCGGGCGATCATCATATAAATCCCCTGCATATCTTCCGGCAGAAAAGCGGCGCGGGAGGCAATATCCTGCCAGACCGCTTCTTCCGCCATGTCCGTGGAAATGCCAGCCCGCGCGCGGGTGAGCATACGTCGGAAAGCGGCAAGGTCCGGCGCGCCGGTACCCATGCCCTCAATCCGGCAACGGACAAGGAAGTCTTGGTATAATACGCCGACAGTGCGGAATCCGGCTTCCGGATCAGCCAGAATAGCGGCGAGAATTTTATCCAGCTTGGTGCGGCGTTCAGCAAGCTTCTCGGGGCTCGGCGGCTCCGGAGCTTCCTCCGGCGTTTCCTCAACCACCGGAGCGGCGGCCATGAGTTGGCTGATCAGGTCCGGCGGCGGCGGGGCGGGCGCGCGGCGAGCCGGCCGAGGTGTGTCAGGCGGCGGAGCGGCCAGGATCACCGCTTGCGCATCCTCCAGCGCACCGGGCAAGGGCATCAGCTTAGGCGGAGCGGTGCGCGGCGCCGTTTCGGTCACGCCGATACGGATGCTCAGCGGGCGGCGAGATAAAGCCGGGCCGAGCGCCATGAAGTGACCCCGCTCTAGGTCCCGGAAGGACTCCGCCTGACGGCGTTCCATGCCCAGCAACTCAGCGGCGCGCATCATGTCGATGTCCAGAAAGGTCCGGCCCATCAGAAAGTTGGAGGCTTCCGCCGCGACGTTCTTAGCCAGCTTGGCCAGGCGCTGGGTAGCAATTACTCCCGCCAGACCGCGCTTACGCCCACGGCACATCAGGTTGGTCATGGCTCCCAGGGAGAGTTTGCGGGCTTCGTCTGGCACCTCACCACCCGCCGCAGGAGCAAAAAGCTGCGCCTCATCCACTACCACCAACACCGGGTACCAATGGTCACGCGACACTTCGAACATGCCGCCCAGAAAGGCCGCCGCGCGGCGCATCTGGTGTTCGGCATCCAGCCCTTCGAGGTTCAGCACGGTGGAAACACGATGGATGCGCGCACGCTCCCCCGCCAGTTGCAGCCCTTGCTCACTATGCGCCTCGGCATCAATGACAAGATGGCCAAAGCGTTCGGCCAGGGTTACGAAATCACCTTCGGGGTCGATGATCGCCTGCTGCACCCAAGGTGCGCTTTGCTCCAGAAGCCGGCGAAGCAAATGGGATTTGCCCGAACCGGAATTGCCCTGCACCAGCAGACGCGTGGCCAGCAGCTCCTCCAGATCCATTGATTCCGGACCGCCGCCCGGCCCATGCCCCATCTCAATCGCAACCGTCATGCCCGAGTCTATGCCTCCTTCCGCCGGTATGGGCTTATCAACCCAGCCCAGGCGCGTCGAGGTTACAAGGCCCGGTTCAGCTCTGCGATGAAACTGCGGCTATAGGCGCTGGCATCATGAGTGCGGGCATGCGCCAGCAGCGCGGCGTGGCGCTCTTTGCGCTCCTCAAGGCTCATCGACATGGCTGTATTGATGGCCGCGGCGACCATGTCGATGTCATAGGGATTCACCTGCAAAGCTTCCGGCAGCAAGCCCGCCGCCCCCGCGAAGCGCGAGAGAATCAGCACGCCTGGGTCTACTTCCTCCTGCGCGGCGATATATTCCATGCCGACAAGGTTCATCCCGTCCCGCAGCGGCGTCACCAGCCCGATACGGGAAACGCGGAACAACCCGGCCAACAGCCCCCGCCCCGCCGCACGGGTGATGTAACGCAACGGCACCCAATCGAAATCCGAGAATTTTCCGTTGATCGCGCCTGCCTTGTAGTCCAGCTCATCGCGCAGGATCTTGTATTTCTCCACTTCCTCACGCGAGGGGGCGGCCACCTGTAAAAAGCTGATCCTCCGCCTTTGCTCTGGGTAGCTGGCCAGGAACCGTTCATAAGCATCAAACCGGGCGGGCAGGCCTTTGGTATAATCCGCCCGGTCGGCGCTGATCATTAAAGCGCGCCCGGCGAGGCTTTCTACCATGCGCCGCGCCTCCACACGCCTCACCGCGCGACCAGCAAGGCGACGAAATTCCTCCACATCAATCCCCACCGGCACCACGATGGACCGGGTCACACTCCCGCCACGCCGCACTTCACCATCCTGCGCCGCAATGCCATGCGCCAGCAAAGCCGCCAGGAAATGCTCCTGGTCCTGCGCCGTCTGGAAGCCCAAAAGGTCATGGGCCAGCAGTGCCTCCAGAAGCTCATCGGCTGGGGGCAGCAGCGCGAATAAAGCCGGGGCCGGAAAAGGAATATGCAGAAAGAAGCCAATGCGGTTACGCACCCCCAGCTTGCGCAACGCGGCGGCGACGCCCAGCAGTTGGTAGTCGTGAATCCAAACTAAATCATCCGGTTGCAACAGGCAGGTCAGGGCCTGGGCAAACTGCTCATTCACGGCCTTGTACGCGGCGTACTCCGCCCGGTCGAAGGTCACGTAACTTGGCATCATGTGGAACAGCGGCCAGAGCGTGCTGTTGGAAAACCCCAGATAGTAAGCGCGATAATCTGGCTCAGCGAGATCGATGGTGGCGTAAGTGACGCCCGCAGCCTCCATGCTATGAACCGTCTCTGAACGCCCCTGGTTCTGCCGCCCTGACCACCCAAACCACAATGAGCCGGGCTTGAGCGCGTCCGCCAAACCCACCACTAATCCACCCGCGCGTGGCGCCGAGCCGTCTGATACATCTGGCACACGGTTGGAAACGATTACGAGGCGCGCCACAGCCCCTCCTCCCAGCCACGCGAAAGCTGCATGGCGCATAAAATCAGACCAACGTGAGAATAAGTCTGCGGGAAATTGCCCCACAACCGGCCATGCGTGCCGTCCTGGGCGGGCTCTACATCCTCTGAAAGCAGGCCGACATGGTTGCGGATCGCCAAAATCCGCTCAAACAACTCCAGCGCCTGCGTCCTCCGCCCAGCCAGTGCCAGGGCGCTGACATACCAGAAGCTGCATAGTAGAAAGGCGGTTTCCGGCAGGCCAAAATCGTCCGGGTCATCGTAACGCATCACAAAGCCGCCATTCAGCAGCTTGCGTTCCACCATATCCAGCGTGGCGCTGAATTCCGGCGCTTTCGCGTCGATAAAGCCGATATTCGGGAAAACCAGCACTGAAGCGTCCGCAACCTCCTGATCCAAAACACCAGATAGCCATCCCTCCGGCGTGACGATCCGTTGCATGATCTCATTGCGTAAGGCTTGCGCGCGGATGCTCCATTGTTCGGCCTCGGCCTCGCGGCCCACCGCACCGGCCATCATCGCCAGGCGCGACAGAGCCGCCCAACACATGGCGGCGGAAAAACTATGCACCCGCGCCATGCCCCGGAACTCCCACGGCCCCGCGTCAGGCTCCAGAGCCACACGCTCAGCCATTTCGCCCAGTGGACAAAGCTGCTCATAGAGCGAATCATCCCCGCGCACCTGCAAACGGCGGTCAAAGAAAAGCTGCGTCAGACTGAGAATAATGGCACCGTACGCGTCATTCTGCCGCTGCGAGGCCGCGCCATTGCCGATACGCACCGGCCCATCGCCATCACCGTAACCGGACAAACCGCTGGCGATCCGCTCCTCCAGCGACATACCCGGTGCAATGGGGAAAAGTGGCGGCAGCTCACGCGGCCCGGCGGCAGTGACATTATCCAGCACGAAGCTGAGATAGGTCTCCATCGTTCGGGTCGCGCAGAGCTGGTTGAGCGAAGCGATGGTGAACATTGAATCACGCAGCCAGCAGAAACGGTAATCCCAGTTGCGCCCCGAGCCCGGCGCCTCGGGGATGGAGGTGGTCAGCGCCGCGACAATCCCGCCCGTGTCGTCAAAAGAGCAAAGTTTCAGCGTGATCGCGGCGCGGATCACGGCATCCTGCCAGTCAAATGGAATGTTGAGATTGGCGACCCAACTTTCCCAATAACCCTGCGTTTCTCCAAGAAAATGGGTGGAAAGCGGGCCGGGCGCTTGGTTCAGCGGCTCATCCGCGCTCAAAACCAGCGTGCCGGGACGGCCCAGTGTAAACGAGGTCTCATATAAAATATGAGAAATCGGCATATCCGTCGTAGCGCGCAGGGTAAAATCCGGCCCTGCAAACCGCAGGTGGTTGCTGCCCAGCGCGGGGGCCGGATGTTGCTCGCCATAAGAAAAACCCGGGCGCAGCCGCACGGTGACACGGGGACGGCCAGAGAGCGGCTCCAGCCGCCGGATCAGCATGGGCGGGTGAAAAATTCGGCCATAAAGATTGAAGCGTGGACAAAAATCCAAAATCCGCAAGGCGTTGCCTTGATCATCCCGCAGAATAGTCTCCAGCACCGCGTTATTTCCCAGATATGCCTGGCTGCTTTCTGTCTGTCCCGCCAATTCAATGCTGAACTCGCCCTTGCCGCCGCCATCGCCCAATAAGGCATGAAAGACCGGGTCACCATCCAGCCGGGGCCAACAGCACCAGACATGCGTGCCCTGGCGATCGATCAATGAAGCAATGGCGCCGTTGCCAATCACGGCAAGATTCAAGTCAGGCCTTGATTGCATTCACATCGTCTCCTTCCAATCCTGTGGCCAGCCAAGTGCGCACCGCCTGTGTTCGCCCTCCAAAATCACGCCCGACATGCAGGCCCACCCCGCCCATCTCACGCGCACGGGCAATCGCGGGTTCATCCGTTACATCATCGCCGATGAAAATCGGCCGCCGTCCGGCAAAAGGTGGCAACGCCATGAACTGGCTAAGCGCTGCACCTTTATCCGTGCCGCGTTGGCGAATCTCCAACGCCTCATGCGCGGGCATCAGCATCAATCCTGAATGAGACGCAGCCAGCTTTTCCGCCAGGGCGGTCAGTTCTGCGCCCATCTGCGGTACCATGCGCCAATGGAGGGCTAGGCCAAAGCTCTTTGTCTCCAGCAATGTGCCTGGGCGGGCCTCAGTGGCGGCACGCAGAAGGGGGATCAGCGTTTTCAGAGCGGGGTCCGGCGTGATCACGGAGATCAGGCGGCCATCAGCAGCGCGCAATAAGGCGCCATGCTCCGCGCCAGTGGCTAGACCACAACCGAAAAACCGCTCGATATCCGGCAAGGTCCGCCCCGATAGCAACGCCAAGGCGCCATTCAACCGGGATTTGAGAGCCGCCAACAGAGCAGGCAACCCTTCCGGTATCCTAACGCGGTCGGGAGACAAGGAAAAATCCAGCAACGTTCCATCTATATCAAGGAACAGAGCACAGTCCCGCGTTAACGCGGGGAGAGGCTTATGAGGATCCATCTTTTTGATATGGCCTTTGGGAGCGACATCGTCCTCACAAAAACATTAAATTTTTGTTATCAATCAACTCAAGCCGCTTTAGTCGCCGCATGTAAGGATGCCGTCATGTTCCGGTCAAACAGCTTGCGGTTTAAAAGCCGCTCATCACACGAGGTTTGGAGACTTGGTTTTGCAGCAAAATACCGCGCCTGACATATCGGCCCTGGATAGCCAGCATGACAGGCTGACCATTATCCTGCACTGGGCGACCGCACTTCTCGTGGTCGTACAATTTCTCCTGGCTGAATTCTGGGGGTTTTTCCCCCGCCCGACGCGCCATCTGATGATCGTGTCGCATATGTCCTTTGGACTGATTCTCGCAGCCGTGCTGGTGCTGCGGCTGTTCTGGCGCATGCGCCCTGGCCGCACGCATTTTGATGACGGGGATGGGTATATGAGCCGCATTGCAAAGATGATGCATCATTTACTGTATGTGCTGCTGGCCGCTGAAATTCCGCTTGGTTTCTTCACGCGCTGGACAGACAATCAGGCTCTCAGCTTTTTTGGCCTCACGATCCCTTCCCCCTTTGGAGCATTCTCCAAGGCGACGGGCTACTACACAGACCAGGTGCATGACTTCGTGGCCTGGGGGATTATCATACTGGCGGGCCTGCATGCCGCCGCAGCCTTATTTCACCATTATGTCCTGAAAGACGGAGTGCTGCGGCGGATGCTTCCCGAACGCGGCTAAGGCCTTACCGCCCACCGAACGCTTTTTCGATCTTCTGATCCGTCTTGTATTGGCTGAGCGCATAGACGGACCAGATGGCCGCGGGAATCCAGCCGATTAGCGTAACCTGCAAGATGAGGCAGATCAGCCCGGCAAAAGGCCGGCCAATCGTGAAAAACTGAAGCCAGGGCAGCAGCAAGGCAAGAATCAGGCGCATTGTTCCTCCAAGGGTATGCCCTGTTCTCGTGGCAAATTTGCTTACAAAAAGAAAGAGGCGGCGCCAACGGCACCGCCTCTTATAACGTTTAAAATCTTACAGCTTACTTCATCGTCGGCATGGCGAACTCGGCGCCCTTGCGGATGCCGGTCGGCCAACGGGAGGTGATAGTCTTGATGCGGGTATAGAAGCGCACCCCCTCGCGCCCATGGATGGCATGGTCACCAAAAATGGAACGCTTCCAACCGCCGAAGGAATGGAACGCCATCGGCACCGGAATAGGCACGTTCACGCCCACCATGCCAGCCAGCACACCGTTGGAGAAAGCGCGGGCAGTGTCGCCATCGGAGGTGTAGATCACCGCGCCATTACCAAATTCATGCTTGTTCACCAGCGCCAGCGCGTCATCAAAGCTGTTCTGGCGGACAACGCTCAGCACCGGGCCAAAGATTTCCTCTTTGTAGATGCTCATGTCCGGCGTGACATTGTCGAACAAGGTCGGGCCAGTGAAATAGCCATCTTCATTGCCCTGGAGCTTCAGCCCGCGCCCATCCAGCACCAGCGTGGCGCCTTCCTCAACGCCCTTGGCAATATAGCCTTCCACCTTCGCCTTATGCTGCGCGGTGACCAGCGGGCCCATTTCCGCTTCTTTGTCCGTGCCCGGGCCGATCTTCAGGGCGCGCGCGCGCTCGGTAATGCGCTCGATCAGCGGCTCGGCGATCGGCCCGATGGGCACGGCAACGGAAACGGCCATGCAACGCTCACCGGCGGAACCGTATGCGGCGCCCATCAGCGCATCCACGGCTTGGTCCAGATTCGCATCCGGCATGATCACCAGATGGTTCTTGGCTCCGCCCAGCGCCTGCACGCGCTTACCCGCCTTAGTGCCGGTGGAGTAAACATACTCGGCAATCGGCGTGGAACCGACGAAGCTGACGGCGGCGATGCGCGGGTCATGCAGCAGTTGGTCCACAACATCCTTGTCGCCATTCACGACGTTAAACACGCCATCAGGCAGCCCGGCCTGCTTCAACAGTTCGGCCATACGTAGCGCGGCGGAAGGCACTTTCTCAGAAATTTTCAGAATGAAGGTATTGCCGCAGGCGATGGCCATGGGAAACATCCACATCGGCACCATGGCCGGAAAGTTGAACGGGGTAATACCCGCGCACACCCCCAGGGCCTGACGGACGCTGTAGCTGTCGATATTGGTGCCGACATTCTCAGTGAACTCACCCTTCAATAGCTCAGGGATACCGCAGGCAAATTCCACCACCTCAAGCCCACGAGTGACCTCCCCCTTGGCATCGGAATGCACTTTGCCATGCTCGGAGGAAATGAGCGAAGCGAGTTCATCAGCATGTTGCTCAAGCAGGTCCTTGAAGCGGAACATCACGCGCGCACGGCGCAGCGGCGGGGTGGCGGCCCAGTCCGGGAAAGCCGCGGCGGCGGCTTCAATGGCGCTGTTCACCTCATCCGCCGTGGCAACTGCCACCTGCTTGCTCTGCGCACCTGTGGCGGGGTTGAACACGGCCAATGTGCGCGTACCGGCACCCGGCACGGCCTTGCCGTTTATAAAATGACCAAGAGTTTCCATGCGGCGTTCCTATCCTCACAAGCCATGAATGGGCAGTACGAACCAGCACCGCCCTGAACTTCGTATTCGGCGGCAGCACGAAACACCAATTCCATTTTAACTGCAATAGCAGAATTTAAATTCTGTTTTATATCCGATCACTTATCTTTTTATTCTAAAATTAGAAATTTTATTCTATTATTTCCAGCATAACTCCTCTACACTCTTGCTCATGCAAACCGCCGCCTCGACCGCCCCCCAAGCCCCCAGCAGCTTCGCTTCCCTGCGTGATCTGTTGATCGAACGCCAAGCCAACCTGCCTAAGCGTCTCGCCCAGGTGGCGAAGTTCACGCTCGACCGGCCGGATGAAATGGCTCTGGGCACGATCGCGGAACTGGCCGCCGCCGCAGGGGTGCAGCCATCCGCCCTGGTCCGCTTTGCCCAGACCTTCGGCTATTCAGGCTTTTCGGAGCTTCAACAAGTGTTGCGGGCACGCTTACGGGAACGTTGGCCCGATTATCAGGAACGGCTGGCCAAGGTTCAGGATGAAACCGGCCAGGGCGCTGATTCCACCCCGGTGCTGACACGGCTGATTGAAATCTCCGTGCATTCTCTCACAAGACTGACCAGCAGCGTGACCCCTGCGGCCTTTGACCACGCCGTCACAACTCTGGCCGGCGCACGAATGATTTATCTGCTAGCGCAACGACGCGCGTTTCCGGTTTCGGCATATCTTTCCTATATGTTCGGAAATCTCGGAATGCCGCACCTGCTGCTCGACAATGTCGGCGGAATGATCGACGTGCAGGCCAGCAGCGCCGGGCCGCAGGATGCGTTGCTGGCCATTACCTTCACACCCTACGCCCCCGCCACCGTGCAAATCGCCACCAAGGCGGCAGACAGGGGCGTGCCGATTGTGGCCATTACGGATTCCGCATTCTCACCCATTGCCAGCGTCTCGCAAGCCTGGCTGGAAGTGGTGGAGGCTGATCTGGGAGCTTTTCGTACACTTTCAGGCACCATGGGACTGGCCATGTCTCTGGCCATCGCAACCGCGGAACGCCGCCGCGCGCTGGAAGCTGCCTGATCCGACCCTGACCGCAAGGCTTCGGGCAAACAGATAAATTCGTTGACCGTTCAGGCTTTCCAAACCATTACATTACAAGAAATTTTCCATTAAGAGATACAAACCAAGTCTCATCTGGGAAACCGGGTAAAACCAGGAGAAAACGCTCATGGCCACCACGTTGGATGTCACGCTCAGCAATACGCTGATCGACAGCTTAACGCAGGGGGGAGATACCGCGTCCTCAGTCTATGCGGTTTATTTTGACAGCGCTTCCACCGTCGGCACCTGGACCACGCTGCTTGCCAACGGCACGGTGAATAACGGCGCCTCCGTGACCATATCCTCCTCGTTGGGAGGAGAGAGCATTCCCATCACATTGCCCGATACAATGGTCAGCGGCAAAGTGTATATTCTGGTCCAGAGCGAGGCGAATGGCAGCAGCACCACATCATTGCCCAGCATTATCAGCACCCAAAGCGATATTAACGCCACCAATGCCGCGACCTATGATTTTGGGTATGATTCCGCCGAGTTGAATCTAAGCGGTACCGCAACGGATGCGGGTAACCTGACCTCAGTGGTTGAATACGGGCTGACCATGGGCATGGGGGTGACCTATGCCAACGGCTCAAGCGCCTCGGTTGGTTATAATATCAGCGGTGACAGCCTGATCAGCCAGCTCAGCACCGCCGGCGGCACCATCACCACTTACACATCGGGGCCACTAGCCAACTCCATCTCCAGCGTGGAGCCACCCACCTCCGCCAGCAACTGGGACTCTTACGTCGCCGCTGTCAGTTCTCTCTCAGGCAGCATCGAGATCTCTGGTTTTTTCAATGGCGCCACTGACGCCAATAACGTTTATCATAATGCCGGTTATTTTGCGTACACGGTCAACTGGGCGTCCGGCACCAATGGCGGCACATTCTGGTTAGACCCCGTATCCAGCAGCCAAATTCGCGGCACCATCGAGATCAGCGCCACGGACCTTGAAAACAGCATTTACCAGACCAACGGAAACGCAACGATCTGGGAAAACGGCACAATCTATACCTCCATCAATACCGGCGCAAACGACCAATGGGGAACGGTGCTGCGGCAAATGGTCGTTGGTTTCAATGCCGGTTATTACGGCACCTCCGGCACGCCGGTGAACAATCAGATCACCGCATCCAGCGTTAATCTGAACGACAGCTATAACTGGGATCCCACTTACGGTTTTGGCCAGCATTTAACTGGCACAGTGGTGAGCGGTTACACTTATAATGGTTACGCAGCGGTCATAGGCAATAACTCCAACTCCTACGGCTACGGCTATTCCGACGCCCAAACCGCTGCCTATACTGCTGGCGGACCGCTCCTTTCTTTGGCGGAACCAGGGACCAGCACTGATGTCTCGACGATTGGCCTGACCGTTTTTGGCGCGAGTGATACCCCAACCGGCTACACCACCCCCACGATCAACAATGTTGTGGTGCCTGCCAGCGGGACTTATGCATCGGACACGGTGATCGGCAACGCATCGATCGCATTGGATTTTGTAACTGGCGGCGGCAAAAATCCAGGCGTGGTGCTAAACCCGGACGCCACCATCGTGCTCGGCATCATGACCTCGGATGGCCTCGGTACGCCAACCTTCACCAATGTCACGCTGGACGGCGCCAGCAACGGCGGCCTCTGGCATGTTTGGGACATTAGCAAAACCACCACGAACGGCACAATCTCCTTCGAGGCAACGGCCGCGGGCACGGCCGGGGCCACCGGGCAACTGACAATCAGCGGCCTGCCCATTGCCGCGGACACCGGCAACAGCGCGGTCTCCTGGTACAAGGTCACGGAAGAGCTAAGCGGTGCCAGTAAAACCTACAATCTGTATCTGACCTCGAACTATGTCTCCTCAACCACGATCAGTAGCTATACGGGCGCCAGCATCAACGCCCCCACTCTCATTAATACAAGTGTCAACGCCTCGGTCGAAAGCGGAACAATCACCGGCACCATCACCAATGCGACACTGGCGGGCGGCTCCGGCGGCACCTGGACTGTATTGGGCGGCACTATCAGCTCCGTCGAGGTCAATGGCGTCATAATCAACGATGTCACGCTCAGCAGCGGCACCTCAGCCACTACCGGCCTGATCGACGGTTCCCTCTATAATTTCACGATCGATAACCAGACCGTGAATGGCGGCACACTGACCGACGGCACGATCTCCGGCTCTTCATTGGATGGCTTCTCCTTGTCTTCGGGCAGCATCACGACTGGAACTGTCACGGCAGGAATGATTGTTACCAATGGCTCGACTCAGATTACCGGCGGCACAACCGTCTCAAGCAGCTCAATCGTCGGTGCGACGCTGACGGATGTGACCTTGACAGGCGGTATCGTGACAGGCGCCTCCGTCAACAGCGGCGATATTTCAATTTCTTCCTTGCCTGGCTCTGATGTTTCATACGGCACCGCCACCAGCCAGGTGCTGATTGAAAACCCCAGCTATACCAACCAGTCAAACGCTGCCGGGATTGATGGGCTGGGCACAGTGAACGGTGAAAGTGGCACAACGGCGCCGCAATATACGAGCTATCTGACCTATAACATGGCCGGCTCTGACGGCATGGCCAGCAACCCCGCCCTGATGGTTGAGAATGTCGCTTCAAGCGGCCTGTCGAGCGCGGCTGTGCTAACAGCTCCCGTGGCGGGAACGATAATGAACGGTACGTTCTCCGCGCTGGCGGGCCAGACCAGCCTAGTCTCCAATACCATTACATCCTCTGCGGAAAATCTGGCCTTTGCCTGGACAGGCGAAAACAGCACGACAACCAGCGTAGCGTCCTGGATTTCCAGCAACACCAATCTGGTGAATGGCGAGGATTTTGTTGTCATTACAATTTCCAGCAACAACACGGTGGTAACCACCACAACCGCTACGGCCAACATCGACGGTGAATGGCAAACCAATACGTCGCTCAACCTAAATCCCGGTACCTACAATATCACGATGCAGGATTATCAGGCCGTCACGAATACCAGTGCCGGCACGGTCAGCCTTGGGGCTCAATTAAGCCAGCAAAGTAACGTGCTGACACTGATAGAAACCGGCACACCCTGCTTTTGCCCCGGCACTCGCATTTTGACTGATACGGGCGCGATGCGTGTTGAAACATTGCGGATCGGCGACCGGGTCAAGACGCTTTCTGGCGTGTTCAGACCTATTAAATGGATTGGTAAACGCAGCTATCTGGGTGCCTTCGCGGCGGTCAACCGTAATGTCTGGCCCATCCGCATTAGCGCCGGAGCCCTGGGCGAGAACATGCCGGAACGCGACCTTTATGTGTCGCCAGAACACGCCATGTATCTCGACCGGCGGCTGGTTCAGGCGAAACATCTGGTCAATGGCCGCAATGTCGCCGTCGTGGAAGGGCGGGAACGGATCGACTATTTCCATGTCGAACTCGAAACCCACGATATCATCTTCGCGGAGGGGACCGCGACTGAAAGCTTCGTTGATTGCGGCAACCGGAGCATGTTCCACAACGCAGAGGAATTCTCGACACTTTACCCGCAAGATAGGCGCGCACAATGGGCGTTCTGCGCCCCCATGCTTGAAGGTGGACGCCGCCTTACCGCCATTCAACGGCGCATTTTGGCGCGTGCGCCGCAAGCCGTTATGTCTCCCATGGCTGAAATGCATGGCGTGATCGACGACGCCTCTTTGGTTGGAGTTCGAGGCTGGGCCTGGATTAGAGGTGACAGCCAGACGCCCGTGGAGCTGGAGATACTAGATAACGGCGCGCTCATCGGCACGGTTCTGGCCAATGAATTCCGCGCGGATCTGGCTGAAGCGGGAATTGGCAACGGCTGGCACGGCTTCCATCTGCCTTTCGCCCGCCCGCTGGAGGCACATCTGCCCCATGCCATCACGGTCCGCGCTAAAAGCAACGGCATGCTGCTTTCCAGCGCGCCCTCGCGTATCATGCCCGTCACTGGCGCGGATGAGGCCGCCTTACACAGCTTGCAGGCCCAATTACGCATTGCCACCTCCCGGGCTGGCAATGCGGCCCAGACGCAGAACCTGCTCGCCATGCTGACAGAGGAAACAGAGCAGACCAAGCAACGCCATGCCAGCCTGCTGGCACAAGCCGGCCCCATGCGTAAACAGCGCGGCCAGACCTCCAGACAACCAGCCCGGCGCGCTTTGGTGATTGACGACGCCTGGCCACGCCCAGACCGCAATGCGGGCGCACAGGCCATTGTCTCGCACATGCGGGCTTTGCAGAAGCTCGGCTGGCATGTGTCTTTCATCGCGAAAACCGGCGCCATGACAGATTCAGCCGCCATCGCCCAGCCGGAAGCGCTTGACATTACCTGCCTGACCTCTCCCGCAATTACCTCGATCGAAGAAGCGCTGGCCCGTCAGGCCGGGCAGTTCGAGTTGATTTATCTGCACCGCATCTCCGTGGCGGCTCCTTATATTGCTCTGGCCGGTCATTATCAGCCGCGCGCTAAAATTCTCTATAGCGTCGCGGACCTACACCATTTGCGTCTGGCACGGCAGGCCAAGGTACAAAACAGGCCGGAGGTCAGCCGCGCGGCACGGCATATGCGCCAGCAGGAACTAGCGGCAATGGCACAGGCCAGCGCCGTCATCACCCATTCCAACGCCGAGGCCGCCTTTCTGGCCCAAGCTGGGCTTAATGAACACTTGATCCATGTGGCGCCCTGGGGGGTGCGGGTGCAATCGAAGGCAGCCCCGGCGCGCGGCAGGTCCGGACTAATCTTTGTTGGACATTTTGCGCATGAACCAAATCTTGACGGGCTGATCTGGCTGGTGGAACAGGTCATGCCACTTGTCCAGGCAGAGCAGCCCGGTATTCAACTCACTGTGGTGGGAGCAGGCATTCCGTCCGGCATCACCGCGCGTTTGAAGGATCGCGGCGTAGATTTGCGCGGCTATGTCGCGGATCTTGACCCGCTCTATACCCAAGCCCGACTGGCCGTGGCGCCGCTACGGTTCGGCGCTGGCATCAAAGGGAAAGTACTTGAGGCGTGGGCATACGGGGTGCCTTGCGTGATGAGCCCAGTTGCGGCGGAAGGGCTGCCCTGTACGCCCGTTCTGGCTGAGGCCATCGGCGGAGAAGCCCGCTCATTCGCGGATAAAATTCTGGCCCTTTACAACAATACCCCGCAAAGCGCTGTTCATGTGACCGAGGGCCGTGCCTTGTTGCGCGAGCATTTCTCGCAGAAAGCTGTTATCATGGCGCTTTCACGCGCCTTACAGCCCGTGGAGACCGTGCACCCCCTGTTGCCGGACACGAACCGGTCTGGCAGAATTTTTTAACCCCGCCTTGGGGTTTAAGGAGGAGTTATCATGGATATGAGCATGAACAAGTCGCGCCGTTTTGTACGTGGCACGGCCATCGGTAGCGCGCTGGTTGCTTCCCTGGCCTTGGCGGGTTGCGCTGTACCGACTCCAACCGGGCCGACCGTTCTTGTCACGCCCGGCAAGAAAGTAACGCCAGCCGAATTCCAGCAGCAGGATGCCTATTGCCGCCAGATCGCCAGCCAGAACCTGAACAGCGCGGCCCAGCAGGCCAAGAGCTCCGCCACCACCAAGGCGGTTGGCGGCACCGTGATCGGCACCGCGGCAGGAGCGTTGCTGGGGGCAGCAGCGGGCAATGCAGGCATGGGCGCGGCCATTGGCGCTGGGTCCGGCTTGTTGCTGGGCGGCGGCGCCGCTGCTCTGGGAAGCAACAAGTCTGAACAAAACATGCAACAGCAATATAATATCAATTATGTGCAGTGCATGACCAGCTACGGCAACGTTTACCACGGCTCATAAAGCTCTGAATCATCCGCCCAAGCCTGACATTTCATCCTCAGACTTGGGCGCTTCCCCTGCTAAACTTCTGTATGGCGACGCCTGACGATTTTAGCATCACTGCAAATTAGCGGGAATCAGGGCCGGTTATCCCGGCTGAGACTCTAGTGCCGCAGGAGCCGGGCCACCGGTCGCCCAATCCAAAAGTTCAACGATATGCACCACCGGCACCCCCGTATGCTGGCTGATCTGCACCGCGCAGCCGATATTGCCGGTGGCGATCACATCCGGGCTCAAGTTGGCCAAGGTCTCCGCTTTGCGGGTGCCGAGCTGGGTGGCAATCTCAGGCTGGAAAATATTGTAGGTACCTGCTGACCCACAGCAGAGATGCGCGTCCATCGGCAAACGCACATTAAATCCAGCCGCGCGCAGCAAATTCTGCGGCCCGGTGGTGAGTTTCTGCCCGTGCTGGATGGAACAAGGCGGATGATACGCAACAGTAAGCGTCTTATGTCCTGCGCGTTCCGGCAGGCCCGCGGCTTCCAGAACTTCGCTTATGTCCTTGGCGAGCGCGGAAACTTTCGCGGCCTTGTCAGCATAGGTCGGATCGTCCCGCAGCATGTAGCCGTAATCCTTGACAGTGGTGCCACAGCCGGATGCGGTGATGACAATGGCTTCAAGGCCCTTTTCAATCTCACGCGTCCAGGCTTCCACATTGCGGCGGACTGATTGAAGTGCCGCTTTCTCCTTGCCCATATGATGCGTTAACGCGCCGCAACATTCCTCACCCGCCGCGAAGCTGACCTGATAGCCGCACCGCTCCAGCAGCCGCACCGTGGCGGCGCGGATCTCTGGGCGTAGCACCGGCTCGGCACAGCCTTGCATTAGCACCACCCGCCCGCGTTCTCCTGATGCGTTGGCCGTGGTCACCGCGGCCTTGGGGGGCAGAGTGGCGGGCGCCAGCTTCAGCATGGCAGCAGCGGCGCGCAGGGGCTTCACCCCTTGCAGAAGTGGCGCGACAGGTTGCGCCAGACGCGCCACTTTCAGGGCTGCGCGGAAGCGTTCAGGCTTCGGCAAGATCGCCGCTACGGTGGCGCGCAAAACCCGCTCAGGCCAGGGGCGGCGGTAACGTGTCTCGATATAAGCACGCGCATGGTCCACCAAATGCATATAGTTTACGCCGGAGGGACACGTGGTCATGCAGGAGAGGCAAGAGAGGCAACGATCGATATGCTTCACTACCTCCTCACTCGGGGTGCGCTCATTCTCCAGCATGTCCTTGATGAGGTAGATGCGCCCGCGCGGGGAATCCAGCTCATTGCCCAACAGCGTGTAGGTCGGGCAAGTGGCGGTGCAGAAGCCACAATGGACACATTTGCGGATAACGGCCTCAGAGGCCGCCATATTCGGGTCCGCAAGCTGGGCGGGAGTGAAATCAGTCTGCATTTGGTTCGTCCAAGAAGCGGTTGGTCTCGAACACCCCCAGAGGGTCGAAGGCGCGGCGCACACGGCGGGACAGCGCTTCAATACCGGGCGATTGCGGGTGCAGCGCGGGGATGCGGGCGCGTAAATTAGCCGATGCCCGGAACAAGGCTGCGTGACCGCCTGCCTCCGCCGCCTGTTTGCGTATTTCCGCATCATGGCCCGCGAGGCTCAGCCAAACCAAACCGCCCGCCCAATCCGCGAGGTAACGCCCGCCTAGGGCACATAAGGGCGCGATGGCTGCAAACGCCTGACGCGGCGGCAGACTGAGGCGCCAAAGGGGCAAATCCCGCGGTAAAGCTCCACCGGCTTGCAGGCTGGCCCAGAGCGTTGCCGCATCAGCTTCATGCAAGGCTTCGGGCGGGCCATGCTGCGCCAGTGCGGCGATGAGATGCGCCTTGCGCGCGGCAATGGAGGGGCCGAAGCCATCCAGACGGATAAGCGTATATTCGCCTGGGCGATGCGCGGCCGCCGCGACATCAGCGGGTTGACGCAAGGCTTCACGCATCAATGCGAAAGCCGCTTCGTCCTCCAGCCCGTGCCAGAGCAAGGTTAGGCGCTCAGGCGGGCACGGCAGGACTTTCAACGTCACTTCCGTCAACACCGCCAACCGCCCCCAGGAACCGCAGAGCAATTTTGGCAGGTCGTAGCCGGTGACATTCTTCACCACCTTGGCCCCAGCCCGGAATGCTTCGCCCCGGCCGGAAACAGCCTCGAACCCCAAGAGATGATCGCGCACGCTTCCGGCCGACACTCGACGCGGGCCCGCCACGCCCGCCGCGATTACGCCGCCAATGGTGGATGTCGCATCACCCCAGGGTTCAAACGCAAAAGCCTGGCCACGTGCCGCCACAACCTCGTTCAACTCAGCCAATGGCGTACCGGCGCGGGCCGTGACCACCAGCTCCGCCGGGTCATATTCCAGGATGCCGGAAAGTGCCCGCAGGCTGAGATGATCCGCCATGCGCTCAGGCGCGCCGAAATCAACGCGAGTGCCGCCGCCAATAATTTCCAGCTTGCCCCCACTTGTCAGGGCGTCGGAGACAATGCCACAGATCTCATCGGTATTTTGTGGTTGATGCTGGGCCATGGCTTAGAAACGCGGCAATTCAGGAAACGGCAACTGACCGCGATGCACATGCATGCGCCCAAGCTCGGCGCAGCGATGCAGGCTGGGGAACACCTTGCCGGGGTTGAGCAGCAATTCAGGGTCAAACGCGCATTTCAACCGTTGCTGCTGACGTAAATCACCTTCAGAAAACATATCCGGCATCAGATCCCGTTTCTCCACCCCTACCCCATGTTCACCGGTGAGCACGCCACCCACCTCCACACAAAGGCGCAGAATGTCAGCGCCGAAATCCTCGGCACGTTCTAACTCGCCGGGCTTATTGGCATCGTAGAGAATCAACGGGTGTAAATTGCCATCTCCTGCGTGGAACACATTGGCCACGCCGAGGCCATAGTGCGCGGACAGCTCATTCATACGCTGCAGCACACGCGGCAATTTGCCGCGCGGGATTGTGCCGTCCATACAGTAATAATCTGGCGAAAGCCGCCCCACCGCCGGGAAGGCCGCCTTACGCCCGGCCCAGAAGGCAAGACGCTCCGCCTCATCCCGCGAGGCGCGCAACGTGACCGCGCCATTTTTGCGGGCAATGGCCTCAACTTCTCCGATGAGATGATCGCACTCCGCCCCTGGACCGTCCAGCTCAACGATGAGCAGCGCCTCGACATCCAGCGGGTAGCCAACTTTCACGAAGGCTTCAGCCGCGTGAATGGCGGGCCTGTCCATCATCTCCATCCCCGCCGGAATGATGCCCGCCGCGATGGTATCCGCCACGCATTGTCCTGCTGATTCCACAGTAGGAAAACCGATGAGCAAGGCGCGCGCGGTCTCGGGCTTGGGCAAAATCCGCACGGTGACTTCTGTTACCACGCCCAGCAGCCCCTCGGATCCGACAATAATCCCCAGCAGGTCCAGCCCCGGCGCATCCAGCGCCTTGCCACCGATACGCAGAATCTCGCCCTCCATCGTCACAAACTCCACGCCGAGGACATTATTGGTGGTGAGGCCGTATTTCAGGCAGTGCACCCCGCCGGAATTTTCCGCGACATTGCCGCCGATGGAACATGCAATCTGGCTAGACGGGTCAGGGGCGTAATAAAACCCCTCCCCCTCCACAGCCTTGGTGATGGCAAGGTTGGTCACGCCCGGCTGCACCACGGCCAGCCGGTCCTCATAATCAACTTCCAGCACACGGTTGAACTTGCCCATTCCGAGCAAAACGGCATCCGCCAAAGGCAGCGCCCCGCCGGAGAGCGAGGTGCCGGACCCGCGCGGCACCACCTTAACGTTGTTTTTGTGGCAATACGCCAAAATCGTCGCCACCTGCTCCACCGTTTCAGGCAACACCACCACCATTGGCGGCTGGCGATAAGCGGTGAGGCCGTCTGACTCAAAAGGCCGCAGTTCATGCGGCTGATCGATAACACCTTCACCCGGCACGATCCGGCGCAGGGTGGTTATAATTTCATCCCGCCGGGCGAGCACCCTCTGGTCCGGCAGGGGCATTTTCAAGGACATTCCAACGTCTCCAAAGCCAAGGCTAAGCGGTGTGACTGACGCCCGCCAAAGCCTCCATACGCGCCTTGTCAGCTCTCAGTTCATCAGCAGAGCCATCATATACCATTTCGCCATCGGAAAGCACATAAGCACGGTCGGCAAGTTGCAGCGCCAGCATGGCGTTTTGCTCCACCAACAGCACGGACATGCCCTCTTTCTTCATGCGGGCAATGGTGCGCATCACCTCCTGCACGATCACCGGGGCAAGCCCTTGCGAAGGTTCGTCTAGGATCAGCAGCTTCGGGTTCAGCAGCAGGGCGCGGGCGATCGCCAGCATCTCCTGCTCGCCGCCGGAAAGACGCCCGCCTTTGCTGGTGCGGCGTTCATACAAGCGGGGAAACAGCTCGTAGATCGTCTCGATCGTCCACGGGCCGCTGGTATCAGGCGGGACCTGCAGATTTTCATGCACGGTCATGTGGCCGAAAATCTTACGCCCCTCCGGCACATACCCCACTCCGGACACGGCGATTTTATGCGGCGAGGCGCGGGTGAGATCCTTGCCAAACAGCTTCACACTGCCGGATTTTGGAGGGGTCAGGCTCATGACGCTGCGCATGGTGGTGGTTTTACCCGCCCCGTTACGCCCTAGAAGGGCAACCAACTCGCCCTCCTCCACCTTCAGTGAAACACCATGCAGAATATGGCTCTTTCCATAGTAGGTATGGAGGCCTTCAACATTGAGAACAGCGCTCATACGGCAGTCTCCTCAAGCGCGTTACCAAGATAAGCGGACTGAACACGCGGATTGGCTGAGATTTCAGCCGCAGTGCCTTCCGCCAGCATGGTGCCGTTATCAAGCACGGTGATCTTATCTGCGATCCCGAAGACGATCGCCATATCATGCTCCACGAACAGGATGGTGATGCCCTGCTCCTTGTTCAGGCGGCGGATCAGGTCAGTCATGTGATGAGTTTCCTGGTCTCCCATACCAGCCGTGGGTTCATCCAGCAGCAGAAGCTTGGGATGCCGGGAGAGAGCAATACCCACCTCCACCACGCGCTGATCCCCGTGTGACATCTCCCCCACAATGCGGTCGAGCTTCGGGGTGATGCGGATGATGTCCGCCAACTCCTCCACCTTGGCTTCCACCTGGGCACGTGTTGCGCGTGAGATCCAGGGGCGGAGCTGCAACCCCATCGCTGTTTCCACCGCAACGCGCAGATTTTCATAAACCGTGAGCGAGAGGAAAACCTGCGTGATCTGGAAGGTCCGGATGATACCGCGCCTGACCAACGCGTTGGGGCTGACGGCCGTAATGGGCTGGCCGGCAAAGCTGATGGACCCTTCAGTGGGCGGGAAGAACCCGCTGATTAGATTGAACAGCGTGGTTTTGCCTGCCCCGTTGGGACCGATAACCGCACGCAACTCACCCTGCTCGACTGAGATCGAGATATCCTTCAACGCCTGCAAGGCGCCGAAGCGGCGGCCGACATTGTCCAGCTTCAGGAAGCTCATTAGCGTCCCCTCCCCTTAATGAAGCCGAGCAGCCCTTGCGGGAAGAACAGCACCGCGAGCACGAAGATAAGTCCGATGAAGCTCATCCAGTTCTGCGTGACGCTGGAGAGATAATCCTGCGCAACAATGAAGATCACCGCCCCCAGAAACGGTCCCCAGAAGCTGCGCATCCCCCCCAGCACGCAAATCACCACGAAAGACCCGGAAAGCTGCCAGCCGAGGTTATCAGGCGAGGCAAAGCCCGTGAGCAGCGCGTTCAGTGTGCCTGCCAACGCCACAATAAAAGTGGAGATGGCAAAGGCCACCCAGATTTGCTTATCCACCGCGACGCCCAGAAAACGCAGACGGGTTGTGTTTTCACGCACCGCCACAAAGCTGTGGCCCAGCGGTGAGCGCAAAATCTGCCAGATAATCGCCATCACCAGTGCAAACAGCACCAGCACCAGATAATAGAACCGCTCCGGGCCAAGCTTGATGGCCTCGCCGCCAATATGCAGCGGCACGCGGGAGAAGCCGGTCAGGCCGTCCTCACCGCCGGTTAGGCTGTTCCAGCGGACCGCGATGAAATAGAACATCTGGCCAAATGCAATGGTGATCATGGCGAAATAGATGCCCTTGCGCTTCATAGCCATC
The DNA here is from genome assembly GCF_900129125.1 of Acidocella aminolytica 101 = DSM 11237. Classification (GTDB taxonomy): domain Bacteria; phylum Pseudomonadota; class Alphaproteobacteria; order Acetobacterales; family Acetobacteraceae; genus Acidocella; species Acidocella aminolytica. The sequence goes on along the minus strand of NZ_FQVJ01000001.1, from coordinate 130,426 downwards.
GGGCCGACGAGAATGCCGGCAATGCCACCCAGCACCGTGCCGCCAAGAATGGCCAGGGGCACGGAGGGCGCGATGTGGATAAGACAGAGCCCCGCGCCATACGCCCCCAACCCGAAATAGGCCGCATGGCCAAAGGACAGGCCGCCCGTATAGCCCAGCAACAAGTTCAGCCCGGAGGCGGCAATGGCGTAGATCAAAGCGCGTGTGGCCAGATCCGTATAGCCACCAATCATAGGCAGCCAGAACGGCACAAACAGCAGCACAACCCAGATGACCATGGCGGCGACAACACGGCCGCCGGATTTTCGGTTCAAGGCAAGCTTGGCGTCAATTGAAGTGCTCATTCAAACAATCCTTCTTGACCCAGCAGGCCGCGAGGCCGGATGACCAGCACAATCGCCATGATCACATAAATCACGACCTCCTGTGCGACAGGGAAAAACGCGGCGGTGATGCCAGAAGCAATGCCGATGATCAGCCCGCCAAGCACACTGCCGACCAAGCTGCCCACACCGCCCACAATGATCGCCACGAAAGACGGCATGATCAGCGAAGACCCGATGGAGGGCGACAGACCCAACTGCCCCGCCGCCAGAATGCCCGCCACACCGGCCAGGAAGATGCCAATGCCGAAATTCGCCGCGCGCAAGAAGAAGATGTTCACGCCCATGGCAGAAATCGTCTCAAGATCAGCATTGCCAGCGCGGATACGGATGCCGATGCGGCTGTAACGCAATACCGCGAACAAAGCTCCGGTGACCACAATGGTGATCAGGATCAGTACCACGCGATAACCGGTGAGAAAGAAGAACGTGTTGCTCAAGGGCGCATTAAGATAGCCCGGCAAAACAAACGGCCGCCCAACAGCGCCCCAGATGGTGCGGATCAGATCTTCCATAATCATTGCCAGACCAAATGTCAGCAACAATGAGAAAAGCGGGTCACGGCCATAAAGCGGCCGGATCAGCACACGCTCAACCGCGAGCCCTAGGATAACGGTTAAGAGCGGCGCGACAATAAGACTTCCCCAAAACCCGACATAAGGCTCAATGGTGAAAGCGATATAACCGCCCAATGCCATGAACGTGCCATGGGCAAAATTGATGACGCCATTCAACCCGAGGATCAGCGACAACCCCAGCGCCATGAGCGCATAGAAAATGCCGACAACCAACCCGTTGAACACGCTGTATAAAAGCAGGGATTCCACGGTTTTTCTTCACTTTTCTTGAGCGCTCACAGCGCTGGTTTACGATAGGACCGTGCGATACGGATGGAGCTGGCAATGGCTTCGCCACGGCCAGCTCCATCCGTTGGAGCAAACAGATCAGCTCGGATAGGCCATCTTACAACCTGCCTCTTCCGGCGATTTAGCGATGTCACCGCCCGGAATTGTCTGGGATACGTCAAAGAGGTTCGGGTAAGATGCATCCTTGGGCACATAGCCAGGGAACATATTGGCAATCATCTGGTGATCTTGCGCCCGGTAATAGCACTTGCCCGGCTGCAGCGCGACTTCAGGCGGCAGCTCCAGTCCTTCCAACGCGCGCACTACCTTCAAGGCATCAAGCGACTTCGCCTGATTGGCGGCAAGCGCCAGCGCATGAGCGGTGGCGTAGCCGAACCAAGACCGCGCCGTCGGCACCTTGTTATTGTAGCGCGACTTGTAAGCCTTCACGAAATCCGCGACATGCGGCACGTTGGGCTGGTTCCAATACCACTCAAACGTCCACCAGCCAAGCAAGGCGGCAGGCGGCAGAGCCTCCAGAACTTCCATCTCCTGCATTGCGCCAGCGACGGTCATCTGCGTATTCATGCCGAACTGTACCGTCTGCTTCAGCAGATTCACGAGATCGTCACCCGCCTGCAAACAGATCAGCACGTCAGGTTTCGCGGCGCGCGCCTGGATCAGGTAAGAGGAGAAGTCCGTAGTGCCTAGCGGCGCCAGCGCATTGCCCAATGCCGTGCCACCCGCCTTGGTAAGCTGCGCGACATAGTCAGTGTAGAGCGCGTGGCCAAACGCATAATCCGGCGTGATAAAAAACCACTTCTTGCCGAATTTTTTGAACAACGGCTCAAAATCGCCTGCCGTGAGCATCCAGGTTGTGGAGCAGGTGCGGAAGGTGTTCCAGGTGCATTTCTTGCCGGTGATCGCATCAGCGTGTCCGCCCGAATCAACAAAAACCAGATCATGCTGATTGGCAAACTGGCTGAGAGACCCCGAAACGGCGGAACTCACCGACCCCATCAGGAAATTCACCTTGTCCTGATTGACCAGCTTTTGTGCCTTACTAACCGCCGGGCCCGGCAGACCTTGCGAGTCCTCAACAAGAAGCTGCACGGGGCGGCCGAGAATACCGCCTTTCTTGTTAATTTCATCAACGGCCATAGTGGCGCCGCGAATCTGGTTGCCGCCCAACGCGGCATAAGTGCCGGTACGGGGGTCTATGTTGCCGATTTTAACCGTTTTTTCACTTTGCGCCCAGCTCACTTCCGGCATGGCTAGGCTGGAAACCCCTGCAGCTGCCCCCGCGCGCAAAAGGTTCCGTCGATTCAGGGACGCGGTATTCTTGAAAACCATAAGGTTCGTCCTCCATTTTTCTGCAAGCCATTGTTATCTTTGGTCGTCGGCCCTCTGTGAGATGTTCTTCTGATCACTCAGCCTTGTCAACAACTCTCCAGCAAAACAAAGGAAACAACTAATGAAACCCTTGTGAACATCCTCAAAGGACCATTTACCGGCATTTGCCGGAGAGACAGTTTCTACCCCCATACCTCATCATAGATCGCAATAATTTGCGCCGCATCAGGCACGCGAGGGTTATTGCCCGGCGAGCCCGAAGCCAGTGCCTGTTCCGCCATTAACGGCCGCAAGCTCCGCCAGCGTTCCCCATCAAGGCCATATTGGCGCGGCCCCGGCACGGCGAGCTCCTGGTTCAAAGCCCGCAAGGCCTCCACAAGCCATGCGGCCGCTTGAGCGTTCTCAGCATCAGCAGTGGCGATTCCCATGGTCCTGGCACAATCCGCATAGCGCGCCTCATGCCCTTTAATGGACCAGCGCGTGACAGCCGGCAGCAGCATCGCATTGGAGAGCCCATGCGCAACATGAAAATGCGCGCCAATTGGGCGGCTCATGCCATGCACCAGACCGACCGAGGCATTGGAGAAAGCAATCCCGGCCTGCAGGGCGCCAAACATAACATGTTCACGCGCGGTGCGGTTTCCGGGCTCATGATAGGCTTTCGGTAGCCACGGCCAGATTGCCCGCATGGCCGAAAGAGCCATCGCGTCTGAAAAAGGATTCGCTAAGCGGGAGACATAAGCCTCGATTGCGTGCGTCAACGCATCAATCCCCGTGTCAGCCGTCAGGCGGGGGGGCATGGTCAAAGTCAGTTCGTAATCCACAATCGACAGAACCGGCAGATACGCCAGCCCGGCACAAAGCATTTTTTCGTCAGTTTCAGTATCCGTGACAATTGTGAAGCGCGTGGCTTCAGAGCCCGTGCCCGCCGTTGTGGGAATCGCTATGATGGGCAAAGCCGGGTTATCTTCTTGGTGAGGCGCCTTTAAATCGCGCATTTTGCCTTGGCGCACTGCCAAAACCGCCGCTGCCTTGGCCGTATCAATGGGACTTCCGCCGCCAAACCCAATCACGCCATCACAGCCGCCTGCGCGCACAAAACAGGTCGCCGCATCCACGCAATCGCTGGTTGGGTCCGGTACTGTGTCGGAAAACACAAGTGTTTCAATGCCCTGGGCCGCCAGCACACCTTGCAGCCGGTCAACGGCTCCGGTGGTTAAGAGATATTTGTCCGTAATAATCGCCAGACGCTTGATTGACAGCAACGCAACAGCCTGTCCCGCCTCAGCAAGAACGCCACCGCCAACACGAATCATCCGAGGGAGGGTAAGCGCTGACATTTTTCCTCCTTTTTCAGTGTTTTGTTGCCCTTGTCTTACCCCGAACATCTTTGCGAGAGTACAGGAAATGTCGAGCATACTCTGTGCAGGATTGCACATATGAAAAATTCTTTTGATTGGAATGACTTACGCTATTTTCTGGCGGTGGCGCGGGCTGGGACCATCTCTCAGGCGGGACGCATGACGGCTGCCGATCACGCAACCGTAGCAAGGCGCATCAGCGCCCTGGAGGTGGCTTTGGATACCCAGCTCTTTGTCCGCAACGCGCGCGGCTACAGCCTCACCCGCCAAGGTGAGCGGCTGCTGGAAAATGCGGGACGAATAGAAGCAGAGGCCGGGAAGCTGGAAGAACAACTCGGGGGCCGCAATCAAGGGGCCAGCGGCATTGTTAAGATCAGCGCGCTGGAGGGAATTGGCAATTTTTTTCTAGCCAAGCGGTTGAGCCATTTTGCTGTCAAACACCCCCGCTTGTCTGTCGAATTGCTGACCATTCAGCAGGTGATTGCAATGTCCCGACGGGACACTGACATCATCATTACATTATCCCCACCAGACACCCGGAAACTCGTGCTGGAAAAACTAACGGACTACCGACTCTTCGTGTTCGGTACCGAAACATATCTCCGCTCGAAGCCGCTTATAAATTCCGCTCAGGACCTGAAGAAGCACGATTTCACCGGCTATATCGACGAACTCGTTTTCACGCGCGGGCTGGACTATTTGAATGAAGTGGAGCCAAACCTGCGCGCCCGCCTGCAATGTTCCAGCCTGCATGCACAAATGGAAGCCGCTTGCGCCGGATACGGATTATGTATTCTCCCGGCTTTTATCGCCTGTCATAGAAAAGAACTTGTGCCTATTTTGCCGCATAGCCTGTCCCTGCGGCGTACCTACTGGACAGCCGTGCATACGGATATTGCCGCCAGCAGAAATGTTCGGCTTGCACTTAATTTTATCCGAAAGGAAGCCGCTCTCGCCAAGACAGTTTTTCTTGGTGAACACTATCTTACAAAACCGAGATAGAAACCATAGAATATCCGTTTTCTTGTGGCACTGATATATTATATCAGAGGCAGATCCAGGAATATATTTTATGATCGCAGCCTTTGAACACCGTGGCGCGCGTGGAAGACGGCCTGAGAGCACGCTGCCAGCCTTTACCTTCATGCAATACCTTGGTCTGACAAGCGTTGAATTTGACATCGCCATCACAGCTGGTGGCATCGTTATCGTACACCACGATCCTCGGCTTAATCCAGATGCCGTCCGAGATTCAAAAGGCGCTTATGTTGGCAAGAATGCACCTCTGATTAAAAACCCGACCTAGAAGCGAGCCTTATCTTATAATGTCGGCAGGCTTCGTCCTGTGTCCAGCTACACGACACGCTATATGGCGTAACAAGCGAAAAACGGGGCAAGAATTCCAATTTTTCCTGCTGTCATGGAATGCCGATCACCTCTCGATATCCTCTTTGAACTCGGGAATCTTCCAAATATCCGGGAAGCCTTGCTTCCGCCAAAAAGCTTCTCGCACGCTGGAAAACGCCAACACCGTAGTAAAGACATTCCACTATTCTTTTGATTGGAGCGTTTTGGTTTCTGTCATGGCGATAAAACCAAACTTGCGAGACGGTCTCCTAACCGATCCGGAAACCACCGTAAATTATGAAATTTGACTCGGTAAAACCGATTTATCGAAGTTCTTCACCGACATTCTCCCGAATATACCCCTTATCGTAGCTAGCAGAGGCGCGACCATTTTGCGTACCATCGCATGAAACACTGCAAGAAGCGGATGCACCGGAAGAAAAAAAGGCGGACCTAAGGATAATCACTTGAACGATGAAAGAGGTCACCGACACTCTCGTATGATCGAGTTCCGCGTCAATAGCTTACCTTCCAACTATCCAGACAGAGTCAAAAGTATCCTAGCACGAGTACAAATGCCAACAGGCCCTCCTGGATTCATCATGGCTCCACGAATCTGAAGTCAAACACCATGTGAAATTGTCATGACATACTTAAACAACATACAATTCGCTATCCAGAATTTTCGCCATTTCATTAACACAACACAACGCAACAACATTTGGCGCGCCCAGCAGACGAAAATATACATTATATATTCACATCGAAATTTCCTACCATAAAATCATTGTTGTTCGTTTTTGATCTGTGCATAATAGTAATCAAAAAATACTACAAAACAAAAGAAAGCGTTTAATTTTTTTAGAAAATTTTAAACAGCGGTTGACAAGTCGCATCACAAATCATAATTATAAAAAAATTTTTAATTTTAGCAGTAGCAAGGATGCATCGCAGTAACGAAAACTCACCCAGAATCCGCCTTGAAAAAGTCAGTCGTATTTTTGGAAAAAATTCGACCAAGGCTTTAAGGCAGCTTGAAGCCGGAATCGGCAAACAACAAGTGCAGCAGGACACCGGCGTTGTCGTCGGCGTTCATGACGTGTCGCTTGATATTCATGCTGGTGAGATTTTTGTCATTATGGGGCTGTCAGGCAGCGGCAAGTCCACGTTGCTGCGCCTGATTAATCGCTTGCTTGAACCTAATTCCGGCCGTGTCTTTATCGACGGTGAAGATGTTACCGCAATGGGCGCGGGACAGCTCCGTTCCTTGCGGCGGCGTAAGTTCGGTATGGTTTTCCAAAGCTTCGCTCTCTTGCCCCACCGCACCGTTCTTGGGAATGTGGCATTCGGGCTTGAAATCCAAGGCGTATCTAAATCGGAACGAGAAGCCCGTGCGATGCAAGTCATTGAAACGGTTGGCTTATCTGGCTACGAGCAAAAACATGCTTTCGAGTTGTCAGGCGGTATGCAGCAGCGCGTCGGCTTGGCGCGTGCATTGGCAGCAGACCCGGAAATTCTGCTGATGGACGAAGCATTCAGCGCGCTTGATCCGCTGATTCGTAGTCAGCTTCAGGATGATTTGCTTGAGATTCAAGACAAGCTAGGTAAAACCATTGTCTTTGTCTCTCATGACCTTGATGAAGCCATCAAAATTGGCACGCGGATTGCTATTTTGCGTGACGGCCGCCTTGTTCAGGTCGGTACACCTCAGGAAATTCTCGCAAACCCGGCTGATGACTACGTTTCCGCGTTTGTTGAAGGGGCTGACCGTACCCGCGTGTTAACGGCCGCACAGATCATGCAGCCTTTGCGTGTCGCCGCAAATCCAAAGGACTCCGCCCGCGCCGTGCTGCGTAAAATGGAACGCAGCGGCTTTGGTGGGCTGCTAGTCGTTGATAATGCCAGGCATTTGTCCGGCTATGTCCGCCTCGCTGACATTAGCGTGCAGCGCGATAATAATCAGCTTGATCCGAATAGCTTCATTCCTTTGCCAACCGGCACGCCAGATATGACTTTGGCTGATGTTATCCAACGTATCAACGCAGAAGGCTCGCCGCTGGTTATTCTCGATTCTCGACAGCGCGTCACTGGCGTGGTTGATAAAAGCACTGTTCTCGCCGTTCTGGCCCAGGGTGAAGCGCAAATTGCTGATTCAGAACCAGCATTAGCAAGCGATCTTTCATCCAGCGAACCATCTCCTGGGTAAGCCGAAAACAATCTGGCCACATTTGCTTTACCTCGCAGATCTCAAGCAAATTCAATTAGGTGTCTATTATAATTAGGTAGATCAACCGTTCAGCCCTATAATGCGGCTTCGGTGGAGGTAAATATTTTCTATAGGCGGTAGGCGCCTGCCGAAAGGATGACTGCGATGCAATTCGACAAGCCATTACCAATCGGGCATTGGGTTAGTAACGGCGTAAACGCACTGACCCAGAGCTATGGCGGTGTTTTCGACTCTATTTCCAATACCATCCAGCAGTTGATCGGTGCGCTGCAATCTGGGTTGCTTTGGATTCCACCAGCCATTTTCATTGTAATTGTCGCTCTTCTGGCTTTGCTTGCCTTTAGTCCGCGTAAAGCATCGGGATGGGGGATGGCGCTATTCGCCATTATCGGTTTGGCCCTGGTCTGGAATCTCAGCTATTGGCATGCGCTGATTGAGACGCTGGCGCTGGTTCTTGCCGCTGAATTTCTGGTGCTGATTATTGGTATCCCGCTTGGCATCGCTAGCGCAAACTCGCGGATGTTCGAACGGATGCTGCGTCCTGTTCTGGACGTCATGCAGACCATGCCCGCCTTCGTATATCTTGTCCCGGCCGTGATCTTCTTTGGCTTGGGGCTTGTTCCTGGTGTTATCTCAACCACCATTTTCGCGCTGCCGCCGCTCATTCGTCTGACTGCTCTTGGCATCCGGCAAGTGCCGGGAGAGTTGGTTGAAGCAACGCACTCATTTGGTGCCACATCTTGGCAGCTCCTGGTAAAAGTTCAGCTTCCCAGCGCTCTGCCATCGATTATGGCTGGCATCAACCAATCGATCATGCTTGGCCTTTCGATGGTTGTTATCTCCGCGATGATCGGTGCGGGCGGTCTAGGAAATGTCGTGTTACAAGGAATCACGCAACTTGATGTCGGCAAAGGCTTTGTTGGCGGTTTGTGCGTGGTAATTCTAGCGGTTCTGTTGGACCGCATGACCCAAGCCCTGGGGCCAACTATTAAGGAGAAACGATAATGCAAAGACGCCACTTTATTGCGGGTACGGCTTTGGCAACCTCCTCACTTGCCATGCCCGCCTTGGCGGAAACAACACCTCTGCGCCTTACCTATGTTCAAGCCTGGCCAAGCAGCAATCTGACGACGCACATTGCTGCTGAGATTATTAAAACCCGCCTGAATATGCCTGTTGAACTGATCAGCACTTCGGCTGGGCCGATGTGGGCTGCTGTTGCGGAAGGTCACGCAGATGCCCTGCTGACTGCTTGGTTGCCCTACACCCATCAGATTTATTGGCAGCGTTACAAACAAAAAGTCATTGACCTTGGCCAAGTCACCTCCGGTACATGGCTGGGCTTGGCGGTGCCTGATTATGTAACCATCGACTCGCTGACCCAGATCGAAGCGAATCACGCAAAGTTTCACAACAAGATTACCGGCATTGAAGCTGGGGCCGGCATCATGCTCAATACGGGCAAGGCCATTAAAGCCTACGATATGCATGACATGCATCTTCTAACTAGCTCAACCGCCGCCATGCAAGCTCAGCTGACGCGCGCTGTGGAACGCAAGGAGTGGATTGTCGTCACGGCGTGGAAGCCCCTGGGCATATGGTCACGCTTCAAGCTGAAGACTCTCGAAGATCCCAAGGATATCTATGGCAAGGCTGGTCATATCGATACAATTATAAACCCGTCGCTACAAAAGCGTGCGCCCAAGGTTGTTTCCTTCCTGCGCGACTTCAAGCTGCCACTGGAAGATATCGAAGCCATGATGGTAAAGCTGAATAATGGGGAAGCACTAAGCCAGGTAACCGCTGGCTGGATCAAAGCTCATTCGGCCGAAGTTGCGGCATGGACGGCCTAAAAGCTCTACAAAACGCCAAGACTTTCTCGGTCGGCCATTTGGGCTGACAGAAGCAAGCTATTTTAAGCGCCTTTTAGTTTGACACGCATAAGTCGCATCCCGCTTAATAGCGGGATGTTGGTGTTTGGTTGCTTCTGATCTCGCCAAGCTTCAGCTTTCAAAAAAACTGATTGTCTCTCTTTTGCCTTTGCGTGCCTTGGCACATTGCAAAAGTCATCATGCAAAATGCGCGTGATTTGATGCACTAGAGAAAACAGTTTTCTGACAAAATCCGAGAACTTCAAGATTCATAAAAGTCAACAGGAGAATTCTTTGTTTATGAAACAAAACACCCGCCCCAAGAGAGCCCTCGGGCTGAGTTTCTTGGCCCTGGCGGTTGGAATTACACCTGCAACGGCAATGAACCTGCCTTCATCTCAGAAGATCAATGCAGGACCGTTGGGCGAGCTTTCCTTAAGTGGTGGCTTTGAAGGATATCTGTACGCCCTATCCGGAAACGGCACGAAAAGCGTATTGGGCGACAATAAATCCGCCGGCTCCCAGGTCCGCATTGTTGATTTGAAGGTTCAAAAACCAACTGGCCTGCTGCAATATACGCTGGAACTCAAAACTTATGACTCAGTTTATTTCGGCGTTCAACCCTCCAAGATGAGCACCAACGAGTTCACACTTGGTCCAATTTATGCCGCTTTTATAACCTTGGCCCCATCCAAGAATTTCAGCATTTCCGCAGGCCAGATCTACTCACTGGAAGGCTGGGAATCGTCTGACGATTGGAAAAACGCCAACCTCATCGACTCGCCGCTTTACTATGTGCAGAACTCCTCCAGCCGAAGCGTTTCTGCCTCCTATTCAAAGGGAAACTTCTCCGCAACTGTCAGCTTTGGCGATGGTTTTGACTCTGGCGTCTTCAATGTAACGCAGGAGCTAGTGTCTTACAGCTTCAACAAGAACAACACGCTTTCAGTCTATGGTACACAAAATCTTGGCCATACTGGCCCCAACACCTTTGCTTATGGCGGCGGCACCACGGGCTCGGGCTATCCCAGCTACTACGCAGCTTACGTCAATTCCGATATGTATGGCGCCTATTACGACTACATAAATGGCAACCTGAATCTCGTTCCTGAAGTCCAGTACGTTTACTCCAAGCCAAACCATGCGATGGGGCTGGATAAGTTTACTAGCAATTTCGGCGCTGAACTGATCGGCAATTATCAGTTTGGTAATTCGCCTTGGTCCGTGGGTAGTATGGTGTTCTACTACAAAAATATCGGTCCCCAGGCTTGGTATCTGAACGCCAACTCCGGAGGCGTTGGCTTCGGCGTAACGCCGTCCTGGATGGTTGGAAACATCTTTGCCCGCGGTGAAGTCGGTATGCTGCATATGACTGATCTTGGCACACCATCCACTGGCGGTGGTTTCGGTACAAGCGGTACCGACCGCAATCAGGTCATGGGCATTCTCTCCGCCGGTGTGGTTTTCTAATTCCCGATAATTCCAACCTTTCAGGAAGTCCTATAAAGAGATGGCGGCTTAATCCGCCGTCTCTTTATTTTTGCCGTCGCATGTCTTGCGCGAAGCCCATAAATCACTCAATACCGCATGCTTACGGAGCAGTTCCGCTTCCTCGGCTATTAAAGCCGACAGCGTGACCTTACACAGCCATATACCACAAAACGCGTGATTTTCCGTCAGCGCAATAACCGGATGCAACTGCGCCTGCTCCAAACAGGTCACGAATAGCAAGGATGTATCCAAGCAGTTCGTTACCCCGGTCCCCCAAATTGCTTCCGACGCATGGATTTTTTGTCCCTCTACCTCGAAACTCGCCGGCGGAAGCGCATAGCTGAGATTCAACCAACAGATCGCGGCCCAAATGGCGGAGACCAGCACCCAGACATCCTGAGGAGAACGATTATAGCCGCTAATTTCACAAACCTTGCCCGCCGTGCGTAATATCTCCGAGGCAGTCTTGAGAATCCGGTCAATCGCTGGGCAATTTCGCATATAAAACGCCTCCAGCAGCCGCGGCAGGCACTCAACCTCAAAACTCGCAGCCGCCACCCCCTCTCATGCCACGGAAAGAGGGAACCGTATCTCGCGCCCCACAGCGCCTCGTTCAACGCGGCTAGCATACCGCCATTAAAATCCGCCGAACGGTCGTTAATATGCAGCAAAAACCCCGGGTGCCAGCCGGTCAATCCGCCAGATCTGGGAGGATATGAAGGCAAGGCTGGCCTTGAGGGTCAACACCGCTGGTGCCAATCGCCTCCTCACTAGAATTTTCGATCTGCATATCGACTATGAGAGGAACGGTGTTCTGATGCGAAGCAAACCCCACTTTTGACCGCAAAATCGCCTTGATCTCAATTAAATTATATTTCCAGGGCCTCCAAACACGGCAACGATCGTAACAATCTCAGCCCTTTCCCCTCAACCTGGGGACTCCCCCAAAACTGCAGCCGCGCCACATTTTTTATGCTGAATGGCGCCGGAATCTGAAGCCTGCCCCATGGAAGGCCGTATGTCTACTCAACCGCGCGCTCCACCGGTTCACGCACCGCGTAACTTGCTCTAAGACCCTCGCAGTTTCCCACCGCCGAGGTTTTTAAGTGATCCGCCTAGACAATATCAGCAAGCAAAACGGTCCCCGCCTTATTTTCATCGAGGCATCGGCCGCCTTGCAGAAGGGCGAGAAAATCGGCTTGGTCGGCCCTAACGGCGCGGGTAAATCCACGCTTTTCCGCCTAATCACCGGGCAGGAGGAACCTGATGAAGGCCAGATCCTGACCGACAAAGGCATTACCATTGGCCTGTTTAGCCAGGATGTGGGTGAAATGTCCGGCCATAACGCCGTAGCCGAGGTCATGAACGGCGCCGGGCCGGTGAGCGAGACCGCCGCCGAACTGACCCAGCTGGAAACCGCCCTCGCCGACCCCGACAAATTCGACCAGATGGAAGACATCCTGGAACGCTTCGGCGAAGTCCAAGCCCGATTTGAGGAGCTGGGAGGCTACGCGCTGGATGCCAAGGCCCGCGAGGTTTTGCATGGGCTCGGCTTCTCCCAGGAAATGATGGAAAGCGACGTCGGGCGCCTCTCCGGGGGGTGGAAAATGCGTGTTGCCCTGGCCCGCATCCTACTTATGCGCCCGGATGTAATGCTGCTGGACGAACCTTCCAACCATCTCGACCTCGAAAGCCTGATCTGGCTGGAGCAATTCCTGGCCGGGTACGATGGTGCGCTATTGATGACCTCGCACGACCGTGAATTCATGAACCGCATCATCAATAAAGTGATTGAGATCGATGCAGGCAATCTCAACAGCTATTCTGGCGACTACGAATTCTATGCCTGCCAGGCAGCTCTGAACGAGAAGCAGCAACAAGCTCAGTTCGAGCGCCAGCAGGCCATGCTGGCCAAGGAAATCGCCTTTATCGAGCGCTTCAAAGCGCGCGCCTCCCACGCCGCCCAAGTGCAAAGCCGGGTAAAAAAGCTGGACAAGATCGAGCGCCTGGAACCGCCCAAGCGACGCCAGACCATCGAATTCGACTTCAAGCCCGCCCCACGCTCGGGTGATGACGTAGCAAATCTGCGTGGCGTTTCTAAAACCTATGGCAGCAAAACCATCTATGACGAACTGGACCTTCTCATCCGCCGTAAGGAGCGGGCCTGTGTGCTCGGCATCAACGGAGCCGGCAAGTCCACATTGCTGAAGCTCGTCACCGGTACCGCCGTGCCGGATTCTGGTACCGTTACACTCGGCGGCAGCGTGAAATTGGGCTATTTCGCCCAGCACGCCATGGATCTGCTGGATGGCGAGGCCACGGTGTTCGAAACGCTGGACAACGCCTTCCCCCACGCTGGCCAGGGCGTGCTGCGCAACCTCGCGGGCGCGTTCGGTTTCTCGAGCGACGAGGTGGAAAAGCGCGTACGCGTGCTTTCCGGCGGCGAAAAGGCCAGGTTGGTGATGGCCTTGATGCTATTTGACCCACCAAACTTCCTGGTGCTGGACGAACCCACCAACCATCTCGACCTCGCCACAAAGGAAATGCTCATCAAAGCGCTTTCAAATTACGACGGCACCATGCTGTTCGTCTCGCATGACCGGCATTTCCTCGCTGCCCTCTCCAACCGCGTGCTGGAACTCACCCCCGAGGGCATCCATCAATATGATGGCGGCTATACCGAATATGTCGCACGCACGGGCCAGGAAGCGCCCGGCCTGCATAGCTAAGGACACCCATGACCGACAAGAAAATCCCGCTGCTCGTCACCCATAGCGGCAAGTTCCATTGCGACGAGGTGTTCGCCTACGCCGTACTGCGCCTGGCCCTCGGCGTCTCCAAAACCGGCGAGGACCATATCCTGCTGCGCACCCGCAAGCCGGACCTGATCGAAACCGGTGATATCGTTTTCGATGTCGGCCTAGTGTCAGATGCCGCGAACAACCGCTTTGACCATCACCAGATCGGCGCCCCCACGCGGGAGGACGGCACGCCTTTCTCCTCTGCCGGACTCGTCTGGCAGGTCTATGGCGCGCGCGCCGTTGCCGCCCTGCTCTCGCCAGAAGCCGTGGAATTCGCCCCTGCCATCGCCGCCGTGCTGGACGGCAAGCTGGTGAAGCGCATCGATGAGATTGATAACGGCGTGTCCGCCACTGGCCCCGTGATGCGTAATTCTCTGGACCTCGCCGGACTGGTGGGGGACTTCAACCCACCCTGGGACAGCCCGGAAGCCGTTGGCCCTACCGCCGGAGACGCCGCCTTCGAGCATGCCACTGCCATGGTCTCCGGTGTGCTCGCCCGCCAAGTAGAAATCCAACGCTCCAAGCTCCAGGCGGAAGCATTGGTTCTGGCCGCGCATGAGGCAGCCGAGGATAAACGCCTGCTGGTGCTGGAAAATGGCATGCCTTGGAAAAACGTGGTGTTCAGCCATGACTTACCGGTACTACTCGCCATCTCCCCGGCCTCCAACGGCAACTGGATGGTCGATACCGTGCCGCCGGAACCCGGCTCCTTCGCCCAGCGCTTGCCATTGCCGGAAGGCTGGGCCGGGCTGCAAGGCACCGAGCTCGCCGCCGCCAGCGGGGTGGAAGATGCGGTGTTCGTACATGTGCGCCGCTTCGTCGGCGGCGCCAAAACCCGCGAAGGCGCCATCGCCCTGGCGCAAAAAACCCTCGCGCAAACGGCTTAAGAAGCGCCCAAACGCAGCGCGGGCCTATCGTGACGTATCACGACAAGCCCGCGCGATTAGCTACGGAAACTCAGGCTTCGAACCCAACCACGCCTTTGATTTCCAGGAACTCCTCAAGCCCCCAAACGCCCCATTCACGGCCATTGCCGGATTGCTTATAGCCACCAAACGGCGCATTCAGGTCGAGCTTGGGATTATTGATATATACATTCCCCGCCCGCAAACGGCGGGAAAGTTTTTGCGCCCGCGCCTGGTTACCGGACTGGATATAGGCGGCAAGCCCATACACCGTGTCATTTGCCAACCGCACCACTTCCTCCTCACTGTCGTAGAACAGAATCGAGAGAACCGGCCCGAAAATTTCCTCACGTGCAATGCGCATTTCAGGCGTCACATCAGCAAACACCGTGGGGCGGACATAATACCCCTTATTCAACCCCGCCGGACGCCCAACGCCGCCGGTCACCAACAGCGCGCCCTCATCAATCCCTGCCTGGATCAGATCCTGAATCTTGTTGAATTGCAGGTCGCTGATCACGGGGCCCATATAAATATCCGGGCTCGCCGGGTCGCCAACCGTGGTTGCCTCAGCCGCCTCCTTTGCCGTGCTCAATGCCACATCACGGAACTGGCGCGGCACGAACATACGCGTCGGCGCATTACAGGACTGTCCGGTATTCTGCATGACATCAACAATCCCAGAAGCCACGGATTTGGAGATGTCCGCGTCATCCAGAATGATGTTCGGAGACTTACCCCCCAGTTCGAGATGCACCTTCTTCACCGTATCCGCCGCAGCTTTGGAAATAAGCGCCCCCGCGCGGGTGGAGCCGGTAAAGGAAATCATATCAATATCAGGATGCGATGAAATCGCCGCCCCTACTTCCGCGCCCAGCCCCTGCACCAGATTGAATACGCCTTTAGGCACGCCCGCCTCATGCATGATCTCGGCAAACACAATCGCATCCATCGGCGCGATCTCAGACGGCTTCAGCACCATGGTGCAGCCCGCCGCCAAAGCCGGGCACACCTTGCAGGTAATTTGGTTCATCGGCCAGTTCCAGGGCGTAATCATGCCCACCACGCCCATCGCCTCACGGGTGATCAGCGTGGTTCCCTGCATGTGGTCGAATTCAAAGTCTTCCAACACCTTGATGATCTGGCCAATATGCCCGGCCCCGATCGCCGCCTGCGACTCCCGCGCCAACGTCACCGGCGCGCCCAGCTCCAGCCGGATAGCCTCGGCAACGTCATCATAGCGCTTCATGTAAACGTCCTGGATCCGTCGCAGCAACGCCAGCCGTTCCTCACGGCTGGTCTGGCTGAAGCTTTCAAAAGCACGGCGCGCAGCCGCGACAGCCAGGTCAACATCAGCCGCTGAGCCAATGGAAATCTGCGCAAAAGCCGTTTCCGTGGCGGGGTTGATCACATCAAGCGTGCGCGGGGTTATGGGGTCAACCCAGGCGCCGTCAATATAAAATTGTAGATTATGAGACATGCGCTCCTCCAATTTAAATCAGATATTGCTGGTCCGGCGGGCACGCGCAGCCAGGCCGAAATTATGAAACAGGGCGCGGTTGGCCGGATGTAGGTCCGGGCGATATTCAGGATGCCATTGTACCCCAACCGCGAAAGGATGGTCTTGAACCATGACCACCTCGGGCACACCATCCGGCGCACGGCCTTCAACGGCCAACCCTTCGCCAATCTTATCAAGAGCTTGATAATGCAGAGAATTCACTGCAAAACGCGCCTCGCCGAATATCTCGACCATTCGTGAACCTTCACGCAGCACTACATCATGCAAAGGGGCGTAACGCTCCTCGTAAGACACATCTTCCGGTGAATGATGGCGGTCGGCCTCCGGCAGTTCAATATGCAACGTGCCGCCCCGCGCGACGTTCAATTCTTGCAACCCACGGCAAATAAAGAGGCACGGAACCTGCTCAGCCAGCGCGGCCTGGATCAGCGGCAAAGCCAGCGCGTCACGTGCATCATCAAATGGCCCCACCCCCTCACCAGCAGCGCCATAGAGATGCGGGCGCAAGTTGGACGGGCTGCCCGTGAACATAAAGCCATCGAACGTCTCAATCAGCCCGGCGATATCATTCCCTGTGCTTGAACTCAGAATCGCCAAAGGCACGCCATCCGCGAACGCCGCCACCGCCTGAGCGTACTTATCCCCAACAACCTGAAAGGGCATGCTGCCCAGTTCCCGCATGTCGGTCATCAGCCCAATTACGGGCCGTTTTGTTTTATGCATGTTCCCCTCACGTTGGCGGATCAACAGTAAGGGTTGAAAATAATAAACGTCAACAGGAATTCGCCTTTAAAAAAAGCAGACGAATGCGTATTTTGATTAAGATATTATACCAAAAGATGTGCTTTTGCACTGTAGTTGGGTCAGCACAGCGAAAACAAAGGCATTTCCCGCGTTCTACAGTCCACTACTCCTCGCCTTTGAGCTTATGAATACCCAGCGCTTTCAGGAGATAATGTTCATAGGGTGACTCACTCTCACCCGCTTTAATCTTGCGCAAAAAATATTTTTCAAATCCAATTTTCGCATAATGCACCCATTTACCTTGCATCGCCCAGTTCATGTCGCGGGGCGGTAGCTCCGGCTGTGCTACAAAAGCCACACCTCCGTCGCCAAAATCGGCCAGGCAGACGGCATTCCATGTCGGTCTCTGGCTAACCTCTCCCCCACGCAACAGTGCGCCCAGATTATGCGCTGTTGCCGTCACCATCGACTCAATCATAAAGCCAGTTTTCGGTACCCCCACCGGCACCGGCGTTTGACCAACCGGCGGAATTGCCACGCATACACCAATCGAAAAAATATTCTGATAAGTCGGATTGCGCTGATATTCGTCAGCCAGAATAAACCCGCGCGTGTTCGTCAGGCCTTCAATGCCAAACACGGCCTTCACCCCCCGGAAGGGCGGCATGATCATGGAGAAAGCAAAAGGCAGATCATGGGCGGCCTTCAGACTGGCATCCTCATTCAATTCCTCCACCACCATACGCCCGTCAGACACCTCCTTCACCCGCACGTTGGTAATCCATTTGATATACCGGTCGCGCAACTCCGCTTCCAAAAGCCCTTTCGTATCCCCCACGCCATCCAGCCCCAAATGCCCCACATATGGTTCCGGCGTTACAAAAACCATCGGCACCTTATGCCGCAACTTCCTCTTCTTCAGTTCTGAATCGAGAATAAAAGCCAACTCATAGGCCGGGCCAAAACAAGACGCTCCCTGCGCCGCGCCAATCACAACAGGACCAGGATTGTCACAAAACCGCTCAAACGCGCCATAAGCCAACTCAGCATCGCCCGTTTCGCAAATTGACTGCGTATAGCCCGCTGGTCCAAGCCCTGGAATTTCATCAAAAGCCAATTCTGGCCCCGTGGCGATAATCAGATAATCATACCCAACCCGTTCACCGCTTTGCAATTCAACCTGATTTTCGGCCGGATGCACCCGCCTCGCTGATTCCGTGACGAACCGGATTTTTTTACGTTCCATCACGCTCGTCAAATCAACTTCAATCTCACGGCGCCGCCGCCAGCCCACCGCAACCCAAGGGTTCGACGGGTAAAACTGGTAAACCGCTGAGGCGCTTATGAGCGTTATGCGGTCTTCCTGACGCGCCTTGGCGCGCATCTCATACGCCATCAGCGTTCCACCAAGCCCAGCCCCCAAAATCACGACCTCAGACATTTTAATTCCTCAGGACTTTTATCTTGTTTTATATCCGTTATTTCGTATATTCGCAATCACGAAATAAACTAGAAAGCCCTGGGTCAACTCACCCTGTCAAGCGAGAAAATCACAGATTTTCATGGATATTCATGCCATCCATTCCCGTTCCACAAAGCGGGCCTCACCTCCCCGTCTGCTTAAACCTTCAGGAAGCGCGTCATGTATCCATTTGATATAATAGCCATTTTTCAAACCCGATGGGCATACCGCAATCGCATCAAGCCCTCTTAATACATGGAGTCGCCGCCATGCCTGTCTTTCGTTGGGTGCTGATTTTCCTGTTTGTCTCTGTCTCAGCCCAAGCGCAGTCCAGCTTCACCGTCACCAAAACCACCATCGCTGACCAAAAGGCAGTTTTCGCGACCGTTGAAGCCGCGAATGTCGTTTCCGCCCGTACCCGCATCGGCGGCACGCTCATCAGTTTTTTGGTGCAGGATGGCGATGAAGTCACCGCCGGACAGCAGATCGCCATGGTGACCAACCCCGTACTGGCACAACAGCTCAAAGCGCTTGAGGCTGACATCTCCGCCGCCCAGGCCAGGCTGGCTCAAGCAAATATCGATTTCGTCCGCGCGCAGACCTTGGTTCATAGCGGCGCGATTTCCCGCTCGATCTATGATCAGGCGCAGACGGAACTGTCCGTCGCGCAAAGCACGCTGAAAGCCAAAATCGCCGCCCGGGACACGCTCACCCAGCACATCAATGAAGGCGCCGTGCTGGCCCCCATCTCCGGCCGCGTTCTCACCACACCGGTCACCGAGGGTAGCGTAGTTCTCCCAGGCGATAGCGTGGCCACCATTGCGGAGAAAAACTACGTTCTTAGGCTGGATGTTCCTGAATATCACGCAACCTTCCTACATGTCGGTGACCCGGTCCGCATCGATGAAAACGGGCACGCCGCCTTTGGCAAAATCACGCTGATCTATCCGCAAATCACCAATGGCCGGGTCATCGCGGACGCCTCAGCCCCAGACACGGGCAGTTATTTTGTCGGCGCGCGCGTGCAGGTTTGGATTTATGCCGGGTCGCGGCCGGGTATCGTCATCCCCGAGACCTTCATAGATACACGCTTCGGCCTGGATTACGCGGACCTGAAAACCAAGACCGGCGCCATCGCCATCCCCATTCAACGCGGCGCCCCGCAACCCACCCCCTCTTTGCCGAATGGCGTTGAAATTCTCTCCGGTCTCACCCCTGGCGATGTACTGCTGCCGCCGGGAAGCGCGCCATGAAACTCGGCATTTCCGGCGCTCTCACCAAGCGCTTCATCAATTCGCCGCTTACCCCGCTTTTTCTTATCGCGGCACTCATGGCCGGGCTTATCGCGCTCGCCACCATCCCACGCGAGGAAGACCCGCAAATCCATGTGCCGATGGTGGATATCATCGTCAACACAGATGGCCTGAAAGCCTCGGACGCCACGGAGTTGGTAACCAAACCGCTAGAAGTCGTACTGCGCTCCATTCCCGGAATCGAGCATATTTATTCCTCCACACAGGATAATCACGTCCTGGTCACGGCGCGCTTCGTTGTCGGCACCAACGAGGACAAGGCGGTGCTGCTGGTCAACGACAAAATCCGCGACAATCTAAACCGCATCCCCATCGGCATCCCTCCGCCTCTCATCGTCGGGCGCGGCATTGACGACGTCGCCATCCTCACCTTGACCCTGACCCCCAAGCAGAACGCGGCCTCTTACTGGAACGCCGGGGCCCTGACCGATCTTGCCCAGAAACTTCAAGGAGAACTCATTAAAGTTCCCGATGTTGGTCTGACCTACATCTCCGGCGAAAACCCCGAGCAAATCCGCGTTGAGCCGGATCCTGAAAAGCTCATGCTGTACGGCGTCACGCTGCAACAGCTCGTGGCGCGGATAAAAGAGGCCAATCAGAGCTTCTCCGCCGCCATGGTCCGTAATAACGAGCAGATGCAAACCGTGCAGGCTGGCGGCAACCTTTCCGGCATCCCTGATATCGGCCTGTTGCTGGTCACCACGCGCGATAATCGCCCGGTTTATGTCCGCGACGTGGCCAAGGTGGTCTTTGCCCCCGCTCCCAAGGAGGAACGCGTCTGGGCCTTCAATAAAAGCGCGAAAGGCTGGATTCATACCCCCGCCGTCACCCTGGCCATAGCCAAAATCTCAGGCTCAAATGCGGTCAATGTCGCCGATGCGGTTCTGGCCCAGGTGAAGATGCTGCAAGGCCAGCTTATCCCCGGCGATATCAGCGTGCAGGTCACCCGCAATTACGGCCAAACCGCGACCCAAAAGGCCAATGAGCTGCTATTCCATCTCGCTCTCGCCACCATTTCCATCGTGCTGCTGATCGGCTTCACGCTTGGCTGGCGTGAGGCCGCGGTCACGGCGGTGGTGATCCCCACCACCATCCTGCTGACCCTCTTCTCCGCCGAAATGATGGGCTACACCATCAACCGCGTTTCGCTCTTCGCGCTGATCTTCGCCATTGGTATTCTAGTTGATGACGCCATCGTCGTTATTGAGAACATCACCCGCCATTGGGCAATGAATGACGGGCGCCCCCGTATGCAGGCCGCCATTGAGGCCGTGGCCGAGGTCGGCAACCCCACCATCGTCGCCACCCTCACCGTCATCACCGCCTTGCTGCCCATGCTGTTCGTCAGCGGCCTGATGGGGCCTTACATGTCGCCCATCCCGGCCGTGGCCTCCGCCGCCATGGCGTTCTCCTTCTTCGTCGCCATGATCATCGCCCCCTGGACAATGATGAAAGTCTCCGGCGGCAAGGCAGCCCCCCAGCACCCGTCCGGCCTTGGCCCGATGGGGCGGTTTTATGTCCGCATTGCCTCCCCCTTGCTGCGCACCCGCAAGCGGGCATTATTGTTTTTGTTGGCCACCGGCATCGCCACCATCACCGCCTGTTCGCTTTTTTATTTCGATATTGTTAAGGTAAAACTCCTTCCATTCGACAACAAATCCGAGCTTGACGTCGTACTGAATCTTCCTCCTGGCAATTCACTGGAAGATACCGAACGCACCTTGCTGGCCGCCGCCCGCATTGCCGGGCGGAACAAGGACGTCGTCTCCATGCAGCTTTATGCGGGCACCGCCGCACCGTTCGACTTCAACGGCCTCGTTCGCCATTATTACGCACGCTCCGCCCCGGAACTTGGTGAACTGCACATCGTCCTGACCAACAAGGACGACCGTTCCCGCCAGAGCCACGCCATCGCGGCCGAACTGCGCCGCCAGTTGAACCAAGGCATCAAACTGCCGCCAGACGGCGTGATCAAAGTCGTCGAAGTCCCTCCCGGCCCGCCGGTCATCGCTTCGCTGCTGGCTGAAATCTACGGCCCCGACGCCAAAATTCGCCGTGAGGAAGCGGAACACGTCAAAGCCATCTTCAAATCCATCCCTTTCATAACTGATGTCGATGACAGCTTCGGCCAGCCGCCACCGCAATTACAGCTCCACACCAACCAGGATGCGCTGGAATATTTCGGCGTTCAGCAATCAGACGTGAACGACACCATAAAAGACCTCTTTCTCGCCCAGGGCATCGGCTATTCCTATCGCGGCGAGAGCCGCTTACCGCTGGAAATCACCATCGGCCTGCCCAAAACCGGCCTGACCTGGAACAACGCCGTCGCCTCCACACCCGTTCCTGCCAACGTCCTTCCCGGCGAGCGTAAAATCGTGGAACTCGGCCAGTTGGTCACGCCAAAAATTGTTCAAGGTTCCCGCACAATCTACCGCCGCGACGGTCATTTCGCCGACATGGTAATGGGCGAAATGACCGGAAAATTCGAATCCCCCATCTATGGGATGCTTGCGGTGGATAAAGCCATTGCCCATGCCAACTGGGGAAACCTGCCAAAACCTGAAATTCGCTTCTTCAGCCAACCGCGCGATGAAGCCAAACCCTCTCTGCTCTGGGATGGTGAATGGCAGATCACCTACGTCACTTTCCGGGATATGGGCATTGCCTTCGGCGTCGCCATTCTCGGCATTTATGTGCTGGTTGTAGCGCAGTTTGGGTCCTTCAAACTGCCCTTGGTGGTCCTGGTGCCCATCCCCCTTACGCTCATCGGCATCATGCTGGGGCATTGGCTTCTGAACGCCGATTTCACAGCCACCTCAATGATCGGCTTCATCGCACTCGCGGGCATCATTGTACGGAATTCAATCCTGCTGGTGGATTTCATCCGTCACCGCCAAGGCAGCGGTCGCGCCTTGCGGGATGTGCTGCTGGAAGCGGGCGCCATCCGCATCAAGCCAATCATGCTCACCGCCATTGCCGCCATGATCTCCGCCGCCACCATCCTGTCGGACCCCATCTTCCAAGGCCTTGCCACAGCTTTGTTCTTTGGGCTAGCCTCTTCGACATTGCTGACTGTTCTGGTTATTCCGGCAATTTACGTGGTGCTGCGTGACGACAGGCGCCCCCCCTCAACATAACGCACTATGCCCCAGGCGGTGCCTCATCCTTCTGGATCGCGGGCTGGTCTACAACCGTCCCACTCTCCACGCTGTTTTCATTATCGGAGAACCGGTCGGGCGCCTTTACAAACGCGAAAGCCAGAAGCGCCAAAATGGCGGTAAACCCAATCACCGCTAAAGCTTTTGCCATCTTTTCCTCTATGCCTGCAATTTATCACTGGTCAGGGCACGAGCGAACATATCCCGCGCGGCCTTCACGGGGTCCAGCAACCCGCCATGCTCAATCACCACAGACACCGCGAAGGCTGGCTTCTCTAACGGAGCATAGCCAACAAACAATGCATTCGGCCGGTATTTCCACGGTAGTTTGGAATCGTCATAATTCGCCGCTTCCATCGCAGCACTTTCACTTATCACCTGGGCCGTGCCTGTCTTGCCGGCCATGCGCGCCCCATGCACATCCAAACGCCCGCCCCAGGATGTGCCAAGCGGCGTATTCACCACCTCATTCATTCCTTGCCGCACAACCGCTAGATGCTTCTCGGCTAGGTTCAATTCCTCGCCTGCCCTCAGCTTCACCGGCTCATTATCAATCGCGCCGACAAGATGCGGTACAATTTTTCGTCCCGTGGCAACACGCGTCACCATAATGGCCAGATTAAGCGGTGTGAGCACCGAATAACCTTGCCCAATCCCCTGAATCGCGGTTCGTCCCTCGGTCCATTCCAGCCCCCGCTTATGCGCCCAATGGCACGTCGGCAAAAAACCACCGGCCAGACTAGGAAAATCCATTGCGGGCGCGCCAACAAGCCCCAGCTCGTTTCCCATTGCCGCCATCTTATCAATGCCAACACGCATCGCGACATGATAGAAAAACACATCGCAACTCTGCTGCAAGGCGGAGGCCGCGTCCATCCACCCATGCCCGCTACGCAGCCAGCAAAAGAACATCCTGTTACCAATCTTCAGATGCCCAGAACAAAAGAATTTCGTCTTGGCCGTAATCGCCTCGCACCGCAACGCCGCCAAAGCCACGGTCGGCTTAAAGGTTGAACCCGGCGCATAAAGCCCCTGCGTCGT
Source organism: Acidocella aminolytica 101 = DSM 11237 (assembly GCF_900129125.1). GTDB lineage: Bacteria > Pseudomonadota > Alphaproteobacteria > Acetobacterales > Acetobacteraceae > Acidocella > Acidocella aminolytica. Next base: position 106,599 of record NZ_FQVJ01000001.1, on the reverse strand, counting down.
CCGATCCACTAGCGGATGTTGCGGATCTTTCATCCAGCGTGTCCAGACATGATCAGGCACGCCATTATCAAAGTAACTCTGATCAAATGACGGCGCACTCACCATCGCGCGCACCGCTCCATTGCGGGCATCCATCATCACTAAGGCCCCAGGCCGCCCATCCAAAATCCGCATCGCCTCGCGCTGCAAACCCGCATCCAGCGTCAAGGCGATGGTTTTGCCAGACATTTCCGCCCTGCGCCCCAACACACGCACCACCGCGCCGCGATCATTCACCTCCAGTTCAGTCACCCCCGGCGTGCCGAACAAGGTCTGATTATGCGCCTGCTCAACCCCCGCACCACCCACGCGCACTCCCGGCAAATCCAAAACCGGGTCAGCCTTTGCGGCGGCGGCGTGTGGTGGCACCACATACCCGACAGTATGCGCCGTATCCTTACCCAGCGGATATCTGCGCTCAAACCCATGATTAATAATGACACCGGGCAACCACGGTCGGTTGACCTCAAGCTGTGCCATCTCGTTCCAGCTTAGATCATTCTTCAACAAAATCGGCAAATACCGACGGCGCCCCCGGAATATCTTGGCCAAACGGGTCCGGTCGGCGGCGGACAGGCTGATAATTTTCTCAAACCGTGCCAATATAGCAGGCGCATCCGTCCAATCGGATAAAAGCAGCATAGCCCGCCAACGCTGGACGTTCCCAGCCAGCACAACGCCCGCATGGTCGGTAATCAACCCGCGTTCCGGTGGCACCAAACGCTCCAGAGTTGCATTATCCCGCGCCATTTTTCTGTAGCGTGGATATTGCCACACTTGCAGATCATAAAGCCGTCCGGTGATCGCGGCAAAAACCAACGCCTGCGTTCCGCCGATAATAGAAACACGCCTTGTAAAAAGGCGATCTTTTAAGAACTTTCGCTTCATGGCTGCTCGGCCGCACAGCCCTCTGCTGTCATCACGACAAAACCCCTAACCTGACCACTATCCCACGCGCACGCAGCACCTTCTAAATGGCAAGCACAACAGAGGCAAACGTGCCCATCCAGCCAGATTTACCTCGCCGAAACTTTTTGTTAAAAATAATACGCGTAACGCGGCCGCCTTTTCCGGAAGCTGCAAACAAGCCCCAATTTATCTGCAAAAACACCCCGCAACCCGGTTACAAATTTTTTCAAATTCGTACGTTACAGAAGAATTAAGGCATCTCTGAATAAGGTTTGATTTTGGGTCTGGGAAATTTCTTCGTTTAGCGGGACGTCATTGGCGACGCTTTGGCTGACGGCCTTTTTTATGTTTCCTTCTAAGGGCATTGAACCGCCGCATTTTTGCGGCTTGGCCAATCAGGCGGGCATCAACCGTCTTCGGATCATGAACAAGTTGGCCAACGAACAGGCCACAAACAAGCGCTGGGCGTTCTTCTCCAGCCCTCGATAACGCAGCTTTGTGAACCCGAACACGCCCTTGATCACCGCGAAACAGCGCTCGACCTTGGCCCGCAGCCGAGACTTGGTGCGGTTTCGCGCCTTTTGTGCCTCGTCCACCATGCCGCGATGCTGGTAGCACCGGTTGGTGAAGTCCTTGGCGCGCGGCGCATGTTCGCGAACGACATCGAGCTGGCCGCGATAAGCCTGGTCGCCCCAGACGCGGGTTTCCTTTCCATGCAGCAGATCGCCCAGAACTGCGCTGTCATGCACATTCGCCGCCGTCGCCACCACCGCGTGAATGATCTTGGTTTTGCTGTCCACGCCCACATGCGCCTTCATGCCGAAATACCATTGCTGCCCTTTGCGGGTCTGGTGCATCTCCGGATCGCGCCGGCCAGACGCATTCTTGGTCGAAGATGGTGCCGCGATAATCGTCGCGTCCATGATCGTGCCCGTGGATATCTTGATCCCGCGAGCTTCAAGGTGCGCATGAACCTGCTCAAACAGCACCCGCCCGAAATCGTGCGCCTCAAGCAAGTGACGGAATTTGCAGACCGTCGTCTCGTCAGGGACCGGCTCCTGACCCAGGTCAATGCCAACAAAACGGTGCATCGAGTCCGATTCGTAAAGCGCTTCCTCAACCGCGGGGTCAGACAGGTTGAACCAGTGCTGGAGAAAGTGAATGCGCAACATACGCTCAAGCCCAACAGGCCGGCGGCCCCTCCCGGCCTTCGGGTACACAGGCTCAATCAACGCGTGGAGATCGCCCCAGGGGATGACCTGCCCCATCTCCGCCAAAAATACCGCGCGCCGCGTCGTCTTGCCGTAACGCTCAAAGCCAACTCCGGCAAAGCTCGACTGACGCATGCAAACACCCCCGCAAAAAACAGAGTTTAGGAAATGCCGTCGTTGCCATTCGAGGCGATTTATTCAGAGATGCCTTAAAGCTCCACCGCGCTCTAAGCGCGATTTGATTCGCGTCAGCCCCATTGCTCCTGAAATTTTCAAAAAAATGTCGCCATGGAACCAGAAAATTTACACGCCCGAGGTCCCTATCTGGAGGGCATCTTTCTCAGCCACTAGTTGGACCAGCCTTTTCGTTCCAGTGCTTTCTAGACTATGCTTTTACTTCTTCTCAGTCCGATCCTGAGCTACCGGCCGCATGGAAATGGGAAACAACGCTTGACCCCAGCCCCGGTCATTCGGAAGCTTGATAAGCATCGCGCCTGCTATTACGGCCCAAACATTATGCGTCAGCCGATAACGGCAAACATCACGGCGACTTATTGCCCGTCCATCGTGCAGGGTTGGCGGCAGGAACAAACGGCTTGAGATGCTCCCACAACTCATCATCAGGCACCTTGAGCAGATCCTTAGAGATGATGCCCGTCATCTTATCCAGAATGTCGGCTGAAAGTTCGCTCTTGATAATATTCAAAGCATAAGCAGGCGCCGCCAGAATCAGACGGTCAAATGAATCACCGGGAACCGCTTTCAATTCCTCCGCAATAAAACGGACAAAACTTTCCTTCTCCATATCATGCGGGTCATGACGCGGGGTGAGGGCGTGGTGGGCCGTGGAATCGCTATGGAAAGTCGCGCCGGGCCGGTCGCTCCGCAAATCGGCTGAGCGATGATGCGCGTCCTTAGAGTCAATTGTGCGGGCGGTGTGCAGAACATTCGCCTCGTTGGGGCGGATAAAGCGGGCATGTTCGCCGTCATACAAGATAATTAGCAACTTATGATGTGGAATCATTTTGAAAGCTACCTAACCTGAATCTGCAATGAATATATTGTAATTCGACCCCAAAGAGCGATGACTTTCGTCAAACATTACCGGAATTTAGGGTTTTGATCCATCTGGCCGCCGACTATAATAGTTTGACCAAAATCAAGGTTCTTTCGACCATAGCATAATAGAAAAGCTATAAAATCAGGCTATAGGAACAACTGTCATGCCCTCCACCGCCGCCCAGATTATGACCCGTGATGTGATCTCTGTTGGGCCAAGCACGCCCGTCCCGCAAATTGCGGCTTTGTTGGTGAAACACGCAATCAGTGCCGTCCCGGTGATCGACGCGCAGGGCCACCTGCTCGGTATGGTCAGCGAGGGAGATTTGGTGCGGCCCGTGACCGCTGAGATGCAGAAAAGGCGTGAATGGTGGTTGGAAATGCTGGCCGAAGGCGAGAGTTTGGCGCCTGAATTTATCGACTATATCAGCCAAAACAAACGTACCGCCACAGACCTTATGACGCACGAGGTTATTACCGCCCCCACAACCGCCACAATGGAAGAATTGGCTGGGCTGCTAGATAAGCACCATGTCAAGCGTGTTCCCATTATGGAGGGGCGGCGCGTGGTTGGTATCGTCAGCCGCGCCAATATTATCCGAAACCTAGCGAGCAACAGCAAAGGATAAAGCATTGGAACGTAGCGGATCCTGCTTTGGGATCCGCTACGTCAGCAGGGTCAGGGCATATATTTCCCACCATTGATGGAAAGAGTCACGCCCGTTACAAACTCAGCCTTATCATCAACCAGGAACAAAATCCCACGTGCGATTTCCTCCGGCTTTGCCAAGCGCCCGACTGGCACATGCGCCACAATATCCTGCAGAATTTTCTCCGGCACCGCACCAACCATTCCTGTGTCGGTATAGCCGGGAGCAATCGCGTTGGCAGTGATACCGTGGGATGCGCCCTCCAGCGCCAACGCCTTGGTAAAACCGATAATCCCGGCCTTGGCCGCGCAATAATTGGTCTGCCCAAACTGACCGGACAAAGCATTAACTGAGCTGATATTTACAATCCGGCCAAAGCCCCGCGTCCGCATACCGCCAATAACCGCACGGCATGTGTTAAAACACCCGCCTAAATCTACATCGATAACAGTACGCCATTGCTCGTAAGTCATTTTATGCAAGCTGGAATCATGCGTGATCCCAGCATTATTGATAAGAATGTCAATAGCGCCATGCTCTTTCTCCACCGCCTCAATGGCGGTCTGGGTGCCCCCAAAATCTCCGACATTCCAAGCATGAACTGGGATACCGGTTTCCTTATGAAAAGAAGCTGCATCAGCATCGTTTCCAAAATAGTTCGCCACAACGCTATAGCCTGAATTTTTCAAGAGCTTTGCCGTAGCCGCGCCAATGCCGCTAACGCCCCCGGTAATTAATGCAATGCGAGCCATAAAACTTCCTTTCCGTGGATAAACTGAGTTTATCTGCCACAGGGTGGAGTCGCTTTGACTGTTATCAATAATATTTCAGCGCCGCATCACATAGGTTCCCGGCGCGGCGCAAAGCGGGGGATAACCGGCTTCTTCATCGCCAATGTGTGGCGGGGATTTTGGCGCGGAGGAGCATGCCCCAAGCCAGCGTGTCCATTCCGGCCACCAAGATCCCTCCCTGGGCTTGGCTACCCGCAGCCATTCATCCGGGCCTCTATATTTCGCCCCCTTCTTGCGCTCCAGGATCTTATAACTGCGGTTTGCACGACCTGGTTCGCTGACAATGCCGGAATTGTGCCCGCCAGATGCCAGAGCAAATGTCAGACTGCCAGGGTTCAGAAGATGCAGTTTATAAACAGAGCGCCACGGTGCAATATGGTCTCTTTCAGTTCCTACCACGAATAGTGGCAGATCGATATCACTCAGCGAGACCGGCTTGCCATCGGCCGGAAAGCGGCCCATCGCCAAATTATTATTCTGGAACATATGCCACAGATATTCGGAATGCATGCGATAAGGCATACGGGTTGCATCCATGTTCCAGGAGGTAAGGTCATTTGGCTCGTCCTCTACCCCCAGATAATAGCGCCGGACCATGCGTGACCAGATAAGATCGGCCGAACGCAGCATCTGGAACGCGCCCGCCATCTGAGACGCGTCGAGATATCCGCTTTTCCACATTAGATCATCAAGAAAAGCGAGTTGAGCCTCATTGATGAAAAGCTGCAATTCGCCGGCTTCCGTAAAATCAGTTTGGGCCGCCAGAAGCGTCAGGCTGGCCAGGCGTTCGTCATGTTCACGGGCCATGGCTGCAGCAGTGATTGAAAGCAACGTGCCGCCCAGGCAATAGCCCACCGCGTGAATTTTCCTGGCTTTTGTAATCGCCGCAATGGCATCTATCGCGGTCATGACACCTTGCTTTCGGTAATCATCAAGATGCACTTCCCGCTGTTTGCGGCTGGGATTCAGCCAGGAAATGCAAAAAACCGTATAGCCCTGCTCCACCAGAAAACGGATCAGTGAATCATGCGGTTGTAAATCAAGAATATAATATTTCATGATCCAAGCAGGCACAATGAGTACAGGCTCGGGGTACACCTTGTCTGTTAGCGGGCTGTACTGAATCAGCTCGATCAAGCCATTGCGCAGAACCACCTGACCGGGCGTAACGGCAACATCCCGCCCAGGCCGCAAGGGCAGCTTGGCCTGAAGCTCCCGGGTCTGCTTGGTCATGTCCTCAACGAATTTGCTGAACCCCTGGAGCAAATTCCGCCCCTCGCTTTGCCAAGTCGCTTCTAGCACTTCAGGATTCAAAAAAGGGATATTGGAGGGCGCCATCATGTCTAATAGCTGTCTGGCGGTGAAGCTCACCATGCGCTCATGGCTACGCGAGACGCCTTGTATGCCTGTGGTCGCCACGCTCCACCAACGCTCGGCCCGCAAAAAAGCCTGCTCGAAAAGCGAAAAAGGATAGCTTGCCCAGCCAGGATGATTAAACCGGCGGTCACCTGGGTTCGGCTGCAGCGCGTTGGCCGTTGTTACCCCCATGGCTTGCTGGGTGAGAATGGCCATATCCTGCAAAAAATCCAGCAGCAGTGCGGTTCTTCGGCCCGGCTGGTTTATGAGATGCCCAGCCCAATCCATATAAGCTCCGAATAGCGTCTCTGGTGACAAACCCGCTGTCAAATGCGCTTCCGCGGCATGAAGTTCGCGATCAAACGTTCTAAAAGCGGAGCCATTGCTCATAGCCACTCCCCCGATCATGAAGGCGCATCTTAGCTTCCGAGATCACACTGTACATTGAGATGCGTCAACGGCACCGGGCAAGATGGTTATGGAGGTTGTTCGTTTGGCGTTTCAAGCAAGGCGATGACCTCTTGGTCCTGAAGCTGAGGAAATTGCAGATAATACGCTCCCACGGAGCCAAGCGGCTCGGGTTTGTGCAGACAGATCACCTCATCCGCCTCATGCGCCAGCCGGTTCAAGGCTTCACGCGATGCAAGCGGCACCGCGAGTATAAGCCGGGCCGGGTGCTGCCGCCGGACGGCACGCAAGGCCGCCAGAACGGTTGCGCCGGTCGCGATGCCATCATCCGTGAGAACAACAAGGCGCCCCTCAAGCGCCAAAGGCGGGCGGCTCCCTAGATAAAGGGCATGACGGCGTTGAATTTCCTTTAGCGCTTTTGCCTTTTCTGCCTCAATATAGCTTCGCGGCACCCGGAAGGCTGCCAATAGCTCATCATTCAGCACCAGCTCCGGCGGATCAGCTTCAGCAATCGCCCCCAGGGCAAATTCTTCATTCCCCGGCACGCCAATTTTGCGCACCAGCACCAAGCCAAGCGGTGCGTTCAACGCCTTGGCGATTTCCACCCCCACTGGCACGCCGCCCCTTGGCAAAGCGAGTATCACGGGGGATTGGCCGCGCAGTGCGGTCAAATGACGGGCAACATCTTCGCCAGCTTGCCGCCTGCTCTTGTAAATCATGACTAGCCTCGGGATCCGACAAATAATGTAGGGAGACCGACACATCATTGCACTGAATAGGCCAGCATTCAATCTGATTTCAGAATGAGTTGCAAGACACCTCGATTGACTGGAATTGAATGCAATCAATTCCATCTGTTTTTTGCCTAGGAGGATTGATTTGCTTTTTCAGCAACAATTCGCTTAAGAAAAAATCCAATATTTTTGTGGAATTGACAGCTATCAAAAATGCAGTCAATTTACGGGGGTTATCATGAGTTTTTATTGGGCCGCCATTGCCTTTCACTGGATTTTCATCACGGTGACTTTGGTTCTCTGCGTCATTGCCGCCATGCCCACCCGGGCCTGGATGTCCCTCACCGCTTGGCTCAAAACACAGCTTACCAGAAGAAAAAATCTTCAGTTCGAGACCGCGCTAGCGGCCGCGCCGCGCCCGTTCACGCCGGATGAGAGCTTTTTCGCACGCGGTGGTGGGTTGGCGTTCGACCAGGAAAGAGGACTCATTTTTCTGGCCAGACCGAATGGCGGGACCATGAAATCTGCGATTTACCCGGTCCAGATGATTGGCAGCCACAGCCCGGACTTCCTGGTTGATAACGGGTTTCAGGAAGTTGTGTTGAAAATTACGCTGCGGGATGACGCGGAAACAATTTGGCGCCTGCCCTGCGCGGACGACACGCTGGCGCACGACATGGACGCCGCCCTGGCGCGTTTTTGTCAGCAAAGCGACGCAGACCTCCCGGCGCCTCAAGCGCCCCAGGCCCCTGCACAGGCAGGTTATGGGATGGCTGCCGCGAAATCTCTTTAGCTGGAACAGGCTCGCGCCAATAGAACGCCCCATGATGCTTTACTGAATTGACTGGCTACTTTGCATGATTGACTGGACCAGCAGCATTTCTGAGAGCAGCAAGCCGCGCTACCTCGCCATCGCGGACGCGATCGCAGCGGCCATTGCCAATGGCACGCTGGCGGCTGGCGACAAGTTGCCAACCCAGCGGCGGCTGGCGGCGACGTTGGGGGTGGATTTTACCACCGCCGCGCGAGGCTACGCGGAGGCGGCACGCCGAGGCTTGATTGAATCCACCGTGGGGCGCGGCTCTTTTGTAAGGGGACGCGGCAAGATGCCCGACAAACCTTCGCCGCGCGCAGCGCCGGTTGACCTTACCATGAACCTGCCGCCCGACCCGGATGATCCAGCACTGATCGAACGGATGCAGGAAGGGTTGATCGAAGTCTCACATAATTTGGCGCCGCTGCTGCATTATCAAAGTTTTGGCGGATCGCCGGAGGCTAAGGATGCCGCGTCAAGCTGGTTGGGGCGGCGCGGGTTGGCGGCGTCTCAGGAGCGGTTATTTGTAACACCGGGCGCACACCCCTCTCTGACCGCAATTTTCAGCCTGCTGGCCAAGCCTGGCGAGACAATTTTGTGTGAGGCCATCACTTACCCTGGCGCCCGTGCCATTGCCGCGCAACAGTGCGTGCAGTTTTACGGGCTGCCGATGGATGAGCACGGTATTCTGCCCGAGGCTCTGGCTGAAATATGCGCGCGAGGAACGGCAAAAGCCCTTTATTTGAACCCGACCTTGCAAAACCCAACAACGCTGACCATTCCCGCCGCACGGCGGGAGGCATTGACCGATATCGCCCGGCGGCACCGCTTGGCGATTATTGAAGATGACGCGTACGGCTTTATTCCACCCCACGCGCCACCGCCCTTCGCGGTGCTGGCCCCTGAGCTCACTTGGCATGTGGCCGGGCTGGCCAAATGCTTCGGGGCGGGGCTGCGGATTGCTTATGTCATCGCGCCGGATGTACGGGCGGGGTGGGATTTTGCCTCCATTCTAAGAGCCATGACGGTCACGGCCTCACCTTTGACGGCCGCGCTGGCGACGCGCTGGATTACGGATGGTACCGGCGATTCCATTTTGCGCTTCATCCGCGCCGAGTCTGCCGCGCGGCAAAAGCTAGCGGCGGAGATTCTGCCGGCCGGGCTGTTCCGCGCGGACCCGCTGAGCTTCAATCTTTGGATGACTCTGCCCAACGGCTGGACCCGCGCGGCTTTTGCCGGGCAGATGCGGGCGGCTGGGATCGGCATCATGACGTCAGATGCCTTCACCACCCGCGGCACGACGCCACCAGAAGCCGCGCGTATCTGCCTGGGCGGACCGACGACGCGCGCGGAGCTGAAATCCGCTTTGACCTCCATGGCGCACGCCCTGAGCAGCAGCCCCGCCGTGGCAGCCGATATTTTTTAAGCCTGCAGACCTATTACCGGGACGGAGCAGCCTTCCTGGGCACTTGCCGGGCAGCATCAGACACCGCCAAATTGGAAAGTTACTGATGTTTTTTGTCAGGCATAAAGGGTCGGCTTGTCGCGCATCAGAATGATCTCGCGGGCACCGCTTTCAACCGCGCGCGAGGCCACATCAGCAACCAAGGTGGAGGCGTAGCCATCCCATCGTTGGCGGTTCCCTGTTGGGCGCCCGCGCCCATTCGCGGAATTCCTGATCATATGCCTCGATAATACGTTCACTCCAATCAGCGGGGATGACCTGCCGGACGCCGGGCTGATCCGAAATTGCGGGCGACGGGCGAGTGGGCGGCGCCGCCGCGCCTGTCACGCAGCTGACTTCGCCACGAATATCGTAACCGTAAGCGATATTCACGGAAAATTCGACATTGACGATCGCGCCCGCTGATACCGCCAGTCCAGCTATGCGGCCGTGCGGTGTTTGGGGCGGGGCGTTATCTAAGGGGGCTGATTGTCGGCGCTTTTTGATAAAGTGGGTGTTTGAATAGTTGCCGCCCCGGATGGCTCCACAGGGCGGCGCTTGAGCTTTTACGCCACGGCGAGGCGGCGCGCCGCCATGCGCTCCAGCACGTAATACAGCCCGCCCGCGACCGGGAAAGACCAGATCCAGCCAAAGCTGTAGATTGCTATAAGCAGACTGGGGTGCGCCGGGATGCCGCCCGGTGTGGTGGCGGCGATGAGGAAGCCCGGCAGCATCGGCCCCACGGCAACCAGTACCGCGATAAAGGCGTTGATCTTCCATTTCGGGTAGAGGCCGTCTTCAACGTAAAGCGCCTCAAGCTCAAGCCGCCGGCCGCGCAACAGCCAGTAATCAATAATCATCACCGCCCCGACAGCCCCCAGCAAGGAGCCGTAGCCGGAGAGCCAGGTGAACACATAAGCCGCTGCATTGCCGATGAGATACCAAGGCTGCATCAGAATACCGATCAACCCGGTAATCACCACGCCCCCGCGAAAGCTGATGAGGTGCGGGGCGAGATTGGAGATATCATTGGCCGGGGACACCACATTCGCGGCCATGTTGATGCTGAGCTGCGCGACCATGACCGCCAGCATGGCGATAATCAGCACGGCATTGCTGCTGGTGATGTAAGGCACGAGGTCGATGGGGTTCCAGATAACCTTGTGAAACACCATGAACGCGGTGGCGGTTACAAAGATGCCGACAAAGCTGGTGGCCATCATGCCAATCGGCAGGCCGACACCCTGGCCGAAGAGCTGCGCCTTCTGGCTGGTGGCATAGCGGGTGAAATCGGGGATGTTCAGGCTGAGCGTTGCCCAATAGCCGATATTCGCGGCCAAGCTGGGCCAGAACAGCTCAGCGAAGCTGTGCCCTCCATGGGCCAACTGTTCGGACGCGGCCAGCGGGGCCGAAAGCCCGCCCCCCGCATGTACCGCCCAGCCGAACAAGGCCAGCAGCACCAGCGTGAGCAGCGGTGCCGCCCAGCGCTGCAAAGCGCGGATGGCCTCGATGCCGCCCGCCATGATGAGCATTTCAAAGCCCCAAAAGACTCCGAACGCGATGAAATTATGGCCGTGCAGGCTGCTCCAGGCGGGCAAAAGGCGACCCAGAATTTGAGAGAGCGCGAGCGCCCCCAGCCAGGTTTGGATGCCAAACCAGCCACACGCCACCAGCCCACGCGCCATGGCCGCCACCTTGGCGCCGGACGTGCCAAAAGAGGAGCGCACGAACACAGGAAAAGGGATGCCGTATTTTACACCCGCATAAGCGTTCAGCACCATCGGGATCAGCACGATCACATTGCCGAGGCCGATGGTGAAAATCGCCTCCTGCCATGTCATGCCTTCCTCGATTAGCCCCGAAGCCAGCGTGTAGGTTGTCAACACGATGGAAATGCTGACCCAGAGGGCCAGAATATTCCGCCCGTGCCAGCTGCGTTCTTCCCGGCGGATGGGCCGCAGATCCTCGTTATAAAGTGGCGAGTCCGCCACGCGGCCAATTAGTTCGTCATAATCCGCGCCTGACGGCACATTTATACCCGCCGCCGCTTCCGGCAACGCCTGTCCATTCATTGCTAGCCCCCTGGAAACATGTCACGGTCATGACACGTCCCAGAGACAGGCTGTCAAGCCGCCATAAGCGGCGACGCTGTCAGTGCGGCTTTTTCTCCGCCCCGCCGAGATAAGCGGCCTGAACCTCTGGCGAGGTCAGCAGGGCTTTCGCGGTATCCTCCAGCACAAAACGGCCGACTTCCAGCACATAGCCGCGATCCGCCAACTTGAGCACGCTGCGGGCATTCTGCTCGACGATCAGGATGGTCACGCCGCTATCGGCGATTTCACGCAATGTACGGAAAATCCCCTGGAAGATGATCGGCGCCAGCCCCAGGCTTGGTTCATCCAGCAGCAGGAGCCGGGGTTTGGCCATCAAGGCGCGGCCAATGGCGAGCATCTGCTGCTCCCCGCCGGACATGGTGCCCGCCAGTTGGGAGCGACGGTCACGCAGGCGGGGAAACATATCCAGGACGAAGTCGAGCGATTCCTGGATTTCATTCGCTGGACGGGTGAACGCGCCAAGGCGCAGGTTTTCCATGACCGTGAGCGTGCCGAACACCCGCCGCCCCTCCGGCGACTGGGCGATGCCATGGCGCACGATCTTGTCCGCGCCGAGCCGGGTAATGTCCGTACCCTCGAACATAATGGTGCCCGAACGCGGGGTGAGGAGACCGGACAAGGTGCGCATAAGCGTGGTTTTGCCAGCGCCATTGGCCCCCAGAATGGCGACGATTTCTCCAATTTTGACGTGCAGGGAAACGCCTTTCAATGCTTCGATCTGGCCGTAATTGACGCGGAGATCAGTAACCTGGAGCAAACTCACGATATCTCCTCCTCATCGTCACGGCCCAGATAGGCTTCGATCACGCGGGGGTCGTTGCGGATCTCATCCGGCAGGCCCTCGGCTATTTTTTCGCCGAAATTGATCACCACGATTTTGTCGGCCACGTTCATCACCACGTTCATGTCGTGTTCAACCAGCAGGATCGTGATGCCTTTGTCGCGGATGCTGAAGATCGACTGGCTTAGCGCGGCTGATTCATTGTCGTTCAAACCAGCGGCGGGTTCGTCAAGAATAATCAACTTCGGGTCCGCAGCCAAAGTGCGTGCGAGTTCAACGCGCCTTTGCACGCCGTACGGCAAGGCGACTGCAAGCTCATGCGCGAACTGGTCGAGGTTGAGCCGGTGCAGGATTTCATGCGCGCGCTCGGTCAACGCCTTTTCCTCACGCCGCTGCACGGGCAGGCCGAGCAGACCTTGCCACCAGCTTTGGCGCACCCGCAAATGGCATCCGGCACGCACATTTTCCAGCACCGACATATCTGAGAACAGCCGGATGGTCTGGAAAGTGCGCATGATGCCCGCGCCGGCGATGCGATAAGGCGGGTTGCCGGTCATGTCCCGGCCTGCAAACAGAACCTGCCCTTCTGTGGGTTTATAAACGCCGGTGATCATGTTGAAGGCGGTTGTTTTGCCGGCGCCGTTGGGGCCGATGAGGGCCACAATCTGCCCGGGTTCGATGGTGAAGGAAAGATCATTTACCGCGCGCAGGCCACCGAAACGGATGCCAAGATTGCGCAATTCCAATAAAGCGGTCATGCGCGGGCCCTCCGACGAGGCCAAAGCCCTTGCGGCCGCAGAACCATTACCAGAATCATCGCGAAGCCGAACACAAGATAACGGTATTGCGCGAGCCCGCGAAACACTTCCGGCAGCACAAACATAAGCGCCGTGCCCAGAAGCACACCCGGCACGGAGCCCTGCCCGCCAACGATGACGATGGCAAACAGCGTGACGGATTCGGTGAAAACAAAAGAGGACGGGCTGACCGTTGAAAGCTGCACCGCAAACAAGGTGCCCGCCAGCCCGGCAACGGCGGCCCCCAGCGCAAAGGCCAGTGTTTTGGCCTTGCGGGGATCAACACCGATCATGGTCGCAGCTAGCTCATCCTGTTTCAGGTAGCGCAAGGTGCGGCCGAACTCGGAACGGTCGAGATTATTCATCAGCAGAATCACGAGGCCGAGCACGACCCAATCCAGCCAGAACATGCTATTCTGGCTCGCCAACTGAAACCCAAACAGACGAGGAATATCAAGGCCCGCGACACCATCCGACCCGCCGGTGAGGCCAAGTAGGTTATTCTGCATCGCCAGAACAAAGATGGCATTGAAGCCAATGCTGGCGACCAGCAGATAATCCCCACGCAAGCGGATCAGCGGCCCGGCCAGCAAGGCGCCCACCGCCGCCGCCAGCAGCATCGCCACAGGCATGGTGGCGAAAATCGGCCAGCCGTAATTCACATTCAAAATGCCGGTGACGTAAGCGCCGATACCGAAATAAACCGCATGCCCCATATCGAACATGCCGCCACGGCCAAGGATGATGTCTTCAGACAAGGCGACAACGCTGTAAATGGCGAACATGGCGGCAATCGCCACCCAGGCATCGTTCAGCGCCAGCGGCAGGCCGAGACCCACAATCCAGAGCAGCGCGCCGCCATATTTTGTTGCGAGATTTTGCATTACACTTTCTCCGCCACTCGCTCGCCCAGAATCCCCGTCGGACGGACAAGAAGAATCCCGATCAGCAAGGCGAAGGTGATGGCGTCCTGCCAGGAGCTGGACAAATAGCCAGCGGCGAAGGCGTTGAACAGGCCAAGTAGAATACCGCCAATCATAGCACCCGGAATATTACCGATACCACCAAGAATCGCCGCGATGAAGGCGTAGAGCCCATAGGTCCAGCCCATAGTGAAATAGACTTCACGGTAATAAATACCGACAAACAAGCCACCCACCGCGCCCAGCGCCGGGCCGATGACGAACACACTCGCAATCACGCGGTTAACGTTGATGCCCATGAGCCGCGCAGCGTCCTGGTCGATGGCGGCGGCGCGGATGGCGGTGCCAAAGCGTGTGTGATTCACGAAGAGATACAGCGCCGCCATGAGAACAAAGGACACGGCAATGATCATGACCTGCACGAAGCTGATGGAAGCGCCCGCGATATGATATGTAGTGGTCGGCAGCAAGCCAGAAGGAAACACGCTGACCTGGGGGCTCCAGACCAGCATGATGCCATTTTCAATCAGCATGGAGGCGCCCAGTGCAGACACCACCGCCGCCAGCCTGTCCGCTTTACGTAGGGGGCGGTAGGCGGCAAGTTCCAGCAACACACCTGCCGCTGCCACCACCAGCACCGCCGCGACGAAAGCGAAGATCACCATGGCGGCACCAAGATGCCCGCCCCCGCCAAAAGAGGTGATGAAGGTTAAACCAACAAACGCGCCGAGAATGCACAAATCGCCATGTGCGAAATTGATCAGCCGCATCACGCCATAGACCATCGTATAGCCCAGCGCGATCAGCGCATAGATGCCGCCAACCGTGAGGCCGTTGAACATCTGTTGAATAAAAGTCCCCATGGCGCCTGTCTCCCCTCAGCGCGTCAAATCAAAACTCAGCCAGCAGCCGGATAAACAATCTTGTAGCTGCCATCAGCCTGCACCTCGAACGCCGTGAACGGGCTGCCCACGCGCTCGCCCTTCGCGTTCCAGACGAAGGAGCCGGTGAGGCCGTCAAACTGCTTCATATTATGCAGATAATGTTCCAGCTTACCGGGGTTTACACTGTTGGTTTTTTCAATGGCCTGCAATACTGCGCGCATGCCGTCAGCATTCGTCAGAGTGAAAACTGAAGGCGGAGCCTGGTTATATTTGGCCTGATAGGCTGCAACAAACGCCTTGGCCGCTGGATAAGGCAGCTGTTCCGGGCCGGGCACGTTGATGATAATAGCACCAGCTGCGGCAGTGCCCGCGATTTTACCGAAATCGACATTCTGGTTGGCATCACCGCCGACAAACACAGCCTTGACGCCAAGCTGCGCCATCTGCGCCTTGATCAGCGCGCCATCACTATAATAGCCGGAGAAGTAAACAGCATCCGGGTTCAGCGATTTAAGCTGCGTGAGCACGGGGGTAAAATTCTGCGACCCAGCATTGATGTAGGCTTTGTCGATCACGTTGCCATGGTCAGACTTGATGTTGGCTTCAACCGCATCGGCAAGTCCAGTTGCGAAGCTGGAATGGTCCGTGACCACGGCAATACGCTTGAACTTGCGCACATTCACCATGTAATCAGCGGTGAATCTGGCTTCAGCGCTGTTGGGCGCGGCGTTGCCGAACCAGGTTTTGTAACCACGGGCGAGCAGCTTGTTGCTGGTGCCGTCCGAGGTCTGGATAACATTCGCGCGCGCGTAAATCGGCTCGGCGGCCAGGGCCGCTCCACTGGTGTAAGAGCCGATCACGGCGACCACGCCATCATTCACCAACTGACGGGCACAGATGGCTGCCTGCGCAGCTTGGCCCTGATCATCACAGACCTTCACTTCAATCTGGCGCCCGAGCAGACCACCCTTGCTGTTTTGCTCCTCTGCAAGCAGCTTCACGGCCTTTTCGATACCCTGCCCTTCCACGGCATAGGCACCGGTAATGGGCGCCTGCACGCCAATCTTAATCGGGCTTGGCGCAGCCATAGCTGCTGCCCCCGGCACCGCCAAAGCCAGCAACGCCGCTACGCTCGTTCCAATCTTACGCAACATTCAAACCTCCCGTTTGCTCAATCGAGGATACGTGACTCAAATAACGCACACGGTAACTTATCCACGCTTTGCCACGATTTGTCATGCTTGGAGATGCATCTCTTACTTTAGAAGCATCACATGAACAGGATGCCGTGTTTTGAATCCAACCCTTATATTCTTTAAAAACCCAGAGATAAACTAAAGCGTTTTCATTCCAAGAACCACTTTTCCATACCAAGCCGCTTAGCCGATCGCCATGAGGCTGGCATTGCCCCCTGCCGCAGTTGTATTAACCGAAATGGAAACCTCTTCGATCAGCCCGTTCGGGCAATAATCCGGGCCAGTTTGCACCGGAACCAAAGGCCCCGATAACGCGGCAAGGCGTTGGTTTAGCGCCTCTACCCGGGTCGGGCCGCCCTCAACCAGCGCGCCAGCGAGGGGGGGGGATTGCGCCCAGTCCTGGCTCCAGACAACGGCGGCGGAGACCGATGCAGGCAGGCTGGACAGCGCCGTCCGCCATTGCGGGGTATCATCAATAACCGCCATGTTCCCCGCCGCCAGAGAAGCCGCGAGTTGGCGGTACAGCCCTGTCTTTGTCTCCGGCGCCAGCAGGATCCGACCGCGAGGATGGACCTCATAAATATTGCGCTCGCCCACCGGCCCATCCAGCTCACGGCGCAGGCCGAGCAACGAGCGCTGCCCGCAGGTACGTGCGAAATCGGCCGCGCCACGTTCGCCCTGCTCTTCCAGCCAGAGGGTAAAGTCCCGCAGAATGTGCGTCTCCCCTGTCCCGATCAGACCATCTAAGCCAGGCGGGTTTTTCGTGAGCCGTCTGACATAAAGCGGCCCACCCGCCTTTGGCCCGGTGCCGGACAAGCCGCGACCACCGAAAGGCTGCACGCCCACCACCGCACCGATGATATTACGGTTGATGTAGAGATTACCTGCCTTCACCCGGTTGGTGACATAGGTGATAGTTTCATCCAATCTCGTATGCAGGCCGAATGTCAGCCCATATCCGGTGGCATTGATCTGGGCGATCAGCGCGTCGATCTGGTCCCGCTTATAGCGCAGAACATGCAGAACGGGGCCGAATACCTCGCGCCCCAGCATGGAGAGTGAAGCGATTTCGATGATCGTGGGCGGAACATAGGTGCCGTGCACGCACTCTTCCGGAAGTGGTATCTGATCGATCCTGCAGCCCTTTGCGCGCATAGTCTCGATATGATCGGTGATTTGGGCCTGGGCGGCAGCGGTGATTACCGGCCCGATATCCGTTGACAAGCGATCGGTCCGGCCAATCCGCAATTCCCGGCAAGCGCCTCGCAGCATGGTGAGGGTGCGCTCGGCCACATCCTCCTGCAAACATAGCACACGCAGCGCGGAGCAGCGCTGCCCGGCACTGTCGAACGCCGAGGCCAAAACGTCCGCTACCACCTGCTCCGCCAAAGCTGAGGAATCAACAATCATCGCA
The DNA here is from genome assembly GCF_900129125.1 of Acidocella aminolytica 101 = DSM 11237. Lineage (GTDB taxonomy): Bacteria > Pseudomonadota > Alphaproteobacteria > Acetobacterales > Acetobacteraceae > Acidocella > Acidocella aminolytica. Next base: position 89,075 of record NZ_FQVJ01000001.1, on the reverse strand, counting down.
TTCTGCCCGCCGGTCTCAGCGATCAGTGGGATCGGCCGACCATCCGGAGACAGCCGCTTGGCAAGCTGGGCCTGGATAAGCCGTGCGACCTCAGTTGAGCCGGTGAACATAACACCCGCGACGTCCGGCGCATCAACCAGCGCGGCACCCAACGCCGCGCCACCTGGGGTGAATTGCAGCGCGCCGCGCGGAATACCGGCCTCATGCAGAATCTTCACGGCTTCATAGGCGATGAGCGGCGTTGTTTCAGCCGGTTTGGCGAGGACGACATTCCCTGCCGCCAGAGCCGCCGTGATCTGGCCGGTGAAAATGGCGAGAGGGAAATTCCAAGGACTGATGCAAAGAACCAGCCCCAGCGGCGTCTGCGCCGGAGTTAATGTCTGGCGGGCCTGGGCCGCATAATAGCGCAGAAAATCGATAGCCTCCCGTACCTCCCCCACCGCGTTCGCGGCGGTTTTACCTGCTTCGCGGATGGCGAGGCCCATCAGCATTTCCATCCGCGCCTGCATCAGCTCTGCTGCGGCTTCCAGCTTGGCGGCGCGTTCCGCGGGGGGCGTGTCGGCCCAGATAGGGGCGTAGGAAGCAGCCAGTTGCGCAGCACGTGGGGCTTCGCTGGCATCCAGCTCCATGACCCCGCCGACCTTGTCACGATGATCACCGGGGTTGCGCACTGGCTGGACCGGCCCGGTGGCTTCTCCTTCGGCTAGCAACGGCGTGGCTTGCCAACTGGTTTTGGCCGTGGCGACAAGATTCTCCGACAGATGGGCGAGCGTAGCCTCGCTAGTAAGGTCCAGGCCCTCTGAATTTGGACGCACGGCACCATAAAGCGCCCTGGGCAGCGCGATTTTGCCGTGTGGTTCGCCAATAACCGCCATGGCCGCCACGGTTTTAGCTGGGTCAGCGATCAGCGCGTCCACCGGCACAGCGGGGTCCGCAATGCGGTTAACGAAGGAGGAGTTAGCGCCATTCTCCAGCAGGCGACGGACCAGATAGGCCAGCAGCGTTTCATGCGTGCCCACCGGCGCGTAAATCCGGCAGGGACGGGCCAATGTCTCCTGTCCCACGACCTCATCATAAAGCGGCTCGCCCATACCGTGCAGGCATTGGAACTCATATTGCCCAGGACGGAAATCCGGCCCGGCGAGATGGTAGAGGCTGGCCAACGTTTGCGCGTTATGGGTGGCGAATTGCGGGAAAACGACCTCCGGCGCGGCCAGTAGCTTGCGCGCGCAGGCGATGTAAGAGACATCCGTATAGATTTTGCGAGTATATACTGGGAAATCCGGCAACCCGTCGAGCTGGGCGCGTTTGATTTCAGCGTCCCAATAGGCGCCCTTTACCAACCGCACCATCAACCGCCGCCCGGCGCGCTGGGCAAGGTCGATCAGATAGTCGATGACGAAAGGGCAGCGTTTGCCATAGGCTTGCACGACGAAGCCCAACCCGTTCCAACCACTCAGCGCGGGGTCGAAGCTCAGCTCCTCCAGAATATCCAGGGACAGTTCCAGCCGGTCTGCTTCCTCGGCATCGATATTCAGGCCCATATCGTAGGATTTGGCGAGTTGGGCGAGGCTGCGCACATGGGGCAGCAACTCAGCCATCACGCGCTCCGCCTGGGCGCGACAATAGCGTGGGTGCAAAGCGGACAGCTTGATGGAAATGCCGGGTCCTTCATAAACGCCTCGCCCGGCCGCCGCTTTGCCAATGGCGTGGATGGCGCGCTCATAATCCGCGAAATAACGCGCCGCATCCGCAGCCGTGGCTGCGGCTTCGCCCAGCATGTCGTAAGAATAACGGAACCCCCGTGCCTCCAGCTTACGGGCACGGCTCAGGGCTGCCTCGATCGTCTGGCCCATCACGAATTGCTCGCCCATCATCCGCATCGCCAGGTCAACGCCGTGGCGGATAACCGGCTCGCCGCAACGGGCAATTAAACGCGTCAGGGCGGCGCTCAAGCTGCGGTCATTCACCGTGCTGGTGAGTTTGCCAGTGACCACCAGTCCCCAGGTAGCAGCGTTGACAAACAAGGAGCGCTTACCGCCGAGATGGGCCTTCCAGTCACCTTCCGAGATTTTATCGCGGATCAGCGCGTCCCGCGTATCGGCATCGGGAATCCGCAACAGCGCCTCGGCTAGACACATCAGCGCTACACCCTCCTGGCTGGAAAGGGCGTATTCCTGGACCAACCCTTCCACGCCGGTGCCTTTATATTTACCCCGCAAAGCCTGCACGAGCCGCCGGGCCGTCGCCTCCATGGCGGCGTGCTGCTCATCTGTTAGATACGCGGCATCCAGTAGAGCCGGCACGCAATCTGGCTCCGGAGAGCGGCAGGCCCGCGTGATCGCCTGGCGCAACGGGCTTTGTGAGCGCACAGGCACGGCAAAATGAGCAAAAGGAGGTACAGCCATTGCAGACAACTCTCTAAATACGCGTCAGCCCTGAGCATAGCAGTTCAAGCACACACAAACCCGCTTGAAATTAAGCAAAAATCATATATTTTCCCCTTTTATAACGTGTTTTTTAGGAAAAATGACCAAAAAAAACGAAATCTATAGTGAGTTAGACGGCTTCGACCGAAAAATCCTAGATGTGCTCGAAAAAGAAGGCCGTTTGTCGATTACAGACCTCGCCAGCCGCGTTGGGCTTTCCAAAACCCCCTGCCAGACGAGGCTGAAACGGCTGATGGAGTCCGGGTTTATTGAAGGGTTCAGGGCCATTGTGAACCCCGCTAAGCTGGGCCTGGACCATGTTGCCTTTGCCGAAGTGAAGCTGACCAGCACGCAGGAAGACGCCCTAGAAAGCTTTAACGCGGCCGTGAAAAAGGTAAAGGAGGTGGAGGAATGCCACATGATCGCGGGGCGGTTCGATTATCTGCTGAAAATCCGTACGCCGGATATTCGCCGTTACCGCGATGTGCTGGGAGAGAAAATCTCTGCCTTGCCCTTCGTGGCAAGTACCTCCACCAGCGTGGTGATGGAGACGGTTAAGGAAAAATGAGAGATCGCTAGGGGTGAGCGATTGGCTCGCGGCCCGCGCCAGGCAAGATTCGTCACCACCAGCCTACCAAACAAGAATTTTCCGCCACTAAATGATAGTGGGAATTCACGGCTTGCTCACCGGCAGGCCGCTTGTACGTATTGTCGTGGTGAAAGCCATCCCACTACTCCAGGCTGATCTAACCTCGTGCCGCAACATACAGGCAAACGGCCGGGTCCACCTAGTCAGCACCCTACACGAAGCTAAACGCCTATTTGATACGATTGGATATCTTCACGTTGACATTAGCTCTTTTGACTGGGGGGAGCACAAAAAAACTCATGACACCGCACAAAACTCTGAATATTGCGGGGAAGCTTAATCTGCAAGACATTAAGCCGATCGAAGTCATTCGATTTTGCCGAGATTATGAAGATCGTTTTTTACGTTTGGTTGGGCACAACACGTCGCTAAGCGACCGGAGACCTACATCTAAGACTGAAGCTTCAGATTTGCTACCCTGCTTCAAAATTTTTCCCTGAGTTGATCGGTGCCTGAATACGCTCGTGAGCCAAAGCATCAAATCGCTTAAAATTATCGCGGTTGACGAGGGGGGGGCAGTAGACGCCACAGGGAAGGGCTCGACAAATAAACAGCGCTTTCCTGGCCGCATTCGCGCGATTCGCAAGTTAAATGACTACTGTGCCTCTGCTCGTAATACCAGCTTATAGCCGCGCGTGGCGACGATATTAGATTTGTTAATGGTGATAAGTGGGTTAAAACTCCCATGTTTAAGGAACTGCATCGTTCAGCCACGCTGGAAGCGGCGGAAAAATCGCAGTTCGGGTATACAAAGATTTATGAAGCCACAGTATAAAAGCTGATGTTCCTAAATCTTGAGGTGCGCCACCCAATGAAAATCTTGGACTGACTCGCAGCCTCCACGAACCTTTAAATTTAAAGCCAATAATATGACGCTGACTTGACAAATCTTTCGTTTTTAACTGAAAATGGAACAATCTTCCTAGAGCATATTCGACGATTTGGTGATTTGCCATTTCAGTTTGGGGCCTTGGTTCATACCAAGCGTATGTCTATCCTTTCAGCTTGCCCTTCCAACTATCGACTGGAACATCCTGAGCAGGACCTTGCCGCGCGTGATGCCAAGCTGTTTGTGCATTTTTCTATCTTTGATTGGATTGAGCAGCACGTTGCGGGCTGGTCTGATGTAAAGCTTGAATATGCTTTGATCACGACGCATTTTAATGCTCAACTTTGAGCAGTACGCCATATGATAAAGAATTTTTCGAAAAATTCAAAATTCTTATGTCACACGATCTGTTTTCAAATCCTCGATATATGAGCTTCCCCAAAATGTTGACCCTGGCCTCACATGGTGGCCCCGTAGCGTCTTATTTTTAGTCTTGTCCCGGTTGGGAACTCTGGGGTCAACTCTGAAAGCCGTCTTAAGCGACTAAAAAGAAAACAGGCCCCTCACTCCTGCCCTAAAAATAGCGGCGCGGCGGCGCGCATACGGTTGGCCAGCGCTTCTGCCACGGCGCGGATGCGCGGCACGTTCCGCGTATCCTCGTGCTGCACCAGCCAGATTTCGCGGGCCGGTAAGGGCGGCGCATCCAGCCGCACAAGATCCGTATCCACCGCGACATGATGCCCTAACACCACCACGCCCAGCCCAGCCAGCGCCGCGGCAAGTTGGCTGGCTCGGCTATCGGTACGCAATGCCACCTCTGCCCTGGGTGCCATGGCGGCCAGCGCATCTATTTCAGGGTAAGAACCATTTTCGTCACGGGTGAGAATCAGCCGGTGCCCCACCCCATCGCCCCCCGGCAAAGCCTGTGCATCCCGCTCGGCAAGATACGCCGCACTTGCATAAATCCCGAAGGACACCTCCCCAATCCGCCGCCCGAGCAGTAATTGCCCCTTCGGCCGCGCTAAACGGATAGCCAAATCCGCCTCCCGCGCTGCCAAAGATAAAGTGCGGTCATCGGTAATCAGCTCAACCAGGATACCCGGATACCGCTGGGCAAGATCCGCAAGGGCCTGCATCAAAATCCCCGACGCGAAATCGCTCACCGTCGTCAGCCGTACAATGCCTTCAAGGCGCGCATCCCGCCCGCTCACGGCGCGCTCCGCCGCTTGGGCCGCATCTTCCATCCGCTCCACCTCGGTGCGGGCAGCCTCCCCTGCGGACGTTAACCGAAAACCATGCGGCGTACGCTCCAGCAGGCGCACCCCCGCCTTAGCCTCGAGCGCCGCCAGTCGTCGCCCCATAGTAGATTGCTGTACCCCCAGCCGCCGCGCAGCCGCTGAAAGCGTGCCTTCACGTGCAATGGCCAGAAAACTTCGTAAATCATCCCAATCCACCCCAACCCCCATGCGAAAACGCATAACCATAAGTCAAATTTCAGGAATTAACCAAGCCTCTTTGCATGGCTATCTGGACGCTAAAGGAGATCCACTTATGACATCAAACATCGATACAAAAACCGCTGGATACGGCGCCCTGCTGCTCCGCCTCTCGCTGGGTATTTTGTTCCTGGCCCATGACGGGCTGAAATTCTTTGTATTCACCCCAACTGGCACAGAGCATTTCTTCGCCAGTCTTGGTCTGCCGGGCTGGTTTGGGATTTTCGTCATGCTCTGGGAGCTTGCCGCCGCTATCGCCCTGATCTTTGGCATCTGGCCTCGCTTGGCCGCGCTGCTGATCGCCCCGGATCTGATCGGCGCAATTGTGATGGTGCATATCCATAACGGCTTCTTCTTCACGGCGAAGGGCGGTGGATGGGAATATCCGGCGTTCTGGACGATTGCGCTGATCGCACTCGCGCTGATTGGCGACGGCCCCTGCACCTTGCTGCCGACCCCAGGCAGGAAAGCCACATGAAGCTTCCTAGCCTGTTCGTCAGCCATGGTTCCCCCATGCTGGCCCTCACGGACACGCCGGCGAGGAGGTTCCTCACCGGCTTGTCCACCCTCCTGCCCAGGCCACGCGCCATCCTTGTGGTTTCCGCGCATTGGGAAACAACAGCGCCGATGGTGAATAAAGTCGCCCGGAACCAAACGATCCATGATTTTTTCGGCTTTCCGCGCGCGCTCTATGAGCTTCATTACCCCGCGCCCGGCCATGCCGTGCTGGCGGAACGCATTGCCGCCCTGCTCGGGCAGGCCGGTTTTGCCACGGGTCTGGAGACAACGCGCGGTCTTGACCACGGCGCCTGGGTTCCGTTGCTGCTGGCTTGGCCAGACGCAAACATCCCCACGCTTCAGCTCTCCGTGCAGACCAGCCAGGGCCCCGGCCACGCTTACCAAGTTGGCCAAGCCCTAGCACCGCTACGCGATGAAGAGGTGCTCATTCTCGGCTCCGGCAGTTTCACGCACGACCTCAGGCGCTTCCGAGGACAGCCGGTCAATGCCCCTGAGAGCGCCGACGTCACCGCGTTCAGCAACTGGATGGATGCCGCCATCGTCAACAACGACATTGCGGCCTTGCTAAATTACCGCAAGCTCGCCCCTTATGCTCCTGACGAGCACCCGACCGAAGAGCATTTGCTGCCGCTCTTCACCGCTCTGGGCGCAAGCGATGGTCCGGCGCAAAGGCTGCACAGCTCAATCGAGCATTCAATTTTGAGAATGGATGCTTACAATTTTGGGCCCATGCAGCCCCCACTGGCCAACTAAATGAAAGGGGAAGGCGGTTAAAATTCACCTTCCCTTTTCTTAGAGTTGCAGTACACGTCTCAGCTCATTGGCGGCCTCTGTGATTTTTTGAGCATGTTCAAAACAAACTCGCGTTCCTCGCTGGAAAGAAAGGAGGTAAAATCATCCTGCACACGTTCGACCCAAGGCATTGCATGGGCTTGGCATCCGCTAGCCGGATCACCGGCGCAGAATAGAACCGCATCCTTATTGTAAAGCCAGGGGTGAGATGTTGGTGCGCGCCGGTGCCCGTACGCTTTGATTAGGACATTGCCGTCATTGGCCGAGTGGACCGTGCCTGTCGGCCTGATATCGGGGAAATCCGTATAGGCAAGCACATCGATGACGCCCCAAACTTGGTTGGCTAACTCGCCGCTCAATTCACTGGCCGTCGTCCTACGTATTTGGCTGCGCGCGCCATCGCACTCCACCACATGACGTGCCTTGATCAATTCCACGCGGTCATCGCGATGGGCATCCACGGGTTGCAGCTTGGCGGTGACGAAGTCTAACGCATCCCATGGGATGCGTCAGATCAACCAGACGAAAACCATAATTGGACACAATCCGGCCGGGCGCGTGGCGGATCCACTCACGATAAAAATCATGCACACGCAGCGGGTTCAAAATAACAAGCGGAAATTCTGAAAGCCCGTCCTTGGCTCAACAATGCGGTGCGGAAGACGAGAAAGGCCGCCATCTGTGCCGCGAACGTCTGCCCAGCGGAACTGCAGTCGATAATCAAAACGCGAACAGCATCCGTTTCCTACTGTGCGGACAGCGCTAGATAGGCAGCAGGCTTCCCGGTCCGAACACCATTCATATGGAATTACATGATGTCTCCCAACTTTCTTCGCGGCTACGGTGAGGCGCCGCAGACTGATTTAGAAGGCCGATAAGTAGCATGCTACCTATCTGGGTTCGTCAAGTGCGAAGGTATTATCCGCTACTCGACTTACAGCAGAGCCCACGCCTCTCGCGCCACAAATAATTCCGGGACAAGATAAAATGGCGCGGCTTCTTTTATGCCTCGAGCAGGCGACAGGACGCGAAAATCTTCATCACCTCGTCACCAATTTGCGCCGGAGTCATTTTTCCGGGTCTATACCAACTGGAAAGGTTATTCAGCAGCGTCAACAAGGCCAACCGATAAATCTTCCGGTTAACGTCCGGTGGTAAGGGAACGTCTTGCACCAGCCCATCAAAGAGCGCCTCGAACCTGTCTCGCGTTTCGATCAGCCGCTCTTGCAGGCCGGGGGGCAACAAACGGAAATCATTCATTAGTGGCGTTGTCGCGGAGAACTGATCGAGCTGAATTTCCGCCAGCGTGATGCTGGCGACGCGCAAACGCTCCCACGGGTCAGTCAGCGGAGCGACGGCCGCATTGATCCGTGCCGCCGCCTTGGCTAAGGCCCGGTCATGCACCGTGGCGAACAGGTTCTCCTTGGACTTGATATAATGGTACAGCGAACCGCCCAGCAGCCCCACGCGCTCCCCGATATCGCGCACGGAAGTTGCATGATAGCCCCGCGCCGCGAATAAGGCAGCGGCGGCGTCCAGCACATCCAGGTGGCGGGCGCTCAATTCCCCCGGCGCTGTGCTGGGTATGGGTTGTGCCGCCTGTTTGAGTTTCGCCGCCATGATCCTCCTTAATACACCGCCGCCATTAAAACCCGGATGGCCCGCGCCGCGCAAACCATGCCAAGATGAGATTTAAGATTGACTGTATCAACTGTTTGATACAATACACGAGCCGTACGGGCAAAGCCCCAATGCCCAGCCCGGCCGCATATGTCGCACCAAGAAAAAAGAGCGAGTCTGATGAGCTACGTCCCGCCGATTGACGATCTGCGTTTCTTGCTGACCTCGATGTTTGACCTCGAGGACCTGCCCAAGCTGTTTAGGGAACAAGGTTTTGATTCCGGCTTGGCGCTGGCGCTGCTGGAAGAAGCCGGCCGCTTCAGTGCGGAAACGCTGGCGCCGTTGAATCTACCTGGAGATACGGCGGGGTGTAGGATGGAAAACGGTAAAGTTATCACCGCACCTGGTTTTGCGAATGCGTACCGACGTTATGCGGAAAATGGCTGGTGCGCCCTTTCGGCCACGCCGGAATTTGGCGGCCAGGGCCTGCCGCACACAATGCAGGTGCTGGTGGATGAAATGGTCTCCGGCGCCAACCTGTCTTTTGGGCTGTTCCCCGGTCTGACACGCGGCGCTGCGGAGGCGCTTACCGCCCATGGCAGCGAGGCGCTGAAACAAGCGTATCTTCCGCGCATGGTCTCCGGTGAATGGTCCGGCGTGATGGCACTGACAGAAGCCGCCGCCGGGACGGATCTCGGCCTCCTGCGCACCAAGGCGGAGCCGCTGGCAGAAGGCGCTTTTGCCATCACCGGCACGAAAATCTTTATATCTTCCGGCGACCATGATTTCGGCGGGAACATCATTCATCTGGTACTGGCCCGGCTGCCGGACGCGCCGGCGGGGGTGAAAGGCATCTCGCTGTTTCTGGTGCCGAAATTTCTTCCGGACGGGACGCCCAACAGCCTGTCCGTCGGGGCGCTGGAGCATAAAATGGGCATTCATGCCCAGCCTACCTGCGTGATGAATTACGATGGCGCGACCGGTTGGCTGGTGGGCGTGCCGAATCGCGGCTTGAATGCGATGTTCACCATGATGAATACCGAGCGGCTGTTTGTGGGGCTACAGGGGCTTGGCATCGCCCATGCCGCTTATTGCAAGGCGGCCGCGTATGCCAAAGAGAGGCTGCAAGGCCGGACGCCGTCTGGCGGCATGAATCCGGCACCAATTATAGAACATGCCGATGTACGACGGATGCTGCTTTCCGTCCGCGCCTTTGTGGAGGCTGGCCGTGCACTGGCCATCTGGGTGGCAATGCAAATTGATATCTCCCGCCATCATGAGGACACCGCAGCACGGGACGCGGCGGACAAGCTGGTTTCTTTACTCACCCCCGTAGTGAAGGCGGCCTTTACCGATTTTGGCTTTGAATCAGCCGTGATGGCGCAGCAGGTCTTTGGCGGCCATGGCTATGTGCGTGAATGGGGCATGGAGCAGTTTGTGCGCGATGCGCGTATCGCGCAGATTTATGAAGGCACAAATGGCGTGCAAGCCCTAGACCTGGCAGGCCGTAAGCTGGGGATGGATGGCGGCGCGGTGGTACGCGGCTTTTTCCACCGGATCGAGGCCGATCTTTGTAAGGTTGAGGGACTGGAAGATATCGTGACGCCAGTACGGGAGGCTTTGGCGCTGCTACGAGAGTTGACTGAACATCTCTTGGCGGTATCTGCCGATGGCGCGGAAATCGGCGCGGCATCGGTCGAGTATCTGCGGGTGTTCGCGCTAGTCTGCTTTGGATGGATGTGGGTTGGCATAGCCAAGGCCGCGCCGGGCTCTGAAGATGCCGGGATACGCGAGGCTAAACCCGTTCTTGCGCGCTTCTTTGTAACGCGCATGCTGCCGCAGGCAGGGGCATTGGCGGCTTCTGTTAAAGCCGGAGCCGGGCCTCTGGCCGCCCTACCTTCGTCTTTGTTCTAACCATTCGCCAAAAAATACCAAGCTATAATGAAGGAGAAATGGCATGAGCCGCATTTTCGAGATGGATCTGGGACACGACCCGGCGAATTATGTGCCGCTTTCTCCACTCAGCTTCCTGCGCCGGGCGGAGCGTATCTTCCCGGACAAGATCGCGGTGACGCATCATGACCGAACCTATAGCTACGCCCACTTCACGGACCGTATCCGCCGTTTCGCCAGCGCTATTACCGCAGCGGGAGTAAAACCCGGCGAGGCCGTGGCGGTGCTGTCCCCTAACGGACCAGTGCCGCTTGAGGCGCATTACGCCGTGCCACTGGCGGGCTGTGTCATCTCCATGATCAATACGCTGCTGGACCCCGCCGCCATTGCGTTTATTCTGGAACATGCCGAGGCCAAATTATTTCTGGTGGACCGGGAATGGGCGCCGAAGGCCAAGGCCGCGCTTGCAGAGCTGAAGGTCAAGCCGATTCTGGTGGAAATCGCAGACGAGGCGGCACCGCCCAGCCTGACGCTCGGCGCACCGGAATATGAGGACTGGATTGCCCCGCATGCGCCCGCCCCTTGGCGCCTGCCCGCTGATGAGTGGGAGGCGATTGCGGTGAATTACACCTCCGGCACCACGGGAAACCCGAAGGGCGTGGTGTATCATCATCGCGGTGCGTATCTCGGCGCGCTGGCTGTGGCATTCATGGTGAATCTGACGCAGGATTCTGCCTATCTTTGGACACTGCCGATGTTTCATTGCTCAGGCTGGACCTATAGCTGGGCCGTGACGGCGCTGGGCGCCACCCATGTGTGCATGCGCAAAGTGGACCCGGCGATGATCTTCGAGAAAATCGCGCGCCACAAAGTAACCCATATGTGCGGTGCTCCCATTGTGCTGGGTATGCTGATTAACGCACCGGAAGGGGTGAAGCGTGTATTGGATCAGCCTGTAACGGTTGCCATCGCGGGCGCGGCACCTCCAAGCGCGATTATTGAAGGCACGGAGCGGCTCGGCTTCAAGGTGCAGCATGTTTACGGCCTCACGGAGGTGTATGGCCCATCGGCGATTTGTGAAGTTCAAGCGGACTGGCAGACACTGGACATAACCACCCGCGCACGGTTGATGGCGCGCCAAGGAGTGCCTGGCATCACCCAGGAGGACCTAACTGTGCTGGACACGCAAGGCGTCCCCGTACCGGCCGATGGCAAGACCATCGGTGAACTGGCCTTCAAGGGGAATGTGGTGATGAAGGGGTATCTTAAAAATCCAAAGGCCACGCGCGAGGCTTTCCGGAATGGCTGGTTCCTGACCGGGGATTTGGGGGTAATGCATCCGGATGGCTATGTAGAGATCAAGGACCGTTCGAAGGACATCATCATTTCCGGCGGTGAGAATATCTCCTCGTTGGAGGTAGAGGAAGTTCTCTACCGTCACCCTTCTGTACGCGAGGCCGCCGTAATCGCCATGCCAGATGCAAAATGGGGGGAGGTGCCAATGGCGGTGATTGCCGTGAAGGATGGGGCGAGTGTGACAGAAGAAGAGTTGACCACCTTCTGCCGAGAGCATCTGGCTGGATTCAAAATTCCCAAGCGCTATAGTTTTGATGAACTGCCGAAGACCTCAACCGGTAAAATTCAAAAACACATATTGCGTAAGAAATTGGTGGGGTAGACTGGGGTTGAACTGATGTTCAGCTCATCGCGGCATGGACTAACAGCCGGAGAGCATCCGGCTGAGTCGGCTATTTCGCGAAGCGCGACGCGGTCTCTGTCAGGAATAGAGCAATGATGAAGCCAAAAACTAACCCTCCCATCGCCAGATCCAGAATATGCGGGAGGCCGTAGGTTTGGGCGATCCAACCACCGGGGGCGGATGCCGCTCCGCCGCCAAAATCTCACCTGAGCCGGATGCGAACCCAATAGCCGTGGCGGTGGAAGCAGCGCTCACGCCCTCGGTTGCCAGCGGGCCTGTGAACAACCCCATCAAATCTCAGCGCAAATCAACAACTATATTATCTTAGGAAGGATTATACGTAATCCAGGCATGTCTCTCACCGTGTAAAATGTAGAGATGCTGTGTGGAAGGATAAACACCTATAGATAACCTGAAAATATACAGGAAAATCAATGGCGTCCCCAGGGGGATTCGAACCCCCGTTGCCGCCGTGAGAGGGCCTAGTCTAATAAACAACATGAATGATTTAGGGCGACTTCGGACAACAATGGATTACTTGGAAATCCGCAGGATACCACGAAGTGCAACTTCGTAGTGGTACAAATGGCCCACTACGAAAAGCGCTTGATATGGCTGATGGCCTAGTCGCCCCATGGTCCTTTTAATACGCGGCGGGGTCTGCCATGATGACGATATCCTCGGGTTCCAGTGTATGCCGATAATGGCTATAGCGTCACGTAACCAAGAAGCCCAGGTCGCGGCAAAGTGCCGCGTGACGCAGGACATCGCTGATGCCTATGACGCCAGCCGGTTCTCCCGCAACAGGGAACCAATCATCTATCATTATATGGGCTGCTCTACCTTCGCGAACTAGACGGTAATGCCTGAAATCATGCAGGCAAGGGAAATAGGCTAAAGTCGCCGGCCTCAGCTACTTCGAGAACGTGATTCACGATCACGTCACTATCCTAGCTATGCGGGGCCAGCCAAGTGAGAGCATCAGCGAACAATTGTAGAGATAACGCCCTGCCAACGCTAGGCAGAACAATCAGTCCAGGGTGGATATCCTGCCGGGCAACCAGCTTGCGAAAATCGACTGCGTTCTCGGTCACGATCACCCGGTCCTCGGCGATGCGGCGCACGAGGACAACATGGTCCGGATCGCCCAAGCGACCAATATCTCGTGGATGTGTCGCGTCGTGGATTCCCGTAGCGTTGAGATGCTGGGCGAGCTGGGATGAGAGACATTCGTCGATAAACAGCTTCAAGTGGCCTTTGCCCAGGCGCGCCCGCCCGGCCGGCCGACGAACGGGTGGGTACGAGCATAGAGCGCCACCGTCTCCACTACCTCCCGCGCCAAGTTTGGATAATCAGCGAGAATATCTTCGACGCCGTCGCCACCATCGAGCCGGCCCCGCACTGCGTAAACGGTTATCCGTGTCCCTCGTAGGACCGGCGTTCCTCCCATTATTCCGGGTTTACGTCGATATGATCGTCTCTTGACTGCCCGTAGCGTTCCGCGCGTTCGGCAAGATCACGCCCGACGAGCGCGGGAACATCGACCGTCACGGCCGGTGCGATCTCCAGCCGCTCCGCTGTCATCCGTCCAACCGGGAGTTCGCCCAGCGTCCGGGCAAGGTTGCGTTTGGCCGTGAGCAAAAGTGTAACCGGCAGCCTCGCCACGATCGCGGCGTAAGGTATGGCGTAGAGCGGAAGCATCCGCCGGCCGCGGACACCTGGCCTGCGGATGCCCGAGAGCGCCTTCTCCTCGATGGCCTTATCCACGACGCGCACTGAGACTGCGGCGAGGGCGGCGACTTCGCAGGCGGTAAAATTGGCGGGCATCACAATTCCTCCCTTATTAGGGATAATCTATCGAACTTCACCGGTACGCCACAAGTGGATGGGGCTTCCAGCCGCCGTTCGGTCTTTTCACACCAGCTTCAATGGCAAAAGCTTCTACTGCTTGCAGGAGGCCAAGATGCTGATCGAAGCCCGGCGCCTTGGGGGTTTCCTCTCGAACTTTGCCCGTACCGTCCCCGCCATGGCGACCTGTCTCGATCACAGATGGAGACAGACATGTTCTCGGACGAAGAGCCCTCGGTTGATGATACAATCCTACAAGACCTTAAATTTGTTGGCGCCGACGACCATCGTACCAATGCCCGCAGCTCATACCCAATTGTTTCGCATGACGTGCTGCCAGCCCTCGCGCTTGGGTTCCGGCACAAGCTGACCCAGGCAGGTGTCGACAGGCTTCTGTCGGCGCTGAACCAGTGCTGCCGCTATTACGCGGAGTCGATCGCGCTGCCGGTCACGATCTTCGGCACAGGCGGTGGCGAAGGAAGCGCCCCCGGCGAGCCCCGAGTGGTTCACGAGGAGATTTTTCTGAACCCGGTTGGCCACGATGACTGGGTCAAGCTCATTGACGGGCTCAATTCGTATCACCGCCGGGGAGAAACCTGCTGGCTGTTTGCCCGAACCCTCGCCAATCTCCCCTCTCACACCCCAGAGATGAGGCTGAGCCGAGCAGGACGAGCGGGACAGGAGAGCACCCAAGACAGCACGGTCCTCATCGATGCCCGGCTCATCCGCCTGGGGGCGCTGCGCCTCGCCATCACGTCCCACGCCAGCACGGTCGCGATCGCGGCGTGCGTCGAAATGATCGCCCTGCTGGTCGAGATTCAAGCCGATCAGGAACTGCTTCACCATTATGATCGCCGCGTTCACAATCTATTCGAGGCGACCTCAACCCGGTTGCGGCGGCTTGCCGGTCCTCCGTTGTGCAACTGGTCCGAGGAGAACCAGATCGATTTCGCCAGCGCTCCTCCCTTCTGGATGAACGCCTCGGTGACCTGGCTTGAGGAAATCGTCCACGCTCGCAATTCCGGGTTTTTGCCCGGGGACGAGTTCGTCCTGGCCGCCCAGAAGCTATTCTCTGAACTCGCCCCGCCATCGGGTGAGGAACTCTCGGCCGCTACGAGACGGCGCCATGGCGGTGGCATGAGGACAGGCCGGTACGGCGAGAAGCGCAGGGACGGGAAAAGAGGGGAGGCAAGTGGGCAGCTCCAGGATGAGGCAGAGAACTCACGGCCCCGTGGGAATGGGTCAGGCTCTCCCCCTGGTGCTCTCGGCGAAAACAGTTCCAGCAAGCAGGAACGGCATTCCGGCCAGGAAGAGGAAGGTTCTCCAGGAAAGGAGGAGCCTTCCGGCACGGAAAAAGCCGGAAATGCTGGCAAGGCCGAGGAGGCTTCGAGCCTGGAAGACGTTTTTGGACGTGGAACCGGTGCGATCACAGGGACGTCCGATGCCGCTCGGAGCCAGAATACCGCCGATGACACCATAAATCCCGGTCTGAAGGCGCTTCAGGACGAGATTTATGGCCAGAGAGGCGTCCTCCGGCAGTCCCCCTCCCTGCAGCCGATGCGGTTCCTCGACCTGTCGCCTCATGCCGATGAGGCCAAGCGTAAGTACGCGGAACAGTTCCGCGCGCTGGAACACCCCATGCCACTGACCGAGCTGCCGCAGTACAAGGAGTTGGTCCGAGACCTGGGCAGCCTCCGCGAGGCGATGCCGAATTTTGGCGCCATCCTCGACGCGCTGCAGGGAGATTTTGCCTTCGCCCTCAGGAGCGAGGGGCCTGCGGTTCTGCGCCTGCGGCCCATGTTGCTCGTCGGTCCGCCCGCTATTGGCAAGACACGCTTTGCCCGGGAACTGACCAAAGCTCTGGGGGCGGAGTCTTCATACATCTCCGTCGCTGGTGATGCCGATAACCGGCGTTTTGCCGGGACCGCCCATGGCTTCTCCACTGCCCATCCGTCCTGGCCGGTCGAGCGGATGGTGCGGCTTGGGTGGGCCAATCCGGTCCTGATCGTCGATGAGATCGAAAAAGCCGGGGGTAGCAAATCCAACGGGACGCTGACGGATACGATCCTCGGCCTGCTGGAACCCGAGTCCGCTAGGCAATTTACCGACCCGTTTTTGGGCGGGCCGATTGATGTAAGCGCCATCTCCTGGATCTTTTTGGCCAACTCGCGGCACGGGCTGTCAGAGCCGCTCCTCTCTCGGCTCGAACTGTTTCAGATTGCCCCACCCGAGCCAGCGGCGTTCAATGTCATCGTCCGGGCCATCTTGGATGACATCGCCAAGAGCCGGAGCATAGCACCTGACCAGATACCTGCCTTGCCGGAGCTCTTCTTGGCAGAACTCAAAGCCGCCTACGTCCAGCGGCGGGATCTCCGCAGAGTCCGGATCACGCTGGAGAAAGCCCTCGGTATTCTGGCTCGGTACGACAATGAGCACCTGGGCGAGACGCTACACTGAGCCATAGCGGCACTGCCCAACTCGCCGGATGGCAGTGAGCCGTCCTCCTCCCACCCGTCATTCCACCTAGGCCAGTCCGGCGAAGCAAACCGCTTTGATCGCCCCGTGTCCTGGGCCGCCGAGCCCAAGTGGCTCGGCTCCATCCCCTGCGTTCACCCCAAATCACATAGGAGCACCACATGTCCGACCTTGCCATGCTTACCTATATTGCCGTGCTGATCGGCATCGCGGTCCTGGTCCACCGGTTTTTCCCTGCACCGCATATCCCCGACCTTGCCACCGAAAACCGGGGTGTCGGGTATTTGTTTCTCCTATTTTTCTTCGTCACGCCGGTTCTGTGCTCGTACTTCCTGGCGGATCAAATCCGGATCTGGACCGATCCCTGGGCGTCACCGGACGCCATGGAGCGGATTGCCCAGATCGTTGGGGCCATCGTCACGATCTTCATCGTCATCCGCGGGATAACTGTCTGGTTCTTGCTCGTATGTCTCGGGGCTATCGGGTATGGCGTCCTGGAACTCATCATATATATCATCCATGGATAGAATAGCTGGCATTGGAGGAGTGACGAACCGACGCAATATGATCCGTCAGCCAGTCGGCAAGAGGCCGATGGGGATTACGATCGGGCAGACAGCGTTGACGGCGACGATGGCCAGGTGAAGTCCGAAGATCGCCGCTACCATCCCATGTTGAGCATGGTTGGCCGAGGTATAGCTACAATGCAGACAAATTCCAGCTCCTAGCCTCGAGGCTGAATATTTGAAACGGTGGGTCACCAACTATGAAATCGATATGGCTGCCTTATGGGGTACTGTACTTTGAAGTGCAGCGACCCATAAGTTAACGAAGTCTAGATAGACCCAGGCTGGGCCGAGCAAGCCTCGGTAGGTACAGTCCTTGTGTTTAGCCGAATTTAGATCAGTTTTCCATGCGGATCGTCCCACGGTTCCGCGCTATGATTCGTAAAATGTTCAGGTGTTTCAGCGCGCGATTGCGTGCCCGCATCGCCGCCGTCGCCGCGCGTATTGCGGCCCGCAGCGGTTGAGGTCCCACCACGAAACCATTCCTCGCCCAGTTCGACCCTCTCCTCCTTCGTCGTATGATCCAGCGCGTATTTGATGGCGCCAGCAACCTCTGCCATCTTTATGTTTTGTCCGAGTTGACGGATAGCAAGCTCGCCTGTCTTTCGAATAAGATTCTGCTGCGCCTCATGCAGCGCCTGCGCCGCGCGTTCAAGCTCGGTCGCTGGTTCTCGTTTGGTTCTCTTACTCATAATTTCATCCTCTGTGTTTGCTTCTTTCTCTGCAAGTCAGTGAAATGCAGAAGGAGGCACGTCGCCGCCTGAGTTCATCATTTGGATTTCGAGTGAAAGACGCAAATGGCCATGCGAACAGCCACGCAAACAGCGTGCCGAGCTATATATGTTGTATCAGCAACGAAAAAGTTGCGCGCTTATACAACGGTGGAAATTTGGGCGTTCAGTGCGCCTGCGGGCCTCGGGCCGTTGGCCGGCACTTCTCGCGATGGAGGCCTGCCATGAGCTTTTATCATTTTCACGCAAAGGTCATTGGCCTGGGACGTGGCCGCGGCAAAGCAAAGGGTGGCAAAATGAGGGCACGAGGGGCGCGCTCCGCCATTGGCAAGGTAGCCTACTGTACTGGTTTGAAACTGTCCGACTACTCGACCGGGGTGTCCTGGACTCGCCGAACGAAAGGGCAAGTAATATGCACAAGAATCATGGCGCCTGCTGGTGCACCGAGCTGGATTTTTGACCACGAGAAATTATGGAACTCGGTCGAAGCGCGGGAAGTAAGATATGACGCACAGTTCGCACGCGAGCTTGAACTCGGCCTTCCGCGCTTCTTGTCACCAGAAGAACTTATCGAGCTTGTCGAGTCATGGACCAAAAAGGAACTTGTTTCACTTGGCATGGTCGCCGACTTTAGCATCCATGTTTCTCTTGCCGCCGACGGCGAGAGGCAGCCACACGTGCATATTATTCTGACGACACGGAAGCTCAGAACGGACTGTCCACCGGGCCAAGTCTGGGGAAACAAGGACAGGAGTTGGAATAACCGGAAACTCCTGAAGTATTGGCGTCAATCATGGGCAGACGCGCTCAATGAAGCGATGATCGCGCACGAGTTGGATGCTCGCGTATCGAGCAAAAGCTATGCAGCTCTGGGGCTCCATGAGTTACGGCCACAGCCAAAAATCGGACCTCGCGGCAGCCAGGCAAGGAAACGCGGCTCGCATCGTCTGGATACCTTGCGAGTTCCACCTTTACCTGTAACCCCGCTCACCGGTGAAACAGTTCCTGCGAGCAGGGCTACCGAAGGGCAAGAGCAGGAAGAATTACAACCGGCAAGGGGCAATAGCCGCCCTGAGCAAAGCAACGAACTTGAGCGTTTGACCGCATGGGATTCATGGCAAGCAGATCGTATTAAAAGCCTTTTCCGCGATCCATCGCTCATTTTGGCGGCACTTGATGCGGAGGCCCACCAGACACTCAGCTATGCCGATATCGCGAAAAAAATTCGGACTCTGACAGGTGGAAAACTTACGAAAGGAGAGACCTTTGGCCTGATTCGTATATTGGAGGAATCCGGAGCCATCATCCCATTGACGACACGGGCCGGGGTTAAAGGTGGATTATATACAAGTGAGACGGCCCTCGCGTCAGAGCTTTCAGTCCTCAAATACGCCATAGAAATATGGGGCGAGGATAGCCTCAGCCGCTCGGCGAGAACTGTTTCACCCGACCATGGGCTTGTGTCAGACCAAACCGAGAGAATGATGGATGAGATCCTCCACGGCGGGCGCCTGTGCACGCTAATCCGGACAAGGGAAAATG
This sequence comes from Acidocella aminolytica 101 = DSM 11237, assembly GCF_900129125.1. Lineage (GTDB taxonomy): Bacteria > Pseudomonadota > Alphaproteobacteria > Acetobacterales > Acetobacteraceae > Acidocella > Acidocella aminolytica. Next base: position 69,987 of record NZ_FQVJ01000001.1, on the reverse strand, counting down.
ATGAACATAACCGGTTGTTGCCCGAGTTGGGTCGTGCGTGGTTGGCATCAGGATATAGACCAATTGCTGTCTCCTCGACGACACAGGCGGCGCGGAGGCTGGGTGCCCGAATTGGCGGGGTAGCATTCTCGATGCCAGTGCTCCTGCGGCAGTTGGTCGAAGGTACAACCTGCATCGATGATCGCTCCGTGCTGATCGTTGATCAGGCGCACCTGCTTTCGGTGTGCGACACGGCAAAGTTGCTTGAGACCGTAGCCCCAAGCGGCGCGACCATGCTTCTATCGACCAGCAAAGGACAAGCGGGAACAACCGCTATCGCCTCGCCGTTTCATATGCTCCACCTGTTGGGCCCGAGCGGTGCCGATCTGACCGAAACAAGCCACCATTCAAACCCGGTGTACCGGATCGCGGCGCGGCTCGCGAGACATGAACAGTACCGCCCGGCACTGGGGCTTCTGGGCCATATGAACGCTCTTTATTGTGTGGAGGACCGGGCCGCAGCACTTGAGCAGGCGGCAAAGGTGTGGGTCGACGCGTCTACGGTGGGTTCGGTTGTGGCAATTACCGCTGCGCCGCGCCTTACTTTAGAATTGAATCGGGCGATTCAGGCGGAACTTGCCTCGAAGCAGGGGTATCTTGGCAATGTCCTAGCAAAGTGGAATAGTTCCGCGCTGGAAAATGGCTCGAATCACGCCCAGCCGCTAGGTCCTCCGCTGATTGAATTTAAGGTGGGTGACCAGGTCGTGTTTCGTGAGGCCTGCATCGAGCTTGGTATACAACCGGGGACCGTCGGAATCTTACGTGGTTTAAGCCAGAATCACCCCAAAAAAAGCTTCGTTCTGGAAATCGGCGGTATAAAAGCCCCCCGTATGGTCGTGATCGACCCATCCGAGTGCCGGAATCTGGATCTTGGTTATGCCATCACTGCTGAAGCTGAAACAGTTCCTATTCCCACGGTCGACCATGTGATCGGGCTCGTGTCGCCTGAGTTCGACAGCCCAATATTGCGTTATGTCCTGGACCGGCACCGCCATGATATCCGCCTATATCTGGCGAGATCGGATTTCGAGGGAGCCGAGAGCGGCTTAGACGCGGTTAAACAACTTGGCGGAAGGATTGCCGCCTCACCCACGGGCAGGAACACCCGCCGAATATACGATGAAGGCGTCTTGCCGCATAGTTTGCATGCAGCAGCAGGACGGAGCTTAGCGCAGGTTACTGGCCTGGGCGCTGCGGTTTTCGTGGGGCTGCGGCGACTCTGGCGTAAGCGGTTGAATTCGATGAGTATCAGCGTACGTGCGTTCCGCGAGCACGTCCTCAATGCAAGAACAGCATGGCACGGAATCAAGACACCTGCCGAGGAAACAAAAGCTACCCTAGTTCCGCCGACAAGTATGGCCCCTGAAGAAAACCAGTCTAGCCCGATGGACGATAGTTCTCCAAAATCGAGAGGCACGGCCGGGAGCATGTCCTCAATGCAAATGCCAAAAATCTAACAAGCAATTTTGTACCTTGCTGCAGATGCACGTCGATGATTCATGTCCAGCTAACAGCCACTTAATTACGTATTTAATCGTAAAATTTACACCGAAAATTTGCTTCTTTCACTACTGCGTCACCAAAATGAAAAACAAGGATCAATACTTGGTGAAATGATAACGATGACGACGCAACTAGACCTGGATGATACGCCCCGTTGCCTGCAGCGTACGGAAGGACCTCGGTGCTTCCGCGAATGTCGAGATCCAGAAGCATCAAATCATCTTGCGCGTAAGATGCATGGATCAATGCATACCATCATTGGTTCTGGAGAATCACCATGAGTGGCGATTCCTCCTCCACATTGTCAACTATCCCGCCTCTTATGACGGTCGACCAAGCTGCCAAGCTGCTGAGTTGCGATCCGGAAACGTTGTACCGGGCAATCCGGCGCGGGAGCTTGGAGTGTTACCGGCCAGGTGGTCTCATCAGAATCTCAAACAACCAATTGCTAAAATATATGGAGTTTCCACAATGCCCCGCCCGCGGACCGAAAAGCCCAGACTTGAATGGCGCCGCGGAAGCTGGTCCATCCAATTCTGGGTCGGAGGAACCCGTCGCCGGATTGCGACAGGCACGGCGGATGAACAAAGTGCTAAACAATTCCTAGCCGATTTTGAAGCAAAGCAAGATCGTGCTCCACGGCAACTGACGGTTACTCAGGCACTCGATCGGTATGAAACCGCGCGTGAAGATAAAGTCGAGGCCGTGGGTCGTCTCAAAGAAGCAGCGCGGGCAATCCGTCGTGATCTTGGTCATTTGCGGGTTGACCAGCTCAACCAAGCCCAGTGGGACAAATATGCGGCCGGGCGCATGACACGGCCGCATCGCAAGGTTGACCCAACGAAGCACGTACCGCGCAAGGTCTCCACGGGCACCCTCAGGCGCGAGTTCAATGTTCTCAGGGCTGCCATGCGGCTGGCATGGAAGGATGGATTTCTTGCATTGCCTCCCAACCTGACGCCACCGAGCGACTCTTCGCCACGCGACCGTTACCTGACGAAGGATGAGGCGCGGGCGCTCATTGCCGCCTGTATCACGCCCCACGTCAAAGTGTTCCTTTCGCTTGCCATATTCACTGGGGCCAGGAAGGGTTCGATCCTGGCGCTGACATGGGACCGGGTGAACTTTGTCACCGGGATGATCGATTTCCAGGAACCGGGCCGTCGGGTGACGGCTAAGCGTCGCGCCGTCGTCCCGATGAATAACAGTTTGCGGATCGTCTTGGAGGAAGCGTACAAGGTCCGGCAGTCCGACTATGTCGTGGAGTTCAATGGCAAGCCGGTTCCAAATGGATTACGCTGGTCGTTCGCACGACTTTGTCAGCGTGCTGGCTTGACGTGGAGGCCAACGCCACATCATCTCAAGCATTCCGTAATTTCATGGCTCGCAATGGACCGTATCCCGATTGACCAGGCTGCCGACCTCGTGGCAACAGACCCTGTGACATTGCGTCGCACCTACAAGAAGTTCGACCCTGCTTATTTGCGGTCCGTTACCGCCGCACTAGAACTTTAGGTTCGGGCCACTAAATTTTATGAATGACGCAATAGGTCCCCTGAGTCACTATCAAAACGGACCATGTGCATTTTGGCCGTTTCGGGCCGTAAGCCTTGACCGCTCCGAAAACCGCTAAATTTTTGGACAGAAACATCGGTCGAAGGCAACGGTCGTGCGAGTTACCGGCGTCAGCACGATGATGACCATAATCATGCCGTCGCGCTGCTGGTCATCAACCCGCCTTATAGACCGAACCGTTCCCGCATCTCTTCGGCGCGTACAGGAGCCGTCATTCAGCCAGAGCCGGCCGCGGGGCTTCTGCTTCTGAGGAACCTTCAGCCCTTCCCGGCGCCAGATCCGCTGCACTCGGTCCGTGCCAACCTCCCATCCGGCAGCCCGTAGCAACGCTGTGATCCGCCTATAGCCGTATCGGCCGTAGTTGCCGGCCAGGGCGATGATGGCCTGTGTCAACTCATCCTCATCAGGGCGAAGCTGGGACACGTAACGTTGTGTGCCGCGGGGATGGTCCAGCAGGCGGCAGGCGTGACGCTCCGAGAGATCGTAGCTCTCCCGGATATTGGTCACCGCCTGCCGGCGCCGTTCAGGGCTTACAAATTTCCCGCCGCGACGTCTTTGAGGATCTGCTTCTCAAGCGACAGATCCGCCACCAGACGTTTTAAGCGATTGTTTTCCTTCTCTAATTCCTTCAGACGCCGCGCCTGGTCCATATCCAGCCCACCGTACTCTTTCCGGTAGCGGTAATAGCTCTTGTCAGAGATCCCAGCCTCTCGGCAGGCAGCTTGGATCGTCTTGCCCAGGCCGGTTTGCAACTCAATCTGCCGGAGCAAAACAACAATCTGCTCCGCGCTCATCCGTTTCGTCGGCATGCAAATGCCTCCTGTCTAAACCAGTTTGTCTCAGTTCAACTGGTTCAAAAATCCCCAGGTAGGCCAAGATTGAACGGCGGACGGGATTGTCCCGGAACACGATCCGCAAATATTTACGGTCGGATGCGGTAGAGCCGCCGTTCAAACTTCCCGACGGCCAAACAAGCTGGACCCATTTGCCGAGAGGCTGACGGGATGGCTGCGGCAAAAGGCCGGTAAGTCGCACAAGCAGAAGCGCACGACAAAGCAGATGCACGCCGACCTAGTCGTCTTGGGCTACGACGGCTCCTACTGGCGGGTGGCGGCGTTTGTTCGCTGCTGGGAGAACGGCAGCGCGAGTTGCAGACCAGTAGCTGCGGAACCTTCGTGCCGCTGGTCTTTGCGGCTGACGAAGCCTTCCAGTTCGACTGGAGGGAGGATTGGGCAGTCATTGCCGACGAGCGGACCAAGCTGCAGGTGGCGCACACCAAGCTATCCCACAGCCGGGTCTTCATCGTCCGAACCTATCTGCTGCTATGGACAGGCTCGTGGCGTGGTGGCCGCCGCTCGCTATGAAGCGCGCAAATTCGGCGTCTACTCCGCGATGCCGTCCGTCACGGCACAGCGCAAATGTCCGGAGTTGATCTTCCGTGCCGCCGCGTTTCGATGTGTATCGCGCCGCGTCACAAGAGATACGTGCGATCTTTGCCGTACAACATGCCATGAAACGATCTCTTGCCAAGGAAATATTGACCCAAGTCAACAGGCTTATCGCAACCGATCGAATGGTAACATTAAATTTGACCGTGGAGCGGGGCAAAGTCGTCTCAGTCTTTGAATCTGCACCGATTTCACCAGAGGAGCGGCTTACCGCCGCGATGGGGCGCGCCGAAGCAAGGGAAGAAACGCTCCAGTAAATCGCATGATAGACTGCGTGACTCAGGTATTACTTGCAAGATCACAAAGGAAGGGGTGCCTAGTCGGCACCTCTTTCTTTGTTTTTAACACAAGTGTGTTAGATGCTATCACTCACTACAAATTTGGATTGCTCGCGTTGTGAGGCATCATTCTTCACCATCTTGGTACAAATGATGAGGCCTACCACGGTAAGGATACACAGCATGATCAGCACGCCCCAATTCAGATACCACACATTCGACAAGGGGCGCGGCCAGACCTCGTTTATGGCTTCAAGAATCAACCACGCGGCGGCCGCGTAGGCGACGGGATTGCTCCACCGGCCCAAGCTGAACGCCCCCGGCTCCCAGGCCCCCCGCCGCCTTGCATAAATGAGCCCCAAAACCGGCAGTGAGTAGCAGATATAATACCCAACATTGGAAAACGAGATAAGCAGGGAATAAAGCTTCGTCGTGTTGATGAAAAGCAAAGCGCCGGAAATGAGTGCCGTCAGCAGAATCACGCGGCGCGGTAAGTGCTCCTGCCCGGAAAGCTTCACAAGAAATGTAGCGCCGGGGATGATATTGTCACGCGCCGTTGCCCACACGGTACGGCTTAGCGCAGTCTGCACCGCGATCATACCGGAGGTAAAGCCGACAGCAAGTACGATGAGCGATGCCCTGCCGACAGCCGGGCCAAAGCTGCTGATTAAGGTAGAGGAGATAGGATCGGCGATATTGCCCGACATCACCGAGGTGAAATTGGGAATAGCGAGAATGATGGCCGTGCACGCATAGATGACGAGACCGCCCACCGCGGCCAACGCCAGAATCATCGCCTTCGGAATCGCGCGCCGCGCCTCGACGACCTCCTCTGCGATCGAACCGGCGATTTCAAAGCCGCAGATCGAATAACCAGCGAAGGCGACGACCTCGGTGAAGTTGACCACCAGCCAATGGCCCGTCGAACCATGGTTTGTTCCACCGCCGCTGAACAGAATGGAGAATGGGTTGACATGATGGAACAGAAGCAACGCGGTACCGATACCGGCAGAGGCCGTCAACTCGCAGCACAGCGTAAATGTCAGCAGGGTTTTAAGGAAACGTCCCGCAACCATGTTGGCAAACGAACCGAACGCGAGAACGAGCAATGCAACGCCAATGCTGAACATCTCGGACGGGGCATTGACGCCAATTGCACTCAGCAGATAACCCGCCGATGCCAGCGCCAAAAAGGTGAGTGACAGCACCATTCCCCATATATAGGCCCAATTCGCAAACCACCCGTATCGCGCGCCGCCAAGCTGGCTCGCCCATGCATAGACACTCCCCTGGAACGGCCAACGGGAAACCAACTCGCCAAACACACAAGCAACGAGAAGCTGCCCGACGAGAACAAGCGGCAAAGACCACAAAAATGCCGGCCCCGCGGACATGAGGCTGATGGAGAAGACCGAATAAATACCAAGAATCGGCGAGATATTTGAGAAACCAAGTGTAAATGCCGACCAAAGGCCGAACTCCTTCACCGGCTCATTAGGCTTGGCTCCCGCCTGCGCAGGGAGCGCCATATTCAACTCCGACATGACAATTTCCTTTTCTTGAGGCGAGAGAAGATGGTGGCCGCGTGACATGCTTGTTTCTTGATTGGTTTTAAATTCTAGAAGGTAATTCCTGCCTCAAGGCCGCTTTGGAACAGATTGGCGCTGCGCCCGTCCGTTCCCCAGGCGACATTCCCATCATCCGGGCTGAAGGTGCCTTTGTTCAGCAGGTGCATATAGCCGACGGAGGCGCGGACGAAGAGGTCCTTATATTGCCATGTCGGCGTGAGTGAGAGGCCGAAGCCTTCGGCATGTGGCGCGATGAACCAATGGCCCGCGCCGGTGGAGGTGAAATATTCAGCCATCCCGCCAAGCGAATAGGGCGAAGAGCCGAACGTATAGTCGCCAAACACAGCAGCGCCGAAAGTGCTTGTATATTTCTCGATACCGATCGCCTGGTCCGGCTTGGCATAAACATACTGCACTTCGGGAATCAGGTTGAGATTGCCGTTGGTGTATATGTAATATGCACCGAATGTCTGCGAGTTGACGAGGTAAGCACCATAGCCCGCGACAGTGCTTTGATTATAGGTCTGCGCGTTCAGCCCGGTACGGCCAAGCTCGCCGCCATAATAGAGACTTAAAACATTATTACTGTCGAAGCTGTAGGAGACGAGCGCCTGCAGGAAGTTGAAAACCCGAGTGTCCCAGCCATCGCCAAATTGAACCGTCGCAGCCAGCGGGCCATGCGTATATGTCGCCGAAACGCCGACATTCTGCCCGTTCTCGACATAAAGCAGCGCGCTGGTGAACAGGTTCGGGTTGTTCCAATCCTCCCCGCTCTCGTACCCTTCAAGAGAGTTAAGCTGGCCGACAGAAAGCGTAACCGGCGAGCCCGGCGGCGAAATCGTTATATAACCAAGATAAATCGGACTTGCCCGGTAGACCGTAATGCTCCCCTTGGCCGGCACAACACCAAGAAACGGCGCACCACCTTGGGGACCAATCTCCAACGTAAATTGAAGCGTTCCCGTCGTCTTCTGTAATTTGAACAGCGCATTGCCAAGGTTCGCGCCCGTGGTCTTATCACCAACAGCGCTATTGCCGGCTTCGCCACGGCCAGACGTGCCTGACTGAGCATAAAAATACCCGTCTGCACCGCCGGAAAATTCCAACTGCCCCAGCGGGCCGCCGTCAATATCAATCGAGGCCGGCGGCGTCATCGCCAGCGCGCCGTGCATAGCGAGAAGAGAGCCACCCGCCGCCAGCGCAAAGCCTGGTCTCATCTTTTTCATTCATCACTCCTGTTGTTGGGAAACGCCCGTTATTTTTGTAAAATACGAAAGTCGAAATTTATGTTCGATATTAAAATGTAATTAAACGAATGCGCTGCGGTCTCTGACCACGTGCATGCCGTGATCTTTCGGCCCTTCGAGAATCCCATCACGTACCACAACTTGACCACGCACCATGGTAAGCTGCGGCCAGCCTGTAATCTCCATACCCTGGTAAGGCGTATAATCGGCCCCGTCATGCAACAGATCATGCGTCAGCATGACCTTCCGCTCGGGGTCCCATATGGCGATGTCGGCGTCCGACCCGATCGCAATCGTACCCTTGCGCGGTGCCAACCCGTACATCTTGGCTTGGTTCGTCGCAGTCACGGCGACAAACCGATGAATATCGATACGGCCTTTCATCACGCCTTCAGAAAACAGCAGCGGTAGACGCGCGGCAACGCCGGGTATCCCATTCGGCACCCAACGGAAGCTGGTACGCCCGCGCAGCGCGAGCTTGCCCTTCGGGTCGTCATACCGGAACGGGCAATGGTCCGAGGAAAAGATGGAAAACACGCCGCGCTCCAACCCATCCCAACAAGCAAGCTGGCTTGCGCGGTCACGGGGCGGCGGGGAGCAGACATATTTGGCCCCTTCCATATTCAAGCCATCGAGATCATCCGCCGTCAGGAACAGATATTGCGGGCAGGTTTCTCCAAAAACTTTAAGTCCTTTGCCCTGGGCGCGAAGAATCTCATTCATAGCCTCCCGGTTGGAGACATGTACAATCATCACCGGCACATCGGCAATTTCCGCCAGCGCGATGGCGCGATGGGTTGCCTCCCTCTCCACGGCGATCGGCCTGGACGCCGCATGAAACTTCGGCGCCGTATTGCCCAACTGCTCCAGCCTGTCAGTCAGAAACCGGATAGCGTCGTAATTTTCCGCATGGACCATAACCAGCGCGCGGGATTTTCGCGCCGTCTCCATGACCTTGAGCATCTCCAGGTCGCTAAGCGCCAACCCTTCATATGTCATGAAGATTTTGAAGGAGGTGTAACCGTCCTCGACCAGAGCTGGCAATTCCTGCCCGAGCAGCGTCTCCGTTACATCGCTGATAATCAGATGAAACGCCACATCGATATAGCATTTCCCCGCCGCCTTCGCATGGTACGCCTTCAATGCCTCGTGCAGAGAACGTCCTTTTTCTTGCAGACAGAACGGTAATATCGTCGTGTTGCCGCCAAACGCAGCCGACCTTGTACCCGTCTCGAAATCATCCGCCATCACGATGCCCTCACCCGATGGCTGGGACAGATGCACATGCCCGTCGATGCCGCCGGGAAGCACCCATTTCCCGGCCGCGTCGATCACCTCCGCTGCATCGCCAAGCTCCATACCGAGCGCGGCGATGCAGCCATCCTTAATACCTATATCGGCAAAGAATGTGTCCGACGCGGTGGATATCCGGCCACCGCTTATCACAGTGTCAAACCCGTTCATGACAATATCACCTTCGGCATGAGCTTAATTCAGGGCAGCACCTCAGTGCATTGCCGACCCGCCATCCACATTGATGCATTGCCCGGTAATGAACGTCGCCTCCGGGCTTGCCAGAAAAATAATAGCCGCGGCGACCTCCTCGGGCTCTCCGATCCTCTTCATCGGGTTGCTCATCTCCTCCTGACGGAGAGATTCAGGAATCGCATCAAAATGCAGCAAGGGTGTGTTAGTCGGCCCCGGCGCCACCGCGTTGACCTGAATTCCGGGCGCAAACTCCCGCGCCCAGGCGCGCGTGGCCGCGATGACCGCACCTTTGGTCGCACAATAGCAGGACATTTGTGCCCGCCCCAGGAAACCAAGTTCGGAGGCAACGTTGATGATGCGCCCGCCTTTTGGAATATGCCTGATTGTCTCGCGTGTCATGAGGAACATACCGCGGATGTTAACGCCGAATATGCGGTCGAAATCGTTGATGTCGAGTTCCGGCAGCGGCGCTTCGCCATCCGTACCCGCGCAATTGACTAGAATATCGATATGACCGAGCTGTTCCACTACCTCCGCGACGGCCGCCTTCACCGATGCCTCGTCACGCAGATCGACCGCAATCAACGGAACAACGGCATCCTCACCAGTATTAATGTCGAGCCCTATGACCTTATGACCGGCCGCCAAAAATTTGCGGCTGGCGGCACGGCCAATTCCACTGGCCGCACCTGTTACGACAATCGTCTTGACTTCACTCATTGCTTGACGGCCTCAGGGGTTACTTTGGCGATGATGGAATTATCAATAGAACTGACCGCAGAAAGCTTCTGGGTGGCGGCGCCATTTTCCAGATTCAGCTCCATGATCGTATTGAAAATGTTGTAGAGAGCACCGGGGCTCCCCGGCTTACCTAGCGCCGCCACGGCATCCTGGTAATCGATATAATGTACGCCCTTCAGGCTCTGTAGGAAATCCGTCGTAGAAAGGCTGTAATGCGGTGCGGCAAGCTTAGCGAACCCGGCCTGGTCTTTCTCAAAATAGGCAGTCGCCTGATACATGCCTGTGAGTAGCTTCACATATTTCTCCGGGTGCGCCTTCAAATCCGCCGTGCGGACTTCAATGATGTCCACGACATAGCCGGGATACTCCGCCGACGAACTGATAATGTGCGGGTGGCGTTGCGGGTTCTGCTGCACCGTCTGAGACATTTGTGGCTCGGATGTGGCGACAGCCGCGACTTCCTTGTTCGAGAAGATCGCAACGGCGTCCCCCGCTTCGGACTCACGCAACTGCACATCCTTAAGTGAAAGGCCAGCCTTTTTTAAATCCATCTGCAGCAGCAGCATCGCGGGCAGCGTCGGCGACTCAGCCAGAATCTTGCCCTTGAGGTCCGCCGCTGTTTTGATCGAGCCATCGGCAACAGTGCCGTCGCCGCCAAGGGATTCATCAACCTCCCCGATAATGGTGCCGCCTGTGAGGCCCTTCGGCAGATCCTGATATTCACCGACGGTGAACATCGCCATATCTATATCACCCCGGTTGAGCGCCGCCATGATCGTCGGCACGTCATCCTCGAACGTCACGGAGACATTCAGTCCCTCCTTCTTATAATAGCCCAGATCCTGCGCGACCATGACCGGTGCGAAGCCGGACCACACAGGGGATAACACGCGGATCGTGTCATCCGCTTTCGCGGGGAGTGCCGCGGCCACGGCGAGGAACACGGCACTCGTTGCCATCAGAATACGACGAAACTTCATGTTGTTTCCTTACAGGTTATAAAAAGTGAAGCAGGCTCATCAGGGCATGACGGTTCCGCAATTCGGGTCAAGCGTCTGGCCGGTATATGCATCCCCATCATCGGTCACGAGAAACAGCACGGAACGCGCGACATCACGCGGCGCCCCCCAGCGTTTCAGCGGAATACGCTCCCGGAATTCATCCAAATATTCCGGGCCGTTCTTGAAACGGTCCGTGGCGGTCGGCCCCGGCGCCACCGTATTCACGGCGATGCAAGGGGCTAAGGCCAGTGCGAGAGATTTTGTCATCGTCCGCAATCCCGCCTTCGCGGCGGTATAATGCGGTAGTTCCGGATCTCCACCATAAGATTGCTCAGAAGAAATATTCACGATGCGTCCCCAGCCCGCCGCACGCATATGCACGGCGGCGGCACGCGCCAGAAAAAATGGCCCCCGCAGATGCAGTCCGATCATCTCATCAAAATCGGCTTCGGTAATGTCCTCAAGCTTCTGATGGCGAGAATGCCCTGCATTATTGACCAATATGTCCAGCCGCCCGAACCGCGCTGCTACCCGCGCCACCAATGCCTCGCATGCCGCCGGGCTCGTCACATCGGCGTCAAAGTTTGAGGATTTTCCGCCAGCTTCTTCAATTTCCTCCGCAAAGCCGCGTGCTTCATCTTCACGCCGGTAATCCGCGACCGCGATGCATGCACCTTCCTGTGCAAGCTCCCACGCGATCGCCCTACCGATGGAGCCGGTTCGTGCCGCCCCGGTGACAAGGGCAACCCGCCCTTCCAGCCGCTTCATATAACGGGCTTGCGTGGATCAACGGTAAATCGGCTGAAGGATAAGGAAGAAACTTCCGTCATTGAGCTTGGCCTTTCGATTTCGAAACACGGTTTCACCCGCGTCGACGAAAATCGTTAAGGCAAGCTCCGTGCCAAATTTTTGTCTACGCCGTTTCTGACGTGTTCAACGCGCGCAGCACCGCCGCTTCTGTCTCCCTCGTATGCTCGTAGAGTAGGCGGCTGACGGCGGCATCATCATGTTCGCAAAAAGCTCGAATCAGCGCTTCGTGTTCGGCGCTCGACTCAGCCCAGCGCGCCTGCGTGAGATTCGCCATGGAGCGCGCGCGCAACACGCGCCCCTGCAAAGACTGGTACGTGGCGAGCATTACCTTGTTCCCGGCGAGCCTGACGATCTCATGATGAATCGCCTGATTGTCGCTAAAATAGCGCGTGCGCTCGCGCGTATAATAGTGCCCCATCAACTGCTCGTGCATATCGCGCAAGCGATTGATTTCAGAAGAGGATGCACGCTGGCACGCCAACGCGCCCGCCGCCGGCTCAAGGATCGAGAGCAGTTCGAAAAGCTCGGCGATCTCATCGGAATCAACCGGACTGACGAGCGGCGCGCGATGCGGCCGGAGATGGACAAGATTCTCCGATGCCAGCACCTTCAACGCCTCACGTAACGGCGTGCGGGAGATACCAAGACTGCCGCATAAATCATTTTCAGAGATCGTCGCCCCTGGCGGCAACTCCCCCAATTGAATCATCTCACGCACCTTGGTCACGATCTGCTCATGCAGGGAAAGCCTGACGACGGGTGTCACCTGACCCAGCGAAGCCGTACCGGACTCCATATCCCGATCCTCGTCCAAGGCCGACTCCGCACTCATTCTAATCCTCACATAAGCCTCCAAAATACCCATAATGCCCAAAAATAAACATAATACGACTATATATTAATCACAAAAGGCACGAGTATCTAAAAATATGCCATTTTAATTCATAATATCTAATTGCGTATTAAGTTTACCTCGTGCTTTAAACTGCCACCTACCACTTCATAACGCGAATCGCGAAACAGCGGAGCTTTTCATTGCCCGATACTCAATGCATGCTGATGGATCAGATGACCTGGCCGGAATGGAAGGAGAAGGTCGCCGCTGGCGCCCCCATCCTCATCCCCGTAGGGTCAACAGAGCAGCACGGCCCGCAACTCCCTCTCGGCACAGACGTCGTCATTCCCAGATCAATATGCCAGCGCGTCGCACCAGCCATCGGCGCCATCGTCGCGCCGGCCATCGCCTATGGCTATAAGTCGCACCCCAAATCCGGCGGCGGCCAGGCTTTCCCCGGTACCACCAGCCTCGATGCACATACGCTCGCCCTCGTCATCCATGATATCGTGTGCGACCTGGGCCAGCACGGTGCGCGCCGCATCGCCCTCATCAACGGGCATTTCGAGAATGCCTGGCCGATCGTCGAGGGCCTCAACCTCGCCATGCGCGATCTCAAGCGCGACGGCATTACGGATATGGTATTGCTCCGGTTGGAACTTGGCGATTTCCTATACCCTGAGACTCTGACGCGCATTTTTCCAAACGGCTTTCCCGGAACCGAGCTGGAGCATGCAAGCCTGCTCGAAACCTCCCTCATGCTCGCCCTCAGCCCGGACCTCGTTCGGCAAGAACGCATCCCGACGGATGGCCCGGCGAAGTTCCCGCTCTATGACCGCTTGCCCTTCGACCAGACTCTCGTGCCGCCCTCCGGCGTTCTTGCCGATGCGCGCGGTAGCCGGGCGGAAATCGGGGAGTGGATGCTCCGCGACCATGAGGAGCTGGTGACAAAGGCGCTGCGCGAAGGCTTCGGTCTTTCATAAGACAAACGATGAATACAGACGGAGCGCATAGCATGGAGCATCGATTGTAATGGCTGACACAGGGCGTCCCCTCGCCGATAATGGAGGGATCATTCCTATGGCACAACCAGGACGAAAAACCAGCCCCCGTCTTCTCGCGCTTCGCCGCCCCCTACCATCATGGGTGGCGCATGGCATCGCTATCGCAACATGTCTGGCGCTGCTCATCCTGTGGGAAATCACCGTCGATCTCGGCTGGACCAATCCGATCTTCCTGCCCGCCCCCAGCACCATCATAGCCACAATGTGGGACATGAGCGTGAACGGTAACTTGCTGCCAAATACGGGCGTCTCCATCGCCAGGGTCGCCGTCGCTTTCGCTCTCTCCGCCATTATGGCCGTGCCCATCGGCATCGCCATGAGCGTCTATCGGCCAATCGGCGCCGGTCTGGAGCCGGTCATCGACTTCATCCGCTACCTTCCCGTCCCCGCCCTCGTACCGCTCAGTATCATCTGGTTCGGCATCGGCGAGGAGACGAAGATCTTCCTCCTCTGGCTCGGTACGTTCTTCCAACTCGTCCTCATGGTCGCGCAAGACACAGATCGCGTGCCGCATGAATATTTCGAGATCGCCTCGACATTAGGCGCCAAACCTCTCGAAATTCTGCGCCTCGTCGCCATCCGTGCTATGCTGCCGAGCCTGGTCGACAATCTCCGCATCACGCTCGGCTGGTGCTGGACCTACCTCATCATCGCCGAGATCGTCGCCTCCAATAGCGGACTCGGCTTCGTGATCTGGACCGCTCGGCGCTTCATGGAGACATCCCAGGTCATGGCGGGTGTCGTGATGATCGGCATCATAGGCCTCGTCACCGACCAGCTCCTCCGCCGGCTTCACAAAAAGATGTTCGGATACATGCATTCATGACCATGCCGTACCTGCAGTTCAATGACATTACCAAGACATTTGGTAACCTCGATGTCATTTCCCCGCCGTTTAGCCTCACCATCCCGCATCATCAGTTCATGGTATTCTTGGGCCCTTCGGGCTGCGGCAAAACCACGCTCATGCGCATGGTCGGCGGACTTGAAACGGCGAGCACGGGGATGATCGCGCTGCAAGGCGAAGCCATCGGCGAGCCGGACAGCCGCCGCGGCATGGTCTTCCAATCCTATTCCTCTTTCCCCTGGCTCACCGTGGAGGAGAATGTTGCGTTCGGCATGAGGTTCCGGCACGACCTGACGAAAACGGAAAAGCGCGACCGCGCCCAGCACTATCTTGAGCTTGTCGGATTATCGAATTTTGCAGCAAGTTATCCCAACCGTATCTCGGGCGGCATGCGTCAGCGTGTCGCCATCGCACGCACCCTGGCGGCTGGTTCAGAGATTCTGCTCATGGACGAACCGTTCGGCGCGCTCGATGCGCAAAGGCGCGAGCAGCTTCAGGTGGAGCTTCGCCGTATCCAGAAGGAAGAGCGCAAAACGATCATCTTCGTCACACATGATGTCGAGGAGGCCGTCTATCTCGCCGACCGCATCATCGTGTTCTCCCAGCGCCCAGCCTCAATCCTAGAGGATATTGATGTCACAGCACAGATTGGCGACGATCGTCTGCTAGAGCTACGCGAGTCGCCCGAGTTTCTGAAATTGAGAAGTTCAGTCTTGCATACCGTTCGCGCTGCCCTGGGGAGCACTCAATGACCAGTTCCATCATTCGCGGCAAATACGTCATCACCCGCGCCCTCGGCCGTCACACCGCGCAAATCATCGAGAATGGCGCAATCCTTCAACGCGGCGGCCGCATTGAGGAAATCAGTGATTTCGTAGCGCTGGCGGCGAAGTACCCCAATCTGCCGGTCATCGGCACCGGCAACCATGTCGTCATGCCAGGCTTCGTCAACGGGCATCACCATGTCGGGTTGACGCCTGTGCAATTGGGCTCGCCCGACATGCCGTTGGAGCTATGGTTCGCAACGCGCATGGTCACGCGCGAGGTCGATCCTTACCTCGACACGCTCTATTCTGCCTTCGAGATGATCGCCTCCGGCGTCACGACAGTCCAGCATATCCACGGCTGGGTACCGGGCGATTTACCGAAGATCGAACATGCCGCGAACGAGGTCATTCGCGGCTATGAGGCGATCGGCATGCGCGTCTCCTACTGCTACGCACTGCGCGACCAGAACCACCTCGTCTACGGCCCCAACGACGCATTCACCGCAAGCGTTCCCGATGACATCAAGCCGGCGCTTCAGCGCCATTTCGGCAGGTTTCAACTCGGCGCTGCCGATCTGGTGCAGCTTTTCGAGCAGTTGCGTAAGACGCACCACGGAAAATCCCGCGTGCGCCTGCAACTCGCGCCAGCCAACCTGCATTGGTGCAGCGACGCGGCGTTGGAACTCCTGGCCGAAACCTCCGCCCGGCACGACGTGCCGATGCACATGCATCTGCTGGAGACCCCCTACCAGAAAGAATATGCGAAGCGCCGGGGCGGCGGCACGGCCGTGGATTATCTGGCAAAATTCGGCCTGCTGAATTCCCGCCTTACGCTTGGCCATGGCGTCTGGCTGAGCGAGGGTGACATAGAGTGCCTTGCCGGTAACGGCGTGCATGTATGCCATAATTGCAGCTCGAACTTCCGCCTTCGCTCAGGCATCGCCCCTCTCAACCGCCTGGAGGAAAAAGGCGTCAACGTCGCCATCGGCATCGATGAAGCCGGCATCAACGACGACCGGGACATGTTGCAGGAGATGCGCATGGTACTGCGCGCGCACCGTACCCCTGGCATGGGGGACGACGTGCCGGGCATGGGCCAAGTACTCCGCATGGCGACGGCCGGCGGCGCCCTCACCACGCCTTACGGGTCAGAGATCGGCACGCTCACCCCCGGCATGGCGGCCGACCTTGTCATGATCAACTGGTCGCAAATCAGCTTCCCCTATCTCGACGAGGAAACCCCGGTGCTAGACGCCGTGCTGCAACGCGCCAAAACGCAAGGGGTGAATACCGTGATGGTGGAAGGCGAAATCCTCTATCAGGACGGGAAATTCACTCGTATCGACCAAAGCGCGATGCTGCACGAGCTTGCCGGCCGCCTGCGCCGCCCGCTCAACGCGGAGGAACTGGAGCGCCGTAACCTCGCGCACCTCATCCTTCCCCATGTCCGGGCCTTCTATAAGGATTATTTCAACCCCGCGGACCATGTTCCGCATTACCGCCAAAGCTCACGCTTCTAAAATTTTTCAGCGCCCGTCACAACAAAAGGTCTTCTGCTTATGCCTTCCAATGTCAGGCTCGGCATGCTTACGCCGTCCTCCAACACCGTTCTCGAACCCATGAGCACCCGCATCGTCGCCGGGCTACCCCATGTCAGCGTGCATTTCTCACGCTTCCGCGTCGTCGAGATTTCTCTCAAGGAGCAAATGCTGGCTCAGTTCGACGAAGACGTGATCATGCAGGCCGTCGAGCGACTGGCCGAGGCGCGCGTCGATGTCATCGCCTGGAACGGCACCTCCTCCGGCTGGCTCGGCCTTGAACGCGACGAGACACTCTGCCGCCGTATCAAGGCTGCCACCGGCATTCCGGCGACAACATCCATGCTCGCCCTCAATGAAGTTTTTGCCGCCTCCGGCGTGCGGAATTACGGCTTGATTACGCCGTACACTGACGATGTTCAGGCCCGGATTCTCAGCACATACGAAGGGTTAGGCTATCGCTGCGCGTCAGAGGTTCATTTCCGCCTGCAGGAGAATTTCTCCTTCGCCGAGGTCGGTGACGCAACGATCCTCGATGCCGCGCGACAAGTCGCCCTGCACAAGCCTGACGCGATCGCGGTCATCTGCACGAACCTGCGCGCCGCGCACCTGGCCGAGCCGCTGGAACAGGAATACGGCATCCCCGTTTACGACACGGTCTCCACGGCCGTCTGGGGCAGCCTGCGCATCGCCGGCATCCCGACCAACCTAGTCACAGGATGGGGCAGCCTCTTCCAAAAACCTTGGCTGAATCAAACGAGAAAGGCAATCTGACATGATATCCAGCCCGTTTCCACAGCCGCAGGTTCCGCCCGGCACCGTATCGGCCGACCTCGCCGGGAAGCACGTCATCGTCACTGGCGTCGCCGGTGGCATCGGCGGTTGCGTCGCCCGCCATTTCGCCGCCGCCGGCGCGCATGTCTCCGCCGCTGACATACGCGAGCAGGCACTCCGCGCTGTGGTCGAAGACATCAAATCCACCGGTGCCTCGATCCAGGCCATACCCGTCGATATCTCTAATCCCGACTCCGTGCGGGCGATGACGGACGCTGCCCGCACCGCCTTTGGCCCTGTCGATATCCTCGTCCACGCCGCAGCCATCGACGCTCCGCGCGGGCTGGCCTGGGAACTCGACGATTCGCACTGGCAGCGCATCATCAATGTCGACCTGAACGGCTCCTTCTGGTGCGCCAAATCCGTCATCCCGGAAATGATCGAAAAACGGCAGGGGCGGATCATCCTGATCAGCTCAGTGTCGGCCAAGATCGGCTCAGCCAGCACCTCCTGCGCCTACAACGCCGCGAAATCCGGCGTCATCGGCATGGTCATCGGCCTTGCCAAGCAGCTTGAGCAGCATAATGTGCTGGTGAACGCGGTCGCTCCCGGCTCCATCGGCACAGGCGAACCAATGATCGAGGAGGAAATTACCTTCGAGGTCGCCAATTACCCTTTGCCGATCGTCGGGCCGGACCCGGTCGCCCGCGCCTGCCTCTATCTCGCGGGCAGCGGCGGAAGCTGGACAAGCGGCAGCGTGCTGAATGTCAGCGGCGGGCGCCTGCACGGCTGGTAGTCATTTGACAATAAGGTGATCCCGTCATGACAATGCCGCACGTCAAATTGCCCAACGGTGTAAGCGTTCCCGCCCTAGGGCAAGGCACCTGGTACATGGGCGAAACCGCCGCCAGCGCGAAGGCGGAGGTCACCGCCCTGCAGACAGGCATCGAGCTCGGCATGACCCTGATCGACACCGCCGAAGCCTATGCCGACGGTGGCGCCGAAAAAATCGTCGGCCAGGCCATCGCAGAGCGGCGCGATAAACTATTCCTGGTCAGCAAGGTACATCCGCAAAACGCTTCCGCCATGGGGCTTCCCCGCGCCTGCACGCAAAGCCTGCGCCGCCTGCAGACTGAACATATCGACCTCTACTTGCTGCATTGGCCCGGCCCCCACCCTCTGGCTGAAACCGTGGAAGCCTTCGAGCGCCTGCGTGACGCCGGGCATATCGGCGCCTGGGGTGTCTCCAATTTCGACACCGATGACATGGCGGCACTCACGCAACTGCCCGGCGGCGGCAACTGCGCGACCAACCAGATACTCTACAATCCGGAGACGCGCAGTATCGAGTTCGACCTACTGCCCTGGTGCCGCTCCCGTTCGATGTCGATCATGGCCTACTCCCCGCTGGGGCATACAGGCAGCCTGCTGCACAACCCAACTCTCACCGAAATCGGCAAACGGCATAATGCAATAGCGGCGCAGGTGGCCCTGGCCTGGAGCATCCGGGACGGCGCGACGATATCAATACCGAAGTCCGGTTCCCTCCCGCATGTCCGCGAAAACGCCGCCGCCGCTCGCATTCAACTGACCACGGAGGATCTGGCGGCAATCGACGCGGCATACCCGTCCCCGCGCCGCAAACAACCGCTCGCCGTCTTGTAATAAAGGCATTGGAGCTCCCCCAAGCTCTCAATTATCGAGGCCGGGAAATGTTCCGATCCATTGATCTGATACGAGAAAGCCGGTCTGCCCGATCCGCTGATCCTGAGTTTCTACTTCAGCCTCCGCGACGACCAGATCACGCAGTTCGTCCTCCAAAACAAAACTACATCAAAGGTGGATCGCTTCCAAGCGGGTTGGACCACCACCGTCTGAATGCCGCGCCAATAATAAATAATGCCGTCGTGTTGGCGCAGGGACATATTTTAATCCCGTGCAATTATGGCAATATCACTTGCCAGACACCCGCGCCGACAGAAACAGAATTATCGTGGGTTTCGTGCCTGGCCGATTTCAAAAAATCCGACAGCACGGTTTCCTTTTTCGGGGTATTAAAATCACGTCCCCTACCCTCTTATATTGAGGTGACCGAACCCATTGGCAGTGGGGGGTCATGAGTTTTTCTCGACGTGTCTCCCTGAAACCGACAACCCTATTTTCGTAGGCACGCCCGGTTTGAGCATGAACAGCCGGGAACCAATACCGAGTGCAGCAAAGGACCTTTCCATATCCTCCCCGCTCTGGCTGAAATGCCGCCAGCCATCGAAATGTAACGGGACAATGACCGCATCGGAAAAGGCCGCGGCGGTCTCGATCACGTCATTGACGTTCATCGTCAGATGGAATGGCCCGCGCGTTTGCGCCGCGCCCGCGAAGGGCATGACAACCGTCGGTTTGAATCGCCGCGACACCTCGGCGACACCCTCATACCAGACGGTATCGCCTGTAATATAGACGGATGCTTCGTCGTCATCCCCCAGGGTCAGGACGAAGCCAATCACGTCTCCGGCAAACGGCTCGATCCCCGCCGGCCCGTGGCGCGCGGGCGTGGCGGTGATGATGAGCTGGCTGTCATCCGGCTTCGTCAGCGTCACACTGTCCCACGGTTTTAACCCTTCCGCGTTCCCGCCGAGCCTGCCGGCACCGGTGACAGTCGTCAGCGTGCGATTTGCCGTTGCCAGAAAGTCCCGCCCAGCATGATCCAGATTGTCTGCATGCTGGTCATGGCTGAGCAGCACGGCATCCACGTTTCCTATGGCATCGGCACTTACGGCAGGATTGGCCGTTTTGACGAGCGTCACATGCGGAAGAGAATATTCTCCCGGCGCGTCAAAGGTTGGGTCAGTGAGCAACCGAAAGCCACCAATCTCGATGAGCGCGGTCGGCCCGCCAATCAACGTGAGTTTCAGCCATGTCATCGAGCGGCTCCTTGTCTTATCATCTGTCGGCCGGGACGTGTGACCAGATAGATGCCGGCCGCGACGGGAATGATGCCCAGAAAATCCTGCGGCGCCACGTGCTCACCAAGTACCAGCCAGGCGAAGAACATGCTGAGTGGCGGCATGGCGAAATGGAACGAACTCGCTTTCGAGGCGCCACAAATCGCCAGCAAATGAAACCAGAGCAGCGACGCCAAAATCGACCCGCCGAGCACCAGATAGGCGAAGGCGCTGATGAGTTGAATGTCCGGCCTGATCTGGTTCACATCGGTGAAAACCAGTGCGAACGGCAGCAACACGAGACCGGACGCCAAATTCTGTACGCCATTTCCAATCCAGAGATTGCCTTTCGGGGCAAGCAGCTTGAACAAGACGGTTCCGGTCACGATGGAGGCGAGCGCGGCGACTGTTAAGAGGATGCCGGTCAGGCCGTCGGTTCCGGACGAAAGCCGGTGCGCGACAATGAGGGCCACGCCACCGATACCAAGTGCCATGCCAAGAATTTTCCGCCAGGTGAGCGGCTCGCCCAGAAGCAGGGCCGCCAGGATCGCCGTGAACACCGGGTTGGCGCTAACGATCAACCCGCCAAGGCCCGCCGAGACCGACCGCAGCCCGGTATAGGCCAGGCCGAGGTAAAGGGCGTTGTTCACGACTCCAAGCAGGGCGAACACCCACACATCGCGCCATGACAATGTCCACAGGCCACGCCACCCGGTGGAGAGGCCAAGGATCAAAATGCCCGCGAGCGAAAACCGCGACGTAAGAAGAATGAGGGGCGGACAGTTCATGACGCCCACCTTCCCCGCGACGAAAGCGAAGCTCCACAGCAGGCAGAAGGCCGTAATAGTGACCGGCAAAAAACTGGTGGCCGGACGTGCGATAGTGCCGGTGGATGAGGCGGACATGGTGAGTCTCCTGTGCCACCCCGATATGGCGAGACCTCTTGATATTTGGAAATTAAATGATCAAATCATCATCAGTGGATAAATGGATAATATGCCATGCTTGATCTGGAGCTTTTGCGCAGCTTCGTCTCCGTAGTGGAAGCCGGAGGGTTCACGCGTGCGGGCGAACGTGTTCACCGCACGCAATCAACGGTCAGCCAGCAAATCAGACGGCTGGAGGACGGCTTAGGCAAGCAGTTGCTCAACCGCACCGGCAAGCAGGTCACGCTGACGGAGGATGGCGAACGGTTGCTCTCCTATGCGCGTCGCATTCTGTTGCTCACGGAGGAAGCCCGAGACGTGCTGACCGGTTCGGCCCAGGATGGTGCCATCCGGTTGGGCATCCCGGAGGATTTTGCAGCCTACCGCCTACCCCAGCTGCTCGCCGGTTTCGCGCGCTCGCATCCCGCTCTACGGCTCGATATTCGCGCCGATCAAAGCCTCTATCTCCGCCAAGACCTTGAACGCGGCGATCTCGACCTCGCACTGCTCAAGCGCGATGCCGGTGAAGCTGGCGGCATCGCGGTGTGGCCCGAAAACATCCATTGGGTGACGAGCCGGGACCATCCCGTCGATCTGTCCTGCTCATCAGTGCCGCTGATCGGGTTTCCACCCGGCTGCCTGTACCGCAAGCGCGCCATCCATGCGCTGGAAGCGGCAGGACGCGCCTGGCACATGGCCTATACCAGCGCCAACCTCACCGGCATTCAAGCCGCGGCTGCGGCTGGTCTTGGGTTCGGGATTCTCTCCGAAATCGCCATTCTGCCGGAGCATCGCGTATTGACCGAAGGCGACGGTTTTTCCCCTATTGGCCAAACCGAAGTGGCGCTTGTCGCCGCGCCCGATGCCAGCAAGGCGGCACTGAGACTCGCAGACCGTCTTGTCGAATTCTGTGATTCCATGCAGGTGGAAGCCGCCTAAGGTGCTTCCGTCTTACGCTTGGCCCACAGTCGTTTTTTTGCTGTTCTCACCTCACGACGCCAGACATATTATTTAATCCAACCGAATCTTCGCCCGCAGGCGTGCATTCAAGCAGTCAACCAGCCACACCAAACTACCACGCCAAACCCCATAAAGCCGCGCCTGATGGCTACGATAGAGCATGACATGGCTCAGCTGGGCCAGGTGTCCTCGAATGGTCCGGCCTCTGAACAAACCGAATTTCCCGAGCGACCCATAGGCGTCATAGTTGCTCAGAGAAACCAGCGCGCCAAAGTCGCGGTAAGCAAATGGAGGAGGTTCTTCTTGATGCTGGATGATTCGGGGTAAGTGGCGGATCAGATACTGCGCCTGCTGATGGGCAACCTGTGCCGTCGGCGGAAGCGGCCGGGAAGTTTTTGGGAGGGTAAGGCTCGAGCAGTCACCTACGGCATAGATATCGGGATCGCGGCTGGTTTGCAGCGACGGCAACACAACGAGTTGGTTGGATCGATTGGTTTCCAACCCATCGAGGTGAGCCAGGAATTCAGGGGCTTTTACCCCTGCGGCCCAAATCTTTAACGAGGCCCTCATCTTCCTACCATCGCCAAACGCCAGGCCGTCAGCCGTCACGGCGCTGACCTTGGTATCAGTCAAGACGCAGATGCCGAGAGCTTCCAGACGGCGCCGCGTTGCCGACGAAATGTCCTCGGGAAACGCCGCTAGAAGCCTGGAGCCGCTCTCTATGAGGGTCACTGTGATTCGTTCCGCGATGCCTTGCGCTCCATAGGCGGCCGAGGCTTCAACCAGTTGTACCAGTTCCGCGGCCAATTCGACCCCGGTCGCGCCACCGCCGATGATGGCGATGTCCAATGGCAGGTCCTGGGTCAGGCTTCGGAGCATATGAATTCGCAACTCGTGATTGAATGCGTCAGCCTGGCGACGGGAATCAATCATCCAGCAATGCTCGCCGACGCCAAGCGTGCCAAAATCATTTGCCTGGCTGCCGACCGCTAGGATCAGCTTGTGATATACCAGCCTTCTCTCGGGAATGAGCAGCCGGCCATCCGCGGCGTAGAGTGGAGCTAGCAGCACTTCGTGTTTCGTTCGGTCGAGACCGCATAGCTCTCCAGGTTGATAGATAAAACCCGAATCATAGGCTTGCGTCACGTACGTCACCTGTTGCGCTGCCATATCTCTTGTTCCGGCAGCGATCGTATGGAGCATGGGCTTCCACACATGAGCTGAATCACTGTCGATCAACGTAACCTTTGGAACTGCCTGATTTTGCGGGCGCTGCCGGCGCCAACGGCGGCCAAGTGTTGTAGCAATCTCCAGCCCCGCAACACCACCCCCGACGACGACGACGTGATACTGCGCTCCACTGTCCGACATTAAACACGCCCCTTTCCTCGAAACATACCAGAATCGGCTCTTTCATCGGCCATATCGCTCTCGATTAGCTGCGGGTACGCCGTCAACACGCGTAGTACCTCGCGCAGACAAGTATGCGCCCGTGCCGGGGCAGCCTAAAAACTCATCTGCATCGTTCCTGCCGCAACAACATCCGACATCACTGCATAGAATTACCTCTGTTTCCAGGCGACATGTGGCAGCCGTACATCAAGTACCGATTGAATTACGCGGATGAGATCTTCACGTCCGTTAGGCTCGGGAGAAACAATTGACGGGCTGTGAAACAATGGAAGGAAGTCAGGGCGTTCCAAAACATATTCAACATACGGTATCAGCAAACGTTCAATGGTGTCCGCCGCGGACAGCTCCATCCAAACGGAGGTCGGCGTTTCACTAACCTGGTTACCGATCTACCGCAACGCGATGCGGTGCCGACCAATGAAGGCATCGATGATGGCAGCGGCATTGTGCGAGAAATGGTAGAGTGAGCCAAGGAATGTCTGTGCCCACCGAGCAAAGCCATGCACGATATACCAGTAGGCCCGTGTTCACCACGTGATGCACGGCTGGCCAGTAGCCCGCAGTTTCTTGCCGTCATATTTATTTCGATATCGTTTCTATCTCGTTGATCTTAGGATACGTTGCAGCCTATGATTTAGGTTCGCTTTCAGATGGAACGTCATGAAGGATCAGCTTTAGAGACCCATTGAAATGCTGCCCCGCGGTATTCACGACATTACTTGACTCGACAACCAAACTCTCGACCCTTTGTAAAGCATGCTCGAGATATATCTTAGTCAGATCCGCGGGTTTTACCGAGACACCTTTTTCTGTTAGTTTCCGTATTTCAGCCAAATCCTGCCGTAATAGTTCTTGACTGAACTCCAACTGACGTGTGGCTGTTTCGATGATCGTTCGCGCCGTTAACTCGTTAATGCGGACTATTTTCTCTACATTCTTCGTCCATAAACGAAAGATGGCCTCAGGCCCGAATTTTACCTGAGTACTGCCACCCTCCAGGGCATTTTCTTTTTCTTGGGTCATAGTCTGCTCTCCGTTTTAAAAATATTTGATGTTGGGGTTAATGCGCCACCCAGCCGCCATCGATGGACAGCGGCACGCCGGTGATCGTCGCCGCCCCGTCGGAGGACAGAAACACAGCCAGCGCGCCGATCTCCTCCGGCGTCGAGAATTTCAGCATCGGCTGCGTCTCCTGCAGCATCTTCTTCTTCTCGGTCTCCACATCCGTGCCCGCTTCCTTGGCCCGGTCCTCAAGCTGCTTCTCCACCAGCGGCGTCAGCACCCAGCCGGGGCAGATCGCGTTCACCGTGATGCCGTCATTCGCCGTCTCGATCGCCGCCACCTTGGTCGCGCCCACAACGCCGTGCTTGGCCGCCACATAGGCCACCTTGTGCGGGCTCGCCACCAACCCATGCGCCGAGGCAATATTGATGATCCGCCCCCAGCCCTTCGCCTTCATCCCCGGAATCGCCGCCTTCATGCCGTAGAACACGGCGGAGAGATTGATAGCGATGATCGCCTCCCACTTCGCCTCGGGAAATTCCTCGACCGGAGCGGTGAACTGGATGCCGGCATTGTTGACGAGAATATCCAGGCTGCCCAGGTCACTCTGCGTCTTCGCAACGATCGCCGCCACCTGGTCCGGCTTGCTCAGATCCGCGCCGTCATACTCGACCTTCACGGAAAACTCCTTGGCCAGATCAGCGCGCAGCGCCTCGATCTCGCCCGCATCGCCGAACCCGTTCAGCATGATGTCGGCACCCTCCGCCGCCAGCGCACGCGCGATGCCAAGCCCAATGCCGCTGGTCGACCCCGTCACCAGTGCAACCTTGCCCTTCAACGCCATGTTCAAATCCTCTTATTGCTGTTCCGCGAGATAATCATGCAACACCTTGCCGTAGGGCAGCACGAGATCAACGACCAAATGACGCCCGCCAACGACCCGTTTCACGGGTAGGGCGGCCACACGACAATTGGCATGCGGCAACAATTGTATATCCGCTGTGCCCTCCCATGCGCCGTGGATGTGGATGTCTTCGAGATTGTAGCCGACGAGTTGCGCGACCTTGGGTTTACCGTCCACATCCGGCAGTAGTTTCAGATTGACGTTCAGCTTGGCGACGCCGGCCTTTACCTCGTCCAGCTTATCGGCGAGGCTCTTAATCTTGTAGCGCATAGTACCCATGGCGACACGCTCTCCATCGTAGTGCAATGTGCCCGTCAGAGTATCCTTGACCAGATCCAGCCGCGGCACGCCGTATTTTTTCGGAAATCCCCAGATCTCCCGCCCTCCGGTGATAGGCGGTTCGTCGTCCAGATACATCTGGACGGAGAAATTACAAGGCTCGCCTTGCCAGAGCGCCTGTATGCCGCTGCCGCTCTCCTCATAGGAACCAAAACCAGTGGAATCAGGCATCTTCATCCACTCATAATAGGCGAGATTGCCCGGCGCCGGTTCAAGCGGCTCAGGCAGAGCCTCTCTGATCACCTCAGGGTCGGTCTCGTAGGTGATGATCAAATATTCGCGGCGAACGAAATGAAATGGCCCGAACGGATAACTAGGTGAGAACGCGGGCATCGACGGTGTGCTCAGAATTTCGTCACGGGTCATATTTTGTCGCTCCTCGTCAGTGATTCGATACAACAAGCCGTCTGGCCGGTCGGATTGTTCACGGGAATATGTCCAATATCTCCATCGCGGTAATATAGGCTAGTCTATCCATCCTTTCTCAAGACCTACATGGGGCCAGTCCGTTTTCTCGGACTGGTTTGCCGGGTCTGGACGGGTAATAGAACCGGGAGAGGAGATGCCGCCGTCAACCCCTCTACGTTGCCTACGGGGTGGTGGAGCGTTTTCTTGGCAAGGGCGTAGCCCGCCGCTTGATTAAGCCTGATCGACTCCTCCGAAAAATCATAATCGCGGGAGGACGGCTCTCCATTTGCGCTTTCCCGCACGAATCTCGTGAAATTCACAAGTGCTCCGTCCCCCATCATCTCGATATAAAGTGGACGTTGTTGAATTTTGGTGAGTTTGTAGGGGTCAACCTGCGCAAGGATCAGGTTGACCAGTGTGCGATACGAAGCAACAGTTTCGCGCAGTCGCCGGTCGCTCCGGATTCGTTCCGAATAAAAAATCTCATCGCGCCTGGACATGACTTCCATCATGTTTTTAGGCAGGTCTCTGTGGCCTGCGAACAGGTCAACGATAAAAACATGCTTGCCGCCGGGGCCGCACCGATCGAGAACCAGATCGAGCGGCGAATTACTTACGATTCCGCCATCCCAGTAAGCCTCGCCGTCGATCACGGTCCAGGGAAAACCCGGCGGCAGACTGCCGCTGGCAAGAATATGGTTAGGCGTCAGATCGTCGACATAACTGTCGAAGATTTCAAGCTCCGCTGTAGCGACATTGACCGCTCCGACCAGAAGCCGGACCGGACTGGCCTTGAGCGTCGGGAAATCGACATATTTTGAGATCAGCTCCTTCATCGGCGCCGTGTCGTAATAGCTGGTCCAGTCCGCCGGCAGCAGCGACGGATTGGCAAAGGGTTGAAGCCAACGGGGCTTAAAAAAGTTCGGCACCCCGAACATCAATATCTCCATCGAGGTAATGGCGCGACTGGCCTCCCCGGGCGGCAGGAATGGCGTCCGGACGGAGAGGTCAGACCAGAATGATTCCAGCGCCTCTGTCGCGTGGCGGGGATTAGCCGCAATGATGGCGCCATTCAGGGCGCCGATCGACACACCGGCGACGATGTCAGGAAAAATCTGCTCTTCCTCTAGCGCCTTCACCACGCCCCACTCGAAAGCGCCGAGCGCACCGCCCCCTTGTAGAATCAACACAGTGCTTATTGGAATCTGGGCGAGACTGAAAGTCTGATCGCTCAGCCTGTCTTGCACGTCGCCAAGATTGACGCGATATCGTATCAGATCTTCCGCATGCCGTGTTTCCTCAACCGGCCGGCCTATGGAGAACAGCGCGCGCGGCACGCCGTCTTTTAGATAGAATATCGCCAAAGATCTCTTGTCGAGGGCGCCGCGGCTGAACTGCTCGTTGCCCTCCTCAGGAGCACCCAGGACGCTAAAGCTGATATCTCCAACATCACAAAAGAAGTACGATACCTCGTCGTAACGCAATCGCTGGTCCAGCATGTTTTTTGCCGCCAAGCGCCCCTGTTTCACGGCATTGTCCCAATGCTCGATATGACGGCGCAAGGCAAAGACAGGATCATAAAAACTGGTTACATCGCCAGCGGCAAAGACATTCGCGACATTTGATCTCAACAACTCGTCGACCACTACGAGACCTTCGTCCAGCACAATGCCACTTCCCTGGAGGAATTCCGTGTTGGGAACGACGCCGATGCTGATCACGGCGAGATCGCATGGCACCCGATGCCCGGATGCGGTTTCGACCTCGCGCACCTGCCCGCCTTCGCCATGAAACGCCAAGGGTGTATCGCGTAGCAGGACCGATGCTCCCTGGCTCTCGGCATGTCCTTTGAAATATTCAGAGATATCTGTCGATTCCAGGTGCTTGAGCACCTTATCGTCGGCCTCGATGAGGGTGACATGGAGCCCCAGCGCGATAAGAGACATCGCAATCTCCATGCCAAGAAAACTGGCGCCTATGACGACGGCGCTCTTTGCTCCCGAACGGGCATTTTGCCTGATAGCCTCACATTCGGCCTTGCGCCGTAAATAATGAATACTCTTGAGGTCAGTGCCAGGAATTTCAAGCGGCTTTGGCCTGCCTCCGGTCGCGATCAGAAGCTGTCCATACCGGATATCCCCGCATGTATCCGTAGTCACATGACGTGTCTCCGTGTTAACTGCGATGGCCGACACATTCAAGGCAAGCTCAATCTCTTGTTCCTTGTAAAAACTGTCCGAATAGATGGAGAGCATTTCCGCGGTGGCGGCCCCAAGCAAGAACTGCTTGGACAGCGGCGGCCTATAGTAAGGAGGCAGCTCCTCGTTTGACAGGATCATGATCGACCCCTTGGCTCCTTCGAGCCGGAGGGTTGCCGCCGCGGTTGCGCTGGCAAGCCCGCCGCCGAGGAGCAGATAATCGACTTCAGTTGGCATTAAGAAGCTGCCCTCTTTCTATCGGTGCGGGGGTTGGATGGAACTTGCGGCTATCCTCACGCCTTTCTTGGCAGCGGCGTCCATCCCCCGGGCAGGAATCAAAAAGTTTTTGTCTTGCCCGAGGAGATGCAAGTACTGAATCAACAAAAGACATGCTCGGCAAGCCCTTCCCGAGTTGCATGTTGCCGCAGGCCCGAATGAACGGGTATGCGGCTGACATATTGACCTAAGACAGATGCACTAGAACCAAATTTATGCGCATAACTCCATTGCACAAAAATAGATTGTATGACATCTAGTTGTTCGTCATCAGATATCAAGATTGCCCTAAAAATGCCGCCCAAGAAAAAAAATCGTGAAAACTTCGCGAGTATGTTGGGGCTTGCCACACGCACTTGGCGCCGTGCTGCCAATTCTTATCTTCTGCCCTTTAAGCTGACAGAAGCAACTTGGCTTCCCCTTATACATTTGCTGCGTGCGACGGCACCAATGCGGCAGAAGGATCTTGCATTCTCAATGTCATTGGACGGCTCATCGATCGTTCGTCTCCTGGATAATTTGGAGAAGGCGAGCTTGATACGGCGGGAAGAAGAGGCGTCTGATCGGAGGGCCAAATTGATAGTCCTGACCAGGAAAGGGCGGACTCTAGCAAATCAAGTCAGAAATATTGTAGACCAGGTACAGATCGACTCGCTCTCAGGTTTAACCGACCATGAAGTCGAGGTTGCGTACAAGGTTCTGGAACACATCTGCGCCGCACTCAATTCGATAAATGGAGAAATAGATTAAGCAGTTGGTGGCTCTAAAAAGCAAGCTTTGTAATATTGGTGTCCCAACTTTTGGTTAACCGCATAAATGTGCGCCACCATATAGGATTGAATTCAAAATTTCGATTGGCTCCACACCGCCAGAATCAGAATCGAATCCATTCACGGCTGGGTGAGTAAAGTACTTTTTGTTGTACCGTGGGGTTGAGAATTCCGTGCAAGGCAACGATATTGGAGCGGCACGATGTGAGGTGATGGCATGGACGTTACGGACAAGATCAAAGGCAAGATCATCGTGATCACGGGTGCAAGCAGCGGCCTTGGGGAAGCCACGGCGCGGCTGTTGGCTGCGAAGGGGGCAAAGCTGATTATCGGTGCCCGCCGCAAGGATCGGATCGAAGATCTGGCGCAAGAATTGGCTGCGGCAGGAGGCGACGTGCTGGCGCGCGTAACCGATGTCACGCGACGGGAAGATGTCGAGGGTCTCGTCGGCGCCGCGGTCGAACGGTTCGGCCAAATCGATGTCATGATCAACAACGCCGGGTTAATGCCAAACTCGTTGCTCGATCGGCTGAAGGTCGACGATTGGGACAGGATGATCGACGTCAACATCAAGGGTCTGCTTTATGGGATCGCGGCGGCATTGCCACATATGCAGCACCAGCGATCGGGCCATTTCATCAACGTGGCTTCGGTCGCGGGCCATAAAGTACGTCAAGGCAGCACGGTCTATTCGGCGACCAAGCATGCTGTGCGAGTCATTTCAGAGGGCTTGCGGCAGGAGGTGAAACCGTACAACATCCGCACGACGATCATCTCACCGGGAGCGGTCGAGACGGAGCTGCCGGATAGCATCACCGATCCGGAGACGCAGCAGACTACAAAAGCGTTTTACAAGATTGCAATCCCCGCGGCCTCCTTCGCAAGAGCCGTGGCGTTCGCCATTGGCCAACCAGATGACGTTGACATCAACGAAATTCTGTTTCGTCCTACCGCTCAGGAATATTGAGGCGGATGAGCCGTTTTCGAACAATGTCTCTGGAACGAGTGCCTCCGGTCGCTGTTTAAGCCAACCTAGTTGGCGGGTCTTACGGACCGTTTTCTTGACATTGGCCGGCTGCGTTGGCCCGAACTATCCATGTTCCCCCCTATTTCAAAACGCGGTCGGCCGAACTGAAGGAAGACGCCGCCGGATAATGCAGGCAGCAACCGGACGAACCGGCCACCAAAAAATGCCGGTCAGCCTGCTTTGGCGACGCCGACATCGCCTGAAACGACGGCCTCGATGTCGCGAACCGTTACTGATGGCTTGAACTCGATTTCACCCTCGTAAGACGGCAGCGCCGCATGGAACGGGCACCCCGCGAACTTGGGATCGTCCTTGTAGAGGGACGCAAAATGAGCGGGAAACTGCTTGTCCAGCTTGCGGATCGAATCCATGACTGCCCGCCGCTGTTCCTGACTCATGGCTTCACGCATCTCAATATAGCTACGCGGCGGATCGTCTTCGTAGGTGTCCTTGTACCAGAGAATAAAGCCCACCAATTTCGGCAGAATCTCTTTCGCCATGGGCAGCGGAGGATCGATCTGCATGGTTTCCAGCGTGGTCGGCAGCGCGAGGCTTCGGATCAACTGGTGGCCAAGCCAGTGCAGTTCCTCGGGAAAGTAACGGAACACGAACTGTTCGTAGATCGCCGAGGCGATCAGGTTGCCCCGCTCCGGTTTGGGCTTCGGTGCGGTTTCATACTCCTCGCAAAAACGAAGGCACCCGTCGAAATCCTCCGGATAGCCATGCAGCGGCATATCATTCTCAGATCGAAACAGCTTGGACAGCTCACCCCAGAACTTATGGGAGGCAATCTTTTCCTTCTCCGAGACGCCAGGCAGCCCTAGACGAAGCCGGAATCGGTGCAAGAGTACAGCTGAGAACGCGCAGACATAGATGTAGTCGTCATTGTACGAGAACATGCCTGGATATTGCTTGGCCCAATAAGCATGTAGGCGGTTGATCCCGTCGACTGACTTCTTGGTGCGCTCGTCGTGCGGCCCGTACCACCACCACAAGCTATTCGTACTCTGGGTCTGCTCCACTCGGGAGGTCGCGCGCTCGACCACCTTGCCGCCGTCCTCACGCCACACTGCGGTAGAGCCCCATTCGGTCACAACAAAGTTTGGGAAGGTAAGCGCATACATCAAATTCGACATAAACTCGCTTGAGTCATAGCAGCTCGATAACTGCCAAATCCGCACATAATCGATTTCGGGATCGAGTGACTCGATTTCTGCCTGGATCCATTTTTTGGGTTGGGTGCTCACGGGAGGGTTCTCCTTTCCTTAGTAGGTTTGGATCAGAAGGGATCGTCACGAAGTCCCTGTGCATGCCGATCCAATGACCGGCGGCCAGTTGCCGATGATCCAGTTGCTGTTAAAGCGGTCGATGCCGCCGTTCTTCGCGCCGCCGAACATGATGTTCGGATCCTCGTTGGGAGAAATGTCGTTGATGTGCGTGATTCCCGCCTCGATGTGCAGAGCAAAGCTCAGGCCGAGCGCTTCGCCGTCCGCGTAGACCTCGCTCGACAGGCCGAACTTTGCATAGTTGGCACTCTGAACCGGCTTTTGTCCGCTGCGAAGGGACGAGCACGAAATCGTCACGACCAACCCCTTTAACTGAACTATACCGTTTAGATAAGGCAACGCCTTTCTGGCGTCAAGCTTCTTGAACAGTACCGTTTAGTTATTTAAGAGTTTGTCCGTTCAACCAGGCCACGACAGCTGCCACCTGCTTAGCCAACAGACAGATAGAAAGACCTTCCCACGGATGCGCAGGAAAACCGAAACCCGCCGTTTCAGCTTCGTCGAGGCCGCGAGAAAATTATTTGTTGCGCAGGGGTTCGGCGCGGTGACGATGGAGGCGATCGCAGCAGAGGCGGGGGCTTCGAAGGCGACGCTCTATGGGTATTTCTCGGGCAAAGAGGCACTGTTCGAGGCATTTGTGGTGGAAGCTGGCGAAGGTGGCATCGCCGCGCTCGACGCATCCCGGGAAGAAAGTGACGTCCGGTCCAGTCTCGTCCGTCTCGGCGTCGCCTATCTCGACCTCGTGACCCGCCCGGAGGTCATGGCCGTGCATCGCCTTATCATTGGAGAATCTGGGCGTCATCCGCAACTGGTCCGGATATTTTATGAGAATGGCCCACGCCTGACCTTACTGTCGGTTTGCGGCGTAATCGACCGGTTTATGGATGAAGGGTTCCTCCGGCGCGCGGAGCCACGCAAGGCCGGCCTTAACTTCCAGTCGCTGTGCGACGCCGCCGGGCAGGTAGGACGCCAACTATGGGGGCTCGACAAGCGGCCCGACGCGAAAACCCGGAAAGCGGCCGCAGAGGAAGCGGTAGATATATTCCTAGCGGCTTATCTTCATTGATCAGGTTATGGGAAAAAGATATGAGGTGACAGTCGCCAGAATTACGGTACCATACGGTTTACTATTTACTATGAATATATTAATATGCACCGATGTGATTTTGCTGGACGCAAGACAACCTGAGTGCCTGCCCAATACGCGCCGAGTAATTTTCGGAGTTCATGCGAGATGTACTCCACATGTCTAGAAAGAGAAGTTTTCAACTGGTTTGCTCTCATCTTTTAGATGGGCAGCAGACGTTGGGGAAACTCGGGTTACAACTATGAAGTCTCGCCACTGACCGAAGGAGGGTGAGTTCAGATGATTGCCTCGCACCTTGTTATCGAAAAACACTTCCTACATCAGGCGACATTCAAGAAGGCTTGGCAGCTTCGAGCTTGATGAGATCCTTGTACGGGAGAGTAGGAATGGGAAACTGCGTACCTGTTTCGATCTGGTTTACGCGCGAACAATGTCGCACGCACTCTAACGGTGACGATGCGGCCTGCAAGGACGGCAACTCAAGCTGATCCCGTGGTCCCGCAGATCACTTGCGATATCAAAACCGCCCGTTAAAGGCTCAAACAACAGGAAACATCATGGCATTAAAAAATTCTACTCCCTTGCTTGACACCACTCTCTGGCATGAGAAACTTTTCACTGGTATCTGGCGCAAAGGCAATTTGTCCCCTAGCACGGTGGCAGAACCCGCCACCGGAAGTTCCCTAGGCCAGATCGGCATGGCCGACCCAACTCTAATTGCCGAATCGACGCGGCAGGCACGGCTAAATCAAGTGGAATGGGCTGCACTGCCTTACGAGGAACGGGCGGCCGTGTTACGCAAGGCCGCCCGCTTGGCCGAGGAATACGCCGGCGAGATAACGGAATGGCTGGTGCGCGAAAGCGGCTCAGTGCGCGCCAAGGCCAGCTTCGAGGTGGCCGTGTCGACCAAGGTGCTACACGAAAGTTCGGCTCTACCTTCCAAGAGCGCGGGCGAAGTGCTGCCCTCAGTGCCCGGCCGCCTCAGTCTGGCTCGCCGCCGCCCGCTGGGCGTGGTCGGGGTGATCGCGCCATTCAACTTTCCGCTATATCTGGCTATCCGTGCGGTAGCGCCAGCGCTGGCTTTGGGTAACGCCGTGGTGCTCAAGCCCGATCCTCGCACCGCGGTTTGCGGCGGTTTTTCGATCGCTCGCCTGTTCGAACTGGCTGGTCTACCCGCCGGTCTGCTGTATGTGTTGCCCGGAGATGGCGCGGCGGGCGCGGCACTGACGGCAGATCCGAACGTCGCCATGATCGCATTCACGGGCTCCACCGGCGCGGGCCGCAAGGTGGGCGAGGCTGCCGGCCGCCACCTCAAGAAGGTTTCACTGGAGTTGGGCGGCAAGAATTCCCTGATCGTGCTGGACGACGCCGACCTGGACCGTGCGCTAGCTTGCGCCACTTGGGGCATCTACCTGCATCAAGGCCAAATCTGCATGGCCACCGGCCGGCTGCTGGTCCAGAGCAGCATCTACCCGCGCCTGCTTGAACGGTTGGTTGCCAAGGCTAAGAGCCTACGCATAGGCGACCCGGCCACCGAGGAGGTGGATCTGGGCCCCCTCATCAACGTTCAGCAGCGAGACCACGCTTACCAGCTCGTACGGGCTGCACAGGCCGCTGGGGCAAAGCTGGAAACCGGCGGCCATTATCGCGAGCTGTTCTTCGAACCCACTGTACTCAGTGGCGTTGGTCCGGACAATCCTGCTTTCCGCGAGGAAATCTTCGGCCCGGTGGCCGTTGTCACATCATTCGATACGGACGAGGAAGCCATCCACCTAGCTAACGATTCCGAATACGGCCTATCAATGGCGGTAATCTCCAGTGACGTAGGTCGCGCGCTGAAGCTCGGCGAACGGCTACATACCGGCATCCTGCATATCAATGACCAAACCGTGGACGACGAGGTGATCAACCCCTTTGGCGGCGTTGGCGCCTCGGGCAACGGCAGCAGCGTCGGTGGCCCAGCCAATTGGGAGGAGTTCACTCAATGGCAATGGCTGACGCTCAAGAGCGATGCGCCGATCTATCCCTTGTGAGAGAGAGACCATATCAGCAGACAAGAAATTCATCACAGATCAAAACGCCGTATCACATATGAGATACTTATGAGCCAGTCCGAAAAGAGTACCTATGACGTCATCGTAGTGGGAGGCGGCGCGGCAGGCTGTGTCGTCGCTGGACGAATTGCAACAGAAACGCAAGCATCGGTTCTGCTGCTGGAAGCAGGCAGCAACGACTCTGACCCGCTGATTCACCTGCCTGCGGGATACGCGAAGATTCTTGAGCATGACCTGCATGTGTGGCCATACAATACGGTGCCTCAGATACAACTCGATGGTACCGTGCGCCGTTACCGGTCCGGGAAAGTTATTGGTGGAGGCAGTTCCATTAATGCGATGGCCTATGTACGTGGCCAAGCTCGCGACTATGACGCGTGGCAAGACGCTGTTGGCGACACTGGAGCATGGTCGTTCTCTGACCTCCTCCCCCACTTCATAGCCCAAGAATGCAGCGACACATTTCATAACAAATACCACGGCGTAGATGGGTATCTAAAGGTTTCATTGCCGAGGGACATAAATGAATTGAACCAGGGATGCCTGAAGGCATTCCAAGAGTATGGGTTGCCGTACAACCCTGACTATAATGGAGAATCACAGAGCGGCGTGTCGCCGGTGCAGTCTACTGTTTGGAAGAGTCGCCGGTGCAGTTCTGCCGATGCTCATCTGCGTCCCGCTCTTGCGAGTGGCCGTCTTGAGGTACGTGTGAAATGCGTAGTCGAGCGGGTCGTCATAGAAAATGGCATAACGACGGGTGTCCAATATTCTGCGAGCGGCAAGAACATTTTCGTGCATGCAAAGCAGGTAATTCTCTCTGCTGGCGCGCTTCACACTCCTAAAATCCTCATGCACTCCGGTATCGGCCCGGCAGAACATCTGAAGAAACATGGCATCCAGGTCATTCACGATGCTCCCGATGTCGGCCTGAACTTGCAGGATCATCCCATCGTTCCCCTCAAAGCTTACTGCAAGGAAAAACTGGGTTATCAGAATACTGCACAGGGCTTTGGCGCAGTCAAAGCCGGTTTGCGCTACGCGTTGACGAAGGACGGGCCGGCATCTGGCAGCGGCATCGAAACGGTCTCCTATTGGAACCCCGAGAACCTATCCGCGCTGCCGACGATCCAGTGCTACCACGTGCCCATTGTTTCTGAGGATGGCCTGCGGCCCACCGGCACGCAACCGGGCATCACGTTCGAGCTCGTAGTCTTACAGCCCAGGAGTCGGGGCAGCATCCGCCTGAGCGATGGCGATCCAACTTCGATGCCCTTGATCGATCCAAATTTCATGGGAGATAGTTACGATCTCTCGACCGCGATCAAATCTATCCGGGCGATGCGCGAAGTCGTGCAGAAGCCTTCCCTGAAATCGTTACTCAAAGAGGAAATCGCTCCAGGCCCGGCACTCCAGTCGGATGACGATCTGGCGGCCTGGATTAAGAAAGTGGTTACCACTATGTGGCATCCGGTGGGTACCTGCCGGATGGGGAGCGACGATCGCGCAGTGGTCGATGCGCATTTGCGCGTGAATGGTGTGAGTGGGCTACGCGTAATCGACGCATCCATCATGCCAAACATCGTTAGCGGCAATACCAATGCGCCGACAATGGCGCTCGCACGTCACGGAGCCGATATGTTCATCAAGTGCGTCGCTTGATCGCCACTCAAGACACCCGCAAGGCGCGCGCGAACGAGTCCATTCCTGGACCGGTGACGCCGTAATCTTCAACGATGCTAGGCGTTCGATCAGTTGATGACGCTATCCTGATGGCTATGCCAACGTCTGCCTCCTTTGCCCTTATCTAGCCCTTTGCACAGTAGGGAAAGAGCGTCATATAGTATCCGTCAATGGACGGCATGCTCGGCCGTCAGATCGGGGGGACCTACACCGGACCAACATGCAGAGTACCAAGAAAGTAGCCCGTGGCAGGCCCATGCTAAATCCAGAGGAAGGGCTCAAGCGCGTCATTCAGGCCACTGAGGCAATCTTGGTCAAGCAAGAGCTCGACACGCACAGTATGGCGGCGATCGCGCGTGAGGCAAGTATGTCCAAGAGAACCTTGTACAGCCTCGTTAAAAGTAAGGAAGCGCTCATCGAGCTAGTAATCAAACATATCAGAACATACGCTACTGACCTTCTTGATGGTCCAGTAGAAGGTCCTGAGCAGGCCGTTGCGATCCTAGAGGAGTTTTTGTATCGCTGGGCAAACGCCGCTCTCTCCCCAATCGCCATAAACATCGTGCGGATGGCGATGGATGAGAGGCGAACCTTGCCAAGCATTGCAAAGACCCATTTCGAGAGTGGTAGCGAATTTTTCGTGCGTCGCCTGTCGGCTTGGCTCACTCAACAGGCTGAGCAAGGATATCTGATGGTCCAAGCGCCACTGTTTGTAAGCGAACTCATTTGGGCCGGCTTAATAGGTCGGCATATGTTTTTTGTCGCCCTTGGCTACAAAAAAGCTCCCAGTCGTGGAAAATTAAAACACAACATTCAAGTAATCCTGCCAATGTGCAATATAAAAATGCCTTTGTAGCTTGGGCCAAGTGATTCCCGTGGCTTATTTTATATGGTGATTATATATGCTTGCGCCTATACGGTGGTCTCGTTTCAACGGTTTCGGCTGAGTGCCGGTCCACCTGGTACTTTTGAAAATGAGAAGATTGCCGTTGGCCTGCCTGGGGATTTTTGAACCAGTTGAATTGAGACAAACTGGTTTAGACAGGAGGCATTTGCATGCCGACGAAACGGATGAGCGCGGAGCAGATTATTGTGCTGCTGCGGCAGATTGAGTTGCAAACCGGCCAGGGAAAGACGATCCAAGCTGCCTGCCGAGAGGCTGGGATCTCTGACAAGAGCTATTACCGGTACCGGAAAGAGTACGGTGGGCTGGATATGGACCAGGCGCGGCGTCTGAAGGAATTAGAGAAGGAAAACAATCGCTTAAAACGTCTGGTGGCGGATCTGTCGCTTGAGAAGCAGATCCTTAAAGACGTTGCGGCGGGAAACTTGTAAGCCCTGAACGGCGCCGGCAGGCGGTGGCTAATATCCGGGAGAGCTACGATCTCTCGGAGCGTCACGCTTGCCGCTTGCTGGACCATCCCCGCGGCACGCAACGTTACGTGTCCCAGCTTCGCCCTGATGAGGATGAGTTGACACAGGCCATCATCGCCCTGGCCGGCAACTACGGCCGATACGGCTATAGGCGGATCACAACGTTGCTACGGGCTGCCGGATGGGAGGTTGGCACGGACCGAGTGCAGCGGATCTGGCGCCGGGAAGGGCTGAAGGTTCCCCAGAAGCAGAAACCCAGGGGCCGGCTCTGGCTGAATGACGGCTCCTGCATCCGGTTGCGGTCGGAGCGGCGCAACCATGTCTGGTCTTATGACTTTGTCGAAGCCCAGACGCATGATGACCGTAAGCTGCGGCTGATGACGCTGATCGACGAATTCACCCGGGAATGTTTGGCCATTCGTGTTGCTCGCAGGATCAACGGCCTTGGCGTACTGGAGACGATGGCCAAGGTGATGATGGTTAGGGGCGTGCCTGAGCATATTCGTTCAGACAATGGGGCGGAAATGACATCGAAGGTCGTTCGGGAATGGTTCGCCAAAGTTGGAGCGCAGACGCTTTACATCGAGCCGGGCTCACCATGGGAAAACGGGTATTGCGAGAGTTTCAATAGCAAGTTGCGCGATGAGCTACTGAACGGCGAAATCTTCTACAGCCTGAGGGAGGCGCAAATCCTCATCGAGCTATGGCGTAACCACTACAATACGCTGCGGCCACATTCAGCACTTGGATACAGGCCGCCCGCGCCACAAACCATCCAGCCAAACATAATTCATCTCGACCAAGCCGCATGACTGCTTTATCTCAATCACGCTGGTACAAAATATCCGGCAGGCCAAAACCAAGCTCTGGTCACCCCCCTTGACTGCCGGCTCGGACAGCCGCTTTGTTGCGGCTACCACATCTCGTCATTCTAAAAAATGAAACGCCACCTATGAGTGCAACCGACAAGCTCCTCTCAATCTTCGCGCTCTTTACGACTGAAAGGTCCGAGTGGACAGTGGAAGAAGCCGCGAGCCAGCTTGGGCTTGCTGTCAGCACGGCCTACCGATACTTCAAGAGCCTCAGCGACGCAGGTTTGATCGTTGGCTTTGCGGCTGGGCGATACGTGTTGGGGCCGGCGATTACACAGTTAGACCGGCAAACCCGTCTCGGTGATCCGCTGATCCGCGCGGCTAGTCCCGCGATGCGGCGCTTGGCAGCGGAAATTGGGGTTCCAGGAACTTTCCTATTATGCCGGCTGTACCGGCGCCAGGTGATCTGTGTTCATCAAGAGACTGCCCACACACCTGTCCTAGCCACCAGCTATGAGCGTGGACGTCTGATGCCGTTGCACCGCGGTGCGGCGTCCAAGATCATCCTTGCCCACCTCCCCGCACGAATTGTCCGCACGTATCAGGATGAACATCTTGAGGATATCAGAGCCGTCGGGCTGGGCCACGATTGGCCGACGTTGAAAAGGCAACTGAGGCTCATGCGGAATGCAGAGGTTTGCCTAACACACTCAGAACTTGATTCCGGCGCGCTTGGGCTCGCCGCCGCGATATTCGGACCCGACGGCACAGTTATCGGTAGTCTGGGCCTAGTTATCGAGGAGAGGGATTGCGGTAAGGAACTTCAGGACCGTTTAACCAAGCAAATGCCGCTTACCGCGGCGCAAGTAACTGGTGACCTGCGCCGCATTGCAACTGGACCAATGGCTCAAGGGCCGTCGTAGAGCCAGCTAACACTCTCGTACGCTTGCTCGGCGGTGCGCCCTGAAAGCATCTGCGTGCGAAGCTTCGCTTTGACGCCGTCGGCATGGTAGAATTCACCATACAGGCGGGCGGTCACTTGGCACCTGCCCGCCCGCAGGTGGCGAGCTTCCTGATAGTTATTGAAGGCTGAAGGAAGATCGCCACCCGAAGACATAACCATGTCTGCCAAGATCACACCATCCTCGATCGCCATGCATGCACCTTGAGCAAGATATTGTAGCATCGGGTGCGCCGCATCACCGAGCAGCGTGACCCTGCCATCACTCCATTTTTCGATCGGATCACGGTCGCACAGGACCCACATGCGCCACGTATCGATCTTCCCAAGAAGTGTCTTAACGGTCTCGCAGTTGTTCGCGAATCGCTTGAAGAGCTCCTCGCGCTCACCTTCCGCATCCCATCCTTCGTCGTAGCGATCACTGTGGAAAACGGCGACGAGATTGAATAGCTCCCCACCCCGTAACGGATATTGGACGAGATGATTCTTGGGGCCAGCCCAGAGAATCATGGCATTCTTTCGATATTGCTCCGGCACTTTCTCGATTGGAAGCACAGCTCGATAGGCAATATGCCCCGAGACACGGGGCTTTCCGTCTCCAATCACCGCCTGGCGGACCTTTGACCAGAGCCCGTCGGCTCCAATCAGTGCCTGCCCCTCGTAGCGCTGACCTTCTCTTGTCGCGACAATGACACGTTCACCGTCATCCTCAAAACGCTCCAAAGATTGTCCCGCGTGAACACGCACGAGTCCCGATTCTTCGGCCGCCTTCAGAAGCACAGAGTGAAGATCCGCGCGGTGGATCAAGGCATAGGGGTAACCGAACTTATCCCTGAACGCCTGCCCGACGTGGATTCTGGTGATCTCTTCGGCAGACACGCCATCCATCAAGATCAAGTCGTCGGGAAAAACGGCGAGGTGATTCACCGCGTCCCGCAATCCGAGACGGTCCATCATGCGGAATCCATTCGGGCCGAACTGGATGCCGGCACCGACCTCCTTGATTTCGGCTGCCTGTTCAATGACATCAACCGGAATACCCTTGCGCGCCAGCGCCAATGCCGCGGCTAGACCGCCGATACCCGCGCCCGCGACCAGGAAGGGAGATTTCATTGAAATACTCATATGTCCCTCACTCAACCACAGAAACGTTGATATCGCCGATGCAATCAATATGCGCGTTCATCGTATCGCCTGGCCGAATGGGTCCCACCCCCTCCGGCGTTCCCGTGAGAAGGATGTCGCCGGGGAGCAATGTGTAGAACGAAGATGCGAATTCGATCAGTTCAGGAACGCTGAGAATCAGATCGCGCGTATTCGCCGATTGCCGAACCTCGCCATTCACATCCAGCGAGAACGCTAATGCCGACGGATCCGGTATCTCGTCGCTCGTAACCAGCCACGGCCCAAGCACGGTGTAGGTGTCAATGGATTTCCGCAGGCTGCGCTCCTCCGGGCCGCGGACCGTAATATCAAGGCCAATCGCATAGCCCGCGACATAGCTGAGCGCCTGGTCGCGGCTGACGCGATCGCACGTGCGCCCGATGATCACGGCGAGCTCGACTTCGTGGTCAGTCCTACGTTCAGGATGCCGGATACGCACGGCTTCGGATGCACCGATCAACGAACTGGTCGCCTTGAGAAAAAGGCCCGTCTCCTGGATCTGGCGGACGTGGGCACGCGAGAAAGTCTCTGGTTCGGCAATCGATTCTTCCAGATGCTTACGGTAATTCACCGGTGCCGCGACGATCTTGCCGGGATTGGCAACCGGGCTAAGTAACTGCACCCCATCCAGTGGAATTGGAGAAGACTGCCGAACCGCCTCTTCGATCGCGGGGCGGAGGTCAGGGAGGGCCGCCACGAGTAAATCGTAATGTGGGAATGGATACTCCTTGGCAGGCAAGGCTTTCAGGACCGTGGTCACATCGTGAACCCCATCCGCCTCGATAACTCCTAGGCGATGGTCGTTGAAAAGGCATAGGCGCATTATGAATTTCCTCGAGGTATTTGATCGATAGTTTCTTTGCGGCAGAAACCTCAGCCGCGCTGCTCGCGCCAGAAGCCGAGCTTCTGCTGTAAAGGCCGGTCGGAAAAGCTAAAGAGGATCAGATCGGTTTCCGCGGCGAGGCGGTGCCACGCCCAGCCCGGCACTACGAAGATGTCTCGAGGCTTCACCTCCCATGTGATATCCCCAACGGTCACGCGGCCCGAACCTTCTACAACGCTATAGACGGCGCCGTCGGTCGAGCGGACTTCGCTGCCGGAAAAACCTGCTGGAAGAAGTTGCATAAAGG
The DNA here is from genome assembly GCF_900129125.1 of Acidocella aminolytica 101 = DSM 11237. GTDB lineage: Bacteria > Pseudomonadota > Alphaproteobacteria > Acetobacterales > Acetobacteraceae > Acidocella > Acidocella aminolytica. The sequence continues at coordinate 27,751 of NZ_FQVJ01000001.1, read as the reverse complement.
CAGCCATCGTCTGGATCGGCGATCCGCCTGTCGTGGGGTCGGTAAAGGTTAGGCGCAAGCCCTCGGCAGGATCCCATTCGGCGCGTTGCCGCATGCGTTCCAAGGCCTCCCGCGTGCGTGCATAGGGATACCAGAAGATCGGACTGACTGCCGTTTTGGGAATATAATTGACGGGCGTGAGCCCACTGCCGTAGCGAGCGAGAGAGTCGCCCTCCGGATGAACCACGGTCTGACGGCCATTGCCACTATCTTCAGCGAAGCCGGCATTCAGCAGCTTGACGATTGGCACGTCCAACCCATCGAGCCAGATCACGGGCTGGTCGCTGTCGCTACCGTGGTCATGAAGACTCCAAGTCGGCGTAATGATGAAGTCACCGGGGTGCATTTCGACACGCTCGCCGTCGACAATCGTATATCCTCCCTCCCCCTCAAGAAGCAGGCGAAGTGCCGACGCGGTATGCCGGTGCGTCGGCGCCACCTCACCCGGCAGGATTAATTGTACGCCGGCATAAAGTGAAGTCGTGATCTGCGATTGGCCACGCAGCGCGGGATTTTCCAAAACGATGACCCGCCGTTCCGCCTGTTCCGCTGTGATGAGCTTTCCAGCCTGAAGAGCAAATTTGCGCAAAAGGTCAAACGACCAATGGGCAGGCGCTGCAACAGGACGGGGTTCCCGCGGAACCAGAGCTTTCAAGACCTCCCACAGGGGGGCAAGGCTCTCCTGAGCCAGTTCCTCGTGGAAATCAGCCATTATGTCACCACGCTGAATATCCTCCATTTATTCCTCCTGCATTCGGTTCGTTCGAAGTTAACCGACATATAATATAATTTTTCTCATTATACAAGAATTATTGTTTAGTATTTTCAGGCATATCGCCGGTATCATGCCCCGCTGTGACCGAGTGCAAAGAGCCGAACGGAAACCTCAATTCATGATCCAATCAAGTTCCCGGAAGCATTCCCTTCAAAAGTCCCGTGATTTTACATGAGAAGATCATAATATGTGATGCCGTCTGTTCACGATAAGGGACGTCGATTCCCAACGCGTACTGGCGGTCTCGACCTCGTCATTCCCTTGGTAGCACGGCTGTCATAACCCGCCGGGAGACCCAACCTTTCCCGCGAGGAAGGTGGATTCGGGGCGTCAGGTCTCCTCGAATCTTATAACAGAAAACATTTTTTACCGTAAATTGATAAAATTGTTGACTCGTTGCGCTCGATGCGGCTACTAGCCAGCCCTAATAGCCGGACGGAGATTCTGGCACGGCACAGACACTAGGCAATCTGTGCCGGATTGGAGGGGAGTATTTTCCATGCAGATGCAAGGCCACGTCCAAGATATAAACGAGATCATCGACAACGAACGATTTAGCAGTTTCCAAATTAGAACGATCATTTTGTGCGGGTGCGTTGCCGTACTCGACGGCTTTGACACTCAGGTCATGGGCTTTCTTGTGCCAGCGATCTCACGATCATTTGGCCTGCATGTTGAACTTTTCGCTTCTGTCTTCTCGGCAGGGCTGATCGGGGTGATGATTGGCGCCATGCTGTTGGGGCCCATAGCTGATAAAATTGGGCGACGCATCATATTAATCACGGCGACACTAATTTTTGGTTTGTTTACGCTTGCCGCCGCTGACGCCCATTCTCTCGAAACGCTCATTGGATTTCGTTTCCTGGCCGGTCTTGGGCTCGGAGCCGCCATGCCGAATGCCGTAGCATATGCAACGGAATTTTCTCCATTACGATATCAGGCTAAAATAGTCTCATGGCTATTCGCGGGCATTCCCGTTGGCGCGCTCCTGGCAGGGGGACTAAGCTACTGGTTAATCCCTTTGATCGGTTGGAGAGGCATTTTTGAAATCGGCGGAATTTTGCCAATACTCTTGACAATAATCTTGGCTGCTCTTGTTCCAGAATCCGTGCGTTTTTTGCTCTTGAAGCAGGCTCCCGTCGGCCAAGTGCTTGCAATAATGCGGCGTATCGCACCTGGCGTGGCATTTCAAACTGACCAACGTTTTATATCAACTCATACCCTCGCAAAGGGGGTACCCGTGAAGTACCTATTTACGCAAGGTCGGGCCACCGGAACATTGTTGCTGTGGGTGCCTTATTTAATGAATCTCATAGTCATTTATCTCGTGATGAGTTGGCTTCCAGCGCTATTACATGAAGGCGGTCTGTCTCTATCAGTTGGGATATCGGCAGCGACGGCGTTCAGTCTCGGCGGTGCAGCTGGCTGTTTGGTTACCGGACAGATATTGAGAGCATTTGGAAGCCACAGAGTCGTTTTCGTTGAATTTTTGGCGGCAATTGCTTTGGTTACTCTGCTTGCATTCTTCTATTCAAGAGGTCTTTTGCCGATTATTATTATCACGACTGTTCTTGGTTTCGTTGTTCAAGGTGCTCAGGCAGGATTGAACGCGCTTGTGGCGGAGTTTTACCCGACCTCCATTCGATCCACCGGAGTCGGCTGGGCATTGGGAATCGGGCGTGTTGGCGCAATTATCGGCCCCATCATCGGTGGAATAATGCTCTCATTCGACATGCCAATTTCGAGAACCTTTCTCATGTGTAGTGTGCCTGCTGTTATAGCCGCTATAGCCATCTTCACAATGATGAAGCGTGTCAGAAGTGGTATTGCGAAGCCTCAAGACGATGCGCCTATTATCATGAATTAATAGGCATTATCTTGATTATTTGAAAACCAATGCAATCGACATTACCCCGGTTGATTCTATCCGATTCTCACAGAGCGAATATGAGTCATCTTTAGAAGCCAAAACTCAAAAAAATAATAAAGCCCGCTTGATATAGTTGGCTATGGGAGAATAAAATGAAGAAAACACTTCCTCTAATCATATCCCTGACAATGCTGCCAGCATTGCCGGCATTCGCAACTGAAGGTGGGACTCAAGAGTATCCTATCGGAGTTGGCACGGTAGCAAATGGCAACTTCCCGCTGCCAGGTATGCTTCAATATTTCAACTATACGGAGCTACAGGAATCTCCCGAATATAATAATGGAAGCGGACATAGTGCAGTACCAAGATTTCACCTGATGGTACTCGCCAACGCCTCACGCTTTCTCTACACTTGGAAGCCTGCTATCGGACCATTCCATATCGTTAGCGGATTGGTCATTCCTGTAGCAAATTTAGATCTCCGCGCGGATGGCCTCCATGGTCACGACTTTGGTGTTGGCGACCTGGGTTTCCAAAACTATTTTGGGTATGCTAATGCATCTCATAGCATTTTTATGCATTTTGGATTAGATCTCTATGCACCGACAGGAGATTATAATAAAAATGCACTCATCAACACGGGATTAAACTATTGGACATTTGCCCCAAACTATGATTTTACATTTAATATTGAAAAAAATTTGGAACTAACAGGGGGTATTATTACAGAGTTCAAAACAACCAACTCTTCAACTCATTACCACTCCGGTGATGATGTCGATTTTGACTATGGACTTAGCTACAAAGCTTGGCCATCGGCACCCCATTTCAGTATCGGTCTACAAGGTTACGCTTATAAGCAGTTCACCAACGATACTGGGCCCACCGCTCCCGCCGATGGAAACAGAGGACAAGAGTTCGGAATAGGCCCGCAGATTCGTTATGATATTCCGTTTGGCGCAATCGTTCTTAAGTATCAACACGAATTTGCTGTAAGAAATCGACCGGGTGGTGACAAGGTTTGGTTTGAATTCGCGGTGCCACTCTTTGGCGGCATACGCCCCTCGACATGACGAGCCTCGCCCAACTCACATGATGCCTTTATGGAGGAGTGCGTGGCCGGAAAATGAATAGACGATCTGTCAAGCGCTCCCCATAAAAAACGAAATTCTCATGAGTTATTCGGGATGAGAGTGGACAATCGAGGCGACGGAAAAGATCATTTAGGGACATTGAGGTGACAATCGATGATGACGACGAAAGTTGACATCCCACGAACCCTGTACGAAAAAATCTGGGATGAACATGTCATCCATCACTATGACGACGGCACCTGCCTGCTCTATATCGACCGTCACCTTGTACATGAGGTAACAAGCCCTCAGGCTTTCGAAGGGTTGCGGGTTGCTGGCCGAAAGGTACGCCGCCCTGAACTCACCCTCGCTGTGCCCGACCATAATCTTCCGACGACTGCCCGCGTCGGTTCAGATGGGTACCGGTTGCCGATCGCTGATCAAGAGTCCGCAGAGCAAGTATCGGTTTTGTATCAAAACACGGCTGAGTTCGGTATCGAGCTTATCGATGCCATTGCTCCAGAGCAGGGTATCGTCCATGTGATCGGTCCAGAATTGGGTTTCACGCTGCCGGGTACAACCCTTGTTTGCGGGGACAGCCATACCGCGAGTCACGGGGCGCTGGGCGCATTGGGTTTTGGCATTGGCACGTCCGAGGTCGAGCACGTATTGGCGACCCAGACATTGCGGCTGAAGCGCTTCAAAACACTCGAAGTCCGTATAGACGGCACGCTTGGGCTAGGCGTCTCTCCAAAGGACGTGGCGCTTGCTATCGTCGGCGAACTGACTGCATCCGGGGGCGCAGGCCACGTGATTGAGTATACCGGATCCACTTTTCGAGAGATGTCGATTGAGGGGCGGCTGACAGTCTGCAATATGTCGATCGAAGCGGGTGCCCGTGCTGGCCTCGTTGCGCCGGATGAAACTACCTTTGCCTACCTGAAGGGACGACCGCGAGCCCCGCAAGGCGCCGACTGGGACCAAGCCGTCGCACGTTGGCGGACATTGGTCACAGATCATGGCGCAGGTTACGACAAGGTTATCACGATTGCGGCTGAGGCCATAGCACCTCTGGTCACATGGGGGACCAGCCCCGATCAGGTTGTACCCATCACCGGGAGTGTGCCGAACCCAGACGAGTTGCCAAATGCCGCGCACCACTCGGCCGCAAGAAATGCCCTCACGTATATGGGTTTGACGCCGGGCATGAGGATGCAGGATATAATGGTGGACCGTGTTTTCATTGGTAGTTGCACCAACGGCCGAATTGAGGATCTTCGGGCCGCTGCTGCCATTGCTCGCGGACGGCGGATCGCGCCAACGATCAAACAAGCGCTTGTAGTTCCAGGATCTGGTCAAGTGAAGCGGCAAGCTGAAGCAGAAGGGCTAAATCAAATCTTTGTCGAAGCGGGCTTTGAATGGCGTGAACCAGGCTGCTCCATGTGTCTGGCAATGAATCCAGACAAAGTGCCCGCAGGTGAGCGCTGTGCCTCAACATCAAACCGCAATTTCGTTGGCCGACAAGGTCCAGGGGCACGAACTCATCTCCTCTCGCCGGCGATGGCTGCTGCAGCGGCAGTCACTGGCCGGCTCACGGACGTTCGTACCTTTCGTCCTGTAGGAGCTATCTGATGGATCCGTTCATCAGGATCGAAGGGCGCGCCTATCCACTCGGTCGCCCCAACATCGACACTGACACCATAATCGCTGCAAAATGGCTCAAGACGATTAGCCGGAAAGGGCTTGGAAAAGCCGCTTTTGAGACGGTCCGCAGCGAACCAGGTAATGTCTTCAATGACCCGCGCTTCAAAGATGCTCCGATTATCATCGCCGGCGAGAACTTCGGCTGCGGATCCAGCCGCGAGCATGCCGCCTGGGCAATGATCGATATGGGCATCAGGGTCATCATTGCGCCAAGTTTCTCGGATATCTTCGCCGGCAACGCGTTCCGGAATGGCATACTAACCGTTACTCTATCGGAGGATCAGGTCAACTGCCTGCTCAGGGCCGCCGAACAACAGCCGATTACTGTCGACCTAGAAACATGCACAATCGCCACGCCATCTGACTGGTATAGGTTTGAGATCGAGCCGTTCAGGCAAGACTGTTTGCTCAAGGGCTTCGATGAGATCGCGATCACGCTCGAGTTGGACGTTACCATTGCAGTTTATGAGGCACAGAGGGAGTTGGATACTCCTTGGATATTCCGGAAGGTGATATAAATATCCTGAATCTCGCATCCATTACCCGGCATGCCAGGTGGATGATGCGGATGATACCTGCCGATTCCAACGAAGTCGCTCAACGGTTCCAAGTTATTGTCGCCGTGGGTTCGGAGTCTCGCAGGTTGGGATTTTAGTGGAATTTGTGGTGTGCAGGCGTCAACCTTTTACTACAGATCTCGTACGGGTTTGGCCCGAACAGCTCCAACTGGTTGACTCGAGACCATTTATCCAATGTAACTGCTATTGAAATCTACACAGTTCTTTGATTTTCAAACACAAAAGGCAGTAAGTGGATTATATGAGTAACAAAGTGTCTATTGCAATTTACGGCTAAACACGTAGCTGCCGGGAATCTGCCTCCTGGGCGACATGGTCAATTGAAGGATGGTCGCCTTTGGATGGAACTGAAACACCACCCGTTTAAGCCCATGACTCGCCCATGGTGTACAGGCAGCTTACGCGACGGTAACTTCGGCCTTCATCCAGCTGGTCTATGATTTCATCAAGACCTTTGCATTTCGACAGGCAGGCCCGATTCAATAACGTGGCATGGGCGCGTAGGGACGATCGAAACGCTGGAAGGCAACCGATGGTGGCATACGACGAAAGGGTTGAGGAGCTGTTGGATGGAGGGAGCTGCTATGGCTGACGAAACGCCACCGACCTATTTCGTGCTATTCCATAAACCTGGCCCGCTCTGGTAGGCCGGGATTCGTTTTCAAAATCAGCCTGCGGTGATGAAGCATATTGAGTACATGAGCGGATTTTTCGCTAGTGGAGAACTTGTCATGGGCGGCCCGTTTCTTGATGACAGTGGCGGCATGGCGATATTTAACACCGCGACCAAGAGCAAGCGCGAACGATTGCGAACGCCGATCCAGCCGTCAAAGGCGGGTTATTGACCGTAACCGTCATACCCTGGTTTGCTGCCTTTCGTCATTAGAAGCGACCGCTTGAATTTTAAGGGCTAGCTAAGAAATTCTGCTGCTGCCCCCATGCCGAGGGTATTCGATCATATAATACGAAAGTTTCGCGTTTTGGCATTCAGGTCGGGTTTAATAGCGTCAAGGCCAGCGCCATCCGTCCTATGCCGATTTAGCGCTTGGTTTCGATCTCGTTTGATTCGAGGGACCGCCAACCGACCACATTCCTGGCGACTATATTCCCGTTGCTATACGAGTATATAATCACGAGGTGCTATCTCTATCGTTTCGTCGACCACCCGCGCAGGGCGGCTGACGTCGATCCATTGTGCGCCCACCATACGAGCCAGCCGGTCGACAGGAATTCTTAAAATTTTTCTAGGGCAGCCTACGGGAACATAGATATCTTCAAAACGTCTGAGCGATAAATCGAAGTAAATAGGAACCTTGCAAATCATCCCAATCGGCGAAACCGCATCGATCAGGTGGGTCCTGACCCGGTAAATTGGTCCACTCGAAGCGCGAATTTTTGGGTATTTTCTCTGGAACGAGAGGAGAACCCTGATGCCGAAGAAGCGATTTTCAGAAGAGCAGATAGCATTTGCCTTGAGGCAGGCTGAGTCTGGCACGTCGGTAGGTGAGATTTGCCGCAAGATGGGCGTGTCGGATGCCACGTTTTATCGCTGGAAGAAGGTCTATGCCGGGATGGGGATATCGGAGATTCGCCGTCTAAAGCAGCTTGAGGAAGAGAACGCGAAGCTGAAACGGCTGGTAGCCGACCTGACATTGGACAAGTCGATGCTGCAGGATGCCCTGCGAAAAAAGTGGTGAAGCCCGCTGCTCGTCGCGAGGTTGTCCGGCATTATCAGGATGTCTTCGCGATATCGGAACGGCGGGCGTGCGACGCGATGGGTTTTGGGCGGACCTCTCATCGCTACCGGTCGCGGCGTGACCCGGCAGTGGAGCTGCGGCTGCGGTTGAAGGATTTGGCGGAGAGCCGGGTTCGCTATGGCTACCGCCGGCTCCATGTCCTGCTCAGGCGGGAAGGTTGGCCGGTGAACCATAAGCGCATCTACCGGCTCTACAGCGAAGAAGGCTTGTCGATCCGTACCCGCAGCCTAAGGCGGCGGCGCGTGCCGCTACCGATTGGCGCGCGCAGAGCCCGGTACGATGAACGATGTCTGGGCGATGGACTTTGTGTCGGACAAGCTCTTTGACGACCAACCGTTCCGGATTTTGACGATTGTGGATTGCCATACGAGAGAGGCTCTCGCGACATCTGCGAAGACAAATTTTCGGGCGTACCAGGTCGTGGAGGAGCTCGACCGGATCATCCGGCTCAGGGGGAAACCGCGGAGCATTCGCGTTGACAACGGCCCAGAGTTCGCTGGCCGATTGCTTGACCAGTGGGCCTATCTCAACAAGATCGAACTGGACTTCTCCCGCCCAGGGAAGCCCAGCGACAACGCCTACATTGAAGCGTTCAACAGCCGCATCCGGCAGGAGTGCCTTAATACCGCGTGGTTCCTATCGATGGCCGACGCCCGGCAGAGGATCAATGACTGGAGGATCGACTACAACCAACATCGGCCGCATTCGGCGCTTGGCAACTTGACGCCAAACGCCTTTGCGGAGCAACTTTATCCAACCCGAAAATTCGCATGAAACCCGGACCAAAAACGGGGTGAAGTCCCAACCACCGGATTAACTACATATGAAATGGACCAGTCATCGGGGGCTTGCCACTTCATATCTGATTAGGAACTATGACCCAGACCATAAATCCTCGCCCATGATTTGCTCGAACGTCCAGAGGTTGGCCAGCGGAAGTGCGGCTTTCGGCACCCCATTCAGGCCGGCATCAATGGTACTGAACCGCAATGACATGCCATCTACGACTGCCATGATCGGTCATCCTTGGGCAGCCGGTGGTCGTCATCTATCACCGTGACGCGATGAGGCAAGACATCCGACCAATTCCAGAACACGAGATTCCGGTCATCTATCGTGGCACCTGCAGCAAAGCTCGGAACAATAATTCCTGCGACACCTGCGGCTGGCAGGTGCTTTGCGATGTCCCAGCTCGGCGGGGTAAGGCCGCGCGAGGCCATATCTTCCCATGCGCAGGCCAGATCGTCCGGCGCCACATAGCGTTCATTCAAGACATTCCGGTCCGTTAAATCCAGCACATCGTCGCAATCCACGTCATAGGCGCACAACGTCATGGGCTGGGCCTTGAACGGAAAAGCCTGTTGCGCCTCCAGCCAGGCCGTGGGCATCCGCAACGAGGTGTAGAGCGCCGCCACGCCGACAGGGTTAAATCTGCCGCCATAGCGGGCAGCGCCTTCGCCCGATACCGGAGAAAATGCCCAGCGAGGATGATGCGCGCGATAGACCGTCCCTCGAAACCTCACGCGAAGCCACCGACCGCGATCCGGTCGAGGTAGCGTTTGACCGCTTCCGCTCTTCCTTCCTTTACCAAAGCCTCGGCGGTCTGGTCACCAAAGGAGGGAAGCGGCTGGGAACGGTACCAGGCAAACGCCTGCTGGGGTGAGCCGGCCCAGCCCTGCACGCGATTGAGAATCTCCACGACATCCCGGAGCCGTGCCTGCGTCGCCAGGGTGCGGACTCTCGCCGTTTTGACGATGGCGTCACGCGACAAACCCGCCGCCACGGCCAACTCAGCGCGTGTGATATGCAGCAGATCGCTCAACTGGTCAGCGGCCACAAAACCGCTCTGATCCGCCGTCTCTGTCAGGAATTGCACTGCGCCCATGAAATTGCCCCTAAAATCATCCCGATTTAAGGCAAAATATGAGGCAAACCCCTAAAATTCGCAAGTGGCACGATCACATCAACCCCCAAAATGGACTCAACCCCTAAGGGAATTGGAATTATACTATGGGCATGGTCTCGGCCCCCTACTCATCCCCGGAGCTTGACAAGGAAGTGGAATGCATACGTTCCCGCCGCATCAAGCTGCAAAGTCAGAGGCTCCCAGATTACAATGCGCCCCTAATGATGACTGTAGCAGCCGTCATAGGACTGCTGTTGGGAGCGGGGTTGGTTGAGATTTTCTCTTAGTCGTCGCGGCGGCATACCTGCTTGACGGCGGTACGGAGCTTCCCGAAGGATCGTGACGGGAGGGGCGGACCCGGAACATAAAAAAGTTTCCGGTTGCCTGCGACCGGTTGCGCTTCCCCTGTTCTGACTACAGGGAGGGGCCGAGCCCCACAGATCGCGCCCGCAAGGGGCGCGCTCTGACCGGACCGCCAAGCGGCCTGGATTGCGTTCCACCGGTTCTTGCTACCCTGGTTTTCTCCGGCTCAAACCTCCGCCGGTGGTTTGGGCTTCGCACCGACCTTCCCCTTCGGCTTGGACTTGGGCTTCCGCACATTGATGGCGGCGGCATCGAGGGTATTCTTGAGATGGACACCGTAGTGCTTCTCGATCATCTCAACACTTGTGCGGCAGTTTTTGGCCACCTGGTAGATGTCCGCCCCTTCCAGCTGCCGCATACAGATATAAGTGTGACGCAAACTGTATGCCGTGCGCGGCTTGCCATCGCGGTCAACCTTTAGATTGGTCCGTTCCAGCAGATTATTGAACATCTCTGTGTGATTGCCAGGGAACAACAGATCGGTCGACTGCGGCAATTCTACTGCCGGTGCCGGCGGCTCCTCCCTGCCCTCTTTGCGCCGGCGCTGACGCTCCCGCCGTGATTCCGCCCTGACCGGCTTGGGCCGCGCCAACAACCGCCGATACACGCGGACAGCACCAGGCATGCTCTTACAATGCCCAACACCACGCTTGCCCCGGACCTCAATCTCCAGGATCTCATCCCTACTGGAATCGTCCTGGGCAATGGTTACATCCCGGTGCTCCAGGTTAAAAACCTCGTCCGGCCGCAGCCCGGTATTGGCCATGAACAGAATCTGATCATAGACCTGCTCGGCATTCCACTTAAAATGATCATGGAACGGCTCCTTGGCGTAATCGCGGGCCGCCTCATACAGCCTCTTATATTCCTCCGGGCTGAACCAGGGCCGGTGTGACACTTTTGCTTGCCCCCGGTATGGCGGCGACAAATCCGGCAAAAATTCCAGCCACTCATTGCGGATGGCCGTCTTCAGCACCATGCGCAAGGTCACGATCTCGTCGTGCAGAGTGCTGCGCGCCGGCGGCTTCGACTTCGGCTTATTTTTACCCATCGCGTGGGGATTGGGCTGGGCATAATTGGTCATCCGGTGCATCCGGTATTCCTGTGCCTTGCCCTGGTTGATCTTCTTGAGCGGGGTCTCGCCAAAGAACGGGAGCAGATGCAAACGCAGCCGGGCCTCATGAGAGGCGCTCCATTGCTCGGAACGCTCGCCCTCTGTGATGACGCTGTACTCTTTTAGAAATTGCCTGGCCGCATCCTTGAACAGCACGCCAACATCAAGCGTCCCGGCCAGCTTCTTCCCCTGCAGGGTCAGATACCAGTCCTCGGCCGCCTTGGCCGCCAGTTCCTGCTTTTCTTGTTTGGTGGAGGTCTGGCGCTGCTTGCCCCCGACTGAGGCCCTGGCCTGCCAGAACCGGCTATTGCCGCGCTGATAGATCTGGACCTTGCCGCCCAGCAAATCGATGGTTGCCATTTTCCCTCCTAGTGGGAATGAAGCCGCGCCTCGGGGGTGATGCCCCGCGGCGACCATACGTCATCAGGTTCTATTTTGTCGGTCAAAATGCCCTAGCGACGCCCTAGGGCCCAGAAACACAAAAAGCCACCCGAAGGTGGCCTTAAATGCTTGGTTTAATTGGAAGATCTGGTTGCGGGACCCGGATTTGAACCAGAGACCTTCAGGTTATGAGCCTGACGAGCCAATAAAACTAAGGTACTAAGTATTATTTACAAAACTCTCCTTCAATTAACGCCCTATATGGAATTTATGATTGCCTGGAGGTGTCGACGATAGTCAAACTCCGCCACTGCCTTAAGCACTTCCTTCTTGAGCCAAAGGTTTCAGAATGTGCTGCCCTTACATCACTAGTATCGTGGATTTGCCGTCTGCCTGAGACCTCTGATTGTCGTAACTCACTCGAGGAGGATGACAGCATCAGTTACATGATGTTTTTCATAGTGGTACAAACGGACCACTACCAAGATGTCAGAATTTCCAAAAATCACGAAAAACCAATGGCGTCCCCAAGGGGATTCGAACCCCTGTTACCGCCGTGAGAGGGCGGTGTCCTAGGCCTCTAGACGATGGGGACTAAAGGTGGAGCGCCTGGTACGACGCCTGAAGCGCCACGTCAAGCGGGCGCCGCGTCTGCGATGAAAAAACCTGCCGAAACCCTGCCCCGCCAAAATTCGGCCCTTAAGTGCCCGGCCAGATGCAACGGCGCTCCCCCGACACGGCTTAATGCCTCTGCCAGTGGCCCTTCCTTGGCGCGGAATAGCAGCGCCTTCAACCGCCCCCCGCCTTCGCCTTCAACCATTACGCGGATGGTGTTGCCATCCTTGCCAATGCGGTCTGCCTTTACGACCCGTGCGCGTGGCAGAACGAAAAGCGGTTCCTCGTTCCCACTGCCAAAGGGCCCTAATCGCGACACCATCTGGGCCAGCCCGGCATCTGCCCCGGCCACGCCCAGCACGCCATCCAGCACCAGTTCAGCGCTGGGCGGCAGCAAGGCCGCGCTGGCCAATCGGTCATTCAAAAACTCATGGAAGGTCGAAAGCGCTGTCTCCGGGGCTGAAAACCCCGCCGCCATGGCATGCCCGCCTCCGGTTGCCAGGATGCCGCTCTGCCGTGCCGCGATCACCGCTGCCCCCAGGTCAATCCCTGGAACTGAGCGTCCTGACCCCTTGGCCATGCCATCGGTAATGCCTGCAACCAGCGCGGGGCGGTTGAAGCGCTCTTTTACCCGCCCGGCCACAATCCCCACAACGCCTGGGTGCCAGCCCTCCTGTGCCAGTAAAATAATACCATGCCCGCCCGCCGCCTGAGCCTCGGCACGGGCCATTGCATCGCTGGAAATCCCTGCTTCCACGGTCTGGCGCTGACGATTCACCGCATCCAGCGTTTGTGCGAGCTCAAAGGCGATGCCCTCATCCTCGGCCAATAGCAGCCGCAAACCCATATCCGCTTCAGCAATACGGCCCGATGCGTTGATGCGCGGCCCCAGCGCAAACCCGCAATTCATGGCGGTTGGCGCCTCGGTCAACTTGGTAACATCCAACAGCGCCGCAATACCAGGCCGTGCCCGGCGCGCCATGACCTTAAGCCCTTGAATCACAAAAGCTCGGTTCAGCCCCACCAAAGGCATGACGTCGCAAACCGTCGCCAGCGCCACGAGGTCTAAAAACTCCCGCAAATCAGGCTCAACCCGTTCGGCAAAAAAGCCTCGACGGCGCAATGTGCGCAGCAACGCCACAGCAGTTAAAAACGCCACCGCCGCCGCACAAATCTGCCGCAGACCCGATGGGCAATCCAACCGGTTGGGGTTTACCGTGGCGCGAATAGGCGGCGGCGGCCCTTCGGACTTGTGATGGTCCAGCACAACGATATCAACCGCATTATGCAACGGCGCAAAAGCACTATGAGCGGCCGTGCCGCAATCCACGCAAACGATCAAGCGCGCCCCACGCTCCACCATGGCGCGCAGCGCCTCGGCATTGGGGCCGTACCCCTCGGCCAACCGGTCCGGGACATGATACGTCACCGGGCAGCCAAGCTGACGCAGCAAGGTGATCATCAAAGCAGAGGAACAGGCACCATCCACATCGTAATCACCAAACACCCCGACCATTTCGCCCTGCATCACAGCATCAGCCAAACGGACAGCGGCACTATCCATGTCCACCATGCTGGAAGGGTCAGGCAGCATGGCCCGCAGCGTAGGGTCGAGGAAATTTGCGGCGTGATCAGCGGTCACACCACGCGCGGCCAGCAGCCGTCCCATCAGGTCAGGCACACCGAGTTGCTGCGCCAAGCCCTCCCCCTGACGTTCGTGCTGCCCTGGCCGCCAAACCCAGCTCTTACCGGTTAAGCTCTGGGTAATGCCGAAAACATGCGCGTCCATTCCACCGGTTGAGCCAGAATAAACGAGTCGGCGCAAGCCGCCAGCCTTAACGGATCAGCTTGTAATGGACCGTATAGCGCACCGTGACATGGTTATCTTTCGCGTCGGGCGGGAAAGGCGGCAGCGTATTGTCCTTAAAAAGCTGCTCCCATGCCTGATCCAGGAACGGCGACCCGGCCGATTGCAGCAACCGCAGTCCCGTCACATGGCCACTGCGGTCCACGGTGAACTCCACGGTGGCCGTACCCTCCTGCCCCTGCTCGGCAGCGGCTTGCGGATAATAGGCGTGTTCCTGCACCCATTTCGTTAAGGCTGCATCCCAATCCGCACCGGCATTACCTTTAATCGACAAGTCCGAGGCCGTGGCCGCCTGAGTGTTCGAGGTCGGGAGTGAGAAATTCATTCCTTTCGGCACTTTCGACGCGGGGGACGCCATCGATGCTGGTCTGCCGTAGCTCATCCCGTTCAGAAACACATATTTCTGCTGCGCAGCGGAAGAGGACGCTGCTGCGTGCTGCCTAGGACGGGCGGGCGGCGCGGGTGGCGGTGCGGGAAGTTGGGACAGCTGCATATCCGGCACTTGAACCTCGTCCTGCGTGGCTGTTTGCGCAGCAGGTGGCGGCGGGGCGGGTTTTGGGGCAACGCTTGGTGCCTGCCTTTGCGGCGGCGAAGGAGGAGGCGCTGGCGGCGGGGCTTCAGCGGTTTGCGGTGGGCCTGGCAAAGCCTTCTTCAGCCCCGTATTCTGCGCGCTGGTGCCGCCATTATCAAATACCACGGAAACAGCCGGAGGACTCTGCTGTTGCTGCGGCATCCTCACCCGCACCAGCAGCACTGCGGCAATCACCAGCAGGTGTAAAAGCAACGCCGCGCCCCAAGCCCATGGGTTGCGGCGCAACTTCTCCAGCGGCGGCACCAAATGCGCATCCGCTACAAGTGTCACAGAGCCGCCTTGAGCGGTCTTCGCTTCAGTAAGGGGCGTAATAGTAAACGGGCGGCGGGGGAGCGTAATAGGCTGGGGGCGCAACATAAATCGGCGCCACAGGCTGTTGAATCGTTTCACCATGTCCCACCATGCACTGCGCATAGGCCACATCATAACGGCCCTGGAGGGAATCCGCCGTGTCCTGGGTATTATTACCTGCCGCAGCCGCGCCGCCAAGCAGGCCAGCCCCCGCCCCTATAGCCGCGCCAGCCCCAACATTGCCCGCCAACGAGCCTAATGCCGCGCCAATGCCCGCGCCAATCAACGTCCCCGCCGCCGCGGTCGCTACGGAGTTATTGTGTGTGCCAACCGCCACCTGTCCGGCATTGGGCATCTGCGCTGACGCATAAGCCTTACAAGCCGCATTATCCCCCTGAAATTGATCCCAGCTCTTTCCCGGGCCGGGCATCGCCACAATGGTAGGCCCCGATGGAACAGCCGCCGTACATGCCCCCAATGCCAACAAAGGCAGCAAGGCTACCCCCGTGATTTTCTTCAGCATTCAAAACTCCTGTTCCAGACAAGAAGTTATCAAAGACCGCTGAATTTAGATCCCCCCTCCCGGTGCGGCAACGCATCTGCAGGCAGGATTACAATTCGTAGCGCTCATCCTGCCTAGCCTTGTATTACGGCAAAAAGACGGAGACTCAGCCCTCCGCCACATTTTTCAGAAACTCCTTCACCTTGGCGAAAAAGCCCTCATGTTCCGGGCTAGAGGCGCTCTGTCCGGCCGTTTCTTGCTCGAACTCCTCAAGCAGTTCACGCTGGCGTTTGGTGAGGTTCTGCGGCGTCTCCACCGCAACCTGAATATACATATCGCCCCGCTGGGTGGAGCGCAGCACTGAGAAACCCTTGCCGCGCAACCGGAACTGATCGCCCGACTGCGTGCCAGCCGGAATCTTCACCTTGGCTGCAGTTCCGTCGATAGACGGCACTTCTACCTCACCGCCCAAAGCCGCCTGGCCCATGCGTAGCGGCACCCGGCAGAAAATATTGGCACCATCGCGCTGAAAGATCGGATGCGGCCGGATAGCGACATGCACGTAAAGATCCCCCGGCGCCGTCCCTCGCGGCCCGGCCTCTCCCTCACCGGAAAGGCGGATGCGCGTGCCATCTTCCACACCGGCTGGAATCTGTACCGCCAATGTCCGCTCACGGGGCACCGTCCCCACGCCGGAGCAAACGCGGCAAGGGTTACGCACCACGCGACCTGCCCCGCCACAGGTCGGGCAGGTCCGCTCCACGACAAAAAAGCCCTGCTGGGCCCGCACGCGCCCTATGCCGCCGCAAGTGCTGCAATTATCGGCCGTAGCGTTCTTATCCGCCGAGCCGGAGCCACCACAGGCATCACAGGCCATGCGCGTGGACACCCGCACATTCGCCTTGGTCCCGGTAAATGCCTCGGTCAGGTCAATCTCGATAGCCGCCTTGATATCCGCACCGGTCTGAGTACGCTCCGCGCCACGCCGACCACCGCCACCGAACATTTGCTCGAAAATATCGCCAAGGCCGCCTTCAAAGCCAAAGCCGCCGAAACCGGCGCCACCGCCCCCCATACCGCCATTCTCAAAGGCAGCATGACCATAACGGTCATAAGCGGCGCGCTTATCTTCGTCCTTCAGGACGTCATAAGCCTCGTTGATTTCCTTAAACTTCTGCTCGGCCTTCGCATCACCGGGATTGCGGTCTGGGTGATGCTGCATCGCCAGCTTGCGGTAAGCTTTCTTCAACTCATCGGCGCTGGCGCTACGCTCAACCATCAGCACGGCGTAATAGTCAAGTTTAGCCATGGCGGCGCTTCAATCCTTACTAATCGGCTAAAACGGAAAATCCCGGAGCAGCGCCCCGGGACCTTTACTTGTCAGATCAAACCCGGGTTCAAGCGGATTTGTTCTTGTCGTCAACGTCCTCGAAATCCGCGTCCACGACTTTCTCGCCGTTCGGACCAGCGCTTTCGGCACCAGACTCGGCGGGCCCCGCCTCACCTTGGGCCTTATACATGGCCTCACCGATCTTCATGGCCACCTGGGTCAGCTTCTCGGACGCGGCCTTCACCGCCTCCGCATCGCCACGTTCCAGAGCCGACTTCGCTTCGGTAATCGCGGCTTCGGCTTCCGCCTTGTCCGCGGGGGCCACCTTATCGCCCCCTTCCTTCAGCGCCTTCTCAACCTGGTTGATCAGGCTTTCGGTCTGGTTGCGGGTTTCCACCGCCTCACGCCGCGCCTTGTCAGCCGCCGCGTTGGCTTCGGCATCCTTCACCATGCGCTCAATATCGGCATCGGACAGACCACCAGAAGCCTGGATGCGGATCTGCTGCTCCTTGCCGGTCGCCTTGTCCTTCGCGGAGACGGACACAATGCCGTTCGCGTCGATATCGAAGGTCACCTCGATCTGCGGCACACCGCGCGGAGCGGAGGGAATGCCCTGCAGGTCAAAATTGCCGAGCAGCTTGTTGTCCGCAGCCATCTCGCGCTCGCCCTGGAAGACCTTGATGGTCACGGCCGTTTGGCCGTCCTCAGCAGTGGAGAAAGTCTGGCTCTTCTTGGTCGGGATGGTGGTATTGCGATCGATCAGGCGGGTGAACACTCCACCCAGTGTCTCAATGCCCAGAGAGAGCGGGGTCACGTCCAGCAGCAGAACGTCCTTCACGTCCCCCTTCAGCACGCCGCCCTGAATGGCTGCGCCGATGGCCACAACCTCGTCCGGGTTCACGTTACGGGCGGGCTCCTTGCCGAAGAAGCTCTTCACCGTCTCGATCACCTTCGGCATGCGGGTCATGCCGCCCACCAGGATCACTTCAGAGATTTCACCGGCGGTCACACCGGCATCCTTCAGCGCCGCCCGGCACGGAGCCAAGGTGCGTTCGATCAGGTCATCCACCAGGCTTTCCAGCTTCGCGCGGGAGAGCTTCAGCACTAGATGCTTCGGCCCGGAGGCGTCGGCCGTGATGAAGGGGAGGTTGATCTCGGTCTCTTTTGACGAGGACAGCTCGATCTTCGCCTTCTCCGCGGCTTCCTTCAGGCGCTGCAGGGCAAGCTTATCCTTACGCAGGTCGATGCCCTGATCTTTCTGGAACTCGGTAGCCAGGTAGTCGATGATGCGCGCGTCGAAATCCTCACCACCCAGGAAGGTATCGCCATTGGTGGATTTCACCTCGAACACGCCGTCGCCCAGCTCGAGCACGGACACGTCGAACGTACCGCCACCAAGGTCATACACTGCGATGGTGCCAGCGTTCTTCTTGTCCATGCCATAGGCAAGGGCAGCTGCCGTCGGCTCGTTGATGATGCGCAGCACTTCTAGACCAGCAATCTTACCAGCATCCTTGGTCGCCTGGCGCTGGGCGTCGTTAAAGTAAGCCGGCACGGTGATTACCGCCTGGGTCACAGTCTCGCCCAGATATGCCTCGGCCGTCTCCTTCATCTTGGTCAAGATGTAAGACGAAATCTGCGAGGGAGAGTATTTCTCACCCTTGGCCTCAACCCACGCATCTCCGTTATCACCCTTGACGATGCCATAGGGTACGAGGCCCTTGTCCTTGGTCACGGTCGGGTCATCATAGCGGCGGCCGATCAGACGCTTCACCGCGAAAAGCGTGTTGGTCGGATTGGTTACGGCCTGCCGCTTGGCGCTCTGGCCGACTAGACGCTCACCGGAATCGGCGAATGCGACCATGGACGGGGTGGTACGCGCACCCTCAGCGTTCTCGATGACGCGAACATCCTTACCCTCTAGCACCGCCACGCACGAGTTGGTGGTGCCGAGGTCAATACCAATGACTTTGCTCATATAATCGCTCCTTTGCAGCGGGACACGCCGGCCCGAAGCACCGGTGCGACCCCTTTGAGATGACTCAGTATCTATTCATTGTAACCCCCGGACACAAGAGCGGAATGCTCATGCCCGGGCGTGAAAAAATATCGTCTTTTATTTACAAAGCCGCGTCAAAACTGGCTATAAAAGACGGTTTTGAACATTTTTTACTTAAGCGCTCAGGGCCTCAGGCGCGTGGCGAGTGCGTTTGGTCACCAGCTTGTTCAACGCATGGATATAAGCCCGAACGGCCGCTACGATCGTATCAGTATCCGCCCCCTGCCCGTCAACACTCTTACCGTCCTCGGCCAGACGCACAGTGCAGCGGGCCTGGGCATCCGTGCCCTCGGTCACCGCGCCCACGGAGAACAGCTGCAGTTCCGCCGTATGCGGGAAAATAGCGCGGATCGCGTTGAACGCGGCATCCACCGGACCGTCGCCCCGCTCATCGGCAGTTTTCACGACACCATTCACTTCCAGTTCCAACACGGCGCGCGGCTTGTCCTTCGAGCCAGCCCACACCTCCAACGACACGAACTTAATCGCTTCATGGCTGCGCACCACCTCGTCATCCACCAGCGCGACAATATCCTCGTCGTACACAACCTTCTTGCGATCGGCCAAAATCTTGAAGCGGGTAAAGGCATCGTTCAGCGCATTATCGCCGATATCGCCATAGCCGAGTGCATTCAGCTTGTCCCGGAAAGCGGCGCGGCCGGAATGCTTGCCCATCACCAAGGAGGTTTTCTGCCAACCAACACTCTCCGGCGTCATGATTTCATAGGTGGCAGCGTTCTTCAGCATACCATCCTGATGAATGCCGGATTCATGGGCGAAGGCATTACGGCCCACGATCGCCTTGTTCGGCTGCACGTCAAAGCCGGTGATGGTGGACAGCAGCTTGGACGTCCGCAGCAGTCGGGTGGTTTCAATGCCGTTGATATAGGGGTTGTTGTCCTGCCGGGTGCGGATGGCCATCACCACCTCCTCCAGCGAGGCATTGCCCGCGCGCTCACCAATGCCGTTAATCGTACATTCAATCTGCCGCGCTCCGCCCCGCAGCGACGCCAGAGCATTGGCCACGGCCAACCCCAGATCGTTATGGCAATGGGTGGACAGGATAACTTGGTCAGCCCCCGGCACCTTCTCCAGCACGGTCGAGAAAATCCGCTCCATATCCTCCGGCACCGCATAACCTACCGTGTCAGGGATATTGATGGTGGTCGCACCAGCCTTGATGGCGGCTTCCACACAGCGCAGCAGGAACTCCATGTCCGTACGGGTGCCATCCTCGGCGGACCATTCCACGTCATCAGTATATTGACGGGCCAGCGTCACGGATTTGGTCACGTGCTCCAGCACCACCTCCGGCTCCATCTTCAGCTTATACTTCATGTGCAGCGGCGAGGTGGAGATGAAGGTATGGATACGCTTGCGCTCAGCGGCGCGGATCGCCTCACCTGCACGGATAATGTCGTTCGGCGCGGAGCGGGACAGGCCGGTGATCACCGGGCCCTTCACCGTCTCGGCAATGCGCTGTACGCTCTCGAAATCGCCGGGCGAAGCGATGGGAAACCCCGCCTCCAGCACATCCACCCCCAAAGCCGCCAGCGCCTCCGCCATGCGGATCTTCTCGTTCAAATTCATCGAGAAACCGGGGGACTGCTCGCCGTCGCGCAGCGTCGTATCGAAGATGACGACACGGTTTTCGTCCATCTTACCGAAATTAGGATGATTGATCGTCATGTTACTGCTCCAAAATCTGGCCTGTTCAGGTAAAAGCGGGATATATTCCCCTGAGCGGCGGGCGCGGCATTCAGAACACGCGCGAAAAGGACTTATCGCTCAGGGGCGGATAAGTCGAAGGAGCAGCCCAGCAAGGATAGAGGCATTTGCCATGGCGTTCCTTTAAGCGATCCCCCTTCTGAAGGCAAGCAATTAACCGCCCGGCCTTGGCAACAACCCTGCCATGTTCCACATCTGGCATCATGCTGATCCCCGACCACATCCAAGGCCTTATCTTCGATTGCGACGGCACGCTGGTGGACACGCCGCCCCTCTACGCCCGCGCGTGGATGGATGCGTTGCGCCCTTTTGACGCCACCCCAGAACTGGACTGGTTCCGCCCACGCACCGGCCTTTCAGAACATCTGCTCATGGATGAGGTGGACGCGCATTTCGGCACAACTTTGCCCCGCGATGAGGTTATCAGGCTGTTACGCCACAGCGTGCTGACCAATTTGCACACATTGCAGGAGATCGGCACCGTTACCGCCATTGCCCGCCAGCATCATGGGCAGCGGCGGCTGGCTGTGGCCTCCTCAGGTCCCGCGGCCATTGTCAACGCCACACTCACCGCTACCGGCCTTGCTGACTTATTTGATGAAATTGTCACCATTGACGACGTTCCCACCCCGAAACCCGCCCCGGACCTGTTTCTTGAAGCAGCCAAACGCCTCAATATCACGCCTGATCGCTGCCTTGTATTCGAAGATAGTCCACAGGGGTTGGAAGCTGCCAGCCGCGCAGGCATGATGGTGATCGATATCAACAACCTTGAATTGCCATAAGGCCCCAACCGTCATGCTCCTTAAGCAGCCAGCCTCAGTAACAAGGTAAAACATGGAAGACGTAAGCCAACTGGCCGAGACCACTCCACCTGCCCGCGCCCGCGACCCTGAGCGCACGAAACAAGACATCTTACGCGTCGCGGCAGAGGAATTCGCCAAATTCGGGCTCTCCGGCGCGCGCGTGGACGCCATCGCGGCTCGAACGCATACCACCAAACGGATGATCTATTATTATTTCGGCAGCAAGGAGGGGCTCTACGTCGCTGTTCTTGAACGTTCTTATAGCGGGATAAGACAGATCGAGGCGCATATGAAGCTCGATGAGCTCGACCCTGAAACAGCCTTGCGCCGGCTGATCGAATTCAATTTCGACTATCACGAGGCCCACCCGGAATTCGTTCGGCTGGTGATGATCGAGAACATCCACAATGCCGAACATGTGCGCGATTCAGAGCTGCTGCGCCGGACCAACAGCCCCGCCATCGAGGTGCTGACCGATATTCTGGAGCGCGGTTACAAAACCGGTGTGTTCAAACGGCAGATTGAGCCGCGGGAGCTGCATATGATGATCAGCGCCCTTTCCTTCTACCGGGTTTCCAACCGCGCGACGTTCGGCACTTTATATAGTATTGATATCGGCGCCGCCCGCGCACGGGAGCGTCAGCGCCGATATATTGCGGATTCTATCCTGCTTTTGATGACAACTCCCGAATAATCAGGCGGTGGTGAGCTTGCGCGCCATCGCCGCCAAGCGGATGGGCGCATTATTCGCGCCGTAGCCCTGGTAGCCATGGCGCTCCAGCAGTTCAAAAAAGAAGCGCCCCTGGAAATGCGGCAAATAAGCGTGGAAGAATTCACCCCCCGCATCCCGGTCATACAGAATGCCATGGTGGCGCATCTCCCGCAGTTGCTCATCTTCAAGCCCGAAGCGCGCCTCCAGATCCTCATAATAATTTGCGGGAATCGGCACGGGGGCCATACCAGCTTCGGTAGAATGGGATGCCGCCACTTTCAGGTCCGGCGTCGCAATGGCGATATGATGCACCCCCGCCCCGGCCCCAGCTGCGACAAAACGCGCCGTCTCTGTCGCTGGGCTTTCGGAAATGTTCAGCGGAATCCGTACACTACCAGTGGTGTTTTTCATTGTGCGTGAGCGCACAAGCCCAAATCGGTCGGCATATTCTATTGTCGGCTCCGGCACCAAATTGAACAAAGTACGATAAAACAGAATAAACCGGTCCATGGAGCCTGGATTCAGCGCCTGGGCGATGTGATCGATTCGCGGCAACGCGCTGGCTGCCACTGGCACATGCGCTGCCAGATCAAAATCCGCCCCCCACATCTGCTGGGAAGCCACTTCATCCACCAGATAAAGCAATGTACCATCCGGCTCCCGCACAGCCGGGATGCGGTGCTCACCAGGGCCGGTCCGCTCCGCCCATGTTGGGCATAGCAGCGCCTGAGCGCGTGCCAGGGTGCGGGGCACATCATTCACCTTCAACGCCAACGCACACACAGACGGCCCATGCAGTGCGAAATGTTCAGAAGCCGCGCTATCCGGCTCCGCATTCAGCACGATATTCACCCCACCCAGCCGGTACAGTTCGACCGCTTTGGAGCGATGCTTGCCTGCCCTAGCAAAGCCCATTGCTGCCAGATATCGCCCCAGCGCCGCACCGGCCCGCGCATCCACGGCGAACTCGACAAACTCGACCCCGCCCAGTGCCGGCGGTTCAGGCAGTTCGGTCCGCCCGGCCTCGGCTTCCACCCAAATCAGCGACCGCAAGCCATCCAGCGCCGTCGGGCGAGTGGGGCCGGCACGGAAATTGTCGTTGAAAATCTCCAAGCTCAGCGGCCCGCTATAACCCGCAGCCAACGCCGCATGGGTAAAGCCCGCCACGTCGAAATCCCCCTGGCCCGGGAAGTTGCGGTAATGGCGGCTCCAGGAGAGCACATCCAACGAAAGCTTCGGCGCGTCCGCAAGCTGGATGAAGAAAATTTTCTCTCCCGGCACGCGCTCGATCCCGGCCAACGAATCTCCCAGCGAAAGGGTATGAAAACTATCGAGCGCCAACCCGAAGGATGGCTGGCTGACGCGCTGCACTAGGTCCCACGCCTGCCGCCAAAATTTCACATGCGTCCCCCAGGCCAGCGCCTCATACGCAATCCGTACCCCCCGCTTGGCAGCCCGCAGCGCCAGTTCGGACAACTCGGCCGTCAACTGTGCCGGGTTGCCCTCCGCATGGGGCTGCACATTGGAGCAAAGCAGCAGTAAATCCGTGCCCAACTCCGCCATCACATCGAATTTACGCTCCGCCCTATCCAAATTGCGCTGAAATTGCGCGGGGCCCAGCCCCTCGAAATCTCGGAAGGGCTGGAACATGAAAATCTCCAACCCCAAATCGGCTACCATCTTGCGCACATCGCGCGGCGTGCCATCAAACGCTAGAAGGTCCGCCTCAAAAATTTCCACCCCCTCATATCCAACAGCGGCAGCAGCTTCCAACTTATCTGCCAATGTACCGGACAGTGACACCGTAGCGATGGATTTAGGCAGTTTTTTTAATGGATGCACGGCGAATACCCTCCTTAGCAGCATTATATCGCATGTCCCGAACAGAGTCGCGGCAAAAAAATGCTTGAAATGTTCTATTTGGTTAGTTACTAACTCACGAAGCAAAAATAAACCGGGCTCCGGCACCTGCATAAGTATTTTTGGAGTGTTTCGTTTTCACGGCGCGCCTGTTCCGCGTGCTCACATTGGTTAGGGAATGTCCTTATCATGAATCATGTCGCCCCGGCTCCCACCGGCATTGCCCCCGCACATACCAACGGCCAAATCCTCCTTGGTTTGATTGGCGAAGGCATCGGCCCATCCCGCACGCCGCGCATGCAGATGGCAGAAGGCAAGGCACAAGGGCTAAATATCCGTTATGATCTGTTCGACCTTTCCGCCCTGAATCTGAATGTCAGCGACCTGCCGAAGCTTCTGACTGACATCGAAGCCGCAGGCTATGCGGGAGTGAATGTTACACATCCCTGCAAACAGGCCGTTATTCCCCTGCTGAACGAACTCTCTGCCGACGCACAGGCCCTGGGCGCCGTGAACACCGTGCTGCTCCGCGACGGAAGGCGCATCGGCCATAATACCGACTGGTCTGGCTTTTCCGAAAACTTTCACCGCCGTCTCAATGGCGCCGATATGGCCCATGCTGTGCAAATCGGCGCCGGAGGCGCGGGCAGTGCCGTCGCTTACGCTTTGCTGAAACTCGGCGCGGCCAAACTCACTCTTATAGATACTGACCTCTCCCGCGCAGAAAGCCTGGTCGCTCGCTACGCGCCGCTTTTCCCCGCGGCGAAAATCGAGGCCGCCGACACGCCGGAACTGTCAATGCAAAGCGCCACCGGCCTCGTAAATTGTACGCCTATGGGCATGGCCGCTCATCCCGGCCTGCCCTTGCCCGCGACTCTTCTGCGCCCCGACCTGTGGGTGGCCGAGATTGTTTATTTCCCGCTGGAAACCGCCCTCGTGCAAACTGCCCGCGCCCTTGGCTGTCGGGTCAGCGATGGCGGCGGCATGGCCGTGTTTCAGGCCGTGGAAGCTTTCCGCTTATTCACCGGGCAGGAACCTGATGCGGAGCGTATGCTTACCAGCTTCAGCGTCTAACCCCACCGCCGTCAACGTCCAACCTTATAAACACTGTTCAAACAGAGGGAGTTGAACATGTCAGACATCACCACAACAGGCGCCAGCGCCGCCGGTGCCTCGCGCATCGGTGGCACGCGCTTCTTCATGCTGGGCCTGGTCTGTTTGGCCGTGCTCGTCAATTATCTGGACCGAGCCATCATCGGCATTGCGGCCCCGAGCATTCGCAGCGAAATGCATATCGACGCAGCGATGATGGGCTTCGTGTTCTCCGCCTTTTCCTGGAGCTATTTCGCGGCTCAGATACCCCTCGGGGCCATGCTGGACCGCTTTGGCAACCGTATCATCTATTTCCTGGCCTTGGCTTTCTGGTCTTTGTTCACGCTGGGCCAGGCGTTCGCCTCATCCGTGGGCGGGTTTATCGGGCTACGCGTTGGCCTCGGCCTTGCGGAAGCTCCCTGCTTCCCAGCAAACAGCAATATTGTTGGCATGTGGTTCCCCCGTAAGGAACGCGCGCGCGCCATTGGCATCTATACCGCCGCTGAATATGTCGGTCTTGGGTTCCTGACCCCGGGCCTGTTCTGGCTGCTCCAGAGTTTTGGCTGGCCCTCTTTGTTCATCGTTACCGGTATCGCCGGCCTGATCATCGCCGCCATCTGGATCGCCAAATACCGTGACCCACACGAGAGCAAGTCCGTCAGCCAAGCTGAATTGCAGCATATTGCCGCGGGCGGTGGCCTCACCGGCAAGGGCGTGTCGGGTCAAAAATTCAAATGGGCCGATGTGGCTGAGCTGTTCCGTCACCGCCAGATCTGGGGTCTGCTGATCGGTCAGTTCTCGGTTTACTCCACCTTCATCTTCTTCCTCACTTGGTTCCCCACCTATCTCGCGACCGCGCGTCACATGGGCTGGATCAAGGTCGGTTTCTTTGCATCGCTGCCCTACATTGCGGGTTTCTTTGGTATTCTGTTCGCTGGCTGGCTGTCCGACAAGCTGCTGCATCGTGGTGTAAGCCTCGGCGTGGCGCGTAAGCTGCCCGTCATCATGGGCTTGCTTGGGGCTTCCACAATCATCGCCTGCAACTATGTGAAGTCTGACAATATGGTCATCGCCATTCTGTCATTCGCCTTCTTCTGCCAAGCCATGTCTTCTTCCGGCTGGTCGGTGCTGTCGGAGATTTCTCCTTTAGGCAAGCTCGGTCTTGTAGGCGGACTGTTCAACGCGGCAGCGAACCTCTCCGGTATCGTCATTCCCATCGTCATCGGCTTTATCGTGCAGGATACTGGCTCCTTTGTCGGGGCCTTGATCTTCGTCGGCGGGGTTGCCCTGGTAGGCGCACTATCCTGGATTTTTGGAATCGGCGAACTGAAGCCGATCACGCTCAGGCATAGCGCCTAAGCCTTTTTTCCGGCACGCGGCGGCCGTGCCGGGAAAATATATTGGGCCGCCCCCGACAAAAACAACAGGGACGAAAGGTTTTCAAATGCGCTCAAAAATCGCGCAGAAGCGTCTTCGCGCTTTTTTCCTAACAACATTCTCATTCAGCGCCACTATTTGCGCTACCAACGCCCACGCGCAGAGTTCTTTTATTGACAGTTTTCTGACACGTCCGACGATGACGGGGAACTGGAATGGCGGTCGGACGAAGCTTGAAGATGCCGGTTTGACCTTCAAAGGGTTCTATGACGGCAATTTTGCGGACGCCTTTTCCGGCGGCAAGCGGCAGGGCAATGGCTATGCGCAGCAGCTTGGCTTTGGCGTGAACCTTGATATGGGTAAACTGTTTGGGCTGCAGGGGGGAACGCTGCATATTGCCTTCAACCAGCGTCAGGGTCGCTCTGTCTCGTCGGACTTCATCGGCAACCGTCTAGCGGTGCAGGAAGTTTACGGCGCGGGTGAAACGCTACGCCTCACCGAGCTCTCTTATGAGCAGAATTTCGACCATGGCGTGGTCAACACCAAGGTGGGATTCGCGCCGATGGGTAACGACTTTGGCGAGATCGAGGATGGCTGCGACTTCCAGAACGTTGGCTTCTGCGCGCATGCGCAGAACCTGCCAGCGTCTTCCGGCTGGTCGGATTACCCCACAGGAAAATGGGGCGGGCGGATCAAGATTACGCCAGTGCCATCTCTCTATCTCGAAACCGGCGTGTATGATGTGAACCCCGGCTATTACGAGAAGAATAATGGCCTGAAGATCAGTATGTCCGGCTCCACCGGCGCGCTGATCCCCGTTGAGGCCGGGTACAAGATGACGCTGGGCGGCTTGCCTGGCGAGTACAAGGTTGGCGCTTATTACGATACCAGCGATGCGGCTTCCGTCACCAACAGCTCTGACATGCAGAGCGGGCGCTATGGCTTTTATGCCATCGGCCATCAGATGCTGGTGAATTTCGGTACACCGAAGAGGGGGTTGGTTGCCATTGCCATGGTCTCTTATTCCGATCCGACCACAGCATTGTTCCAAGGTTCCGTGCTGGGCGGGTTGATCGCGCAAGGCCCCTTCGCCTCACGGCCGAATGACTTTATCGATCTAGGCTATGTCCGCGCCATTCTCAACAAGCGTGCCGTGGACGCGAAGGAAGCAGCGTCAAACGGGACTTTAACCAACCTGTCCACAGGCGAAGGCGTTCTTGAATTTGGCTATGGCTTCCGCGCCACGCCCTGGCTGACTATCCATCCGAATATGCAATATGTGATGGATCCAGGCACGTTCTCCTACACCCATATCCCCAATGCATGGGTCTTCGGCTTGCAGGTGAAAGCTGTACTGTAA